>NDHY01000001.1 GCA_003574845.1 candidate division NPL-UPA2 bacterium Unc8
TGTCCCTCTTGCCAGTTCATCGTGGAGTGGAACTACTGTTCTATAATTTTCATTCTGTAGGCTGATATGACTTCCTTTCTACCGCACAACCTGAAAGCCTGCCCTTTTGAGTAGTTTGATGAGATTATTCCCGGATAAGAGTGAAAGTTTAGCCACTGACTGCTATCTCAAGGGGATACAGGACTACCTCGCCGATACTCTCAGGAAGGTCCTCAGTTCCGAAACTTTCGAGGTAAAGTTCCACTGCCTCCTTAAGGTTCACCTGTGCTTGCTCAATCGTCTTGCCCTGACTGACCACTCCCAATTCCACACAATGACCAACATACCAGTTTTCTTCCCTCGTGATTATTGCCGTAAATTTACCAGACATGTTTTTTACCTCCATTTCAACTATACCACTTCCTCCCCACTCCTGTCAATGAAAATGGTGATTGGTAAATGGGGGTCAGAAGTCAGAATCCTGAACTGTGGACCGTGAACCGTGAACCCTTGAATCCAGTCTATCTACCTGAAAGTGTTACATAAAATAACATTTACTCAGGTTGTTAGGCTGTAGTCTAACAGCCTTCAGCCTTCGGTCTATAAATCTCACTGATGAGGTCCTTATATTTTTCACGAATTGCGCTCCTTTTTATCTTAAGGGTGGGAGTGAGTTCGCCTGTTTCTATGCGGACGGCATTTTTAAGCAGACGAAACACCTTTACCTGTTCATAATCATCAAAGGCGGGATTTGCCTGGTCAATGACTTTCTGAAATATTTCAATTATCAGATTATTGTGAATAAGTTTTTCGTCAACCTGAATTGGAACCTCCTCTCCAGCAGGGTTGAGCCCAAACTTTGTCAATTCCTCGCTGAATTCAATGTTTCTCTCTCGTGCAAGCTCAAGTAAAAATTGATAGGAAGGCTGGAGCAGGGCAGCAACGAATTTTTCCTCATCGCCGATTACTATCGCTTCTTCTACCCAGCGGCTATGCTTTAACTTTTCTTCAATCGGCAAAGGCGCGACATTCTTGCCGGTAGAGAGAACCAGAAGATGTTTCTTCCGTTCCTTGAAAACCAGATAGTTGTCCTTGTCAAAAAATCCGATGTCCCCGGTCTTTAACCAGCCGTCTTCGGTAAAGGCATCCCTGGTTGCCCCGGGGTCTTTGTAGTAACCCTGCATGAGATTGTCGCCTTTAATCAGGATTTCTCCATCTTCAGCAATTTTCACCATAACTCCGGGAACTGGGGGCCCTACAGTGCCTGGCTTAAAGCGCCCCACCGGGTTTAAAGTAGCGGGGCCGGTATTTTCCGTCATTCCGTAACCTTCAAGAATCGTGAGCCCTATCCCATTAAAAAAGTAAGCAAGCTCTTTGCGAAGTGCGGCGCCGGCGGAAACTGTCCATCTCAGACGGTCCATACCTGCTTTTTTGCGAATTGCCCAGTAGACCGGACTTGCCAGGCGATGTTTTAGCTTCAACTTCAATGAGGGCTTCTCCCAGCGGCTTTTGACCTCCCCCATATCCCTGGCTACTGCAGCAGCCCAGAAAAATATCTTCTTTCGTATTTTTCTGCGCAGTGGCGGAGTGGTGCTCTCAAGCCGCTCAATAATCCTGTCATAGAACCGCTTATAAAGACGGGGGACAGAAATAAAAGTAACAGGTCTCACTCTCGGTAAGTTCTCTGCAAGGTCTTTGGGAGAGCTAATATAAACCGTTGCCGCAGACTTAAGCGCTCCAAAGTAAGCAATCCGCGCATAGACATGAGCCATAGGTAGAAAACCAAGCGCCGGTTCCCCGGGCGCGAGGTCAATTAGCTGAGCTGATGAATTGGCACAAAAGCACCAATTCCAGTGGGATAACATAACTCCTTTGGGTGGGCCGGTGGTGCCGCTGGTATAAACAATACTGCTCAAATCTTCCGGCTTAACACTGCGCCAGACCTCTTCGTAACGATTAGGATTTGAGGTTTCAAATTGCCTGCCTATCTCCATCACCTCGGACAGAGTATGGATATTTGCCCGGGGCCTGGCCCTTAACGGCTCAAATACAATCACCTGCTTTAGTTGGGGAAGCTGCTCCCATACCGAAAGAACCTTCTCCAGTTGTTCCTGGTTTTCCACAAAAATCATCTTGCTGTCGGAATGATTAGCAATATACTGCACTGTCTTAGGTGACAGGGTTGGGAAAATGGTAACGGTAACTCCGCCAGCGGTGAGAATGGCAAGGTCTGCCCGACCCCATTCCTGGCGAGTCTCACTGAGCAGACTGACTTTATCCCCCTTATTCAATCCAAGGGATAATAAGCCCTGGCTCAAAGTCTTAGCCCGCTCGCCAGCTTCCCGGTAAGTGATTTTTGCGAAGCTATCTCCATCCCGATAGCAAACTGCAACTATTTCCGGGTGCTGCTCAACGGTATTCCAGAACAGCTCATTAATGGTTGTCTTTTCCATTTTGAACCTCCTCTTTTTGACAGCCGCTCGAAGAAGCAGAAAAAGGTGTCAGGAACCTTTTTTAGGTCTACCCCGGTATCTTATGGTTATTTCAAGAGCGAATTTTTTGACTATTGCGTCCACCCAGTTGTCCTTGCCATAGGGACGGTTTTTTACAACTGATATCCTAACATACTCCAACTCTTTTTTGGTTAAGGGTATATTTACTTGCTCTAAATAATCAACTGGGATCGCAATTGGCCAAGGAGAAAGAAGCTCTTTTTGTTTGTCGGTTCCATGTTCTCTTCGCCAAAGACTGGACCATCTCCAATCCTCCGCCTTTTGGACTAGTTTGGTACGCAAAGCATTACTTTCAATATAACGGCAAAGTTGCAGTAAATAATTGTCTTTTTGAACCAGAAATGATTTATACCTACCTTGATATAAATGACCTGCACCTATTGAACAATGAGAAACGTGCCAGCGCTGAGCATGAGTAAGCGTTAACCACTGCATAAACTTCGTTATATCGCCATCGTTTTGTGGACATAAACAAAAATGCCAATGATTAGGCATTATTTGATAAGAAAATATTTTTATTGGATAATGATCTTTTGCTTCTTCTATTATTGTTTCAAATGCTTGGTAGTCATTATCTTTCTCAAATATTGTCATGCGAGCATTGGCACGATTTAAAACGTGGTAGATTTCGTTGCTTATATCTATGCGTAATGCTCTTCCCATACAACTACCATATCGCAAAAAAAGGTTCCTGACACCTTTTCCTGTGCTTTGTTTTTGGAGCAAGGGGGATTTGAACCCCCGACCTCTGCGATGCGAACGCAGCGCTCTCCCAACTGAGCTATTGCCCCTTCTTCAGAAACAACGTGCTAAATAGCTATCAGCTCTTGTGCCTCTGTGCCTATCTTATTAGAGCCTCTGCCTTCACTGGATGGTCCAGGATATTCTCCAGTTCAAAACCAATAAATACTCTTGTCTTATCTAATTCACTCCAGAGAGAAAAATGAATCTTCCAGCAGTGAATCCTTCTGGTAAAACCTACTTCCCACTCCTCATAGCGGGCATCAATCCAGTTATATCGGCCGGAAAGAGCTACCTTCCAATCCGGGGCCATCTGATAGTAGAGGCTTGCTTCAATGCTCTTTAATCTTCCGACATTAAGGTCATACCTCGTCCAGCCCTGGAAGCTTACCCCATCTGCCGGCCGGAGAATTAGCTCAGTAATTAAGGGCTCCCAGGAATTTTCTCTCCCGTCACGATAAAAACGCGTTCTTAAGTTAAGAGCGGCAAAATCTTTTTTTCTCCCATCATCTAACCACCTGATGAACCTGTTGCCCACCTCTAAGTCAAAGAAGTCTTTCCCATCCGGGAGTTTATCAACAAATTTAAAGAGGTCATCTCTCCTGACCGGTGGCGGAGGAGAGTAATAATACCTCAGCCGGGGTTCAAATATATGGTAGCCAAATCTGAAAGGAGGACTATAAAGTCTTGTGTTCACTCCCAGGCTTACTTCATAATTTCCCATATATACTGCTTTCTGGTCAAGCCTGTTACGATTATACCAGAAGCCTCTTGTTCTTAGCGCCGGCTCAAAGCGAAGCCACCCGATACTGCCCGGTCGGGAGAGCTCAAAATTGATGTTAGCCTGGGTAACGCTTTCCTCATCAGGAAAATGGCGGAGACGAGCTGTATTGCCATCAACATCCCAGAAGAATGGTGTCCTTCCAACTCTCTGCCTGAAAAAGTCAAAAGAAAGCTCCGGGATTCTCTCGGTAAAGGGAGATACCCAGTCATTGAGCCTTATTCTCGTATATAATTCAAGAGCATAATCTGGCTTTATCTGCAGGAGGGAAAAGGAGCCCTTAGGGTCCCTCCTCTGAGCATCTAACTCTTCCTTTGTAAAGCGCTTCCACCTTTCCTCACTCTCAAAGTCAATGTTAAAATCGGTATCGCTAAAACTATCAACGCTTAATAATCCTGCTGTATCTTCTGTTATCTCCTGTCTGTGCCGCAGGTGAAGTTTCCAGCGAGCACGCTCTTCATCAGCTAAAGTGGAGTAAATATAGAAAAACCCTTCTCCATCTCCGGTCTGATAGTCAACATCAAACCCGATTCCAGTGTCAAGATATTCAAAGTGATCCAGATAAAATCTTCCGCGCAGTTCCGGGTTCACATACCAGTTGTAATATGTCCAGAGAAACCATCCCGCATCGTAGCCGGGACGCACAACAAGCCTGCGAGGAACACCATAATCGGGATACCTGACTTCATCACGTAGTGAGGTCTCATAAATTGGAAGGTAAAAAATAGGGATGCTGCCTACCCAGAAAATAGAGTGATATGCCCGAAGTCTCTCCTGAAGATGAACTTTTACCTTATCTGCTGTAATCCTGTAACAGGGTGGGTGGCAAAGACAGGTAACAGTGACATTCCCCTCAGCGGATGCCACTCTTTCTGCAAAATCAACTTTGACATAATCAGCCCTGAACCTCATTGCTCCATATTCAATCTCAACGTTCCCTTGTGCCCGCAAGAGTTGTGCCTCCTCCAGATACTCTATGTAAGCCGCAGAATGTATTATTAGATGAGGAGCTGCTTCTGCGTGAGCAGGAGTTATGAAAAGAGAAACGAGCATCAAAAGCAAAATTTCTCTCATCATTACCCTTCAACCGTGAACCCTTTCTGTCTTCAGCCTTTAGCCTACAGCCTATCTACCATCTTTTCCCATACGAGGATTCCTGCCCCAATCATTCCGGCATCTCCACCTAATTTTGCTGGAACTACTCTCACCATCTTAGCAGGCATTCTCATCGCCCGCTTCTTTATCGTTGCCTTGATTTCGTCAAACACTAAAAAATCAGCGTTAGCCACCCCTCCGCCAATAATGACAATTTCCGGATTGAGAAGATTTGCCAGTCCGGCAATTGCCACTCCGATGTATCTTCCCACCTCATTCCATATCTCAACCGAGAGCTTATCGCCCTTCAGTGCTGCTTGAGAGATAATCTCCGGAGTAACTTTTCCTAAATCACCCCCCACCAACCCAACAATGAGGCTCCCTCCTTCTCTCTCTATTCGCTCCACCGCTCTTTCTACAATAAATCTATTTCCTACATATCTCTCAAGGCAGCCACGACCGCCACAGTTGCAGAGCGGACCATTCATATTTACCGGGATATGTCCGATTTCTGCAGCAGTCAGTGCCGCTCCATGATAAAGCTTTCCATTGACAATCAGAGCGCCGCCAACTCCAGTGCCAAGAGTAAGGCAGACAATGTTCTTTGCTCCTACTCCTGCGCCGAGCCGACTCTCAGCAAGTGCCATCATATTAGCATCGTTATCAATAAAGGCAGGGAGACCTGCTTTCCCCTCTACATAGCTCTTGAGAGGGACATCATTCCATCCTTTAATGTTGGGAGCATCATAGATTATGCCCTCTGCAACATCAATATTGCCCGGTGAGCCGATCCCGATGCCAAGAATGTCTCCTTCTTTTTTCTTAAGTTTCTCAATAACTTCTTCAATCTGCTTTAGCGCCTCCTCGCGAATACCACTTGTTGCCAGTGCTATTCTTTCTTTTATCTTCCACTGTGAATTAATCAGCGCCGCGCGCAGATTTGTCCCTCCCAGGTCAATTCCAATAGAATATTTTTTATTCACCCCTAACACCTGCCACGGAATACTCTAACTCTATCAAGTTCCTCCTGAAGAAGAGCACCCTCTTCCTTTAATATGTATCCTTTTATTTCTTCTAAGAGCTCCTGAAATCTTCCGACCATACTGATTATATTTTTTCCATTAGTCAGATAAATATCCTTCCACACCTCAGGGGAGGAAAGTGCAATGCGCGTGGTGTCTTTGAAGCCCGTTGCAATTAGAGGTAGAAGCCCTTCCTTCTCCCCTTCCAGTCTGCCCGTCAGACTCACCAGGGCAGCAGAGACGAGATGAGGGAGGTGGCTGGTAGCAGCAATGAGAAAATCGTGCTCCTCCGGTTTCATTACTATAACCCTTGCCCCTACGTTTTCCCAGAAGGAGCTGATTGTCGCAAGCACCCCGGGTAAAGTTGTCTTACCCGGCGTGAGGACGCAGACACTATCCACAAACAGGTCTTCTCGTGCCGCTTCCACTCCACTCTTCTCCGAGCCGGCCAGTGGATGTCCACCTATGAAGGAGATTTTTTTCGGGATAATCCTATCAACCTCAATAACAATCTTCTCCTTGGTGCTTCCCACATCGGTGATGATGGCTCTCTGGGGCAGGGCAATAATCGTTCTCTTAATCATCTCGGTAATTGAGCCCACGGGAGTAGCTATGACCACTAAATCAACATCTTTGACTCCTTCTTCCAATTTGAGGGTCCCTCGGTCCACCGCTCCTGCCTGAAGGGCTTTGTCTATAGACTCCTGCCGACGGCCAATCCCAACCACTTCCTTTATCAGATTCCGTTTCTTAAGAGCCAGTCCCAGCGAACCGCCGATGAGGCCCACACCAACTATAGCTATTCTTTTCAAGTTAATTCCCTTATTTTTCAGTTATAGTTTCCTCAATCTTCATCCCGAAGTGCCTCCCCGGCTCATCTGAAAAAGAGAGCACCTCACTGCCCTTCCTCAAGGCTACCACGGAGATGGGTTTCCCCTCGGGGCTAACCAATCTTATCGTCTCCGCATTCTGGAGAATAAGAGATATTTTCTTCTTCTTGATATTACCTTCTACCAGCATCAAGGGTCTTCTCTCCACCTTTATCCTTCCCACTACGGTCACCTGGGTCTGGCCTTTATGATTGACGATTAAGGACTCATCCCCGGATTTAAGTTCCGAGAGGTACTTTGTCCTCCCTCCCGGCAATAGAGTATAGGCATGAACCGGGCCGGCATTCACCCGGAAGGGACGGGGTTCGACATAAGGATTCTCCACGCTCTCGGAGTGAATAAGGAAAAAAGCGCTGCTGGAATTGCCGATGAGCATTCCTTCCCCGAGCCCCATATTGGTGCAGGTATCAATGCAGACCCTGTCTCCCAGGCCTAAAGGCTCCACCCGGGTTATCCGGGCTGCTTCCAGTTTAAGTTTTTCCTCCGTTCTTTTGGCCAAGCCCACCGTCTTCTTAATTTCGTTCAGGTTGGTCGTCTTCAGGAAAATTCCCTCCACGCCCTTCTCTAATATTTGCAGGGCCGTCCGGGCTTCTTTGGCATTCCGGACCTCTGCGAAAATGCCTTCCGTCTGAGCAAGCAGGTTTTCCAGGGGAATAATTGTCCAATTTTTCATTTTCAAGATGAGAGTCCGGGACTTACTTAATCTGACCGCTTCTTCCTCATCTTCCTTTCCCCTTATCTCAAATTGAATGACTTCCTTGCCTAACTTTATATCCCCATCCTCAGCTACCGTTTTTATTAACCCCAACTCCTGGACTTTCTCCTTAAATCCCCGAGGGACCAGCAGAGCATCAGCTCCGCTCTCCAGGGCCACAACGGCCACCTCTTTATTCCAGGGGGCACAATTTATCCAGACCTTTTTCATTTTTCCACTTCCCTCATAGCCTCTTTAATAGAAGCGTTTTCATGCACCATTTTGCCAATAGCTCTAACGATAGCTATGGGGTCCTCGTGCTGAAAAGCGTTCCGGCCGATGGATACTCCCGCTGCTCCTGCTTTTAGGGCGCCCTCCACCATTTGAAGGAGGTCCTCGTCCGTCTCCACTTTTTCCCCTCCGGCGATGACTACAGGGATAGGACAGCCCTCTATCACCTCAGAGAAACTTTTCGGATCCCCGGTATAATTCACCTTAACTATATCGGCACCTAACTCCGCCCCTACCCGGGCCGCATGCTTCACCACTTCCTTATCATACTCGTTCTTGATTTTGGGCCCCCTCGTATAAACCATAGTCAGGAGGGGCATCCCCCATTCCAGGCACCTGTTGGAAATATACCCAAAGTCCCGCAACATTTCTCTTTCATCAACGGCCCCTAAATTAACATGGATAGACACCCCATCTGCTCCAATTTTCAAAGCAGTCTCAACGGGATTAATAATCACCTTGCTATTGGGCTCGGGGCTCAGGGCGGTGCTTGCCGAAAGATGCAGAATCAGCCCGATGTCCTTTCCATACCCTCTGTGTCCATGGAGGGGCAGACCAAGGTGGCCAATAACAGCATTAGCTCCTCCATCAGCAACCTTGTTAACCGTATCACGAAGGTTAATTAGCCCTTCAATAGGGCCAACGGTAACTCCGTGGTCAAGGGGAACAATTACCGTGCGCCCGGAGGCGCGATTAAAAATTCTTTCCATTCTTATCTTTTTACCCAACATATTTTCCTCCTATTGTGCCAACAGGTATTGTCAAAAATCGGTAGTCGCAGGATTTATCCTGTCCTGCCAACAGGTATTGTCAAAAATCGGTAGTCGCAGGATTTATCCTGCGGTTTATGTCATAATTTCTTCTAAATCAAAGTCCAACGAACCCTTAAAAGGATAATCTTTCCAATTGTCAACTAAACTTCTCCTTACTGAATTATCCAGAATGTAGATTATGTGTTTCTTTAAATCTTCGTCTTTTCTATGGATATGGTCGTAAAAATCCTTCTGCCATTGCATCCCCCTTCCATTCCCTGACAACCAAAAACCTGTTTTTTGCTTGAATAACACCACCGTTTTCCATAAATCTGCTTCCTCAGAGTTCCCCTCTAAAATCAGGTGTAAATGGTCTGGCATGAAGATATATACCCAATTCTTGCAGGCATATTTATTTTTTGCTTCTATCAGAATTTCTAAAAACTTCTCAACTATTATTCTCTCGGTGAAAAGAACTCTCTTTTCCTCAATGCAGAAAGTAAAATTTACCCTCACTTTTCCCTTATAGGAATTTAGAGGCAATCTGTGCTTTCTTTCTCTCGCAGGCTGAAGCCTGCGGCTACCATTTCTACTTTCCTTAGAGCTTTAATAAATTTCTCATTCTGCTCTTCGGTCCCCACCGTTACCCGGATAAAGTTAGGCAGGTTATACATCCTCATTGACCGAACGATGATGCCTTCTTTAATCAACCTCTCTGTAGCTTTATCTGCATTCATCCCAACATCAACTAAAACAAAATTAGCCTGCGAGGGAACGTAAGTAATCTTCATTCGGGTGAATTCCTGATAAAGAAATTCCTTTCCTTCACTGTTTGCGCGGCGGCTTTTTCTAACATGCTCTTTATCTTCTAATGCTGCCCGGGCAGCTACCTGAGCAAGAGAGTTGACATTAAACGGCTGGCGCACTCTGTTCATTTCCCCGATGAACTTCTCTCCCGCAATGCCATATCCTATTCTCAAGCCTGCCAATCCATAGACCTTAGAAAAAGTGCGCAGTGTAATCACATTCCTTCCATTTTTTACATAGTCAATAGTCTCAGGAAAATCATTGCAGTCAACGTACTCGTAGTAAGCCTCATCAAAAATGACGACTACGTTCTCAGGAAGCCTCTTCATAAATGAAGCAACCTTGTCTGCGTTAACCATCGTTCCTGTAGGATTATTTGGGTTGGCAATAAAGATAAGCTTTGTCCGCTCATTTATTGCCTGAGACATTGCCTCAAGGTCATGAGTGTAATTCTTAAGCGGTACCGAGACGCACTTTCCACTCATTACAACTGCAGCCAGACGATAAATAATAAACCCCGGTTCAGCAAATACTACCTCTTCGTCTTCATTAAGGAAGGTCTCCGTAATTATTCTGATAATCTCATCGGAGCCATTGCCAAGAATGACATTTTCTTTCCTTACTTTCAGGTGCTCTGCCAGTAGATTTTTTAGATAATGAGCACCCCCATCAG
This sequence comes from candidate division NPL-UPA2 bacterium Unc8, assembly GCA_003574845.1. Classification (GTDB taxonomy): domain Bacteria; phylum NPL-UPA2; class NPL-UPA2; order NPL-UPA2; family NPL-UPA2; genus NPL-UPA2. The sequence goes on from NDHY01000001.1 coordinate 10,239, forward strand.
GGTAAAGGTTTATTTTGCCCAGTGCGCTTTTTATCGCCGCCACTGCCCGCAAGGATGGTCCCAGGGCATTCTCATTTGATGCCATTTTCACAGCCTTTATTCCCAGCTCCCTTTCCACTTCCTCTATTGGCTTGCCAGGCTCATAAGGCTCAATGTTTTTTACTTCCCTTCTAACCAACTCATCCATCTCATATAATCCTCTTATCACATCACCATTTGCTATTTGTCATTTCTTTATGCCTCTGTGCCTCTGTGCCTCTGTGCCTTTGTGCCTTTGTTTCTTTGTACCTTTTTCTTTATGCTTGCTGACTATCTCTTGCTGGAGCGAGAGCGAGGCAGACATAATTTGTTGATAGATGCCTTTTACAAGTTCATCCGAAAGAGGTCCTTTGTTTTTTTTAAGCAGACGCTGGCAAATTTCTTTTTCTCTCCCTGGAACATAATACTTTTTCTTCTTTTTTAACTTGATTCTTCCGATTTCAACGGCGGCTTCAGTTCTCTTATTGAGCAGCTCAAGAATCCTGGCATCTATCTTATCAATCTGGTTGCGGAGCTCTCCTAAATTCATTGGCGAAAATAATCTATCTTCATTGCCTTACGAACGTGCTTCATTGTTTTTCCTGCCTCATCTCTTCCCTTTTTTGTCCCCCGAAGAAGAATCTCTGTAATAAATTCAGGGCAACCTTCATATTTTTTTCTTTCCTCCCGGATTGGCTCAAGAAACTTATTAAGTGCAACGGCAAGTTTCTTTTTGCAAGTTACACAACCAAGCTTTCCCGTAAGGCAAGCCTCACGCGTCTCTTCTACAACCCCTCTATCGTCATTAAAAATGGCTGCATAGATATGGACGGGACAGTTATCTGGATGACCTTTGTCTCCAAGGTGAATCTTGGTTGGGTCAGTAAACATTCCGCGCACTTTTCTCTCCACCACAGAGGAAGAATCTGAAAGGTAGATGGCATTACCGAGAGACTTGCTCATCTTCGTCTGACCATCAATTCCAATAAGCCTTCCAACCTCTCCGATCAGCGCCTTTGGCTCAATAAGAACAGAGCCGTAAAGGTTATTGAACTTGCGAACAATTTCTCTTGTCTGCTCAATGATAGGCAACTGGTCTTCCCCTACCGGGACCAGATGAGCGCGAAAGATGGCAATGTCAGCCGCCTGGGAGACAGGATAACCAAGAAAACCATGCATTATGTTTTGTCCATACCGCTTCTCTTCTGCTTCCGCTTTTGTAGTAGGATTGCGCCGAAGACTTGCTACAGTCGTAAACATGGAGAAATACATCGTTAATTCAGAAAGCTCTGGAATCATTGACTGAACACAGATTGTAACTACCTCGGGGTCAATTCCACAGGATAGATAATCCATTGTTACCTCAATTATATCCTGACGAAGATTCTCAGGGTTATTAAAATTAGTAGTAAGTGCCTGAATGTCGGCAATGAGAATAAATTCTTCATATTTATGCTGTAGTTTCACCCGCTCAGAGAGCGAACCCACAAAATGCCCCAGATGCAACTTTCCCGTCGGTCTATCCCCTGTCAGAATTCTCTTTTTCATTTTTACACCAGTTACAAATTACAAACTCCCTGCCTGCGGCAGGCAGGTAAATCCTACCCTGAACTTGATTCAGGGCTAAAACCTGAATTCAGCTTTAGTTACCACTTTGTTCCCTGAACTAATTCTGCCATAAACCTTATCTGAAAGGCAAGCAATTCCTTTCTTTTATAGAGGGGTCACCCCCTGACAGATGACTCCCTTGACAAGAGCCCTGGAAGAGTGGTAGAATTTTTTTAAGATTCAACAATTAACTATTTTTCGGGTAATTTATAATATGAAATGTGAAGTCTGCGGCAAAAACACTGCCACCGTTCACTATACGGAGATAATTAACGAGGAGCTCAGAGAGATGCATCTATGCGAGTGGTGTGCTCAGCAAAAAGAGGCACTGGGCAAGCCTCATTTTTTCACTGCTGAGTTTCTCTCCGGGCTATTTGACGCATCACAGGTCTTTACGGAAAAACAGACAGAAAAATGCGCTCAATGCGGGTTTGGCCATAGTAATTTCCAGAAACTTGGTCGGCTTGGCTGCAGCGAATGCTACCAAACATTTAAGGAGCAGATAACCCCTCTTCTTAAGCGAGTACATGGTAGTAGCCAACATGTAGGAAATGTCCCTTCTGCACACAAGGGGATTATCAATGTTAGAAAGGATTTAAGCAGGCTGCGCCAGGAGCTTAAGACAGCAATCAGTGAGGAAAAATTTGAAGAAGCAGCGCGGCTCAGAGACAAAATCAAAGAAATAGAAAAAAACATTACCGCAACAGAGAAGTCTGACAATGAATCTCAATGATCTAATTACCCAGACCAGTGAGTGGCTAAAAGGAACCGGAGCTCACTCAGATATTGTTATCTCCAGTCGCATTCGGCTGGCGCGCAACCTAATAGGAGCAACTTTTAACTCCAGAGCAAGTGAGGAAAAGAGAAACGAAATTATTTCTCTGCTGCGTCCGGTAATTAAAAGCACAGACTCACTTCGAAATTCTTTGTGGATAGACATTGACAAACTGAGCCGCCTTGATCTCCAGTTTCTCATTGAAAGACATCTCATAAGCCATGAGCTTGCCGGAGGAGAGGGAGCAAGAGCAGCTATTATCAGCGAAATGGAAACTATTAGCTTGATGATTAATGAAGAAGACCACCTCAGGTTACAGACAATCCAATCGGGATTGGCGCTAATGGATGCATGGAGAATTGTTAATAAAGTTGAAGGTGAACTTGCTGACCGAATCGGATTTGCTTTCTCTCAGGAATTTGGCTACCTCACCGCCTGCCCGACAAATGTTGGAACCGGAATGCGCGCTTCAGTAATGCTTCATCTCCCCTCTCTTGTCATCACGCGCCAGATTGAAAAAATATCTCAGGCAGTGGCAAAGATTGGCTTCGTAGTCCGCGGATTTTATGGCGAAGGGACCGAACCAATAGGAGATTATTTTCAGATATCTAATCAGGTTACATTGGGACAGTCGGAAGAAGAAATCATCAGTAATATTGAACAGATAATTCATCAGATCATCGGACACGAAGAAAATGCCCGCCAGTTCCTGCTTACCAGGAGAAAAAAGCAGATTGAGGACAGGGTATTCAGGGCATACGGAACGCTCGCTTATGCCCGTCGCATTGACTCAAATGAGGCGATAAAGCTACTTTCAACTCTTCGCCTTGGAATTGAACTGGACTTTATAAAAAACCTTGACCATCACATACTAAATGAGTTACTTATTGCTATTCAGCCAGCCCATCTTCAGAAATTGAACGGGAAAGCATTAACAGCAGTAGAGCGGGACATAAAAAGAGCGGAACTGATTAGAAAAAAGATAAAAAAATAAATTTCAGGAGAAAAAATGTTTGACAGATTTACAGGAAGAGCAAGGCAGGTTATTGTTTTAGGACGTCAGGAAGCGAGTAAATTGAACCATGACTATATTGGAACAGAACACATTTTACTTGGTCTGCTCAAGATGGGAGATGGGCTGGCTATTGATATTTTAAGGAGCCTTGAGATTGACCCTGCCTCCCTTGATAAGGAGGTAAGGCGCGCAATCCAGCCTGGCCCGTCAACAGTCACAATGGGGGATATCCCATTTACCCCAAGGGCAAAAGAGGTGTTGGAACTGGCAATGGAGGAGGCACAGAGTTTAGGGCACAATTACATTGGAACCGAGCACCTTCTCCTGGGATTGCTCAGAGAGAAAGATGGGATTGCCGCACGCGTTCTGTCAGAGGTGGGGACCGACATAGATAAAGTAAGGCAGAAAATGATGGAGCTTTTGGGAGGAGCAGTGCCCACCAGAGGCAAAGCCCCTTCAGGGAAAAAGACCAGAACACCTGCCCTTGATGCCTTTGGCTCTGATTTGACGGAGCTGGCAAGAGAGGAGAAATTAGACCCTGTCGTTGGGCGCAAAGATGAGATTGAAAGAATAATTCAGATATTATGTCGCCGCACCAAGAATAATCCTGTCCTCTTAGGCGAGGCTGGCGTTGGCAAGACGGCGATTGTAGAAGGACTCGCGCAAAAAATAGCCTCCGGCAACATCCCTGAAGTATTGATGAATAAGCGGATAGTTGCCATTGACCTGGCTTTGATGGTAGCAGGAACAAAATATCGCGGTCAATTTGAGGAGAGAATAAAGGCGACAATGGATGAAATACGTCGTTCAAAGAATGTAATTATCCTGATTGATGAGGTTCATATATTGGTAGGAGCAGGAGCTGCCGAGGGAGCAATTGATGCTTCAAACATAATGAAGCCGGCGCTTGCACGCGGAGAAATGCAGTGTATCGGGGCAACTACCCTTGACGAATATCGAAAGTACATTGAAAAAGATAGTGCCCTGGAGAGAAGGTTTCAAACGATAATCGTTGATCCGCCAAGTGTCGCCGAAACGATAGAAATATTGGAAGGTCTTAGAAGTAAATACGAGGCGCATCATCACGTTAAAATTACCGATCGTGCCCTCGTCACTGCTACACGGCTCACTGACCGCTACGTCAGCGGGCGATTTCTTCCTGATAAGGCGATTGATGCCATTGATGAAGCAGGAGCAAGGGCAATGCTCTCAGCTACCACTACTCCTCCAAATCTGAAGAAGGTAGAGAGCAAAATAGAAGCCGCGCGTAAAGAGAAGGAGGCTGCAATCAGGGCGCAGGAATTTGAGAGTGCCGCAATTTTTCGCGATCGTGAACGAAATCTTCAAAAGACACTTGAGGCAACTAAGGACAGGTGGAAGGAGAAATTAAAAAAGAAAGAGCCAATCGTTGATGAAGCCATTGTTACCCAGGTTGTTGCTAAGATAACCGGTATTCCTCTCTCTCAGCTCAAAGAGAGTGAGATGGAAAAATTACTTAGAATGGAGGAAGAGCTCCATAAAAGAGTAATTGGACAGGATGAAGCATTGGCAGCTCTAACCAGGGCAGTCAAACGCTCTCGCTCTGGCCTGAAGGACCCCAAGCGACCAATTGGCTCATTTGTCTTTCTTGGTCCCACCGGAGTGGGCAAAACCGAGCTTGCCAGAACACTTGCCGAGTTTCTGTTTGGCAATGAGGAGGCAATGATTCGATTAGATATGTCTGAATACATGGAGCGATTTGCCGTCTCACGGCTGGTTGGTGCTCCCCCGGGATATGTTGGCTATGAAGAAGGTGGGCAATTGACAGAAAAAGTGAGGCGCCGCCCTTATTCAGTAATTCTTCTTGACGAAATTGAGAAGGCTCATCCTGATGTATTTAACATCCTGCTCCAGGTGATGGAGGATGGAAGGATGACAGACAGCCTGGGCAGAACGGTTGATTTCAAGAATACGGTTCTTATTATGACATCAAACATAGGTACTCCTAAGTTAGGTAAGACAATGGGATTTAGCTCATCGGACGATGAAGAAGGCTCCTATGAGGCAATGAAGGGAGAGCTTCTGGGAGAGATGAAGAAGATGTTTCGGCCCGAGTTCTTGAATCGAGTTGACGAAACGATTGTCTTTCGCTCTCTAACCAGAGAAGAACTTGAGAAGATAGTAGAGCTAATGCTTGATGAGGTACGGGCGCGCCTACAGCAAGAAAAAGAAGTCAAGCTTACTCTTACTAAAGATGCAAAGAACTTTCTTATTGACAAGGGATACGACCCCACCTTTGGAGCAAGGCCGCTCAAACGAGCAATTCAGCGCTACGTTGAGGACCCTCTTGCTGAAGAAATGCTCAAGGGAAATCTTAAAAAAGGAAAAGCTATTTGTGCAAAGGTTGAAAAAGGGAAACTCTCTTTTAATTTTAACTGATGTGATGCAAACATATCTCATTAATGCTCATTCCCGTGTCAATAAAGCAAGCATTATAGCTTTTACCCTATTATTAGGAATAGTGCCTATAGCAAGTGCCGCAGTTGAAGGCAATATAGTAACCGCCATAGAAGTAAGAGGCAACGTTCGCGTAGCCACCCTCATTATCTTAGCTCAACTCAAGACAAAAGTGGGCGAAGAGCACTCTCCTGCCATAATTCGCGACGACATTAGAAGGCTCTTTGCGCTTGGCTATTTCAGAGACATAAAAATAGAGGAGCTTCCTTATGAAGAAGGAAGAAAAATCATCTTTATTGTTACTGAGAAACCAGCTATCAGAGAAATTAACCTGAAGGGGACAAAAGCGCTCAGGAAAGGCTCCGTAAGAGAGATTTTAACATTAAAGACCGGAGATATATTCAGCGAACGACTCTTGAAAGAAGATGTAGACAGAATTATTACTCTCTACCGTGAGAAGGGACACCACCTGGTGGAAGTCAAGACTGATGTGAGAAGAATAGCAGATGAGATTGTCGTTGACTTCATCATCAATGAGGGGGTAGCAGCGCGGGTCAGGAAAATTGAGATTAAAGGAAACGAGCTGGTCTCAGAAAGAAAGATTAAGAGGGTAATGGCAACGCGGGTTCACCGGTTCCTGCAGCCAGGTGTGTTTAGAGATGACCTGTTTAATGATGACTCCTTAAGAATTATTACCCTTTACAGGGACGAGGGGTTTCTGCAGGCAAGAATCGTTGACACCGAAATTCGTTTTGAGAATAAAGGAAGGTGGGCATACCTAACCATAGAGGTAGAGGAAGGCCACAGATTTAGCACCGGGGAGGTTGCTATTTATGGAAATCTCCTGTTCTCAGATGAAGAATTGATGGGCCTGCTTCAGTTGCGCACCAACGACACTTTTAGCCCGGCCGGGCTATCTCGGGACAGAGGAAGGATTGAGAGTCGTTATGCTGAACATGGTCATATATTTGCCAGGGCAGAAATAGAAATACGTCTGGATGAAGAAAGAAAAGAAGTAAATATCATATATCACATTACCGAAGGAGCTCTCATCCACGTAGAAAAAATAGATATCAGGGGAAATAAGACCACAAGAGACGATGTCATAAGACGGGAATTAACCATTAAGCCCGGGGATGTATTTAATCGGCGTGAGGTTGAGCGCAGTCGCCTGAGAGTTCATGGCTTAGGCTTTTTCTATATGGTAAATTGGTGGACAACTGAGGGCAGCGCCACCGACAGAAAAAATCTCATATTTGAAGTTGAAGAGAGAAAAACAGGAACTCTTCTCTTCGGCATTAGTTATGGGGGGGGCGGGCTTGGAGGAATGATCAGCGTATCGCAAGATAATTTTGACATTACCAATCCCCCCACCTTTACCGGTGGCGGTCAAAGGATGAAGTTAGAAGCAGACATTGGAAGAAAGCGAACTCGCTATAACCTGAGCTTCACCGAGCCCTGGCTGTTTGACCGTCCGATGCTGTTCGGGTTTGACATTCATAGCGCTACGAGGGACTGGACATTTCACACAGAGGAGAGGGCAGGGTGGCAGTTGCGGCTTGGCCACTCTCTTGGAGAGTTCCTCTATGGAACAGTTGCCTATGAGCATGAGGATGTAACGATTGCTGATGTAAAAGCCGGAGCGCCGCCACACATTCTGGCGACAAAAGGAACATTCACTACCAATAGCTTAATTCTCGGGCTTGTTGATGACCAGAGAAACATGCCGGTTCACCCCACCAGTGGTCACCGCAGCAGCATCACCGCTGAGATTGCCGGAGGAATGCTTGGGGGTAATGTTGAATTTAATAAATATACTGGAGAGACAAGATGGTTTTTCACTCCTTTTGAGGAATTGGAGCGGCTTGTTCTTGACCTGAGACTCAGGGGCGGTTTTGTTACTGATGATGCTCCTTTTTTTGAACGTTTCTTTCTCGGGGGCGTTCATACTGTTCGCGGTTATCCTGAACGCGGCCTTGGTCCTGTGGACGGCACAGGAGAGCCATTGGGAGGGGATGAAATGCTTATCTTTAATGCTGAGCTTACATATCCGTTAGTTCGGGATATAAGGTTAGCTGCTTTTCTTGATGCCGGGTATCTCAGGGCAGAGAACCACGGCAGTTTCTCTGGCATAGGCATCGGAGTAGGGTTGGGGTTGAACACGCCAATTGGTCCGGTTCGCCTTGACTATGGATATTCAATTGAGCGCGAGAGAGGAGAACTGTATTTCACAATGGGATGGTAAGAATAAAGGACAGAGGCACAGAGGCACAAAGGCACAAAGTGCGAAACTCTAAATACGAAACTCGAAACTCGAAACAAAATCAAAATTCAAAATTACAATGCAAAGCTTGTGCTGAATTTATTTCAGTATGCAAAATACAGTGATTGGTAATTGGTAATTGGTAATTGGGTCATTGAAAATTAATTGAAAATTAGAAATTGGAAATTGGAAATTGGAAGGCTGAAAGCTGAGAGCTGAGAGCTATTAGAAAGGGACAGAGTAATGGAACAGCAGAGGACGATTAAAGAAGAGGTAAGTTATTCCGGGATTGGGCTGCATACCAGGGCTAAATCCACCATTATCTTAAAGCCTGCTCCCCCGTTTAGTGGTGTCCAGTTAGTAAGAGTTGACCTTCCGCAAAAGCCGGTAATTAAGGCAGAAATTTCTTCGGTTACTTCTGCTCCACGACGCACAACGCTGCGGGCAGGTAACGCCGAGGTGCACACCGTAGAGCACCTTATGGCAGCCTTGATGGGGCTTGGCATAGACAACTTGACTGTTGAAGTCAATGCCAATGAGATTCCCGAGGTTGACGGAAGTGCTGCTCCATTTGTAGAGATGCTCATAAAAGCAGGAATCCAGGACCAGAAAGAAAAGAAGGTGCGCAAAACCTTCACCCGGTCAATCTCAATTTCAGAAGATGGCGCCTCCATTATTGTCATCCCTGCTGATGAGCTCAAAATCTCTTTCATACTTGATTATGACCACCCGTTCATCAAAACCCAGTTCGCCTCATTTTCAATTACTCGGGCAATCTTTGAAAAAGAACTCTCTCCTGCAAGAACTTTTTGTATGGAGACTGAGATTGAAGAGCTCATGAAACAAGGATGCGGCAAGGGAGCGCATTATGGGAATACAGTTGTCATCGGAGAAAATAAGATTAAAAATGGGGAATTGAGATTTGCCAATGAGTTTGTGCGGCATAAAATATTAGACCTCATGGGAGATCTCCTTCTTGGTCAACCATTCAATGCTCATATTCTTGCCACCAGGTCAGGACATCGCCTGAATATCGCCTTGATGCAGAAGCTACAAAAGCATTTCGCTGAGGAGGATGCCCCTGATAATCAGACATTAGACATAGAGAAGATTCAGGAGATACTTCCTCATCGACATCCCTTCCTTTTTGTTGACAAAATTATTAAGATAGTGGAGAACAAAACAATTGTTGGCATCAAAAACGTTACTTTTAATGAATCATTTTTTTCAGGGCATTTCCCCAATAAGCCAATTATGCCTGGAGTATTAATTGTTGAAGCAATGGCGCAGACAGCCGGTGTTCTAATGCTTAAGAAGTGGAAAGGCAGTGGAAAATTAGCCTATCTCGCTGCCATTGACAAAGTTAAGTTGCGTCACCCCGTCTTTCCAGGCGACCAATTGAGACTGGAGATTGAAGTCAAAAGAATTCGTCAGGAGGCAGGAAAGGTAGCTGCCATAGCCCGCGTTGATAATAGAATCGTCGCCGAGGCGGAGCTTCTGTTTTCCTTGTCACATGCCTAAGTCAAAAATACATACATTAGCAATTGTTCACCCTAAAGCAAGACTGGCTCCCGATGTTGAGGTTGGGCCCGCCAGTTCAATTGGGAAAGGTGTCTCTATTGGCAGTGGCACTACTATTGCTGCCAACGTTTTCATCACTGGTGAAACCAAAATCGGCAAAAATAATAAAATATTCAGTGGAGCTGTCATTGGAACAGAGCCGCAAGATTTAAAATTTCATGGAGAGAAAACCTTCCTTGAAATCGGAGACAACAATACCATTCGTGAGCATGTTACCATTCATCGCGGCAGTGCCAGTGGCATAGGAAAAACAACAATCGGAAGTAACTGCTTTTTAATGGTCTCCTCTCACATTGCCCATGATTGCCATATAGGAAACTCTGTTGGAATGACTAATTTAACCTCATTAGGAGGACATGTAACGATTGGAGATGAGGCATGGATAGGAGGAATGGTGGGTATTCATCACTTTGTGACGGTGGGAAAATTGGCTTTCATTGGAGGTTATTCCAAGGTTGTCAAGGATGTGCCGCCATTTATGCTTGCCGATGGCCGCCCCACAAAGATAAGAGGGCTAAATATTGTTGGCTTAAAGAGAGCTAAATTCTCTGACGCCCAGATTTCAATCTTAAAAAAAGCTTACCAGTTACTCTATCGCTCAAAGCTCAATATCTCCCAGGCGCTTGAGAGGATAGAGTGCGAGGTAGAGAAAACATCGGAGATTGTAGAACTTATTGGGTTTATTAAAGACACTCCGAATGGAAGAATGGGCAGGTCAAGAGGGTAGTGAAAAAAATTGGTTTAATTGCCGGTGGTGGAAAGCTTCCTCTTCTGCTAAGTAAAGAGGCAAATAAAAATGGGACGAAAATATTTGCCGCAGCAATTAGTGAATATGCTTCGCCGCAGCTAAAAAATGAGGTTGAAGAGATAAAATGGCTGCGCGTTGGGGAATTTGAGCAAATAGCAGGTTTTTTCAAATCCTGTGGGATCTCGTTAGTAGCAATGATAGGAGTGGTCCCGCAAAGTCTTCTCCTGAATAGAGCGGACTTTGACGATAGGATTAACTCCCTCCTTTCTCAATTAGAGATAAAGCAGACCGAATCAGTGCTTGGCGCCATAGCAAGTGAATTATCCCGGGAAGGGATTGAGCTGATTGACAGCCGCAAATATCTCTCCGCATTTCTACCTCAACCAGGTGTCCTCACAAAGCGAAAACCAACCGAGAGAGAACTAAAAGACATTGAGCTTGGCCGCAAGATTTTGCGGGAAATCAGCCCGCTGGATATCGGGCAAACCATACTCATCAAAAATGGAATAATACTCTCCATTGAGGCAATTGAAGGAACCGATAGCTGTATTCATCGGGGAGCTATTCTGGCAAAGAGTGGAGCTGTCATCGTCAAAATGAGCAAGTCCCGGCAAGATATGCGATTTGATATTCCCGTAGTAGGCGCCAAAACGCTGACGCTAATGCGCAAGGTTAAAGCTGCCATCCTCGCAATAGAAAAGGAAAAAGTGATTGTTCTGGACAAAGAAAAAGCTGTTAAGATAGCCAATGAAGCAGGAATTTCCATTGTTGTTTATGAATAAATATGAAAAAGATTAAAGTTGCCGTTATTGGAGTGGGGCATCTTGGGAAGGAGCATGCCCGTATTTATGCCGCCAAACAAGATGCAGAGCTATGCGGTGTCGTTGATATTGACATCCATAGGGCAAGAAAGATTGCAAATGCTCAGAACACTAATGCTTTCTCTTCCTGTGAGGCTCTCTATCAACAGGTAGAAGCGGTAAGCATTGCAGTTCCCACTCATCTTCATCATTTCATAGCTAGCGGCTTCCTGAAGCAGGGAATCAATGTCCTCGTGGAGAAGCCAATTACCCGCACCACGATGGAGGCTGACGAGTTGATTCGTCTTGCCCGGAAGAATAAAGTTATCCTCCAGGTTGGCCATTTAGAGAGGTACAATGGCGCCATTATGGAGCTGGAAAAATGGATCAAGTCTCCCCGCTTTATTGAAGCCCACCGCCTTGCCCCATACCAACCAAGAGGAACTGAAGTTGGCGTCGTGCTTGATTTAATGATTCACGATTTAGACATTATTCTTTATCTGGTCAACTCAACTCCAAAACGCATTGAGGCAATGGGGGTTACCGTGCTTTCTCAAGATGAAGACATTGCCAATGCCAGAATTATCTTTAACAATGGGTGTGTTGCCAATATTACTTCCAGCCGTCTTAGTCAGGAAAGAATGCGCAAGCTCCGTATTTTTCAGGATGATTGTTATATCTCTTTAGATTACATTACCCAGAAGATAGACCTTTACCAGAAAAAAGGGAAGAGGATTGTTCATGAGGAAATTTCTCCTCCAAAACGAGAGCCACTTGCCCTGCAGCTTCACGATTTCCTGAGCTCTGTCCGCGATGGAAAGCCTGCCCGCATTTCAGGAGAAGATGGAAAAAAAAATCTTGCTCTCGCTCTTACCATTATCAGGAAAATTCACCGAAGCGCAAAAAAAATAGGTTAATAGGCTGAAGGCTGGTGAATGGTGACGTGAATCTGACAACCTGAGTAGTTACAAATGTTAAAGCTTTTGATTGTTGCAGGAGAGCCCTCCGGTGATATCCACGCCGCCAGCTTAATAACAGCACTGCGAAAACAATCTCCCAACATTGAGCTCGTAGGCATGGGAGGGCCAAGAATGAGAGAAGCCGGAGCTAATATTCTCTTTGATATTACCGGCACCGACATAGTCGGTTTTACTGAAGCATTAGTTCACATAAGGAGATTAAAGAGGCTCCTTCAGAGTCTTTCAGAGCTTATTGACATAGAGAAACCTGATGGAGTAATTCTCATTGATTACCCTGGCTTTAACCTCCGTCTCGCCGCCCGCGCTAAAAAAAGGGGAGTAAAAGTTATTTACTACATTAGTCCTCAGGTATGGGCATGGGGAAAAGGAAGGATTAAAGAAATCGCCAGATTGGTAGATAAAATGATTGTTATTCTTCCGTTTGAAGAGAAATTTTACTCTAATGAGAAAATCAGAGTAGAATTCGTAGGACACCCGATTCTTGACATAATAGAAACATTTTCTTCCGAAGGAATTGTGGGTGAGACAATTGCCATTCTTCCCGGTTCACGACAACAAGAAGTGCACAGACATCTCCCGCTTATGCTTGATGCAGCTTCTCTGATGCGCAAAGAACGCCCTGAGTTGCAGTTTGTCATACTTTTGCCTCCATCAATCTCTCCTTCAGTGATAACTGCAATGTCAAACATAGGAGGAATCAGGATTATGGATTTAGCACAGGAAGCGCCTCAAAAAAAATACGAGGCAATGGCAGCCGCTCCCCTTCTTTTAATAGCTTCAGGGACAGCTACCCTTGAGGGAGCCTGTGTTGGCGCTCCAATGCTCATTATCTACAAAGTATCATTCCTTACCTGGTTATTGAGTAAAATGCTCCTCAAGATTCCTTATATCGGACTGGTAAATGTGGTTGCCGGGAAGAAAGTTGCACCGGAATTTCTCCAGTTTAATGCCCGCCCGGAGAGAATTGCCAAAACTGCCCTTGACTTGCTGACCGATAAAGAAAAAATGAATGCAATGAGGAAAGAACTAAAGGAAGTAAAAACTAAGCTCGGCACCCCCGGCGCCAGCGAGCGGACCGCCAGCATCATTCTTAAAGAAGTAGGCTGAAGGCTGAAGGCTGTTAGACTATTGACTATTGACTATTGACTATTGACCATAGACCAATGACTATTATTCAATCTATTCTTTTTGGTTTACTGCAGGGATTAACGGAGTTTCTGCCAATAAGCAGCTCCGGACACCTAACAGCGCTCTACCACTTTTTTGGAGTAGAAGAGCACAGGCTGCTCTTTACCATATGCTTACACATTGGAACGCTTGTTGCCGTTTTTATCTTTTTCTGGGGCGATATTCTCTCATTATTTTCTACCCAGAAAAAACTGGGCATTCTTATTATCATCGGCTCGGTGCCCACGGCAATAATGGCTTTCTTCCTCAGCGCTCTGGCAGAGAGATTATTCGCGGAAGTAAAGGTGGTGGGAGTAATGCTGATGATAACAGGAGTGTGGCTTGCTATTGGCAGCACTATGTCAAGCCGCCGCAATCTTGCCTCTTCGGCGAAGTCTACAAGCTTAAAGGTATGGCAAGCACTTCTTATTGGAATCTCCCAGGGAGCGGCGCTTATTCCGGGTATATCCAGAAGTGGCGCCACAATTTCTACAGCGTTGCTTTGCGGAACGGAACGCGGATTATCCATCCGCTATTCATTCCTGCTCTCCATTCCCGCTATCCTGGGAGCATTTTTGTATCAATTGAAAGAAATAAACCAGGCTGCGATTTATCCCGAATTTACCTTTTTTACTCTCCTTATTGGCGCAATTGCCGCCATGCTAACGGGGTTAGTTTCCCTGAGAGTTTTATCAAAGATTATCATTAAGGGGAAATTACACTATTTTACCCCTTACTGCCTCGCGGCGGGATTGTTTCTTTTTCTGGCCGGATAAGTGAGCAATTTGGTCGCGCAAAAGCGCCGCCTTTTCAAAGTCCAGCCGGCTGGCCGCTTCCAGCATCATTTCTTTAAGGTCAGAGGTGCGCAGGGAGCTTTTTGCAATATATCCTGCTCTGGGTTCTTTTAAAATATTGCCTGCATAATCGGCGGCGCGGGAGTTGAGAGCTATCAGCTCTCTGACTGACCTTTTAATGGTGCGGGGGGTGATATCATTCTCCTCATTAAATTTTTTCTGGCGGCGACTGCGTCTTTCCATCTCTTTAATTGCCCGCTTCATTGAGCCGGTGATTGTATCGGCATACATTAGCACTTCACTATCTATATTGCGAGCCGCCCGTCCGGCAACCTGAATCAGGGATGTCTGGGAACGAAGAAATCCTTCCTTATCGGCATCAAGTATTGCCACCAGCGTTACTTCCGGGAGGTCAAGTCCTTCCCGCAAAAGATTAATTCCAACCAGGCAGTCAAACTTTCCTACCCGGAGGTCGCGCAGAATCTCAGCTCTTTCAAGTGTACCAATCTCTGAGTGAAGATAGCGAACCTTTAGCCCCATATCATAAAGATACCCAGCAAGGTCTTCTGAGGTCCGCTTGGTAAGGGTTGTTACCAGTACTCGCTGTTTTTTACCCACTCTTTTTTTGATTTCACTGGCAAGGTCATCTACCTGCCCCGCAGTGGGGCGTACTGAAACCCGGGGGTCAACAATCCCGGTAGGACGAATAATCTGCTCAATAACAGTATCTACTTTTTTCAGTTCATACGGTCCGGGAGTGGCTGAGACATAGATAGTGTTTTTTGCCCTTTTCTCAAATTCAGCAAAGTTCAGGGGGCGGTTGTCAAGCGCCGAGGGAAGCCTGAAGCCATGCTTGGTGAGAGTTTCCTTGCGCGAGCGGTCCCCATAATACATTCCCCGGATCTGAGGAATGGCAACATGGCTTTCGTCAATAATTAATAGATAATCCCGTGGGAAATAATCTATCAGAGTATAAGGAGGCTCTCCAGCAAGCCGTCCAGAGAGATGGCGGGAATAGTTTTCTATCCCTTGACAGTAGCCGATTTCCTGCATCATCTCTATATCATATCTTGTCCTTGTTTCCAGTCGCTGCACCTCCAGGAGCTTGTTTTCCTTTCGCAGAACCGCCAGCCTCTCGGCAAGCTCCTGAGTGATAGAGCAAATTGCCTGCTCAACTCTAGAAGGAGAGCTCACAAAATGCTTGGCGGGATAGATTGCAACTTTATCCCTCTCACGACTTATTGCAGTCGTCAGAGGATCAATTTCGGCTATTCTCCCTATTCGATCATCAGATAGCTCAATCCGCACTACTTTTTCTTCATAAGCAGGGAATATTTCCACGATTTCTCCCCTTACGCGAAATTTTCCCCGCTGAAGGTCAACATCGTTGCGCTCATACTGAAGCGTAACAAGACGGCGCAATATCACCTGACGTTCAATAGTCGCTCCTGCCTCAAGAAAAAGAAATAGCTCACGATGCTCTTCAGGAGAACCAAGTCCGTAAATTGAAGAAACGCTGGCGACGACAACTACATCATCGCGGGAAAGAAGGGAGCTTGTAGCCTTAAGGCGCAATCGGTCCAGCTCATCGTTAATAGAAGCATCTTTTTCTATATAAGTATCAGTCTGGGGAATGTAAGCCTCAGGCTGATAGTAATCATAGTAACTGACAAAATACTCCACCGCATTATGTGGAAAGAAAGCCTTGAACTCACTATAAAGCTGGGCGGCAAGAGTTTTATTTGGAGAAATAACAAGAGCCGACTTGCCAAAGTTAGCAATTACATTGGCAAGAGTGAAAGTCTTTCCCGAGCCGGTAACTCCCAGGAGCACCTGATGTCTCTTCCCGGCAGCAAGACCGGCAGTAAGTTCGGCAATCGCCCGGGGCTGGTCACCCTGCGGCTTAAAATCGCTAATGAGCTCAAATTTAGCCATTTGCCTTGCCCTGCCGTGATGAGCTATAAACTACTTGCCATAATTTGAGAGTGGTATTATAATTATACAATAACTAATGCTTAAAGTCTTAACAATACTGCAGCAGTGATGCAGGAGACACTTCATTTACAATGATTAGGGGTAGTAGGGGAAAGGAAAAACTATGTCAGTTACACTCAGTGAGATAGGAAGGCTTATTGGTGGTGATGTAATTGGCGATGGGGATACGACAATTACAAATGTTGCCGGCATTGAAAAGGCAGGCACGGGAGATATAACATTCGTTGCCAATTCTCGTTGTCTTCCACTGCTGAAGACAACCGGCGCATCGGCTGTCATCGTTGGAAGGGGAGTAAGGAGCGATAAGGGCATACCTCTGATAGAAACAGATAATCCATACTTTGCTTTCGTAAAGGTGATGGAGCTCTTCGCCAGCAAAGACGATGACCTCTCCCCTTCACCAGGAATTCATGCCACTGTTGTTCTTGGTAAAAATGTTAAGATAGGAAATAAGGTATCTCTCCAGCCATATGTCGTTATTGATGATAATGTTGAGATTGGAGACAATGTTATTATTTATCCCAATACATATATTGGAAAAAAGAGCCGCATTGGCGAGGAAACACTCATTTATTCCGGAGTAACGATAAGAGAAAAGACAGAAATTGGCAAAAGGACCATTATTCATAGCGGCGTGGTCATTGGCGGCGATGGGCTTGGCTTTATTCCTGTGGGCAGGATTCACTACAAGATCCCTCACATAGGAACGGTAATTATCGGAGATGATGTTGAAATTGGAGCAAATGTGACTATTGACAGAGCAACAATCGGGGAGACCATCATTGAAAAAGGGGTTAAGATTGATAATCTTGTTCAAATTGCCCACAATGTCGTTGTTGGCGAGAACTCAATGATTGTGGCGCAGGCAGGAATATCAGGCAGCACCATTATTGGCAAAAGAGTTACTATGGCAGGACAATCCGGAACAATTGGTCATATTAAAATCGGAGATAACACCACAATTGCCTCACGAGCTGTGGTCACCAAAAGCCTCCCGCCAAATTCGTTTGTATCAGGAGTCCCTGCAAGACCACACCAGGAAGAGCAGAGGATAAAGGCAGCGAGGCAGCGTCTCCCGCAGTTGCGTCAGACGGTAAGAGAGCTCCTGAAAAGAGTAGAAAAATTAGAGAACAAGCTATCCGCTAATGACTGAAAGAGCTTTTGGCAAAATCTCAATGCTAAAGGTATTTTTCTCAAGCTTAAATAGCTCCCCATCAATATAGGCAAAAGGAAACTCTCCCCTGGAACTATTTTTTATTTTGACCTGGATTTTAGAGGCAGGAAAGAAATGAGCCTTACCGCGCTTTCTTAGCTTCCTGATTACAATCGGAATAGATGGACGCGCCACATACTTTGCAAGCGAGATATCTTCAATCAGCACCATATTTAAAACTCCATCGGAGGCACTTCCATTTTCATTAAGGGGTAAGTATTTTCCTTCACCCTTTCCATTGTAGGTGTTAGCAAAAATCAGAGTGCCGCTAAAGGCATCTCCTTTATCTGTTTTGACATCAACATCAAAGGTGGATATTCCTCTCAGTGCTATAGCCAACGCAGGAAGCTTGTACCTGAACCATATATTGGGAAGACGGCAAAATGGCCATTGGCGCTGGCCAACGTCCGCAACCTCTCCTCCTACGCCAATACCAAAAACATTAAAAAAGAAGTGCTCTCCTGTCTTTCCGACATCAATAGATAGTTTTTTCCCTTCTAACAAAACCTTCAGAGCCTCTTGTGGATGGCGCGGGATCTTTAATGTCTGAAGCGCAAAATTGTTAGAGCTTCCAATGGGGAGGGCTCCCATCACGACTTGCCCTTCCTCTAAGGTGCCGGCGCTGAGAAGCCCGGTGCCAACGGCATTAACGGTTCCGTCTCCACCGCAAGCTATGACTTCCCTATGTTTCTTAACGGAGTTTCTGGCACAGTTTATCGCCTCAGCCACGGTTTCTGTTGTTACATATTCAAAAGAGACCTTCTTCTCTTTGAGTAAGGGCTCAATTTTACTCTTAAATATCTGATAACTCTTATTCAGGCAAGCATTCCTGTTAATGATAAAAAGCATTTCCTTGCTCCTTTCTTAGGGGTTGCCACTTCGTGCTTTTATTTACTAAATCATACAAAACTAAACTATGGCAAGCAATTTCTTATATCATACATAAGTAGCTTTATCCTTTGACAAGCATAAGGAGACATAGTAATCTAACAGGCACAAAGGCACAAAGAAAATCAAAAATCAAAAGTCAAAATTACAATGCAAAATTGAAAATTAGAAATTGGTAATTAGTCATAGCTGTCCAAATTAGCCGTCATTACCCGGTTTAACCGGGTAATCCAGTTTTTTGCATCGACGATAGATTACATCTGGATTGCCCGATCAAGTCGGGCAATGACAGGATTGAAAATTTGATCTCAAACAGCTGTTATCGTCGTAAAAGACTTGCTAATTTGGACATGTGTGGTGATTAGTGATTAGTAATTAGTGATTGGTGACCAGTGACCAGTTACCATTTACCATTTACCATTCACCAGTTACCAACAAAGTAGCGGTGCGACCCCGATTTGCATCGGGGCATGCTTATCGATGATTGTTTCTGAAGGCAGAATTTAGGTGTTAGCCCTGAATCAAGTTCAGGGTAGAGTTTAGGGAGCAAGATACCGATGATTAAAAGAGATGTGCCCACTAATACCCAAGATCTAACACCTAAGACCTTATTAGTTACCGGTGGAGCAGGATTTATTGGCTCCCGGGTTGCTGCCAGTTTTGCAAATGAAGGGTATAGAGTTGTAATTGTTGATGACCTCTCAACCGGCAAAAGGGAAAATATTCCCCGGGGAATAAAATTTTATCACCTTGACATATGCAATAATGTAGAGTTAGAGAAGGTATTCAGTAAGGAGAAGCCGCAGTATGTCAGCCATCACGCAGCCCAGATAAATGTGCGAAGGTCTGTGTCAGACCCCTGCTTTGATGCTCAAATCAACATATTAGGAATGATAAATGTGCTGGAAAATTGCCGACGCCACAACGCTCGCAGAATAGTTTTTGCCTCTTCAGGAGGAGTGCTTTATGGAGAGGGGGAGGACCTTCCGTTTGACGAAAAATCTCCCCTTCAGCCCTTCTCTCCCTACGGGGCAAGTAAATGCAGCGGAGAGCATTATCTTCATTGTTATGCCCAACTCTATGATCTTGAGTTTATCTCGCTGAGGTACAGCAACGTCTACGGCCCCGGACAGGACCCATCAGGAGAAGCAGGAGTTATTGCCATCTTTATCCTAACAATGCTAAAAGGAACTTTGCCAACTATCTTTGGCGACGGAGAACAGCTCCGCGACTACGTTTATATTGACGATATTGTTATGGCAAATAAGCTGGCACTAAAAAAAGGAGGCAGGAGCGCTTTTAATATTGGAACCGGGCGGCCTACTTCGGTCAATGAATTGTTTAGAATGATTGCCAGAGAAATAGGATTTCCCAATAAGCCGATTTATGCTCCCTGCCGGCAGGGAGAAATATTAAAAAACTGTCTTGACATCGCAAGAGCCGAAGTCCTTCTTGACTGGAAGCCAACAATTCAACTGGAAGAAGGGATAAAAAAAACAATAGCTTCTTTTAAAAAAAAATATGTATGACATTATTATTATTGGTGGAGGACCAGCGGGATTAACCGCCGGGATTTATGCTTCCCGTTTTATGTTACGTGTTTTATTAATCGCTGAGATAATTGGCGGCCAGGCAGCATCAACTGACCTTGTTGAGAACTACCCGGGATTTCCCGAAGGAATATCCGGACCAGAGCTTACTGAAAAGATGCTCAGACAGGCCAGAAGATTTGGGGTGGATGTAATCCATGAAAGAGTTGTTGAGCTAAAAAATGCCGCCTCAAACCCAAAGATAGTGAAAACAGAAACCGGAAAGCATGAAGCGGCGGCAATTATTGTTGCCACTGGCGGAGAGCCACAGAAACTGAAAATTGCAGGCGAGAGGAGACTTTCAGGAAAAGGCGTTTCTTACTGTGTTAGCTGCGACGGCCCGCTATTTCGCAACAAGGAAGTCATCGTCGTTGGTGGTGGTGATAGAGCCATCAGCGGGGCTCTCTTTCTAAGCCAATTAGCCAAAAAAGTTACCCTGATACACAGGAGGGAAGGCTTAAGAGCAGCCGAAATCCTTGAAAAACGCGCTCTTGTTAACAAAAAAATAGAGTTCATCCGCTCCGCAGCGGCAACCGAGGTCATAGGGAGTGGAACAGTGGAAAAAGTAAAGATAAAAAATGTGCGTTCAGGGGAAGAAAAATATATTTCTGCTCAGGGCATATTCATCCTCATTGGCACCAAACCCAATACGAACTTCCTGCGGGAGACTATCTCTTGCAGTAAAGATGGATACATTGTTACAAATGAAGACCTGATGGCCTCAGAAAGTGGAGTCTATGCTTGTGGAGACTGTCGCCAGGGGTCACTACATCAAATAGTAGCTGCTGCTGCCGAGGGAACAATTGCTGCCTCTGCCGCATACAAATACATGAGTAAAGAAAGGCACACAGGCACAGAGGCACAAAGAAATAAGTCGTAAGTAGTAAGTGGTAAGCAGAGAGAGATGAAATTGGAAATTGGTAACCATTGACCATAGACCATAGACCATTTACCATTCACCAGTTACCAACAAGGTAGCGGTGCGATTTCCGATGATTAAAAGAATATTGGCTATAGAAGTAAAGGAATATATTGGGAAAGAAGTTCTGCTTCAAGGCTGGGTGCACAGAATAAGGCAGTTAGGGCAGGTTTCTTTCATCATCCTTCGCGACCGCTCAGGGATAGTGCAAACAGTAGCCGAGGAAGGAGTAGTCGCCTTTCCCGGGCTTTCCAACGAATCTATCGTTATAATTAGAGGAAAGGTATCTGCTGATGCTCGTGCCCCGGGGGGGGTTGAGGTTCGCGTTAGAGACATTGACATTCTCAGCCAGGCGCTTGACACACCTCCAATTGAAATAAATAAAAAAATTGACCTTCTAAAGACAAATCTTGATACGCTCCTCACTTTCCGCGCCGTCTGTCTAAGGAATCCTGACATCTTATCAATATTTAAGGTTCAAGCCGAACTTATAAGAGCATTTCGTCAGTTCTTAATACAGGAGAACTTTACTGAAATCCATACCCCCAAGATTGTCGCTACTGGCACAGAGGGAGGGGCAGAGCTTTTTTCGGTGCGCTATTTTGAACAGAATGTCTACCTTGCCCAGAGTCCCCAGTTCTACAAGCAGATAATGGTAGGAAGCGGACTTGAGAGAGTATTTGAGGTTGGGCATGCTTACCGCGCCGAAGACCATAACACTACCAGGCACCTGAATGAATATGTCAGCCTTGACCTGGAGATGGGATTCATAGAGAATGAGCAAGATGTCATTGAATTGCAAAAAAAACTAATTCAGTTTATGTTCACCGAGGTTAGTTCAAATTGTGCCGCGGAGTTGAAGTTGTATAAGGTAAAGACGCCGCAGTTTAAAGACATTCCGCAACTTACTCTCATTGAAGCAAAGGAAATACTGCGCTCAAAGTGCAACAAAGACCTCAAGGAAGCGCCAGACTTAGACCCTGAAGGAGAACGGCTTCTTTGCCAATACATAAAGAAGAATACTGGCGAAGGGCTTGTCTATATTACAAGTTATCCAATCTCAAAGCGCCCGTTTTATACGATGCCAAGAGAAGATAACCCTGAGGTAAGTCGCAGCTTTGACCTTCTCTACGATGGAGAAGAAATCACAACTGGCGGGCAGCGCATTCATAATTACGGGCAATTGATTAAAAAAATGAAAGAAGCCGGGCTTAATGAAAAAGACTTTGATTTTTACTTGCAAGCCTTTAAATATGGCATGCCTCCTCACGGAGGGCTGGCAATCGGAACTGAAAGAATTACCAAGCAGTTACTCGGGTTAGGGAATATCAGAGAGGCAAGTCTCTTTCCACGTGATAGAACGCGAGTTGCACCTTGAACATTCATAGCCCACGAGAGGGATTGAACCTCCGACCTGAGCTTTACGAAAGCCCTGCTCTACCAGCTGAGCTACGTGGGCAGAGTGATGCCGAGACCCGGAATTGAACCGGGGACGCCGGGATTTTCAGTCCCGCGCTCTACCGACTGAGCTATCTCGGCTGGCGTGAGAAAGATTATTATAAACAGTTCTATAAGTCAAGTATTTTTGAGCGAGGGATAGGATGGAAGTGCTAATCAAGAATCTGCAAAGAGCAATAAAAATAGAAAAAAGCATAATTGAAAAGGCAGCAAGGAAAGCATTGAGCTGCGAGAAGAGACAGGGGGCTAAGGTGAGTATAGCTCTTGTGAATGATGACCGGATGAGGAGGCTTAACAAAAGATATCGTTCAATTGATGAAACTACCGATGTCCTTGCCTTTGCAATGAGCGAAGGGGACGCTGTCGGGCGCAATCCTGAGCTTCTTGGAGATGTAGTCATCTCACTCCCCCAGGTGTTAAAGCAGGCAAAAAAACTCAAAATTTCTTTTGATGAAGAGGTAAGTCGCCTGCTTATTCATGGCATCCTTCATCTATTGGGATACGATGACCAGAGTGCTCCTCAAAAGAAAAAGATGGAAGAAAGACAAGAAGCAATATTAAAGGAGTTAAAAAAGATATGAAGAGAATTTTTACAAAACTGAGGAGAAGTTTTTTTGCCGGACTTCTAATCATACTCCCGGTTACCATCACAATGGTAATACTTAATTTTCTCTACCGGTTGATTATCATCCCCATTACGTACAGGATAAGACCCCTTATCTTCTTTATATCTCCAGAAGGAATTGATGAGATTTTAAGAAGATACATCTATCTCTGGGATATTTTTTCTATTCTGCTTCTGGTCTTTGGTATTGCCCTCGTTGGAGTTATTGCTCGCAGCAGCATTATAGCACGCTGGCTAATCAGATCCGGCGAGAGGTTTCTTGCCCGACTACCCTTAATTAACAAGATTTATAGTGCCATCCAGCAAATAAGCCAGGCAATCTTAGGAGAAAAAAAGTCAAGTTTTAAGAAGGCGGTTCTTCTTGAATACCCAAGGAAAGGACTTTGGTGCATTGGGCTTGTTTCCAACGATATTATCAGCGGGGAAGTCCAAAAAAAAACAGAGAAAAAGATGATTAGTGTCTTCCTGCCCACTACTCCCAATCCTACCTCCGGGCTTTATGTCCTTATGCCCGAGGAAGATACAATTCCCTTAAAAATGAGCATTGACGAGGCGCTGACAATGATTGTCTCGGTAGGAGTGGTTACTCCCCCTGATGATGAGGAAACTGGAAAAAGACCGTGGAGGCCTGAATAATGCATGCTACAGAAGAAAAGACCATGGTAATTAAAAGCTATCTTTCCCGCGGCGAGAAGAATAAATTAATGCAATTCGCGCAGGACAATCATCCTGCTGACATGGCTACTATCCAGGAGCATCTTGAGAGAGAAGAAAGAAGCCATTTCTTTTCTATTATCAGTCCTGAGAGAGCTGCCCTTATTCTGCCGGAAATGGAACCGATATTGAGGAAAGAACTATTGTGGGAAATGGAAGAAACGACCATCTCCCGCATCTTAGAGAAAATGTCCTCTCATGACGCAACCGATATCTTAGAAGAACTTCCTGAGAAGTGGAGGCAGCAACTACTTGACCTTATGAAGCAGGAGAAGGCTGAAGACATTGATGAACTGTTAGGATACAAAGAAAATACAGCAGGAAGAATAATGATTCCTGAGTTCTTCTCCCTTAATTCAGAGATGCGCGTTGCTGAAGCAATAGATGAACTGCGGAAAACAAATATCCATGATATTCCCTATGTATACATTACCAACGACGGCTATCTTATCGGAGTCCTCTCGCTAAGAAACTTGATTGCCGCTGCTCCAGACACTAAGCTAAGTAAGATTGCTAATAAAGATATTGTGCGTGTAACAGTTGAAGTTGACCAGGAAGAGGTAGCAAATCTGGTGAGAAAATACGACCTCCGGGCAATCCCTGTCGTTGACCTGACAAACAAACTGGTTGGAATAGTAACAATTGATGACATATTGGATATTGTCACAGAGGAGGCAAGCAAAGACATCTATTATATGGCAGGGATAAAGGAGGATGGCTTGCTTCACCACTCTATCTCCACTGCTACTCGCCTTCGGCTTCCCTGGCTTGTTATTTGTCTCATTGGTGGAATGGTTGCTGCAGGGGTAATTGGAGCCTTTGAAGAAACTCTTGCCGCTGTAGCTATACTCGTTGCCTTTATGCCGGTGATTATGGCTATGGGAGGTAACATAGGAACGCAATCTTCAACGATTGTTACCAGAGGATTAGCTACCGGCAGCATTGACACAAGAGGCGCCTGGAAGCTTCTGTGGCGAGAGCTGCGCATTGGATTATCAATAGGAGCTATCTGTGGAGTTGTTGTCGGAGTGATTGCTCAAATATGGAAAGGAACTCCGCATCTGGGGATAGTAGTAGGAGCTTCAATGGCCGCAACCATTGTGGTGGCCGCCATTTTAGGAGCATTTTTTCCTATTTTTTTTCAACGCATCGGGGTGGACCCGGCAATAGCTTCCGGCCCTGCAATTACCACCATCAAGGACATTACCGGACTCCTTATCTACTTCGGCATAGCTACCCTGATTATAGGACCCTAAGAACGTAAATTAGAGATGGCTGTACGGGAAACTGAAGCAATCGTCATTCGGGTGAGAAAATGGGGAGAATCCAACTTGATAGTTACATTCTATGGACGCTCTTGTGGAAAGATTACTGCCATTGCCTGGAGAGCAAGAAAACAAGGTAGCCCCTTTAACATCAACCTGGAATTGTTTACCTATCTGCATTTAACCTATTACGATAAAGAACCGCCCCGCGAGTTAGGGATAATTAATCAAACAAGTGTAATAAAACCATTTTATGAACTGCGAGGAAATATCTTAAAGTTATCAGTCGCATCTTACCTGACAGAACTTGTTGATATGGGAGTGAAAGGGAAAGAAAGGAATGAATCTCTATTCGAGCTGTTGCTTGCAACTTTGCACTCACTTCAGAACGGTTGCGACCCTGAGCTTCTCATCTCATTTTTTGAGCTCCACCTGCTGGGGATTCTCGGATATAGACTCCGCCTTAACACCTGCACCTCCTGCCAGAAGGAGTTCATCCCCGACTACTCCAATACCAGAAAAAGACTGGAAATTGACCTCGATTGTGGAGGTATTTCCTGCACCTCCTGCCTAAAGAATAACGGTGCCCCTATTTCCTATGGTATCATCGCAGTAATGAGATATTTAGAAAGAACAGAGATAGGGAGAGTTGGGAATCTGCGGATTTCTCAGGCAATGCGAGAGGAGTTGAGAAAAGCGATGAGCTTTTATGTCTTTCATCTTCTTGGCAAAAAGCCAAAATCTGCCGATATACTCAAAAAAGCAATACAGAATGCTTGATTTTCTTGCGCCCGTAGCTCAGTTGGATAGAGCGCCGGACTTCGAATCCGTAGGTCGTCCGTTCAAGTCGGACCGGGCGTGTTAATGGAACCAGAACACCAGTTACTCACAGGGATCAGGGGTCAGGGGTCAGGAGTCAGAACCATTGGGTCATTGAAAATTAATTGAAAATTAGAAATTGAAAATTGAAAATTGAAAATTGAAAATTAGCTTTAGGCTGTCATTTTACACTTTGTGCCTTTGTGCCTTTGTGCCTCTCTCTACTCTCTACTTACGACTTTTTCCAATTGCTTCATAACATGCTCTCTGATCTTCCGGGCGGAGGGAAGCTTGCTTACTACTTCCCCGTTCTTTATCAGTGACTTAAGTAGGTAGTAGTATCTGCCGCCACATCTACATTTTGTTTTTTCTCTACCCATAGGAATTATTATTGTTTTGTGGCAACTCTCGCAGCGCAAAACTTCCTTTGCCCCGGATTCTTTGCCCCGCTTGGAGACAGGTTCTCCCTCAATTTCAACTATGTCAAGGGAAAAGTTAATTGTGGGAGCATTACTGAGCGCTGTTCCTATTCCATAGGCATCTACCAAAGGATTAAGCCGCTCAATCTCATCTTCGTCAATTCCCCCGCTGACAAAGAGCTTAACATTAGAAAATCCTCTTAAATCAAGCTCCCATCTTACTTCCCCTAAGATTTGCTTCATATCGCCTCTTCTTGAGATAGGAGTATCCAGTCGCACGGCAAACAATTTTTTCCCTGCTGCGCGAGCGATGCGAATCGCCTCAAATTTTTCGTCAGCGAAGGTATCAATAATGGCTACTCTTTTTACTTCAGACGGAGCGGTGCGATCAAGAAGCTTAAATGCTTCAGTTACATCTCCCGTCAGCAGAACCAGAGAATGAGGCATTGTTCCAACTGGAACCTCGCCAATGAGTTCAGCGCTTTTGATGCCTGCCACCCCATCACAGCCGCCAATAAAGGCGCTTCGTTCAATCATTGGAGCAATTGCCGGGTGCATTCTGCGCGCTCCAAAGCTGATTATCTGCCTTCCTCCTGCTGCCTTTCTACAACGAGCGGCTTTAGTAGCAATCCCGGAGGCCTGACATAGAAATCCAAGGAGCGGGGTCTCTGCCACAGCAAACTCAAGGTAGCTTCCTTCTATAAGAAGAACTGGCGTCATCGCTTCAAAAATTGTGCCCTCCTCCATACTGCTGACACTTATCTTCAGCCCTTCTAAAAAATGCGCAGCTTCTTCAATCCCTGCCAACACCGCCCACTGCCACTCTAATGGAAGAGAATTGGTTCTAATTTCTGCTTTGATATGTTTGTCAAGCTTTGCTGACTTAAGAGCTGCTATTGCCCGTGAGAAATACACATCAGAAGTCTTTCCTTTTTTAATCTCACTCTCTGTCGCAATATGAAACATCGCTTCTAATCCTGGCTCAAAAATAGAGCACCAGTTACAAATTGCAAACTCCCTGCCTGCGGCAGGCAGGTAAATCCTACCCTGAACTTGATTCAGGGCTAAACCCTAAACTACTTACTACCTACTACCCACCACTTACCACTTACCACTTACCAATTACCAATTACCAATTTCCAATTACCAATTACCAATTTTCAATTTCTAATTTCCATTTTCATCTCTCTCTACTTACCACTTACTACTTACGACTTATTTCTCTGTGCCTCTGTGCCTCTGTGCCTCTGTGCCTTTGTGCCTTTGTGCCTTTTTAAAAGCGCAGGAGGCTGAGTTATCTCAAAGACGGAGACAGGCATTTTTATTGACCATCTTGAGAGAACTTCAGGGAATATCTCTCCAATGATTCCTTTCTTGCTTCCGGCGATTTCAATGGCGCCGCATCTTCCCTTAATAAATGAATTATGGTTTATCTCACGCAGTTCATAGGGAATGGAGAGCTCCTCCATAAGAGAACGCAGTGCGCGGTGAGCGTCATTAAAAGTGATCCCCGGACCGGAAAGAAGAGCAGCAATATGAATTTCCTCGTTTACCCCGTTAGAAAGTCCCGTTCTAATGGAGTCGTGATTGCTTTTTCCCCTGGTCTCTCTTATAACGACTTCTCCCACTTCAAAAATGCGATGTGGATAAGGAGTGGACGAACTCTCCATCTCTACCTTGAGAAGTGACGGAATAAGCCAGTGACGCACTCCTGAATAGCTTTCACTCATTACATTCTCCACCTCTACATAGGGGTATTCTTTCTCTAACATACAATGGGAAGAAAAACTGGTATTGACGAGCATATTGGAAATAATTTCCTGAAATCCCATCCCAACAAAGATGTTCCCCACTCTGTCTGCCGCCTCCTCTTCGGGAAGGATGTTTCCAATGGTAAAATCAGATAAGGAAAGAGGCGAAAAGTTATCATAGCCTCTTGCCAGCGCCAGGTCCTCTATCACATCATATTGATGCATAACGTCACTGCGGTAATAAGGAGCGAGGATTTTAAAGGTATCTCCGCTTTTCTCAAATTCATATCCAAACCGCAACAGCGCATCTGATATTTCCTCAGCATCAATTTCAATGCCCAGCATTTTTTTTGCTTCTGCAACCCTTAGCATCAATGGCTTGCTCATGAGTTGAGCAGGAACAGGCTGACTTCTGCCAACAGGAGTCTGATATGGATAGGAAGCCTCTATCCTCTCAATCATTGCTCCGCGAAAGGAAAGGGCAGCAGCTAAGACATTCAGAGAGAGAATGACTGCTTTCTGCTCCGTTCCGGTAGCCTCAATAAAAAGATAATCCATTCCTACCTTTACCTCGCCTGTGCGCTTTGAATTTATTATTGGAGGAAAGGAGAGGATTTTATCTTCAGCATCAATGAATAGTGGATATTTTGCTGCGCCAAGAAGCGTGTTTCCATACTCAACCCCTTTGGGATGGCGCTTGAGAATCTCCTCAAGTGTCATCTCTGTCTCTGACCCAAGCGGAGTAAATTGATGTGATTCAGGAGAAAAGGCTCCGTACCTTACCGGGAACTTAATTGTGGTAGCATCGTAGATTCCAATCCCTACTTTGCGGCGTCTCCTTCCAATAGTATCCCCTAATTTTTCCTGAATCCTTATCAATGAGTCAAGACCATCCTCGTTAAGAGTGCACCCGTGAGCGAGGAAAGCACCGGCAAATGGTCGGACCTTCTCTACTGAGGGAAGTATTTCAAGTTTATAACCAGGTTGCTTGTGCAAAAAATCGGAAGTGAAGTGCTTTTTTTGAGAAAAAGAGAGAAGTTGTCGGGCAATCCCTTCAAGGGTAAAGAGATCGGGTCTATTGGTATCAGCAATGTCAATTTTGAGAAAAAGCTCATCCTCCCCTTTAATTTCTCCCTTAATAAGAAGAAGAGCCTTCTCCATTGTCAGTCCGCTGCTTTTCAAATGCTTGAGGAATTCTTTCTTATTTACATCAATTGTTGGCATCTTATTCTACAGCTCCAGCGGTAAAGAATAGAAAAGTTCGTCTATGAGAGAGCTACAATGCTAATGAGCAGTACAAAAACTACTATCAGGAAAACACACACAACGGCAGGAGTCAGAAGAGTTGCTATTGCTTTTCTCTGCGAGAAAACATAGGTTTCTCTGATGCCAATCGTAAAAAGCCCAACTGCCCAGAGGAAGAAAAATAATCTCGCAAGAAAAAAGAAAGAGGAAGCTATCCCGGGCTCAAGGTAACTTAGAAGAAGGGCAACAGGAGTCATTAACCAATATGGAATTAAGGAAAAGCAACCTATCGCATAGAGAAAGCTGCCTTTCCCTATGCCTCCATAGAAATTAGCAACTATGCTCAATATCCCGCAGATGACGAAAAGAAGCAAGAGCGGAAACGCTGCTCTAAAGATTAGAATTACAATAAATAGTGATGGAGTGATATTCCATGGGAAGATGAGCAACCATCCAATACTACTGCTAATGACGGAAATAATAACAACAAAGAAAGCAAGATTAAAGCGTCTGTCGAGAGAAACTTTTCCAATGACAGCTGCCGGATTGGCAAAAAGACCATAAATTATATCTATTCCGCTCACAAGAGGCGCTTCCTTATCAAATTCCTAAGGGAAAATGGTAAATAAATTTTACGGGCAGGTGAGAGTCTTCAATCTGCCTGAGAAGCCTGGAAACTCCACCTCCTCCTGAGGCCCCGGGGAACATCCTTTCCCAAAAAGGGCGCTCTTTCTCAATAATTACGGGTTCACCTTTAAGCCCCGCTTTTTCCATTGCTACATCTATCGCTTCATTAAAACCACCGAGCCTATCAACAAAACCAAGCCTCATTGCTTCTGTGCCTGTGAAAATTCTGCCATCGGCTATTTCTTTTACTCTGTCAATGTCAATGTCTCTTCCCGCAGCAACAGCATTCACGAATTGAAGATGCAGCTCATCAACCAACGCCTGGAGGAGTTCTCTCTCTTCCTCGGACATCTCACGCCAGGCAGAAAGAATGTCTTTGTGTTCACCGCTTTTGATAACCTCCATTCCTATGCCATGTTCCTGCATCAACCGATGAAAATTTATATTGCCCACAGCAACGCCGATGCTCCCGGTGATCGTGCCTGGATTTGCCATGATATAACAGGCGGCGGCGGAGATATAGAGTCCGCCTGAGGTAGCAATGTCTCCCATAGAGATAATTATTGGCTTCTTCTCTCTTGCTTCAAGGATTGCAGCATAGAGCTCCTGGACTGCTCCAATGGAACCTCCGGGAGAGTCCACCCTGATAACGATTGCTTTAACACGGCGGTCTCTGAGGAGTTCTCCAATCCTATTCACATAATAGCCAGCACCTCGTACCGTTTTAAACATTCCTTCTGAAGCATCGATAAAGATAGGACCATGAATCCTTACCACGCCTATTCCTTCCCGGGCAATCACAGCTGGACGCCAGGAAATCTCCTCTTCTTGAGCACGAAAAATAAGAGAAATACCCGCAATTAGAGATAGAGCAAGAAAAACAAGCAACACAATACTTATTAGCCGAGAACGCATTTTAGTTTACCTCCTTCATCAAAATAGAGCACCAGTGCAACAGTCACAATTTACCAGTCACTAATTACCAATTACCAATTACCAATTTCTTCTCTCTCTACTTACCACTTACCACTTACTTCTTTATGCCTTTGTGCCTCTGTGCCTTGCTTATCATCCACTACTCCAATTCAGAAGATTTCCATGCCGGCTTGAAAGGCTTGGTAGTGTCTTTAATAGTCAGAGACCAGGTTAAGCCGCCCTCTTGAGAGTTTTTACCCCACAGCAAAAAGAAAATCTCATTTCCAAACCAGAACCACATTGGATAGGAAAGCACATAAAAAATACCTATCCAGGGATTTACCGCAACTGCAAAATTCCCTCCCATGCCCCAGGGCTGGATAGCCCCGGTAGCTGAAAGAATGATATTCACGAAGAATATCAAGAGGAGAATATGCCTGAAGAAGAAATGGGAATCGGGATGGCTCTCAACAAGTTTTTTTGCGTAAATATATCCCCAAACAATTCCGAGGAGCAAAAGCAAGGGGGCATCAAATACAGGAATGTTCATTATAACCACCCCCTTTCTCTGCAATCGCCAATGTGGCGAAAAATCCCACTGCGTGGGTCCTGGAACTTGAATTTAAAGCCAAGGTCTTTGATTTTCTGATTGGAGAACCAGTGATTGTGAGCAATATACTCTACCATTGGAAGCTCCTGCTTTGGTCTTGTGCCCATCGCACGTGCCTGTTTATCTTGCCTCCTGGCAAAGGCAACGGCGATACGGCAAAAAATTAAATAAACCGGCCACCATACCGGGATTCTGATTTCTCTCAATCCTAATGTCTTAGCAAGAAATGTCATTAGCTCGACTTGAGTAATGCAATCACTGAGCACATTGTAGCTTTCTCCAATGCATTCCTCCCGTTCAGCGACGAAAAGAGCGGCTCTAACCATATCTGTAACATAAACTGACGGATACATTAAAGTGTGCTTCTTGGGATACCATACTATATTCGGTACTATACCATATTTTTCAAGGGTGTGAAAGACATGCTGAACGCCATAGTGCTGCCCTAGACCGTACATTGGGCCAGGACGGACAATCGTTACAGGAAATCCATTTTCTTTATAGAGTTTTTGTAGAATTTTTTCTTGCTCCGCTTTTGACTTACAATAGTCGTTTGGAGGGTCAAATGGATGGTCCTCAGTAATCGCCTTTCCCTTCGGCTCCGCAAAGACACCACAGGTGCTCCAGTGAATAAACCTCTTCACACCTTTTTTCATAGCCACATCAAGAAGATTCTTGAGCCCCTCCACGTTCACTTTGTAGAGGATATCCCATGGAGCAAAGTAATCATAGAGTGATGCAGTATGAAAGACTGCATCGTAGATGTATTCAAAGAGAGGCTCCAGGCTTTCCTTTTTGGTAAGGTTAGCGGGGATAAATTTTACCCCTTTCTTATCAACTGCTCCCTGGTAATAGAGAGGATGAAGCGCTCCTTCCTCCAAGTACTGATCCCTATGTTCATCACGTTTCAGGTCAGTGGCAATAACATCCCAGCCTTCCTGCTTAAGTAAGTTAACCATATATCCACCACAAAACCCACATGCCCCTGTCACCAATGCTAACTTTGCCATTTTGTCCCTCTGTGCCTCTTTAATAGCTTTCAGCCTTCAGCATTCAGCATTCAGCCTTATGTTTTTATCATACTTTGTGCCTTTGTGCCTTACTTATCATCCACTACTCCAATTCAGGAGATTTTTTAAGATGGCGTAGGAAAAAACAGGCCCGTCTTTGCAGGCATACAAATTATCCACATTACACCTGCCGCATTTTCCTATGCCGCATTTCATCCTATTCTCAATAGTTGTAAATATCTGCTCGTCCGAGAAACCTAACTTTAACAGGTTTGCAATCACGAATTTAATCATTATTGGCGGTCCACAGGTTACGGCAATGGCATTCTTCGGCGAAGGATGAACCTTCAAGAGATTGTCCGGGACAAACCCAACAAACTCTTTCCATCCATCTTCTTTTTTATCAATGGAGAGATGGACATTTAAATGTTTAAGCTTTTTTAGTTCCAATAATTCCTTTCTGAAACAGAGGTCGGAGACCGCGCGAGCGCCATAGATGAGCGTGAGTTTTCCGTATTGCTTTCTTCTGTTCAGAACATAGTTTATGACTGGACGAAGCGGTGCCTGGCCAATGCCGCCACCTATTAATATTATATCTTTTCCTTTCCAATCATCAACGGGGAAGCCATTCCCATAGGGGCCTCTCACGGTTGCGGCATCACCCACCTCGCATTCATGTAGTCCTGATGTAACCTTTCCCATCTTCATAACGCTGAACT
Source organism: candidate division NPL-UPA2 bacterium Unc8 (assembly GCA_003574845.1). Lineage (GTDB taxonomy): Bacteria > NPL-UPA2 > NPL-UPA2 > NPL-UPA2 > NPL-UPA2 > NPL-UPA2. The sequence goes on from NDHY01000001.1 coordinate 43,205, forward strand.
GAAGATAATCATCATTTGCCAGAGAGTTGATTGAAATCATAGACTCTCCTTTTCCGAGAATACCCAACATTGCGCACTGCCCTGGTTGGTAGGTAAAATTTTTTGAAACAGAGCTCTCTTGAAATGCTATCCTGAATGTTTTTATTGCCCGCTCTCCTACGGTTTCATCCCTGATGTCGGTGATAACAGCTAAATAGGGTATGTATGGATTCTCCATTAGATTTTTCCTATCTCCGTGAGTATATCAATGAGGTCCAGGTTGGCAGGACAATATCTCGTGCACCGCCCACATCCCACACAGGCGGTAATCTTAAAACTGTCAGGGTAATATTTGTACTTGTGATAAAGCCGATTCTTAAACCTTTCAACTCTGGTGGGCCTGGGATTTTCTCCCGAGGCATGCAAAGTGTATTCCCTGAACATACATGAGTCCCACATCCTGACTCTCCTGCCTTTCCCATCGGTTACTTCATCCTGCATGTCAAAACAGTGGCAGGTCGGGCAGAGGTATGTGCATATCCCACATCCAAGACATCTCAAAGAAGTCTCTTCCCAGAACTTGTGTTCTTTGAGGTCGCCCATTTTTTTCTGCAACTCATCACAGCTCATTACCTTCCTTTTGAGCTTGCTCTCTACCTTTTTAGATAAGGAGTTTTTTTCTTTGGTATCAGAGTCCAAAGCAAGCGCAAAGAGCTTACGATTCTTATTAAGCAGTTTTCCCCCTTTGTCTGTAAGCACTTCAAGATAGTATCTGTCACCAAGGTCTGTAAGTAACATATCCAGCCCCTCTTTTGATGAAGGTCCTCCATTCAGGGACGTACAGAAGCAATTGCTGGCTGGCTCATAGCAAGAGAGCCCCACCAGTACCGTGCGCGCTCGCCGCTCTAAGTAATAGGGGTCCTGGTAATCCCATCCAAAGATGTGGTCAACTATCTTAAAAGCTCGCCCATCACAAGGGCGAATGCCAAAGATGACCGTTTCTTTTTCCTGAGGCGGGAGCTCAATCCCCCCGGAGACCTCACTACCAGTAAACTTAAACAGAGTCTCAGTCTGGGGGAAAAGTATCCCTTTTGGAGGAACGGTGGAGTTGGAAAAGTTCCATAAGGCATCTCCCGGGTTGGCAACTAACTGATATGAGATAATAGAATCTTTTTCCACCGGGGCAAAAAGTGATTGCTTTTCAATAAGTGCCACGAGAAAATCATCCGCTTCGTTCCTGGGTAAGCTGAAGGCTGTCATAATATGAAGTCCTCGCTGTCCTCCGGCTTGAACTGGGACAGGAGAGATTTCTCCTCTATATCAATGCCAGGCTCATAAGCAAAGAGCTCCCGAACATCTTTTTCTAACTTCCTGTTCAGCTCTCCCACAGGTATGCCCATCGGGCAGGCTCTCTCGCATTCCCCACAGCCGATGCACCTTCCAGTTAGGTGAAATGTTCTCAAAAGTTGAAATACGGTGTTCTCGGAGAGGTTTACGGAGCGCCTAATCCATTGTGGGGATAATTTATCAAGGATACAGCTATCACAGTAGCAAAGAGGGCAGATATTCCTGCAGGCATAACACCTGATGCACCGGGCAAATTTATCTCCCCAGTATGTCCACTTCTCATTGGGCGACTTTTCCTCAAACGTAGAGATACCCTGGTAATCCTTTGTCTTTTTCTGCTTCTCTTCTCCGAGAAGCACATCGTATATCAATGGATTTGGATACTCGCATAAAGAACACTTCTTAAGTAGAATATCTTCTTTAGGAATCTCCTGGCTTTTCCCGTCAACTTTCAGGCTCAATTTCTCTCCTTCCTCTACCGCCTCCACCTTAATTGCCTGAGGGAATTTTGCCTCTAATTTACTAATATCAATGACTCCTCCGCAGGGCACTCCTAAAATCACCAACTCGTCCCGGGATATGCCTCTTTCAGCGATGAGCTGAATAACTGCTCTTGAGTCACACCCCTTTACAAACAGAGCAATTTTGCGTTTATCAAGCGCCGCTGCCTTTGGCAGAGGGAGTTTTTCCTGTAAAGTAAGATAGATTGTTAAGTTGTTGGCGCACAACGGAGAAAAGATAAGCCTTTCTGTATCTTCGGCGGTCCGGGCAAAGAACGGAGAAACTCTGAAGCCATAGCCCGGAGTCCACCCAAGCACATACTTGACATCGTCGCGGGCAACCGCTTTTCTTGCCCCATCCTTTATTATCTTTTGAATGTTCCTCACACTTCTCTCTTCAGCTGCTTCATTTGGCCTATCTTTCTAATGTCTTCAGTTACCTCGGCGATCACATTTTTGAATTTTTCTCCTTCGGAGGCGGAGACCCAGCTTACTCTAAATCTCTCGGGCTCTATTCCAATGTACTCCATCAACTTTTTTATAAGAGTAAATCTTCTCCTGGCAATGTAGTTACCTTCCATGTAGTGACATTCTCCCGGATGGCATCCGGAGATAAGTACCCCATCTGCGCCCTGTTGAAGTGCATTTATAACAAAGCTCGGGTTCATCCTCCCGCTGCACATAACCCTGATAACCTTTACATTCGGAGGGTAGGAAATTCTTGCCGTTCCCGCTAAGTCAGCTCCTGCATAGGAGCACCAGTTACAAAGAAATGCAACTATGTTTGGTTCAAAGTTTTCGCTCATACCCCTACTCTACTCCAAGCGCAGTAATTTGAGAGAGAATCTGCTCATCCGTAAATGACCTCTGCTGAATGGCACCTGAAAGACAGCTTGCAACACAGGCACCGCAGCCCTTACAAAGTACATCATTCACGAACGCTACTTCCACGGGGTATCCATCCCGAGTTATCTCTTTCAATTCAATAGCATCGTATGGGCAGGTAGTTATGCAGATTCCACATCCTCTGCAGATATTTTCATCAACAAAAGAGATTATTGGATCTATCTTCACTTTTCCGGTTGCAAGCGGCACAATGGCTTTTGCAGCGGCTCCACTTGCCTGGGCAACTGAGTCGGGGATATCCTTTGGTCCCTGGCAGCAGCCGGCCAGATACACTCCAGCAGTGGCCGTGTCCATCGGGCGCAGCTTGGGATGTGCTTCTAAAAAGAACCTGTCTGATGACTGAGAAAGCCTGAGCGCATTTTTTAGTTCACCTACATCTCTTTGCACCAGACCTGTGGATAGGACCACCAGATCCGTCTCTACCTCCAATGCTTCACCCAGTAGGGTGTCCTCAGCTCGGACGATGAGCTTTTCCCCTCTACGATAGACCTCGGATGCATTTCCCCGCCTGTAGATGATGCCTTCCTTCTTCACACGGTCATAGAACTCTTCAAATCCTTTGCCAAAGGCTCTTACATCTATGTAGAAAACGGTGATGTTGGCATTCGGGAGTTTCTCTCTCACAAGATGTGCCTGCTTGGCAGTGTACATACAGCAGACCCGGGAACAGTATTCATTTCCAAGCTCCTTGTCCCTGGAGCCGACGCATTGAATGAAGACAACATCCTCAGGCTCTTTCCCGCCTATTTTTATCTTTCCAAATGTGGGACCGCTGGCTGAAGAAAGTCTCTCAAATTCCAGTCCCGTAATAACATTTGAGTAGGCATCGTAGCCATATTCAGGCTTTTCTTTCGCCGGGAAAACATCAAAGCCCGTAGCTACAACAATAGTACCTATCTCAAGCTCAATGATTTCTTCTTTCTGTTCAAAGTCAATTGCCTCTGGACCGCATGCGGCTTTGCACGCAGGAGATTTCCCGCACTTTCCTTTTCTCAGAAAGAGACATTTCTCGGAGTCTATGGTGTAGACAAGTGGCACTGCCTGGGGAAAGGGAACATATATCGCTCCGCGCTTGCCCATCCCTGCCTCAAACTCACTGGCAATTCTCCCCTTAAGCAAACAAGCCTCCGCGCAAGCCCCGCAGCCATTGCATTTGTTAATATTGACATAGCGCGGCTTCTTTCTTACCTTCACCTTGAAGTTGCCGATAAAGCCATCTACACTGATGACTTCGCAGTAAGTTAAGAGCTCAATATTTGGATGTCGGTATACATCCACCATCTTCGGAGTCAGGATACAGGCAGAGCAGTCCAGGGTGGGAAAAGTCTTATCAAGTTGAGCCATATGTCCGCCAATACTCGGATCTTTCTCTACTAAATAAACACCGAATCCGGCATCGGCAATATCCAGAGATGACTGGATGCCGGATATGCCCCCTCCTATCACCAGCGCTTTTGGAATTACATCTACTTCTTTTTCACTTAGTGGTTCAAGCAGTGATGCCTTGGCTACTGAAGCTGAGATTAGCGCCGCTGCCTTTCGGGTAGCTTTATCCTTTTCTTTGTGCACCCATGAGCACTGCTCTCTTATATTGGCCATCTCCAGGCAGTATGGGTTTAGTTCGGCTTCCTCGCATGTGCCCCTGAAGGTTTGCTCGTGCATCCTCGGAGAGCAGGCAGCAATCACAACTTTTTCCAGTCCTAATTCTTTGATGTCCTTTTTTATAAGCTCCTGCCCGGGGTCAGAACAGAGGTAAGTATAATCTTTAGCAGCAGCCACTCCCGGGAGTCCGCTGGCAAGCTTGCATACTTTCTCTATGTCCACCGTGGCGGAAATATTTACCCCGCAGTGGCACACATAAACTCCTATTTTTTTTCTCATATTAGCTCTTTGTCTCTTTCACTTTATCCTTCAGCGTCGGTATAACCTTAAAAAGGTCACCAACGATGCCGTAGTCCGCTACACTAAAGATAGGTGCTCCGGCATCCTTGTTGATGGCTACTACGAGTCCGGCGCTTCGCATACCGGAGACATGCTGGAAGCTGCCACTGATGCCAATGGCAAAGTATAGCTTTGGCTTAACTGTTTTTCCGGATTGACCTACCTGGCGCTCTTTTGGAAGCCACCCTGAGTCAATTACAGGGCGAGAACCAGCAACGACACCACCAACGGTCTCAGCAAATTCATTGATCAGAGGGATGTTCTTTTCCTCTTTGATGCCGCGGCCGATGGCAACGACGGTGTCAGCCTGGGTAATGTCTACATCACCCACAGCCGCCTCTACGTACTCAAGAAATTTTTTCTCTTCTATTTCTTCAGTCAAGGGAAAGGCGACAGAAACTACTTCACCCTTTAATGTTCCTTCTTCAGGAGAAAAAATTCCCTGCCTGACCGTGGCAATGTATCCCTGGCTTTTACAGAAAGAAACCTTTGCATTTATTTTACCGCCATACATCTCGCGAGTGGCGAACAAATTCCCATCTTCTATTGTTAGGTCTGTGCAATCCGTAATTAGAGGCATGTCCAGCTCTATAGCCAGCCGCGGGGCAAGGTCCATCCCGAAGCCAGTGTGACCAATTAATATCAAGCCCGGGGTATGCTCAGTAATTAGGGGAAGAAGTACCTCTAAATAGGTGCTTGAATTAAAATTCTTCAGTTTCTTATCTTCAACAACCAGGACTCGGTTAGCATAAGCAGAGAGCAGTTTTGTGAAGTCTCCCACCGTCTTACCCAGTAGTACTACATCCAGCTCAGCAGAGGTGGCTCCTGCCAGCTCTTTACCCTTGGTGAGCATCTCCAGAGTAATATCCCTGAGCTTACTTTTCCTGTGTTCAGCCAAAACAAAAATTTTTTCTATTTTAAATTACCCCCTTCTAAAATACAGTCTATAGACTGTAGACTATTAGTAGCCTTCAGCCTAACAGTCCTTTGCTTTTTAGGATTTCAGCAAGCTTACCAGATGCCTCCTCAACCGTGCCCGTCAGCATCTCGGCTACCTCACCTACCTCCGGGATGAACAACTCTTCAATCCTTGTTTTAGATCCGGCTTCTCCCACATCACGAGCAGATAAACCAGTGTCTGACAACCCGAGAACCTTTATCTCTTTCTTCATTGCATCCCTGATGCCCCTGATGGAGGCGTACCTGGGCTCATTAATTCCTGTCTGGATACTAAGAACCGCCGGTAATTTAATCTCAAGTGCTTCTCCTTCACCACCTTCTAACTCCCGAGTTACCTTTGCTACTTTATCTTTAATTTCAATGCTGGTTACCAGAGTCGCATGGGGAACCTTTAGCATACTGGCAAGCATCACTCCTATCTGACCATATCCATTATCACTACTCTGCACCCCGGTCAGCAGAAGGTCAAACTTCATATCCTTGATTACTTCACGAAGGATTCTGGCAATAGCATAGCCATCTGAGCCATTAAAGGCTTCATCGCTCAGCCGAACTGCAGAATCTGCCCCCTTTGCCAGGCAATGCCTCAGCGTCTCATTGGCAGCCTCAGACCCAACCATTATTATTATTACTGAGCCACCAAACTTCTCTTTAAGAAGAATGGCCTCTTCAACTGCGTAGTTATCCCACTCATTGATGTCAAATACCAACCGCTCCTCTTTAATACTCCTCCCACCTTCAGCGATGGTAAGCTCTGCCTCAGTTGTCTCGGGAACTCGTTTAACGCAAACAATCATATCCATGATTACCACCTCCTATTACAAAACCCTAAACTCTAAACCCTAAACTCTAAACCCTAAATCCTACCCTGAACTTGATTCAGGGCTAAATAAATTCAAATGTTCCAAATCCAAATAACCAAAACTACGTCTTGAATTTCGGTCATTTGAGTTTTGAGTTTGTTTCGAGTTTCGAGTTTCGTATTTAGAGTTTAGGCTTCTCTGTGCCTTTGTGCCTTTGTGCCTCTGTGCCTCTGTGCCTCTGTGCCTCTGTGCCTTTCCCGATCCCCGATCCCCGACCCCTGATCCCTGACCCCTGATCCCTGATCCCCGACCCCTATCAGATAGCGCATACCGCCAATTCTACAATATCCATAACCTGAATGGTTTCTTCGTTTCCGGTGGTTTTAGTTGCATCCTCAAGCGTCAGGAGGCAGAAAGGACAGGAAGTTGCCAGAACCTGAACGTTCATACTGACCGCTTCTTTGACCCGCATCTCTGCCAGGCGCACACCTCGGGCTTCAGACTCCATCCACATCCTTCCGCCGCCTCCCTCACAACAGAGGCTTCTCTCTCTGGATCTATCAAATTCTACAAACTTTACTCCAGGGATGCTTGTGAGAATCTTCCGCGGCTCATCATAGACATTGTTCTGCTTACCCAGGAAGCATGGGTCATGATAGGTGACAACCTTTTCTACCTCTACGGAAAAAGTAAGCTTTTTATCCTCAATCAATTTGGCAATAAGCTGAGGATGGGACTGAACCTCAAAATCTACTCCTGTATATTCATTCTTGAAGGAATTGTAGCAATGAGGGGAAATGGTAAGAATTTGATTTATCTGATGCTTCTTAAAAAGTTCTGAGTTGTCTTCCATCAATATCTCAAACAGGCCCTCTTCTCCTACTCTTTTGCCCTCGCTTCCGCAGCAGTTCTCTTCATTTCCTAATACCCCGAAGTTAACTTTTGCGCTTTTGAGGATTTTAACTAATGCTTTTGCCACTTCCTGAACTCTCGGGTCAAAGGAGGCGGTGCAACAAACTGAGAGGAGAAGTTCTGCCTCATCACCATCAGATAAGTTCTTAATATCGGTACCCTCGGTCCACTCAGACCTTTTCTCCCTGATTTTTCCCCATGGGTTTCCGTGTTTAAGTGTACTTTCCAGCGCATCCCTGAGCGCTGGTTGCAGGCGGCCTTCCTCAACCATAGCGCCGCGCATGCCCATAATTAGGTCAGCAGGCTTTACTCCTTTCGGGCAGAGAATGTTGCAGGTTGAGCAGGTGGTGCAATCCCACAATCTCTTCTTCTCATAGTCTTCTGACTCTCTCTGAATAATGGTTTTATGCACCATCTGTCTGACATTCAAATGTGCCCTCAGAGATACAGGACACCCTCCCGTGCACTTACCGCATTGCACACACCCCAAAAGAGAATACTTGTGAATAAAATCTTGATTTAATGTTTCCATTTTTAACTCTCTTAGGTTTTGAATTTTGCTCTGTTTTGATTACTTAAATTTTTTACTTTGTGTAGTATTTGAGGCATTAAATCACATTTTCTAACGGGTGGCAAGTTTTTCGGTAGTTTTTTAAGGAAATGAGGAGCAAAGTGACGAATTTTCTTGCAAGCACAGTTTATTTATGGTAAGTAATAAAAGGGTTCAGGGTTCAGGGTTCAGGGTTCAGGGTTCAGGGTTCAGGGTTCAGGGTTCAGGGTTCAGGGTTCAGGGTTCAAGATTCTGACTCCTGGCTCCTGAATTCTGGCTCCTGACTTCTGGCTTCTGACCCTCATTCACCATAGACCATTGACTATTGACCATTCACCAGTTACCAACAGAGTAGCGGTGCGACCCCGATTTGCATCGGGGCATGCTTATCGATGATTGTTTCTGAAAGCTGAAGGCTGAAGGCTGAAAGCTGTTAATAAAATGATTCATTCTCCGTTTGTTCATCTTCACAACCATACCGAGTACAGCCTTCTGGATGGAGCATGCCGTATCTCTGAACTCGTCGCAAGGGCAGTCTCGGAGAGGATGCCTGCTCTGGCAATCACCGATCATGGAAATCTCTTTGGTGCAATCAAATTTTACCAGGAAGCAATGAAGGCAGGAGTAAAGCCAATAATTGGTTGTGAGGTTTATGTTGCTCCCAAGACAAGATTTGAGAAAACGGCATCTGGAGCAAGCACCGCAGCGCACCACCTCACACTTTTAGCTCGCAATGAGGAAGGCTACCGAAATCTGATAAAACTGACTACAGCAGGCTACCTTGAAGGTTTTTACTACCGCCCACGTGTTGATAAGCAGCTTCTTATCAAACATTGCGAAGGACTAATTGCTCTCAGTGGCTGTTTAAAGGGGGAGATTCCTCAGCTTATTGAGGATAATCAAGTAAAAGAAGCCAGAGAGGTCGCCGGCCAGTATCAGGAATTGTTCGGAAGAGAGAATTTTTTCCTGGAGATTGGAAGACAGAATATAGAGGGGCAGGTGAGAGTCAACGTCGGGCTTCTGGAGATAGGACAGCGCCTCTCAATTCCAATTGTAGCAACCAATGACTGTCACTACTTAGATAGGAATGACGCCGAAATACAGGATATCCTTATCTGTATTCAGACTGGAAAGACAATTTCCGACCCGGGACGGATGAAGTTCTCAACAGATGAGTTTTACTTCCGTTCTGCTGAGGAAATGAAGGCTCTCTTTAATGAGCTCCCCCAGGCGGTCTCAGCTACGATAGAAATTGCTGAACGTTGTAATTTAGAGCTTTTTTTTGGCAAAAGCAGATTTCCTCATTTCAAGCCTCCTCCCCCTTTTACGCTTAACAGTTATCTGAAGAAACTTTGCCATGAGGGACTGGCGGTGCGTTACCCCGAGGGTGGAACTGCGGTTGAGGAGAGGCTTCAGCATGAGCTTGAGGTCATTGAAAAGGCAGGATACGCGAGTTACTTTCTTATTATATGGGACCTCATTCGCCATGCCCGCAAAAAAGGAATCTCAGTTGGGCCGGGCCGCGGCTCCGCAGGAGGAAGTCTCATTGCTTACCTCCTGAACATAACAGAAGTTGACCCATTGCTGCACAGTCTTCTTTTTGAACGATTTTTGAATCGTGGCCGCATCAAGCCTCCAGATATAGATATTGATTTTGACTATGAGAAGAGAGGTGAGGTTATTGATTATCTGGTAGAAAAATATGGTGACGACAGAGTAGCCCAAATTATCACATTTGGGACAATGGCAGCAAAAGCTGCGGTGAGAGATGTTGGAAGAGTGCTTAATATGCCCTATGGCGAGGTGGACAAGATTGCAAGGCTCATCCCCAACGAGCTAAATATTACTCTTGCTCAGGCTCAGGAAAAGGAGCCCGAACTTAAAAATCTTGTTGACAATGACGAGCAGGTAGCGCGTCTGATTACTCTTGCCCGTAAAATGGAAGGATTTGTGCGACATGCCTCTACTCATGCTGCGGGAGTCGTCATCTCTGAGGAGCCATTGACCAATCTCGTGCCTCTTTTCAAAGCAACAAATAATGAGGTAACGACACAATATGATATGAACTCTCTCCTTGAGATTGGGCTCTTGAAATTAGACATCCTCGGATTGAGGACTCTCACGGTAATCAATGACACCTTCCGTCTCATCAGAGAGACACGAGAAGACGAGCTCGCGCTTCCGCAGATTCCGCTTGACGATAAGAAAACTTTTCAGTTGCTTTCTACAGCCAGGTCGCTTGGAGTCTTCCAATTAGAGAGCTCCGGGATGCAAGACCTCCTTAAGCGACTTTCCCCAACTAAATTTGATGATATTATTGCCACCATCGGGCTTCACCGGCCAGGACCGCTTGGTGGGGGAATGATTGATGAATTTATAAGCGGGAAAAAAGGAGTATCTGTAATACGCTACGACCACCCAGCATTGAAACCTATCTTAAAGGACACCTATGGGGTTATCCTCTATCAGGAGCAGATAATGGGCATTGTCAGTAAACTTGCCGGGTTTACCCTTGAGCAGTCTGACATTCTCCAGCGAGCAATCAGCAAGAAAATACCGCAAGTTATGGACGAGCAGCGCCAGGCATTCGTTGCAGGGGCGACAGAAAATAAAGTTGAAAAGCGGGTAGCTGAGAAGGTGTTTGACCTCATCTCCCGATTTGCAGGATATGGATTTAACAAGGCACATGCAACCGCCTATGCCTTGATTGCCTACCAGACGGCATACTTAAAAGCCAACTATCCTGTAGAGTTTATGACTGCACTTCTAACCTCAGAAATGGGGAATACGGACAAAATTACCACCTACATTGACGAATGTCGGAGGATGGGAATAAAGGTTCTTCCGCCTGATGTCAATGAAAGCCAGTTGCAGTTTACAGTAACCAGAGGTGACATTCGCTGTGGTCTGGCGACGGTAAAAAATGTTGGCCGCGGGGCAATCCGGTCCATTATCAATGCGAGAGAAAGAAAAGGTAAATTCACCTCACTTCATCAATTTTACAATGAGGTTGACCTTAGATTAGTCAATAAACGAGTTGTTGAAAGCCTTATCAAGTGCGGCTCATTTGATTCGTTAGGAATATATCGCTCCCGCCTTCTTGCCTCTCTCGGTCAAGCAATAGCATTGGCACAGAATGAACAGAGGGCAAGAGAGAAAGGGCAGATGCCACTTTTCTCTACTGAAGAAGGGTCAATAGGTAGTTCTGAGGCATTTCCGGAAATTCCGGAGTGGCCTGAGGAAAAGCTACTCTCTATGGAAAAGGAGATACTTGGACTCTATGTCACTTCTCATCCGCTGGCAAGATACGATAGCCTTATTAAAAGATATACAACCATGACAGGAGCCAACCCTGCCAGTGGCAGGGAAGTAATCATCGGAGGAATAATCGTTAACTTAAAGAAGGTAACAACAAAGAAAAATGGGCAAATGGCAATTTTTAATCTTGAAAGCACCAATGGGACAATGCGGGTAGTAGTTTTTCCATTAGCATTTGAGAGATTCTCCTCCTTGATTGTGCCGGATGAGATGGTCTTCGTCAAAGGGAAAATTGACGCCCGGGAAGAACAGCCTCAGATTAATGCCGATGAGATTATTCCCATCTCAACTGCTGATGAGATGCTGGCAAGGTCTGCTCACATAAGATTATGTGAGAGCACATCAAGTGAGGAGCTCCTTGAAGCTCTCAAAGAGATACTGCTTCTCCATTTCGGGGACTGTCCTCTTTATTTACACTTAATTACAGAGAATAAAAAAGAAGTGGTGGTTCTTGCTGCCAGCAGATGTAAGCCAACACAGGAGCTGATTACTGAAGTGGAAAAGCTGATTGGGAAAGAAGCGCTCACATTTAGCACCTGAGACGGAAATAAGTCGTAAGTAGTAAGTAGAGAGAGATGAAATTGGAAAGCTGAGAGCTGACAGCTGAATGCTGAAAGCTATTAAAGAGGCACTATGAATATTAATGCTTTATTAAAAGTGATGGTAGAGAAAGAAACATCTGACCTTCATCTAAAGGCTGGCTCCCGGCCAACTCTGCGAATTGATGGAAAGCTGCTTCCCATTGACGTTCCTCCATTGTCTGTCAGCGAGATGGAAGAGATAACCTCAACTATCCTGAATGAGAAGCAAAAAAAGGAGTTCTTTTCCAAAAAGGAGATTGATATCGCTTACTCAGCGCCAAAGTTGGGCCGTTTCCGCACAAATATTTTCTTTCAGCGGGGGAGTATTTCCATCGCGATGCGTCGGGTGAAGACAGAGCTTCCCACTTTTGATAATCTCCATCTCCCGCCGGTTTTTGAAAAGATATCTGCCATCAAAAAGGGATTTGTTCTCATTACGGGCCCAACCTCCAGCGGAAAATCAACTACTCAGGCAGCAATAATTGGGTATCTAAACTCTCATTATCGCTGTCGCATTATAACAATTGAGGACCCGATTGAGTTCCTTCACAGAGACAATAAAAGTATGATCAGCCAACGAGAAGTAGGAATTGACACTGAATCTTTCACTGCGGCGATGCGCCATGCAGTTCGCCAGGACCCTGATGTAATCCTGATTGGGGAAATGCGCGATCCAGAAACCTTTTCAATAGCAATGACCGCTTCTGAGACGGGGCATTTAGTGGTAAGCACTCTTCATACCGCAGATGTAGCACAATCTCTGATGCGACTTTTTGACTTTTTCCCTCCCTCGCAACATGAACAGGTCAGGTCCCTTCTGGCAATGAACTTAAAGGCCCTCACCTGTCAACAGTTGGTGAATAGAGCTGATGGAAAAGGGCTTGTTCCAGCAGTTGAGGTGATGATTACTACCCCACCGGCTATCAAGCTTATTCGAGAAAATCGGTTTGAGAAGATTCCTCTTGTGATTCAGAGTGGGGAGCACGAGGGGATGCAAACTTTTAATCAATCGTTACTAAAGCTGGTCAAGAGTAAGATGATCACTGAAGCAGAGGCGATGGCAAAGTCCCCAAATCCAGATGCTCTGAAGATGAACATTAAAGGCATCTATCTGGATGAGGAAAGAAAGATAATCGATGATTTGACATAAAAGGAGAGAAAAATGAGAGATAGAAAGTTAGAAGAAAGAATTAAACTTCTTAAGGAATTTATTAATGAATGGGTAAAGTTCCGTAGCTTTCTGAAAATCGGCGTAGCAGGAAAAGCCTCACCTGAGAGAGAAGAAGAATTTATGAAGCTCAAGAGTCTGATTGCGCGCAAATATCAATATCTAACAAGCCTTATGGGTGAAAGCTTTTCTGCTGATGAGAAACTGATGAATATCGTCTCCCGCGTTACCTCGCTCAAGCAAGTAGCAGAAATAGCGCCTGAGGTCGGACAGCGCGGTATTGAAGACGAATGGCATTCCTCATTCATTCGCCTTAATGGGAATCTTGGCGAGATGGAAGGTGAACGGGCAAAGTTGGCAAAGGTTTCTCGGATAGGCATTGCCCTGAGTCGGATGTGTCCCCCGATGGGAAGATTTTTGAAATCTCTTGGAAAGGCAGTTCTTATCTTCCTGACGATTGCAGTTATCCTGTTTGTTGGAAGCTATTTCCTCGACAGAGAAGGAAGAGAGACTTTCTCTGACTGGACACGAGATAGAGCAACGGACGTTTCTGATTTTTTTCGGCAGACTTTTTGACAGAGAGACTGACAGGAAAAACCATGGAACCCTTACCAATTAAATCTGTATTAAGTGAGGTCTGGAAGAATTTAAAAATCAAGGACAAGTTAGAAGTAGCAGGAATCTGGGAGAATTGGGCGGAGTTGGCAGGAGAAGAGACCGCCGCCCATACCAAACCATCGGCACTAACTCAGGAGGGCAGGCTTTTTGTAAATGTGGTTAGTCCAACATGGGCTGACCACTTAAATCGGTTTAAAAAGGACGAAATACTTGAAAAAATTAACGGCTTTTTAGGGAAAAAGGTGGTCAGAGAGATATTTTTTTCCATTGGAAGCTTTGAAGAATAATGTCAAATCAGCTGTCAGCCTTCAGCCTTTGTGCCTGTGTGCCTTTTTCTTTATTATGTAGGTAAGAAGTTTGTAAATTAGCTTTGCGGCAAGAAAATCAGGAGCAATATTTTCCGGGAGGGGAGCAAGCTCTACTACATCAAAACCAACCACGTTTCTCCTTTGGGCTAAATATCCAAAGAACTTCATCGCCTGAGTCCAGCTAACTCCTCCAGGCTCCGGATTGCCCACCGACGGCATAATGGACGGGTCAAGGAAGTCCAGGTCAATCGTCAAATACACATTTTCTGACAGGGTAGAGATAATCTTATCCGCCACGCGTTTCTCGCCGATGTTTTTTCCTGCGTAAAAGACATTTAATCTCTCAGTTTGACTAATGTAGTCGGCATCTTCTCTTCGCAGGCTTCTTACTCCAAGGAGCGTCAACGGGGCAAAATCCAGGATTCTTTTTCCTACACAGGCATGGGAATGTCTTGAGCCCCCGTATTCTTCGCGCAGGTCGGCATGAGCATCGAGTTGCAGGATAGAGAGGTCTCGATACTCTTCGTTAAATGCCTTTACCATGCCAATACTCAGCGAGTGCTCTCCCCCAATCATCACGATAAATTTACCATCGTCTAATAATTTGCGCCCCCGGGCATAAACTCTATCAATTATCTCTTCAGGTGATAGCCCATTGCCGCTTACCTTTTTTGCAGTGTGAATGCCAACCCTATAAGCTTCAAATCCTGTCTCCTCCTCATAAAGCTCAAGCTGGCGAGATGCTCTAATGATAGCTTTAGCGCCTTTTGCTGTTCCTTTCCTGTAAGTTACTGTTCCTTCATAAGATACAGGAAGGATAATCACCCGGGAGGCATCATATCCTGAGAACTTCTCCTCTAAATCTGCAAAATTAATTCTCATCACGACCCTATTTACCCCATTAGAAAGCTCCGTCTTTCTAACGGGGTTTACCAAAGCGAAAATGAATCACATCTTCATCCTGAACTACATACTGCGGGCCTTCTATCCTGAGAAGACCATTATCTCTTGCTGCTACTGTTGAGCCTGACTCTACCAGATTAGCAAAAGATATTACTTCAGCACGCATGAAGTTAGCTTCCATATCTGAGTGCACCTTGCCAGCAGCCACGACTGCCACTGTTCCCATCGGAATTGCCCATGCTCTTACTTTGCCTGCGGTAGCAGTATAAAAGGTAATCAGGTTGAGGAGAGAGTAGCTGGCACGAATTAACTCATCAAGTCCCCGAGATGAGAGCCCCATCTCTTTTCTCCACCTCCCAGCCTCCTCCGCGCTCAACTCCGCAAGCTCTGCTTCCAACTTAGCAGGGAGAAAAATAGCCATGGCACCCTCTTCAGAAGCTATTCTTCTGACTCCCTCCCGATGGTCATTAGCTTTTTCATCTTCACTTTCATTAACATTTGCCAGATAAAGGACCGGTTTTGCGCTTAGGAGGTTTAGTATTACTGATAGAGAATAAAGCTCTGGATTTTCTTCCTTAATTTGGCGTGGCGATCTTCCCTCTTCTAATGTAGATTTGATTTCCATTAACAACTCTTCTTCCTTCTCTACCTCTTTCTTTCTCTCCTTGAGCATCTGCCTTACCTTCTGCAGGCGAGCCTCAACAAGGACAAGGTCAGCAAGGACAAGCTCCAGATTGACAGTTTCAATGTCTCTGACAGCATTGAGACTTCCATTTAGGTGTGAGACATTAGCATCAGAGAAACAGCGCACGACGTGAATTAAAAGATTGACTTTCCTGATATAGTCAAGGAATTGATTCCCTAATCCCTCTCCCCTGCTGGCACCTCGTGCCAACCCGGCAATATCAAAAAATTTCACCGTAGTGGGTGTAATATCGTCCGTGCCCGTCACTTCAGCCAGTGTTTTTAACTTTTCATCGGGCACAGCAACCACACTTATGTGCGGTTGAATGGTAGAAAAAGGGTAGTTGGAGATTTTTGCCAGCGAGCGCTGAGTGATGGAATTAAAGAGCGTAGACTTGCCCACATTTGGAAGTCCAATGATACCACAGGCAAGACTCACAAGATAACCCTCATCTTAAAACATTGGCGCACAGAGAAGAGACACCGTGGCCATCAGCTTGATCAGGATGTTCAAGGAAGGCCCGGAGGTGTCCTTGAACGGATCGCCGACCGTGTCCCCGACCACCGCCGCTTTGTGCTGCTGCGATCCCTTACCGCCGAGGTGTCCCGACTCGATATACTTCTTGGCGTTGTCCCAGGCCCCGCCGGCATTGGCCATAGTAACCGCCAGCAGAAAGCCGCAGCTGAGGGCGCCAATCAACAGCCCTCCCAGTGCCTCGGGGCCGAGGAAAGGAATCATTCCCACTGCAACAGGAACGACGATCGCCATCAGACTGGGGAGGATCATTTCTTTCAGCGCTGCCTTGGTGGTAATATCAACGCACCGGGCATAATCCGGTTTGGCTTCGCCGGTCATGATCCCCTTTATCTCATGCCACTGGCGGCGTACCTCATTGACCACCAGCATAGCTGCCCGGCCCACGGCATTCATGGTCAGCGCGCTGAAGAGGAAAACCAGCAGACAACCTATCAGTATGCCGCAGATGACCCTCGGATCAAGCAAGCTCATTGTCAAGGGCTGGCCCAAAACCTCCATTCGACCACCGAAGGCGGCGGTGAGACCAAGGGCAGTGAGGGCGGCCGAGCCAATGGCAAAACCCTTGCCCGTAGCCGCAGTAGTATTCCCCATAGCGTCTAGAGCATCCGTTTTCTCCCTTACCTCCGCTGGCAGATGGGCCTGTTCGGCAATGCCACCGGCATTATCGGCCACCGGCCCGTAGGCATCCGTGGCCAGTGTGATCCCCAGCGTAGAGAGCATACCCACCGCTGTGATGGCTACCCCGTAAAGACCAGCAAATTCATAAGCGACCAGAACGGCAATCACCACGAATACGACCGGGGCTACCGTGCTCAGCATTCCGGTGGAAAACCCGCGGATAATAAGGGTGCCCGTTCCAGTCTGAGAAGCTTCCGAAACGGACCTGGTCGGCTTGTAACTGTAAGAGGTGTAGTATTCGATGCTCAGCCCGATCAGGATACCCGCTACCAGTCCGGCAAGGATGGAGTAGAATATGCCGATATCCAGATTCATGAAACGGACGGCTAAATAGGAAGCGATGGCAACCAGTATCGAAGACACCCAGATGCCGCGGCGCAACGCCATGAGCAGGGCTTCCATCTTAAGTTGCTCCCCGACTCGGACAAAAAAGGTCCCGATGATCGAGCAAATGATCCCGGTTCCAGCAATTACGAACGGCAGCAAAGCCAGATGAGAATCAAAGGCTATCCCAGCAGCGATAGCTACTGTGAACGTAGCGACGATAGCGCTGACATAGGACTCGAAGAGGTCGGCACCCATACCGGCGATATCGCCCACATTATCACCTACATTATCGGCGATCACCGCCGGATTCCTGGGGTCGTCCTCGGGAATTCCCGCCTCCACCTTGCCCACCAGGTCAGAGCCGACATCGGCGGCTTTGGTGAAAATCCCACCGCCGACCCTGGCAAACAAGGCGATGGAGGAGGCTCCGGCACTAAATCCAACGATGATGTCAACGATACCGGCCCCCCAGCCCTGGAAGACGAAGTAAATGACGCTCAGTCCGACCAGCCCCAGGGAAACGACGCATATCCCCATCACCGTCCCGCTGTTGAAGGCAATGCGGAGCCCGCTATTCAGGCTCCTCATGACTCCGGCGACGGTACGGCAATTCGCCTTCAGTCCGACCCTCATCCCGATATACCCGGCACCCGCAGAGCAGAAAGTTCCCACCAGGTAGGCGATAGCCACCAGTCCGCGCGGTTCGAGGAAAACCCCCAGGATGATAGCCACGATCACCACGAACCAGGCCAGGGTCTTATATTGCCGATAGAGGAAAGCCAGGGCTCCTTCCTCGATGGCTGCTGAGATTTCCCGAACCACTTTCAGGTCCCCGATCTCTCTTTAACAAGGTGTAGATTAGATAAAGCGCAAAAATAATCCCCACTCCCCCAGCTATCAATGCCATCAAAACAAAATCCATCCTTCCTCCTCACAGCCTATAAACTATTAGTAGCCTATCAGCCTAACCTATTGTATTTATTCATTGCCTTGTTCACTCCTTCTCTCAAGACAAACTCAACCGCCTCAGTTCCTTTAACAACCATCTCTTCTGCAACCGGCTGCTCCTCAGGAGTAAATTCTGCAAGAACGTACTCAGTTAAAACGTTGCTTCTTCCTTTACCTTTGACTCCAATTCGGAGCCGCTGAAAATTTTTTGTGCCCAGACAATGAATGATTGAATTTATCCCCTGATGTCCACCTGCTCCTCCTTGACAACGGATGCGAATCCTTCCAAGTTCTAAATCAGCATCGTCATAAATAATGAGCAGATTTTCTGACGGGATATGGTAGTGATGAAGAAAAGAGTTAACAGCTATTCCACTACGATTAATATAAGTAGTTGGCTTTGCCAGAATTACCTCTTCCTTATCCACCGTCCTGCGACCATAAAGAGAAAAATGTCCTTTCTCGCAAAACTCAGCATGAATGAGATAGGCAAGTCTTTCAACCACTTTAAAGCCAATGTTATGTCGCATATCCTGGTATTCTTCACCGGGGTTTCCCAGCCCAACGACTATCTTCACTGCTTTACTTCCTCTTTCCTTTTTTCTTCTTTTTCCCCTTCTACTACCTCTTCTTTTTCCTCTTCTACTACCTCTTCCTCCTCCGGTAATACTTCTTCTTTGATAACAGTTGGTGGAACAATAGAGATTACAGTCTTCTCAGAGTTCGTCACAATTTTCCCGCCTTCCCCAATAGTGAGGTCACGCACATGGAGCGCATCACCAATATTTAATGAAGAGACATCAATTTCTATTTTCTCTGGAATATCCTTCGGGAGACATTCAACCTCCACCTCCCAGAGCATATGTTCTAACACCCCACCTATTTTTACGCCAGGTGCTTCACCAGTTAAAGCGATAGGAACAGAAACAATTAACTTCTTTCCCTGTTGGATGCGATAGAAATCAACATGCAAGAGCCTACCTGTTACCGGATGACGCTGTACTTCTTTTACCAGAACCATTATCTCCGCATTATTGAGCTTCAGGTTAACAACATTGTGCTTCTGCCTTATTATCACCTTACAATCCTGCAGTGATAAATCAATAGGCAAGAGAGCTTCTCCCCCCCCATAAAGGATAGCAGGGAGCCTTCCTGCGTGGAACATCCTTCGAGATGCCTTCTTGCCAGTTTTTTTTCTCAACCCTGCCTCAAGGTAGATTTTTTCCATCCAGTCCTCCTACAAACTACTTACTACTTACTACCTACTCATTTTTTATACAAACAATGAACTTACTGAGGTTTCCTTGTGAATCCGCTTAATTGCCTCTCCAAGTAGTTTTGCTACCGATAAAACCTTGATTTTATCGCAATCGCCTGAGGCGGCAAATGGTATAGTATTGGTTACTACTACTTCTTGAATTGGAGATTTCCGAAGCTCCTCCACAGCCGATCCCGAAAATACCGGGTGCGTACAACTCACATAAATATTTTTTGCTCCTCGTTCATTCAATATCCGCGCGGACTCAAGGACACTTCCACCAGTATCAATCATATCGTCAACAAGAACAGCATTTTTTTTCCTGACAGACCCTATCACATTAAAAACTTTTGCAACGCCTGCCTCTAACCTCCTTTTGTCAACTATTGCCAGTGGAGCTTCAAGCCGCTTGGCAAACGCTGCTGCTCTCTCCACTGCCCCTGGATCGGGAGCAACAACAACCATATCCTCAATTTTCTTCTTCTTAAAGTAGCTAATCAAAGTAGGAGCGGCAAAGAGATGGTCTACGGGAATATCAAAAAATCCCTGAATCTGACCTGCGTGCAAGTCCATTACTAATACCCGATGCACCCCAGCGGTGGTAATCAGATTAGCTATCAACTTTGCTGTGATTGGAACGCGGGGTCTAACTTTTCTGTCCTGGCGAGCATAGCCGTAGTAAGGGATAACCGCGGTCACCCGCCGCGCCGAAGCGCGGCGCAGCGCATCAATCATAATCAAGAGCTCCATAAGATTGTCATTCACTGGCGGACATGTTGACTGAATAATGAATACATCCGTTCCCCGGATATTCTCTTCTATCTCTACTCTTATCTCCTTATCCAAAAATGTTCCAACCTCTGCTTTCATTAGAGATGTTTTTAAGTACCGAGCTATCCCCTCAGCAAGCGGCCGATTAGAGTTCCCGCTAAAAAGCCTTAGTGAACCAGCAATCATAAGTTTTCACCCTCCACAACATCGCTTGTACTTCCTGCCACTTCCACACGGGCAGGGCTCATTCCTTCCAACCTTCCGACTATCGCGTTTATAGGTGGCTACTTCCTGTGACAGTGGCTGCCCAGGAATAGAATCCCGGAGTGGAACATCGGGGCGAAGGAGCCTATGTGGACCCTTCAGAAAAACACTTTGCATCTGCCCTGCTTTCGGAATCAACCTCACCTGAAAAAGATAACGGATTGTATCTGCATCCGTTCTCTCAATGAGATCCTTAAACATAGAATGCGATTCAATTTTATACTCTACCAGAGGATCTCTTTCCCCATAACCACGGTAATATATCCCTTCCCTCAAATGATCCAGTTCATAAAGGTGGTCTTTCCATTTACTGTCAGTCATCTGGAGGAAGACCATTCGCTCCAACTCCCTTAACTCAGCACTACCAATGTCTCCTTCTCTCGTTTTGTACATCTCAAAGGCTTTCCTGATGATTATTTCGCGTAACTCTTCCAGCTTCATTTCTTTTACATCTACTTCATTAAGAGATGAGCGGAACATCTGATTCACTTCACCAATCAGCCCTTTAACATCCCACTCCTCAGAATCCATGTCAGGATTCATACGCTCATCTAACATTCTATTAATAAATTCTGTGAGCATATGGTGTATCTCATCGCTGATATCTTCTTCCTCAAGCATCATTTTCCTGTTTTCATATATTACCTGGCGCTGGGTGTTCATCACATCATCAAATTCTAACAGGCGTTTGCGGATATCAAAATTCTGGGCTTCAACCCCCCGCTGTGCTCTCTCTATCGTACGGGTTAACAACCCGTGCTCTAATGGCTGCCCCCGTTCCCAGCCCATTTTATCCATAATAAAGGATACTCTCTCTGAGGCAAACATTCGCATTAGATTGTCCTCTAATGAGAGGTAGAATCTGGAAGAGCCCGGGTCTCCTTGTCTCCCCGCCCGTCCACGCAACTGGTTGTCGATTCTACGTGCCTCATGACGCTCCGTACCCAGAACGTGGAGCCCTCCTAAGGCAACAACCTTCTCGTGCTCGGCGGTAATTTCTCTTTCAATTTCAGCAAGGACCTCCTGAAGTCTTTCTCTACTCACCTTATTATAGTCCATTCCAGCATTCTTAAGCCGTGCCTTTGCTAAAAATTGTGGATTGCCGCCTAATAAAATATCGGTCCCGCGTCCTGCCATATTGGTGGCAATCGTTACGGCACCAATCCTTCCTGCCTGAGCAATTATCTCTGCCTCCTGTTCATGATAGCGAGCGTTGAGGACATTGTGGGGGACTCCTCGCTTAAATAGCATGCGGGAGAGGACCTCGGACTTTTCAATGGAAATTGTTCCTACCAATACAGGTCGGCCCTGCTGGTGGAGCCCGGTTATCTCTTCTACCACTGCCTCAAGCTTCTCATCAAGGGTCTTGTAGATTACATCAGAATAATTCGTGCGAATAAGTGACCTATTGGGAAGAATAATAACAACACCTAATCTGTATATTTTGTGAAATTCCGCCGCTTCGGTTTCGGCGGTTCCTGTCATCCCGGCCAACTTATCATAGAGTCGAAAATAGTTCTGTAGAGTGATGGTAGCTAATGTTTGATTCTCTCGTTCAACCTTAATTCCTTCTTTTGCTTCAATCGCTTGATGCTGTCCATCTGACCAGCGCCTTCCCGGCATCAGCCTCCCGGTAAATTCATCAACAATAATGACCTGTCCATCCTTGAGCATATAGTCAACATCGCGCTTGAAAAGACTATGAGCTTTCATCGCCTGGGTAAGATGATGAACCATCCCAATTTCAGCGAGGTCTTCAAAGAGATTTGGCTGTTCTAATTTTTTCTGGCATCTTGCCATCCCTTCTTCAGTTAGTTCAACAGAGCGATGCTTTTCATCCACAAGATAGTCGCAACCCACGCCTAACTCTATTCCATTATTCTTGGCATCAATCCTTTCTGCCTCAGTAACGAACTTAGCTCTGAGCTGCCGTACTACCCTATCTGCGGTGCGGTATATATCCGTTGCCGCTTCAGCGGGCCCGGAGATAATCAAAGGAGTGCGCGCTTCATCAATCAATATGTTATCTACTTCATCAACAATTGCATAGTAGAAACCACGCTGCATCACATCCTCTTTACGAATTACCATGTTATCTCTTAAATAATCAAAGCCAAATTCATTGTTTGTGCCATAGGTAATATCACACCTGTAGGCATCGTGCCTCTCCTGAGAAGCCATATCATGCTGGAGTACACCAACCCTAAGTCCCAATGATTCGTAAATTGGCCCCATCCAGTCCCGATCACGCCGGGCAAGATAATCATTGACAGTAATCAGGTGACATCCTTTTCCCGTCAATGCATTGAGATAAAGAGGCATTGTCGCTACCAGAGTTTTACCTTCACCGGTAGCCATTTCTGCAATCTTGCCCTGATGAAGGACCTGTGCTCCCATTAACTGCACGTCAAAGGGTCTCATCCCCACGGTGCGCTTAGCAGCCTCCCTGACAACGGCAAACGCATCAACGAGAATATCGTTCAGACTCTCGCCATCAGAAAGTCTTTGCTTGAAAATATCGGTCTTCTCACGCAGTTCGGCATCAGACAGTTTAATGAGTTGGGATTCAAGAAGGTTGATTGCCTCCACAGTTGGCTGCAATCTCTTTAGCGCTCTCTCATTACTTGACCCAAATATTCTGGCAAGAAAATTAAACACAAAATATGCCCTTCTAAAAAATGCAAAAATCAAACAAAAGATTCACAGCTCACGAAACGTTGAAATTAGAAATTTGGCTTTCATGCTTTTATGTTGTTCTTCCCAATTTCCAGTTTCCAATTTCATCTCTCTCTACCCTCTACTCTCTACTCTCTACCCACTCATTTTGAATTACCTCTATTTTACTATAAAAACCTTGAAGCCTGCAAGAAAAATTCTGCTTCAACATTTCAACTTTTCAACTCCTATCCTGACTTATATTAGCAAGGCACAGAGGCACAAAGTTTACTCCTATCAGCCGCTCGGTAAACAAATTCTAAACTCTAAATCCTACCCTGAACTTGATTCAGGGCTAAATAAATTCAAATGTTCCAAATCCAAATAACCAAAACTACGTCTTGAATTTCGGTAATTTGAGTTTTGAGTTTGTTTAGAGTTTAGAGTTTAGGGTTTCGTATTTAGGGTTTCGCACTTTGTTTCTTTGTTTCTTCGTTTCTTTGTTTCTTTGTTTCTTCGTTTCTTCGTTTCTTTGTTTCTTTGTTTCTTCGTGCCTGAGATGTGATGATTGAACACACATCTGATACTGCCTGTGACAGATCATAATTAACTATTCTGTGGTCATATGCTTGAAGCATCTCCATCTCAAGTCTGGCATGCGAAAGTCTTCTTTTAATCTCTTCTTCCAATTCACCTCTCTTAATCAAGCGAGACCTGAGAACTTCAAATGATGGAGGAAGCAGAAATATAAGGCATGCAGAGTCGCTTTTCTTTTTTATCTGTTGTGCACCCTGAATGTCAATATCAAGAAGGACATTCTTCCCTGAGCTGAGCTGAGCATCAATAAATTTTTGCGAAGTTCCATAGAGATTTCCATAAACCTCAGTCCATTCAATAAACTCTTCTCTCTTGATTTTTTTCTTAAATTCTTCCCTTGAAATGAAAAAGTAGTCCTTCCCTTCCACCTCTCCCGGACGTGGGCTGCGGGAGGTAGATGAGATGGAATAAGCAAGTTGAGGTAATCTCTTCAGGACAGCTCGGCAGATAGTTGTTTTTCCGCCTCCTGAAGGTGAAGATAGCACAAAGAGAAGGCTCATTTTTTATTCACTCCTGGCAACTGTCAATACATTGACCCCTTGCGCTCCTGCGGTTAGGAGAGCTCTTGCGCATTCATCTGCAGTTGCCCCTGTGGTAAAAACATCATCAATGAGAAGGATGTTTTTGTTGATAACTCCATTATTCCGTGCTACCTTGAAAAGTCCTTTGACGTTTTTTAGCCTCTCCTGGTGGGATAACTGGGTTTGGGAAGGGGCGTTTCTGGTGCGATGCAGGCTTGTGGAAATTGGAATTCCAATCTCTTTACTCACGACAGCAGCTAATAGCTGTGCCTGGTTGAAACCCCTTTCTCTGTATCTTCTCTTGTCAAGGGGGACGGGCACGAGAAGCTCAGCTTTACTTAAATCCTGCTTATAGCAAGCCAGGTCAATAAGAAACTTTCCCAGAGGACGGGCGAGATAAGTTTTTTTATTGTATTTGAGCAAGTGAATACATTCTTTTAATACCCCATCGTAAATTCCTGCTGAGCGAGCTTTCTTAAAATAATGTTTTTTTTCTTTACAGGACATGCAAGGCGAAATAGCTGATTTTTTTCCGCAGCAGGAGCAGATGTCTTCCTTAATAATTAATCTAATTTTCCCCAGACACTCAGCGCAAAGGTACTGCCTTCCTAAGCGGACTTCTAACCCTTTATGACAAACGGCGCAGCTAAAAGGAAATATAAGATCAGATAATCCATTAAGAAGGAGGGAAAATTTATTCATATACCCTGAACTTATTATAAAGAGCAGATAGTGTCAAGAAGAACCAAGATGATAATTACTTCTTGACATATACACTCTCCTCATATAATTAGTAATCTCTGAAAGAGAAAAAAGTAAACGGGGTAAACCGAGAGGTTAATGAAAATGTCTGTTCAACAGTGCCTCATTACGGGAGGAGCGGGGTTTATTGGCTCTCATTTAGCTGAGACGCTGATAAAAATGGGAGAGGGTGTTGTTGTTATTGATGACCTTTCTACAGGGAGATGGGAGAATATATCTCATTTAAAAGGGAAGAAGGGCTTTCGATTTGTCAGGGAAAGTATTTTAAATAAAGCAGTATTAAAAAAATTAATAGAAGGCTGTAATGTCATCTATCATCTTGCGGCAGCGGTGGGCGTAAAATTCATCATTGATAATCCTCTGAAATCAATGGAAATAAACATCAAAGGAACGGAAAATGTTGCCGAACTCGCCAGCAAAGAGAAAAAGAAGGTTTTGTTTACTTCCACTTCAGAAATATATGGGAAGAAGGAACGCAGGCGTCTAAAGGAAGATGATGACCGAATTCTCGGAACGACAAAAATTGCAAGATGGAGCTATTCCTGCACCAAAGCGGCTGATGAATTTCTCTTACTGGCTTACCACCGCCAGAAGGGACTACCAGTGGTCATTATGCGACTCTTCAATACCTGTGGTCCTCGCCAGGTGGGAGATTATGGAATGGTCATTCCCCGCCTTAGGAAACAGGCACTCTCCGGAGATCCAATGACCGTCTATGGAGATGGAAAACAAACCAGAAGCTTTACTTACATTACTGATGTAATAGAGGCAATGATTGCCCTGATGAATCATCCCTGGGCAGTGGGGGAGATATTTAATGTAGGGAGTGAGGAGGGGATTACCATTCTAACGTTGGCAAAGAAAATAAAGGCACTGAGCAAAAGTAAATCTAAGATTGTTCTCATTCCTTATGAGGAAGCCTATGAAAAAGGATTTGAGGATATGCGGCACAGGATTCCTGACCTTAGCAAAATTCGCAAGTTTATCAATTATGCACCAAAAGTTAATCTTGATGAGATGTTGAGAAGGATTGTGTCTTGATGGCTAAGTTAAATTTAGGGGTGCTTCTCTCTGGTAATGGAAGGACGCTGCAAAATATCATTAACCGAATTAAGAAGGGCGAGCTTCCCGCGCAGGTCAGGGTAGTTGTCAGCAGCCGTGAGGATGCCGGTGGGGTTGTAATAGCAAAGAAAGAAGGGATAGATGTTTTTGTCGTCTCTCCGCAGCAGCTCAGGGGAGATACATTCAGTGAGAAAATAGCCAGTATACTGTCAAAGTATGAAATAGACCTTGTTATAATGGCGGGGTTTCTTCATTTCTTCAAGATATCTGAAAAATACCAGGGCAAAGTGCTTAACATTCACCCTGCTCTTATCCCATCATTCTGTGGAAAAGGCTACTATGGTCACTATGTCCATGAGGCAGTCCTCAAATCTGGCGTTAAAATATCAGGTTGCACCGTTCATTTTGCCGACAACACCTATGATAATGGGCCAATTATTCTTCAGAAGACTGTTCCTGTTATGGATGATGATACCCCTCAAACTCTGGCGGAGAGAGTATTCACCGCAGAATGCGAGGCATACCCTGAAGCAATTCAACTGTTTGCCAGAGGAAGGCTAAAAATAGTAGGAGGAAAGACCCTAATTTTGGAAGAGTAAGGCACAAAGTGTGAAAAGGCACAGAAAGAAAATGAATCTTTTGAGTGAAATTGAGAGAGTTTTCCCGCCGAGAGTCATCAGTCTTCTTCGCCGCATTGGCGAGATTGCCGAAGATAGAGGACAAAATGTATATCTTGTAGGTGGAGTGGTGCGGGACATCTTTCTCGGAGTGAAGAATTTAGACATTGACATCAGCATTGAAGGAGAAGGAATAGAATTCGCTCGCGAACTGGCCCGACAACTCACAGGATGGGTAAAAGCAGAAACAAGATTTGGAACGGCGATAGTTACTTTTCGCGGCCTCCCGAAAGTAGATGTGGCTACCTGTCGCCGGGAATACTATCATTCCCCCGGCGCATTACCTGAGGTCATCAGTTCCTCCATAAAGAATGATTTATATCGGCGCGATTTCACTATCAATGCAATGGCAGTAAAGCTTAACCCTGCCAGAATTGGAGAATTAGTTGATTTTTTCGGGGGAAGAAGCGACTTAAAAAAAGGTGTTGTGCGTAGTCTTCATAACAGGAGCTTTCTTGACGACCCTACCAGAATCTTCAGGGCGGTGCGATTTGCCGTCAGGTATAACTTCTGTATTGAAACGGACACTGAGAGTCTGATAAAAGAGGCGACGGGGCGGGTAATCTTTGATGAGATAACGATTGAGAGAGTAAGAGATGAACTTGTTCATATCTTCAACGAGGAGTCCGTGCAGCAAGCCATCAAAAAGATGGCTGAGTTGCATGAGCTAAAATTTATTCACCCCGGGATAAAGCTTAATCCCGAAACGGAGACGTTTCTTGGTGAACTTGAGGAGGTTATTTCCTGGTTTCAGAGTTCATTCCCGGGGGAAAAAATTAAGAAGTGGCTTAGCTATTTCATTGCTCTTCTTGACGAGCTAACCATTGATGAGGCAAAGATTACTTTGAAACGATTCCACTTTAGTGAAAAACAAACAAAAGAGGCGGTGAGAATGAAAAAAAGTGCCTCAGGAAGGCTTGCGGCACTGGGAAGAAAGGAATCAAAGCCCAGCGAGATTTATCGGCAGTTAAGAGGACTATCCGTTGAATTACTACTCTTTCTTATGGCAAAAGCTCGTGGTACTGCCCGTCAGAGAATTTTACTTTACTTAACAAAACTCCGCCATGTGAGATTGACGATAAGTGGGGAGGACTTGAGGAAAGCTGGTCTTTCGCCAGGACCTGAATTTGCAACAATCCTTAATAATATGCTCTTAACTAAGCTGGACGGCTGTCTTGAAACCAGAGAAGATGAACTAATATATGTAAATTCTTATCTTAAAGAGCAGCGTTTGAAACTATCTAAGCTTGTGTAGTCGCTTGAGCTTACGAGGAGTAAATAGTTCATTTCCCAACCCCTGGTCAAAGGTGACCTCAGTGATGCGTATTTCTATTTCTCTTTCTCTCCTGAGGTCAGATATTGCACTTACCCGTGGAAGCCAATATCCATCTGTTTTTTCCCACTCATCCATTTTCGCCACTCTTTGCAGCTTACCCTCTCTATCATATTGCTCAATCATCACAGGATAAAACTCATCTTTTCTTATCCACACTCTCAGTACGGGATAGTCTGTCTCAATACTCTCCTTGATTTTGAGTTTAAGGATGTAGTGAACAAGCCCCTGGAGCTTCTCGCTTCCAAGAAGCGTAGGCTCATAGTCGTCAATGTGAATGATTAGCGCCTCCATGTCAGCTGGCGTGAAGCCGGTGCCAAGAAAGTCAGCGTCTCCCTCCATCTCTTCTAAGGAAATTCTTTCTGCCTCCCTCCAGATAGGAAGGTATACATATCTCACATTATTCGGCAGAGTGAGAATTGCCGTTCTTCTCAGGCGGTCGGGATAAAGAAACATAAGGACTCCTTTTTCTCCTTTCTGCCATATTCTCACTATTCTTTTTCTCTCTCGCTTTCCTTCCTCATTGATGATTAACTCGGCAACAATTTCTCTGTCTGCAGGGGCATTGACTATGTCATCACTCTTTATTAAAATCTCCCGGGCAGTGAGTTCTTCGCTGTTCCCGGCTAAAGACAATCCAATAATCAGCCCTGCAATTCCTACCGCTATGAATAGATTTTTTGCTTTCATCATTAGCCGAACTCTACCATTTGCCTGCAAGGGCTGTCAATCTACAAATATCAAGGACATTACTCTTGACAGGGAGTAGAGAAAAGTGCTAAATTCTTATACAAGAAAGGTTGCTCGGCAACCTTTAACGAAATTCATCTATTAATTAATTGTTATATTGAAAGACAATTTAAAAATTTGTCATTCCCCGGCTTGACCGGGGAATCCAGAAAAGAATGGAGAAAAATTATTACGTTTACATTTTAGCAAGTAAGCGAAATGGGACGTTATACATTGGAATAAGCTCTGATTTAATAAAACGAACCTGGGAACATAAGAATAAAATTGTTGAAGGTTTTACACAAAAATACAATGTTGATAAACTTGTATACTATGAACAATACCAAAACCCAGAGAATGCAATAAGACGAGAGAAAAGATTAAAGAAATATAACCGCAAATGAAAATTAGATCTGATAGAAAAATTCAATCCCAATTGGGAAGATTTATACGATGATATTTCTGGATTGTCCGATCGAGCATGCCCTCTGACTCGATCAGGGGTCGGACAATGACATAAAGAATAAAAACATATAACAATTCGCTCCAGCGAACGGCTACCGCCGTCGCTGAGCTTGGCCGTTAGCCTATGTAGAAGGGGAGGTGATACTATGCATTCAGCAAAAGAGCAGATGAGCAAAATCATTCATGAACAGCCTGATGATAGCTCCTACGACGAAGTGCTTCGTGAGTTAGCTTTTGCTCGAATGGTTGAGCGTGGTATAGAGGACTCTGATGCAAAGAGGACAATCAGCAATGTCGAAATGAAACATAGGATTAGAACATGGGGGAAATAAACTGGACTGAGGAAGCGGAACGATGGCTCAAGGATATCCACGGCTACATAGCTCAGGATAGCCCAGAATCAGCGGTTTATTGCTAAAAATATCATTAGCTAAGGGGTCGTATCAAAATAATGTTAACCATTTGCCAGAGGTGATTTTGGAGCGAGACAAGGAATGAAGAGTGAAACGTAGCCAAAGCGCTACGGAAGCGATGAGTAACGCAGTCGCAGCCCAAAAGCGACCTGGCCCTTCGGGGAGTCCCGTCTTTGGGCCATTGCGGCGTTGCTCCTCGGTTATGTGCCACAGCGGGCACACTGCCCTCGTCGCACCTTGCACTGACCTCAAATCTGGGACTCCAAATAGTCAAGATTATTCTGATACGACCCCTAACACCTGACCGCTATTCCGCTGGCGCTTTTTGGCGGGTGAGTTCTATCGTTAGCATAAAAATTAAAGAAATAAAAAACTTAACCAAAGGAGGAACGGACGATGGGCCGAATTGTCTCAAACGTAAGAATTACGAATTTATTTGAACGGGAAGCTGTAATTAGCTGTGATGCTCTTGTTGATACTGGTGCAGCATATATGGTTTTGCCAAAAGCATGGAAGGAGAGAATAGGAAAAATTAACACTGTCCGAGAAATTGATTGTGAAACCGCCACGCAGGAAATAATACAAGGAGAGGTATGTGGCCCGGTGGAAATTAGAATCGAAGGTTTCAAACCTATTTATAGCGAGGTATTGTTTCTAGATATGAAGCCTGTTGATGGAGTATATGAACCATTAATTGGATATATAGTTTTAGAACAATCTCAGGCTGCTGTAGATATACTTGGGCATAGACTTGTACATGTCAAAAAAACAGATCTAAAATAAAAACAATGCTAACAAATCACTGCACCCGACCAAAAAGCTGCACTTTTTGGCAGGTGAGTTATAGCGTAATAAATAATTTTAACGTTGCAAACCAGATAGTTTAAAGTGTATACTATAGATGAAAAGCATGAGGTTCTAAGGAGGTGATTTTAATGGATAAACATATTTCTGCTGCCGATCTGCTTGAATTGAGTGTTTCCGAAAGAATACAATTTGTAGAGGATATCTGGGATAGTATTGCGACAATGCCTGAGGCTGTTCATATTACAGAAAAACAAAAGGAAGAACTCAACCGCAGATTAGAAGCATACCATCGTAATCCAAATTTAGGTTCTCCATGGAATGAAGTAAAAGAAAGAATAATATCGTAGTGATGAAACAAAAATTAATTATCCGCCCAGAGGCAGAATCAGACCTCCAAGAAGCATACACATGGTATGAAGACCAAAACAAAGGTCTCGGTGCTGACTTTATCCTATGTGTTGACGCTGCTCTCTCCTTAATTCAGCGTTCCCCAGAGTTGTATGCTCAGGTACATAAAAATATCCGCAGAGCTTTAATCCGTAAATTTCCCTATGGAATTTTTTACATAGCTGAAGTTGATAAAATAATTGTACTTGCTGTATTGCACATTAAACGTAATCCCAAACATTGGCAAAAAAGACAATAAACATCTAACAAATCACTGCACCCGACCAAAAAGCTGCACTTTTTGGCAGGAATGTTAGAAGTTAGATAGGAGGAAATAAAATGGAGGATAGAGGTGTTCAACAAAAATCACTTGCGGTGTTGATAGATGCTGAGAACGCATCACCCACAATTATTGAGCCGTTGTTCGCAGAAATAGCAAAATACGGAATTGCGAGTGTAAAACACATATATGGAGATTGGACTTCTCCTCATTTGAGCGGATGGAAAAAGGTTCTATTGACTTTTGCTATCCATCCAGTTCAACAGTTTCGACATACTACTGGTAAAAATGCAACAGATAACGCAATGATTATAGATGCGATGGATCTACTCTATACGGGG
This sequence comes from candidate division NPL-UPA2 bacterium Unc8, assembly GCA_003574845.1. GTDB lineage: Bacteria > NPL-UPA2 > NPL-UPA2 > NPL-UPA2 > NPL-UPA2 > NPL-UPA2. Next base: position 74,496 of record NDHY01000001.1, read on the forward strand.
AGATTTAATGGATTTTGCATTATATCAAGCGATAGCGACTTTACCAGGCTTGCGTCTCGAATCAGAGAAGCAGGTGCAACTGTATATGGATTTGGAGAGCAAAAAACACCAGATTCTTTCGTTAATGCTTGCGATAAATTTGTATACGTTGAAATCCTCAAGACAAAAGTTGGTGGCAAAAAGGGCACTCCCTCGACAAAAATTGCCAGCAGGTCAAAAAAGGGGGAGACACTTGAAAAGGATGAAAAATTAGAATCCCTGTTATTTGAGACCATTGACGCTGTAGCTGATGAAGACGGTTGGGCTAATTTGGCTGGAGTAGGTTATAAGATATCAAATCAGTATCCTTCCTTTGATTCGAGGAACTATGGATATTCAAAATTAAGCTCGCTTATACGGGCGATGGATTTATTTGAGATTGATACCAGACAAGTTGGGCCCGACTTAAAACAAAAGTCCATTTATATTAGACGCAAGGCGCAGGAAAAAGATAGCGCTCCATAGCGGTATATTCCATGATGCATTTACTCCCTGAGGTAGATCAAAAAGCCGCTTATGAAAGATTCGTATACGAGTCCGGGCGGGCAGCCACTGAAATTGGATTCTGGTTATTTGACTCAAAGAGAGCAGCAAGAGTTAAGGAAAAGGGACATTGTCATGAAAATTATAACGCTCTTAGTGGAGAAGGGTGTGATGTCCCTCTTAAGCAGGAAGTTTATGATGAAGGTTTTTTTATGGGAAGTGCAGGCTCAGATCGTTCTAAACTTGAGGCATGGAGAGATGGAAAAAGAATCGTTTTTGCTGAACCTGGAGTGAATATCAGAAATTATGAGATAAAGAAAGATAAAAATAGTTTCAAAATAAAAGGAAAAGGGGCAACATTATTAAAGATAGGTGAATTTAAGCCTTTTGAAAAGTTAAAGATGAGTGTTGATGAAGTTGAAAAGATGACCTGTATCTCAGATGAAAACGGAGCGGTAAATTTTAAAATTAACCTGGAGGAAAAATACGCTAAGGTTTTGATTAGTAGAGTTTATAATGATGACCCCTAAGCAGCGCATGGTGACCGCCTTCAGGCATGGTGTCCCGGACAGAGTGCCTGTGTCGCCTGATATCTCCAATATGATACCCTGCCGTCTCACCGGTAAGCCTTTCTGGGACATATATCTTTACCGGGACCCTCCCCTCCAGGTGGCATATGTGGAGGCGGTCAAATATTTTGGTTTTGACGGCTTCTATTTCACTATTTTGGGGGGACATGCCGTCGGAAAGGCGCGGGCCGGACCGTGGCTGTACTGGCCCGATTCCTGGAAAACTGTCGAGGAGAGAAAGGAGGAGCGGGCCATCATCGTGAGGAAGATGGTCGAGACACCTCTGGGAGCACTTTACTGGGAAAAGCTTTATCGAATTGACGATCCTCCCTGTAACACCCACAGCCCGATAGTCGATAGAGAGCAGGACTTTGCAAAAGTGAAGTGGCTTTTGGAAGAGGAATGGCAGTGGGAAAAAAAGTATCATGATTATAGGCTGATTGGTGACCTGTGCTCATTCGGTACAGGTACTTATCTTCCCATAGATTGGTGGATGAGCCTGAGAGAAGGAGGAATCTCTCAAATGATCTTTGACTGCATGGATGCTCCCCAGTTCATGGAGCAGGTGTTCCGGTTTTACACCGAGCATGAAATAGAACGTCTGAAAGTGCACCTTAGAGCCAAACCTACCCCCGACGTGGTGGGGATTCAGGGTTCTGCTTCCAGCTTCAGTGTGATTTCTCCCATTATCTTTCGCCAGTACAATTTGCTATTTTTGAAAGAGGTCACCAGGCTGTGCCAGAAAGCGGGGGTGCCCTCTCACCTCCACGTATGCGGTCGATCGAAGGGCATAGTGGAGATGGTTTATCAGGAGACTGACCTGAATGTAATGGAACCTCTGGAGCGACCTCCCGGAGGAGACGTAGACCTGAAGGAAGCAAAGAGGAGATTTAAGGATAAACTGGTCCTGAAAGGGAATGTAAACACCTTCCAAACAATGTTTAGGGGCACCCCAAAAGAGGTAGAAGAGGAGGCATTGAGGTGTATAGAGGCTGCCGCTTCAGGCGGAGGATTTATCTTAGCTACCGGTGACCAATGTCCCAGGGATACACCAGATGAGAACATCTTCGCTCTCATCGAAACGGCAAGAAAGTTTGGCAAATATGAAGGTAAGAATAAAATTTAAAAAGAGCAAGGCAGTAAGGTTTATCTCGCATCTCAGTCTTGCCAAAACCCTGAGGCAAGCTGTGTGTCGGGCGGGTCTTCCGATTGCCTATTCTCATGGATTCAATCCCCATCAAAAAATTAGTTTTTGCCATCCTCTTCCGCTTGGAATGATAAGTGATAGCGAATTTGCCGACCTTGTGTTAACTGAAAAAATCGAAGCTGATGAAGTAAAAAAAAAGCTGAATGAAAAATTGCCCACAGGGATAGAGATTCTGGAGGCTAAAAGGGTTCCCCTGCAATCAAAATCACTAACTTCCCTTGCTGATACGGCAAGTTACAAAATAATACTCAGTCAGGAGCAGCTACCCATCAAGACAAAGACATCAAATTCAGCCATAAAAAGCTTGAGCTACGAAGACTCACCAGAACCAACTCTGAATATTATCGTAAAAATTCCCGGGGTGAAAATAAAAGATGTATTGAGCTCACTTCTTGGGCTTGATGAACAAGGAGTAAAGCTTATTGAAGTAAAGAGAACAGGAATGTTTGCTCAGAGAAAGGAAGCTCTTATTCCACTGATGGACATTTGCGTTTAACTTAATTGTTTAAGCATCATCTCAATTCGGTTAAGACCTGAGGTGATATTGCTCATTGAGGTGGCAAAAGAAAGCCTGATGTGGCCAGGGCTGCCAAAAGCAGAACCGGGAACCACTGCCACCTTTGCTTCGGTAAGGAGCAGTTCTGTTAATAAGATAGAATCCATAATCATTTGTCCATTAAAGGTTTTTCCAAATAGTCCTGATACATTAAGGAAAAAGTAAAAAGCCCCGTCAGGCTGGAGACAGGAGACGCCATCTATCCCACTCAATCTTTGGACAATATAATCCCTTCTTTTTCTGAACTCAACAACCATTTCTCTCAAAATACTCTGGTCTCCTGAAATAGCCGCCACTGCTGCCCATTGAGAAATTGAGGAGGGATTAGAGGTGCTGTGGTCCTGCAAACCTGACATTGCCGCAACTATTTCTTTATTTGCGGCAGCGTAACCAATTCTCCAGCCTGTCATTGAATAAGACTTGGAAACTCCATTTATCAGGATGGTTAAATTCTTAATTTGAGGACTTAAAGCAGCAATGCTAACATGCTCAGCGTCATAAATAATTTTCTCATAGATTTCATCGGAGATAATATAAATCCCCTTCTCCATGGCAATGGCAGCAATTGAAGATAGCTCTTCTTTGGAGTAGACAGCTCCTGTTGGATTATTTGGGCTATTCAATATCAACGCCTTCGTCTTCCTGGTTATGCTCTCCGAGAATGCCCTGCCCTTAAGCTTAAAACCATTTTCCTCGCTTGTCTGGACGATTATTGGCGTTGCCCCTGCTAATTTTATCTGTTCCGGGTAACTTACCCAGTAAGGCGCAGGCAAAATGACCTCATCTCCTTCTTCACATATAGCCTGAATGGCATTGTAGAGGGAATGCTTTGCTCCACAGGAGATGATTATTTCCCCTAACTCATAATTTAGGTCGTTATCTCTAACAAACTTATCGCATATTGCTTTCTTCAGTTCTAAGATTCCTGAAGTGGGCGTGTATTTAGTAAATCCCGCATCCATTGCTTTCTTAGCTGCCTGCTTGATGAAGACAGGAGTATCAAAGTCCGGCTCACCGGCGCCAAACCCAATAACATTAACATTTTTATCTCTCATTGCTTTTGCCTTTGCCGTTATAGCAAGAGTAAGAGATGGCTTAATGGAAGTAATTTTTTTTGCTAATGACATTTTCTACCTGCTCTTTCTATTTTCCAATAATTATACAGCTACATTATCAAGAGAAAGAAGATAATGTCAAGAAAACCTAAAAAACCTTGACAAAATGTCTGTTTAATCAATAGTATAAGAAGTTGCAATATGCTGAGCATCAGCAAAGAAGGGGTTTTGTGTTGATATTTTGTTGTACTTGTTGGGCCGCTAACTCATCAGGTAGAGTACCGGCCTTTTAAGCCGGGTGTGCTGGGTTCGAGCCCCGGGCGGCTCATTTTTATTAGATGATAAAAATTGCTCCATCTATCTTATCAGCGGATTTTACCCGACTTGAAGAAGAAGTAAGAAGCATAGAAAGGGCTGGAGCCGACCTCATCCATGTTGATGTAATGGATGGGCATTTTGTCCCTAATATCACAGTAGGAGTTCCTATTGTTGCCTCACTTAAGAGAAAGACGAAACTTCCTCTTGATGTTCACCTTATGATTGACAATCCCGAGCGTTTTATCACACCATTTGCCAATGCCGGCGCAGACATCATTACCTTTCACATTGAGGCGACCTCAGCTCCTGAGGAAGTGCTTCGCAAAATAGGAGCATCAAGGATAAGAGGAGGCATTTCCCTCAACCCAGAAACCACCCTGACATCGGTTTTCCCTTTACTTGATAGCATAGATATGGTACTAATAATGAGTGTGAATCCCGGTTTTGCAGGACAGAAGTTTATCTCAAATACCATTGGGCGTATAAAACAATTGCGCCAGGTGCTCAGCGAGAAGAAACTGAATGTAGATATTGAGATAGATGGCGGCATCAATCAGAAAAATGCAAAAGAAGTGATTGCAGCGGGGGCAAATATCCTGGTTGCCGGAACAGCAATCTTTGGAAAAGCAGAGAGAAAAAGAGCAATAGAATTATTGCGAGGTGGGTGATGAAGATTACATTTCCTCATATGGGAAATCTGGACATTGCCCTTAAAGCAATTTTAGAAGGGTTGGGGCAGGAAGTATCCCCTCCACCCCCTATTACTAAAAAGACGCTCAATTTAGGGGTAAAGTACTCTCCGGAATGTGCCTGCCTCCCGTTTAAAATAAATCTCGGCAATTTTATTGAGTCGCTCAATAATGGGGCTGATACCATACTGATGATTGGTGATGGCGGCAGGGGCTCCTGCAGACTTGGATTTTATGGCTGTATTCACATATCAATACTGAAAGAACTTGGCTATGATTTTCAGTTTATTACAGTAAGCAGCCGTACCAAAATCGAGTTTGTAAGCAGACTTGCCCAACTTGGGAAAAATAAGTCACTACCATCAAAAATCCTGGCTCTCTGTAAATTTTACAAAATGAGATTATGCGAAGAAGTAGAAAGACTTAGTCACCATTGCTTGCCATATGAAGTAGAGAAAGGGGCAACAAAAAAAGCATATAAAAAGTCACTTCACAAGATTGATGAGGCGCAAAGCATGACAGAGATTCTCAGAGCGCGCCGGGATGTAAGGAAAATATTTGGCCAGATTAAAAAAGATTACAGTAGAAAACCGCTACGAGTACTTATCGTAGGGGAAATATATGTTGTCTGGGAGCCATTCGTCAATCTCAACCTTGAGCAGCGTCTGGGAGAGATGGGAGTTGAGGTTGTGCGCAAATTATGGCTGACCGATAATATCCTTTATCTTGCTCACTTAGATTTCCTGTGTCATGGAAATAGAAAGGAAGCCTTGCGAGCAGCAAAAAGATACTTGGGTTATAATGTCGGAGCAGAATGTAACATCTCCGTGGGAGAAGCAATTTTATCAGCGCATGAGGGATATGATGGTGTAATTCATCTTATGCCATTTACATGTATGCCAGAGATCATTGCCTCTCACATTATGCCACAGGTAAGCCGAGATTATGATGTGCCAATTCTCACTTTTATACTTGATGAGCATAGTGCCGAGGCAGGAATGGTAACACGACTTGAGGCATTCATTGACCTATTGTGGCGGAGAAGGTCGCAAAAGCAACATAATTTATTAGGGACAATAGAGAAATAGGGGGGAGAACTATGAATAGAGGGGGGAGAACTATGAATAGAATGAAGGGAAAAGTTGTCTTAATTACCGGAGTAGGTGCGGGCGTAGGACTTATGACTGCACGTGAATTTGGGAAAGCAGGCTCAAGACTCATCCTTGCCGATATTAATGAAGAATCACTTAAAAAGGCTGCCGATAGCCTCAAGCAAAATGGAGTTGAAGTTTATATATATACAGTTGATGTTTCAAATAAAAAGCAAGTTGAAGCAATGGCAAGCGATGTCATCAAAAAATTTGGCAGGGTAGATGTCTTAATAAACAATGCAGGTATTGGGCACACCGGAGAGTTTATTGCCACAGACTACCATACCTGGGAAAGGCTTTACAATGTTAATTTTTGGGGACCGATGTATCATATTTACACATTCCTACCTCATATGGTCAAAAGAGGCGATGGGCACATTGTTAATGTTTCTACAGGTCAGGCCTATTTTCGGCTACCAACCTGGGGAGTATACGCTACACCAAAATTAGCGCTCGGTGCTTTTTCAGAAATACTCCATTATGAACTCAGGGATTTTGGTATTACTGTCACGACTGTATATCCTTTTATGATAAGAAATACAGAATTTTACAAGGATACGAAACTGGCATCCTGGGGATTGAAAATGTTTATGAAATACCTGCCCTTTTACTCAAGTACACCCGAGGCCGTTGGGAAAAAAATCTATAAAGCAGTAGTAAGAAAGAAGCGCATTGAAGGAGTTCATTATATCAATTGGATTGGCAAGTACATATATTCCAACATATCGTTTGTGTATGATACAGTCAGCCGAATGTCTTACCAGGTTCTTGGCAGACCACCGGAACAACTTGGAGGAAAAAAGAAGAGATGGAGCCGAACTCGAAGATTTGTAACTATGTTAGATGAGCGCCGAGTTGGATTCAAAATTGATGAAATAATGACTGGCGAACATGAATTTGAAAAAGGGTTTGGCTCCCCTGGTAAAAAGTTTATGGAGTTTCACGCTACCTGGGGGCCAAAACGCATCTCCGAGTTCCTCAATCCTAAATCTAACAAATTTTGCATGAGCGAAATGGAGGGAACAGTTACGATTGAGGGACTTTGCACAGATGTTCCCATGAAGGGGACGATGGAATTAAGCTACTTTAGAGAGCATAAGATTCGTTACATCTTTGACTTCTCAGTAGATGGGGTGAACTACCACTTTGTAGGGGAAAAGGTAAATGTCCATCTCTGGCGTTTCTGGGCGTTGCCAAAAACACATACCATCTGCTATGGGAAGCTGACCCTTGCGAGTGCCGGCGAACTTGTTTCAAAATCAATCACCCATTTTCGATTCCGAACATCACTGGCATTTATGAGAAGTTTCCGTTTAGTATAAATAAAACAAGAAAGGAGAATACGGATATGAATAAGTTGTTATTAGTGGCACTTTTTCTGCTAATTGGAGCAAAGCTTTGGGCAGGAGAAGAAGTAATTGAAATGAGCGTAGCCACAGTGACCATTGATCCACACACCCGTGCACCTGTGGTGGTCTTGAGAGGAGAAAAAGAGGCAGTTCTTCCCATTGTGATTGGGACTGCCGAGGCACGTGCTATTGCCCTGGCACTTGATAAAGTAACTGTTCCCCGACCAATGACTCACGACCTTTTGAGCTCATTAGTTGAGAAATTAGGGGCAAGAGTATCCAAAATTTTTATTCACGATTTGAGAGATGGGATTTTTTTCGCGCAGGTAATCCTTATTAAAAATGGAGAAAGGCTCATTCTTGACTCCCGCCCTTCAGACGCAATTGCTCTTGCTCTGAGGACAGGCTCTCCAATTATCGTGGCAGAAAAAATTGTAACAAGAATTACTACACCGGAAGTAGAAGTGAAGGAGAGAATATGGATATGAAGCGCATATTCCCGAAGGATTTCCTATGGGGCTCCTCGGCCGCTGCCCATCAGGTGGAGGGAAATAACTACAACGACTGGTCAGTGTGGGAGAAGAAAAATGCAGCCCACCTTGCAAAGACGGCGCAAAAACGATGGAATGATGATCTGCGAATGAAAGGGACGAATATAGCCTTGCCGGAAGAGGCATTTGACCCTTCTAACTATATCTCAGGCGATGCGACAGACCACTACAACCGCTTTCGTGAGGATTTTGACATTGCAAAATCACTCGGGCATAACGCCCATCGCTTTGGAATCGATTGGGCGCGCATTGAGCCAGAAGAAGGAAAATTTAATGAAAAGGAAATTGCCCACTATCGTAAAGTGATCTCCGCTTTGAGAGAGCGGGGGATAGAGCCAATGGTCTGCCTGTCTCACTGGACGCTGCCGATATGGGTAGCCGAGACAGGGGGAATAGTAAGCAGCAAATTTCCTGATTATTTTGCCCGATATGTGCGTAGAATAGTAGAAGAATATAAGGATTCTGTAACACTGTGGATAACCTTCAATGAACCAACGGTGCCAATCCTTGCCGGGTACATAGCAGGAGTGTTCCCCCCCCAGAGAAAAAATCCCCTCCTATCTTTACGTGTATACAAAGTCCTTGCCGCTGCCCATCGCATGGCATATGGAATTATTCATGAGCTCTCACCAGATGCACAGGTAGGATTTGCACCGGCGTTAATATATTTGGAGCCATACAGCAGGTCTCCCTTAGATAAAATAGCTTGCAATTTTGCAGATTACTGGGTGAACAAACATTTTCTGAAGTTGACTGGCGGTACTAATGACTACCTTGCTATCCAGTATTACGACCATTTAAAAATAAAGTTTCCTGCATCAGTAAAAAGTGAAGCTGAGAAAGTCTCTGATATGGGCTCGGAATTGCATCAGGAAGGACTATATTACTGGTTAATGCGGCTTAAAAAGTATAATTTGCCAATCTACATCACCGAAAATGGTATTGCAGATGCTAAGGATAAATACAGAACAGAATTTATTAAAGATGCAGTTCACTATATGAAAAAGGCGCTTCGGGAAGGCGCAGACCTCCGCGGATATTTTCACTGGTCGCTTACAGACAACTTTGAATGGAATAAAGGGTTCTGGCCAAGATTCGGTCTCGTAGAGATAGATTATAAAACCAAAGAGCGAAGGATTCGCAAGAGTGCGCAAATCTACAAGGATATTATTTTGAAGGAGAGAGGAGAAGAGTGAAGGATATTTACAAAAAAAAGTAGTATCCTGAAAAGCTTTTATGAAGCACTGTTACAAAAGACGGAAAATTTGCCACTCTCCCCAATTGAAATAAAGGACTTTGATAAGGACATAGAGAGAATTCTTGATAGACTTCCATTTCTTTTTCGCCTTTCTCTTTTGCTTCTTGAGATATCTCCTCTTTTTTTCTTTATTCCTCCTAGGTGTAAATCCTCAAATAACGATAATGGCCTTTGCCTTAAGATGTGCTGAGTATATCTCAAGGCTTCGGACTTTTAATTCTACACCTGATTACACCAACTAGTGGCAAAGGCACAAAGGCACAAAGTGCGAAACTCTAAATACGAAACTCGAAACTCGAAACAAAATCAAAAGTCAAAATTACAATGCAAAGGCACAAAGTTCACAGTTCACAGTTTACAGTTTACAGTTCAGGATTCTGACTTCTGGCTTCTGACTTCTGACTTCTGGCTTCTGACTCTCATTCACCATTGACCATTGACCATTGACTATTGACCAATTTTTCTTGACATGATAGAAATTAAATGATAAAAATAAAGGCACAGAGTGGCAAAGGCACAAGAGCTGATAGCTGAAAGCTGAAGGCTGAAGGCTAATAGGAAGCCCCTACTCCATTACTGCTACAACATCTCCCTCTGAAACTGACATACCTTCTGTAACTCTGATCTCCGTTATCTTTCCGCTTTTTGGCGCCTCAATCGGAATTTCCATTTTCATAGACTCTAATATTACAATAGTGTCTCCTTCACATATGTCAGCACCATCACAGTGTGCAATTATCTTACATACTGTACCTGCAATAGGGGATTTTACTTCCATTGTTGCCCTCTCTATCCTTCAATAAGAAGGCATCACAAAAGTGCCGCCCTTTTTCGTGAGAACCCAGTCTTCAATCCACTATACCTGACAGCCAGTTTTTTTCTTGAACATTATTTCTTATAGTTATTTCCGTCGGGTATATATCAAATATTATCTCCTCAGGCTTAAACCAGAGCTTGATCTCGCGTTCTGCCTCTTCCTCATTTTCTGAGGCGTGAATTACATTTTCATACAATCCATTCGTGGTTATCCTGCCATAAGCTCCTCTGATAGAAGTTGGCTCTGCCTCCTCCGGATTTGTCGAACCGGCCAGTAGCCGCACTTTTCTAATAGCATCTTTACCATAATATACCATTGCCAGCACCTTTTTTCTATTATGGAGTTCGCCCATAAGATACTTCAGAAGCTCTTCAAAGAATGGCTTATCCTGCATATGCCGATAGTGTTCAGCAGCAAGTTCACGAGAAACTCTCATTACTCTGGCTGCAGCTATCTCCAGCTTCATCTCTGAAAGCCTGGTGAGTATATTTCCCGTAAGAGACTTCTTAAGCCCGTCTGGTTTGATGATGACAAGAGTTGCCTGATTAATATTCAATTCCCTCTCTCCCTTCTATGTTCTCATCAAAAGGATGTTTTATTTTTTTAATTTCACTTACTAAATCCGCCCTCTTGATTACCTCATCCCCAGCCCCGCGCCCTGTCAGAATAAGCTCTAATTTTTCCGGCTTAGAATCTAATATTTCCACAATCTCTTCCTCTTTTAAAAAGCCATCGCGCAATGAAATGTTTATCTCATCCAATATCAGAATGTCATACTTATCCTGCCGATACACATCCTTTTTTATAAACTCCAGCCCCTTGAGGCATTCCCTGCGAACTTCTTTGGTGCCCACATCTTTACAAAATGGATGCTCTTTGCTAAAACCAAAAACATCAACGCCAAGTCTCTGCAGATTTTTCACCTCTCCATACCCCCACACATCAGGGTCTTTGTGAAAATAGATATAGCACACTTTTAAATTATGAGCCCTCGCCCGACATGCCAGCCCAACAGCAGCAGTTGTCTTGCCTTTGCCATCTCCAGTATAGACCTGAATTAGACCCATTCTTCTCATCTTTCTCTTCGCTTCACTTTATCAACAAGCGAGCCCTAACGATTTGCCTATTGTCCCACCACCAAGCACAGTATCTCCATTGTAGAAGACTATTGCCTGCCCCGGGGTAATTGCCATCTGCGGCTCTTTGAACTTTACATAGACTTTTTCTTCATCCAGGGGAGTTATTTCTGCTTCAGCCTCCTTATACCGGTATCTTATCTTAGCCTTTACCATGATGGGCTGCTTTAGACTGGCTATAGCTATCCAGTTCAATCCAGAGGCGATAAGCCCATTTCCATATACCTTCTGTTTGCTGCCCACCACAATGGCATTTTTTTCTCGGTCAATGGCGGTTACATATAATGGCTCTTTGGCTGATATCCCCAGCCCCTTGCGCTGACCCACGGTATAAAACAGGATTCCCCGGTGCCTGCCCAATAGACTCCCTTGCTCATTCAGTATTGCTCCTGGCTTTACTGCCTGTGGGATGTGCTCTTCAAGGAACTTAGGGTAATCGTCATCAGGGATAAAGCAAATCTCCTGACTTTCCGGCTTATCTGCCACCGGAAGCCCCAGGTCTCTGGCTATTTCCCTCACCCTCTGTTTAGTAAAACCCCCTATGGGCAGTAGTGTATGTTTTATTTGCTCCTGAGTCAATGGATAGAGCACATAGGACTGGTCTTTGCTGTGGTCAATCCCTTTTTTGAGAAGGTGTCTTCCTTTGGCTTCATCCCTCTCTATCCTGGCGTAGTGCCCGGTAGCCACGAAATCAGCCCCCAGCTCCTTAGCTCTCTTAAGCAGGGTATCAAACTTAATATATTGGTTGCACCTGATACAAGGATTTGGTGTCCTCCCCAGGCTATACTCTCGACAAAAATCGGCGATAACCTTTTGGGCAAAGACGTCTCTGAAATTCATCACGTAGTGTGGAATGCCAAGCTTATAGGCTACCCTTCTGGCATCGTCTATGGCGCTGAGCCCGCAACAGCCACCAAACCTATCTCCTTCATAGGGCTGCTTATCCGAGGGCCAGATTTGCATGGTGACACCAATCATCTGATGGCCCTCTTGCTTAAGAATGGCGGCGGCAACTGAGGAATCCACCCCGCCACTCATCGCCACCACTACTTTCACTTTATCTCTTTTCCTTCTCATCCACTTCCATTCCGCAAACCGAGTCTTTTGCCATTTTATTCATCTCCTTTTTTAGCCTCATCAGGCCAGGTCTTACCTAAGGGGTCATATCAAAGATACGACCCCTAACGACCAGGAGCTAACAGCTCTTATCTTAGTTTCGGCTGCCCGGGTCTTCGTTTCTAAAGCTCCCTACTTAACATCTTCTGCTTCAGAGCTTCCCATTCGCTCTTCGTCAAGACACAGATATTGTCCTTCTCTCCTATCTCAACACGCTCATCGCTTATCTTGACTACCGGACAGCACGATGACTCTGGCTTACATAGACTTACAATCTTCATCCTTTATTACCTCCTTTCTCTGCTAAATTTTAATTAAAAGGTATAAACATCGCTCGGAAACTTATTAATCGCCTCCTATATTATAGATTATAGAAAAGCAATAGCCCAGTGCCAAAGCGGTAATACAAATGACCACCAGATAGGTAAGCAGGGTCTTACCGCCGAATTCCTTCCTTAAAACCAGAATAGTCCCCCAACTGGTAACTGGTCCCACCAGCAACAGCACCATCCCAGCACCGATATTCATTCCTTGTGATATAAAAGCATCTACTAAAGGAACGCTACCGGTGGCGCAGATATATATCAAAAGACCAAAGATGAGGCTGAATACATACCCAAAGTCAGTACTAAGATAATGCCCAATGAATTTTCCCACCGGGGCTACTGCTTCTACCAGAGCAGCCAGAATTAGTCCCAAAAGTAGCCACAGCCCTATCCTTTTCGGCATCTCGAGGAAGGCATGCTTAAACACAGCTATCGCCTTATCCCTTTTTTCCCCAGCTACATATTTTTCGGCTCTGTTTTCATCAGTTGCTATCTCAGCCTTTGGCTGAACAGAAATTTTAGGTTTGATTACAGAGTTGCCAATGATACCCATAATAATGCCCATCAGGATAACAGCCAAGAATTCAAAGACAGCAAACTTTAAGCCGAGGAGGCGCAATGTCACCAAGAAAGCAATTACAGAAGTAGCCGGAACAGCAACCAAGAAGGCTAAAACTGGTCCTATTTTAATCCCTTTGTGATAAAGACTTATAGCTACCGGGAGAACACCGAAGCAGCAAATTGGCATGATTGCCCCGGCAACACTACAGTAAAGAATTGGCTTTACCCCCTTGCCACCGAGGTGCCTCTCTACCCACCGGCTGGGGACAAATTCATGGATTAGTCCACTCAAGAAGAAACCTATCGCCAGGAAGGGCAATAGTTCAATAAGATAATCCTTAAATACAATGAAGAAATGGGCTATCACCACTCACCCTTTCACCTCTTAAGAGGTATATTTCTCAAGAGCATCGTAAAAAGCCCTCCAGAAGGGGTCAACTATAGGTTGCTCGAGTTTCCCTTTTCTACCAGGATAATTCCTTCATTAAAAATTTTGTATGCCATGGACAAAACTCATATCCACTCTCAAGTTGCGCAAAGATAAGTTCCTCTTGCCAGTGAGCATTATATAACCGGCAACCTTTATCTTCACAAAAGGGAGCACCGGTTAAAAAATAGAAAACCGCCTGCATTGCATATCCTTTGATAACCCCGGCCAGTCGCTCATCCTCGTAATCAATGAAACGCCCCTTGAATCCATCTTTAAGTTTCGTTAGGTCTTTCCCAAATCTCTCATATTGTTGCTTAAGAAGATAATATTCCCTTGGTTTTGCCGGCGCCTCTACGAGCCCTGTCGTTGAGATAATGGAAGGGATACCGTATACACTCGTTCTTAGGTGATATCTCCTGTCGCTGTCATCCCAGGTAGCAAATAGACGATTGGTGAAGAATATGTGAACAAACTCTATGCTACGCTCCTCTCTTGATATAATCTCACAGAAGACCCGCTGCAAATGAAATCCATCGTATAGGATGCCAAAAGACTTTGTTTTACCTAAAATTCTCCTTTTTTCATACTCTATCTCACCATAGAGAGGTTCCTGTCCTGACAGTATTTTTTGGCTTACCTCTTGAATTTTGGCGCCGGCAATTTTTCTGGCGTAATCTGAAACCTTATCATGGGAGAGATTGAAAACAAAGGGATTTCCTCTTACCTCAATTTTAACTTCTCCCATTTTCTGGGCTAAATATCGGGCAATTTCCTCAATATCTAATTCTTTGGCAGTGCCCTCGTCATAGAGAATAATCTCCATTTCTGAACTCTATGTTAGTTTCTCCAAAGCAATTTCAGCTGCCTTCTCCCCTGATAGAAGCATCCCCCCGAAGGTTGGCCCCATCCTGGGTAATCCGTAGGTTGTTGATACTGCCATGCCGGTGACAATTAGGCCCGGATGAACCTCACCAGTATGCTCCATGATGAGGTCTTCCGACCTCTCTACCCACATGGCACCAAAGCCTTTTGTTTTAATCAGTCCTCTTTCTTCCAGTTTTTTCACTACCTGGGCATCATGCCCGGTAGCATCGATTACTATTGTCGCTTCGATGGCTACAGGGTCAACACAGGTTATCTCTCGTGGCAATGCCGTAACCGGTGTCCAGTTAATTACCACTCCAAACACGCGCCCATCTCCTTTCAAGACCAGATCCTCAAAGATTGTCATATTGGCAAATTTAACGCCACTATCACAGGCTGAAGCAATAAGTTTTGAGCAGGCATGAGGTCCATCAGCAACGAGTAAACCTTTGCTAGCCACTTTGTACGGGATGCCAAGCTCATCTAAGACTCTCTCCCCCGGATGTCTCACGGTTACCTTATTCATCAAGTAACCCCCAATCCAGAATCCGCCGCCAAGATAGTTGTTTCGTTCAACTATAAAAACCTTCTTCCCGGCTCTAGCTAAGTTGCGACCAGCCATTAACCCGCTAGGACCGCCGCCAACAATGATACAATCGCTTTCTACATAGTCATCAAACTGCTTAGCAAACTCAGCGACTATAGCCCGAGTCACATCCTTTTCTCCTACCGGACTGAACTTCTCCATTTTTAGCCCTCCTTGCAATCAGGTGTTAGATTTCAGATTATGAGGAATATTATCACTAAGTATAGTTCTTATCAAGAGTTTTCAGCCTTCAGTAGTCAGTAGTCAGCAGTCTTCAGCTTTGTGCCTTTGTGCCTCTGTGCCTCTCTAACAGCTTTCAGCTCTTCAACTGTGAACCTTGAACCTTGAACCGTGAATCTTGACAGGTTGTCATTTACTTCTTTATAATTGGTTAGTAATAGAGATGGATAAATTAAAGAGGTTAAGTAAAATTATCGGGGAGATGAAGAGCGTCCTCATTGCTTATTCGGGAGGAGTGGATTCTACGCTACTTCTCAGGGTTGCCTCAGACGTACTTGGAGAAAAAGTCCTTGCCGTGACTGCTCGTTCTGCTCTTTACCCTCAAGAAGAACACCGTGAGACAAAAAGAATTACTGCTATGCTTGAGGTAAGACAGATTATAATCAGGCAAGATGAGCTAAAAATTAAAGAAATTAGGACCAATGTGCCGCAGCGCTGTTATTACTGCAAGAGAGAGCTTTTCTCAACACTGGTAAGATTAGCCAGGAAGGAAGGGCTCTCCAATATTGCCGATGGGACAAATCTTGATGATTTAGATGACTTTAGGCCTGGAATGAAGGCAGCTTATGAATATGACATCAGAAGTCCACTGCGAGAGGCAGAACTAACTAAAAGGGACATCAGGCGGCTCTCTCGCAAATTAAATCTCCCTACTGCGGATAAGCCTCCTATGGCATGTCTTGCCTCCCGCTTCCCTTATGGAGAAGAAATTACCCAGAAGAAACTGAAGATGGTAGAGAAGGGAGAAGAATTTTTGCGAGACCTCCTCAAAGCAAAGCAGGCGGTGCGGGTGAGACACCATGATAATAATATCGCTCGCATTGAGGTTACTGGAGAAGAGATATTCCGACTTTTCAATGAAGAAGCAAGAAATAAAGTAGTGAAAGAATTTAGGAAGCTTGGTTACAATTACGTTAACCTTGACTTGGAGGGGTATCGCAGCGGAAGCATGAACGAGGTAATATTGTGAGGAAGAGAAAAGCAATAGCCCTCCTCTCAGGTGGGCTGGACAGCACGCTGGCAGTCCGAATTGTTCAAGACCAGGGAATAGAGCTGGAAGCAGTGAACTTCCTGACTCCTTTCTGCACCTGCACTTCCCGCAACAGTTGCCAGCTTGCTTGTCGGCAAGCAGCAGAAACAATGAACATCCCTCTAAAAGTAATTAATGTCTTTTCAGAGTATTTAGACATTGTCAGACACCCAGAGCATGGCTATGGAAAAAATATGAATCCCTGTATTGACTGTCGCATTTTTATGTTCAGGAGAGCAAAGGACTATATGGAAGAGCGTGGAGCGTCTTTCCTCGTTACTGGAGAGGTGCTCGGGGAACGACCGATGTCCCAGCGCAGGGAGTCTATGGAAACAATTGACCGTGATACGGGGTTAGGAGGCCTTATCCTGCGGCCTCTCTCGGCACAGCTTTTGCCACCCACCATTCCTGAGAAAAATGGATGGATAGAGAGGGACAGGCTTCTTTCTATCAGCGGCCGTTCCCGTAAGCCACAGATGAAGTTAGCAGAAAAATTTGGCATTAATGATTATCCCTGTCCAGCGGGAGGGTGTCTTCTCACAGACGGCAATTTCGCCTCTCGCCTGAGAGATATCTTCAGGCATAGTACAGATATTTCGCTTAATGATATTAACCTGTTGAAATCAGGAAGGCACTTTCGTCTCTCTAATAGAGGGAAAATCGTTGTCGGAAGAAATGAGGAGGAAAATGAGCAGATTTTCTCTCTTGCCAGTGAAGGTGACCTTTGCTTTAAGATGATTGATTCTCTCGGTCCGCTTACTATTGCCAGGGGTGTGTTGGATGATGCGGATACCTTAATTGCTGCTTCTATCACGGCTCGCTATGGCAAGGAGAAAGAGAAGGAAAGGGTAAAGATTGCCTGCCTGAGAGTCAAGGAGTCGAGAGATAGAGAGTCAATAATCAAGAGCCAGAAGGTTTTGAGTGTTACTCCGCTCACGGATGAGGAAATAGAGCCTCTCCGGATTTAGAAGGAAGATTTTATGGAACTCGCAGAACTCGCGGCACATGAGATACATTGCCTTCTTAAAAAGAAGGAAGTAAGCGTAGTTGAGGTCGTTGATGCAGTCCTAACCCGCATAGATGAAGTAGATGACAATATCGGTGCGTTCATAACGGTCAACGGGGAGGGGGCGCAGCGAGAAGCATTGAGGATAGACCAGGAAATAAGTCGTGGCAGAGAAATTCTTCCATTGACAGGTATTCCTGTTGCCATTAAGGATTTAATCTGCATTAAGGGGATGAAGACAACCTGTGCTTCCCGAATATTGAATAATTTTTATTCTCCTTACGATGCGACGGTCATTGAGAAGCTGCGCGAAGCCGGGACAATATTTATCGGTAAAACGAATATGGATGAGTTTGCGATGGGCTCTTCCACTGAGAATTCTTGCTTTGGCATAACGCGCAATCCTCTGAATCCTGATACCGTTCCGGGTGGCTCAAGCGGAGGCTCGGCGGCAGCAGTGGCTGCCGGAGAGGCGATTATAGCTCTTGGTTCTGATACCGGGGGTTCAATTCGTCAGCCGGCAGCGTTCTGTGGTGTCGTAGGGTTGGTGCCAACTTATGGGCTTGTTTCGCGCTTCGGGCTGGTGGCTTTTGCTTCGTCATTAGACCAGATTGGACCGATTACCCGCGATGTGAGAGATTGTGCTCTTCTTATGAATCTCATCTGTGGGTATGACCCCCGGGACAGCACCTCGGCAGCGACAAACATTCCTGATTATACTGACTCTCTCTTAAATGATGTGCGGGAAGTAAAAATTGGCATTCCGAAGCAATACTTTGGAGAAGAAGTGGATGAGGAAGTAGCTGAAGCCATGAGAGAGGCGATGGCACTTTTTAAGAGGCATGGAGCGAAGATAGAGAATGTCTCGCTTCCTAATACTGAATATGCTATCGCAACTTATTATCTTATTGCCACTGCTGAGGCAAGTTCCAATCTTGCTCGTTATGATGGAGTGGGCTACGGGCAAAGAGAAAAGAGCGATAATATATTGGAGATGTATGAGAAAACGAGGGAAGCGGGATTTGGAGATGAGGTAAAGCGCCGCATAATGTTAGGAACTTATGTCCTCTCTGCTGGATATTATGAGACCTATTACCTCAAAGCGCAACAGGCAAGGGCTCTTATCAGGGATGATTTCGAAAAAGCATTTCAAAAGTTTGACTGCCTGCTTGCTCCTGTCTCTCCCACAACGGCGTTCAAGGTAGGAGAAAAAACAGACGACCCCTTAAAGATGTATCTTTCCGACATATTTACGATTCCTGTAAATCTCGCCGGATTGCCGGCAATATCTATCCCCTGTGGGTTTAACAGCCTCGGGAGCGCAATTGGTCTTCAACTTATCGCTAAGCCATTCAATGAAGAAATGCTGTTGCGCGTTGCTTACACCTTTGAGGAGAATACCAAAATGAGTAGGTAGTGAGTAGAGGGTAGTGGGTGGGTCTAAGAGGTTAGGTAGGTGACAGGAGAAATGTTTTGTATCAGACGGTAATTGGATTGGAAGTTCATGCTGAATTATCCTTGGATACCAAGATTTTTTGCGGGTGCAGCACTAAATTTGGTCAGGAGCCAAACTCTCAGACTTGCCCAATTTGTCTTGGCTTGCCCGGAGCACTGCCTGTTCTTAACGAAGAAGCCGTGAAATATATAATCAAAATAGGACTTGCTTTAGGCTGCAGAATTTTGCCCGAGGCGCGGTTTGACCGCAAGAATTATTATTACCCTGACCTTCCTAAAAATTATCAGATATCGCAAAACTATCTCCCCTTTGCTGTGGATGGCTACCTTGAGCTACCTCCGAGCCAGAAGAAGGGGACCCCCATAAAGGTTGGCATTGACAACGTTCACCTGGAAGAGGATACAGGAAAAAATATTCATAGTGAAAGTGGAGGGAGGGAGGGCTATAGCCTTGTTGATTTCAATCGGGCGGGGATACCGCTTGTGGAAATTGTTACCCGCCCCGACATGCATAGCTTGGAGGATACAGAAAGTTTTATGGTATCCTTGAGAAATATTTTGCTTTATTTAGGGGTTTCCAATTGCAAGATGGAAGAAGGAGCATTGAGATTTGAAGCCAGCGTGTCTATTCGTCCTGATGAAGCCTCATCGCTTAATGCAAGAGTTGAAATAAAAAACCTTAATTCTTTCAAGTCTGTATTGCGCTCTCTCCAGTATGAGATAGAAAGGCAGAGAAGATTACTTAGTGGTGGCGAGATAGTCAGTGGAGAAACCCGACTCTGGGATGAGAAAGAGGGTAAAACTCTAACAATGCGCGTCAAAGAGAGCTCACCGGACTACCGCTACTTCCCTGAACCTGATTTACCACCGGTTGTCATTAAGCCCCAATGGATAAAGACGATAAGAGCGGCTATGCCCGAGCTTCCCGCTGAGCGTTTAAGGAGATTCGTTAAGAAATATCACCTCCCCCCATATGATGCAATTATTCTTACTTCAAGCAAGTCACTGGCTGACTTCTATGAAGAAGTGGTAGAGGGCTTTCCTGATGGGAAGCATGTATCCAACTGGATAATGGGAGAGGTTTTGGAGAAATTGAAAGAGAGGAAAATAGGGATTGAGGAGTCATCTCTTACTCCTGCATCCTTATCAGAGCTTCTTAATCTTATAAAATGCGGCACAATCAGCGGGAAAATGGCAAGAGAGGTATTTGCCGAGATGTTTGCTACCGGGAAGGGAGCCGGGGAAATAGTAAAAGAAAGAGGACTGGCGCAAATCAGTGACACAAGGAAGATAAAGGAGACGATTGATTTGATATTGAAAAAGAATCCCGCTGCCATCTCTGACTTTCAGACAGGAAAGAAAAAAGTCATTGCCTATCTCACCGGACAAGTAATGAAAGAAACCAAAGGAGCGGCAAATCCACAACTGGTAAATGAGTTATTGCAGGAAGCCCTCCAACAACAATAGAGCGGATAGCTTGACATTATTATCAATTTACCCTATTTTTATCTATTATCTACATCATAATCATAGAGAAGCTGGGAAATTATATGGATAATTACTATTGGGAGAGAAGTTACTCTCAAACTGGAAGCCCGCTCACCAGAGCAGTAAAGATGCTGCTTATTGCCAATGGGGTAGTCTTCTTATTTCAAATTCTGCTTCGCGGTCAACTGATTGCAATTTTTGGGCTGGTTCCCGCATCTTTATTTGCAGGGGAGAGACTCTGGCAGCCATTTACCTATATGTTCCTTCACGGAGGAATGTGGCATATTTTAATCAATATGTTTATTCTCTGGATGTTTGGACGGGATCTGGAACGGGAATTTGGAGAGAAGTTTTTTCTGCGATACTACTTCGTTACCGGGGTAGGAGCAGGCTTAATTTATTCGGTGTTTTTCATCCGCTCTGAGATTCCAGTGATTGGCGCCTCAGGAGCAATATTCGGACTCCTGATTGCCTTTGCTCTCATATTTCCGGAACGACCAATCACTCTACTTATCTTCTTCGTCCTGCCATTAACGCTAAAGGCAAAGCATCTGGTAATACTTTTAGGCATAATAACGCTTCTTGCCCTGCCAACCAGAGATGGAATTGCCCATCTTGCTCATCTGGGTGGGATGGTTGTGGGATTTCTCTACCTTAAAGCACGAAAAATGAGTTATCATCAGGAGTTTCCCTGGTCACGCGCCTTCCGAGTCAGGCATAGTCAGGAGACAATCAGGCGTCAGGGAAAAAAAACAGACGAGCTAAACGCCGAAATAGACTCAATACTGGATAAAATCTCCAGAGAAGGGATGAGTAGTCTCACATGGAGAGAGAGAAGAATACTTCAAAAAAGCAAGAGGAGCCAAAATGATTATTGAATCGCTCACCGTCGGATTCTTTGAAACAAACTGCTACATATTAGGGAAGAGGGAAACAGGAGATGCAGCTATCATTGACCCTGGAGACGAAGAAGCAAGAATACTAAAGAGAATAGAAGAGCAGGGGCTAAACCCTTTATGCATCATTAATACCCATGGCCATGTTGATCACATTGGCGCCACCCGAAGCCTCGCGGAAAGACTGAAAAATATCAAAGTATACATTCATGAAGCCGACGCTCAAATGCTCATCGGTCTGGAGACTGACGCGCTCTTCTTTCTTAAAGATGGAGACAGCATAGCCGCTGGAGGCCTCCGCTTTAAGATAATTCATACCCCCGGGCATACCCCTGGAGGAATTTCATTGCTCATCAATGGACATCTTTTCTCCGGCGATTCACTCTTTTGTGGCTCAATTGGCCGCACTGACCTCCCGGGAGGGTCAACGAAGCAATTGCTCCGCGGCCTGAAAGAAAAAATTCTCACCCTCCCCGGTAAAACAATCGTTCATCCAGGGCATGGGCCAGCATCAACTATTGAAGATGAAAAATTAAGCAACCCTTTTCTTTCCTGATTGAGGGTTATATGGCAGAGATTATTAAAGTTTGGGCGAGAGAGATTCTTGACTCACGCGGAAATCCAACGATTGAGGCAGAAGTAACCCTTGCCGGAGGAGCAGTTGGGCGAGCCTCAGTTCCTTCAGGGGCATCTACCGGAATATATGAAGCAGTGGAGTTAAGAGATGAAGATAGCCCCCGCTACCGTGGCAAAGGAGTCAAGCAAGCAGTAAAAAATGTCAATGAAATTATTTTCCCGGAGATTAAAGGAAAGGACGCTTCAGAGCAGAAGAAAATAGATTACCTGATGATTGCCCTTGATGACACAGATAACAAGTCCAACTTAGGAGCAAATGCAATATTGGCCGTTTCTCTTGCTGTTGCCAAAGCAGAGGCTGCATTTGAATGCAAACCTCTCTATCGCTATCTAAACCAGGGGGAGGTAATGAAACTTCCCCTGCCGCTTTTAAACATCGTTAATGGCGGAATGCATGCTGACAACAATGTTGACTTTCAGGAATTTATGATTGTCCCTGTTGGGGCGCCAACCTTCAAAGAAGCATTGCGGATGGGAGCAGAGATATTTCACAGTGTCGGCGCATGCCTTAGGAAGAAGGAATACTCAACTGCCGTAGGAGATGAAGGAGGATTTGCTCCTAATCTCAGCTCGAACATTGAGGCTATTTCAATAATTTTAGAAGCAACGGAGATGGCTAACTACCGACCGGGACAGGATATATTCATTGCCCTTGACCCGGCGGCAAGCTCTTTTTATCAATCAGGGAAATATATTTTAGGAAAAGAAGAGAAAATTTCAGGGGAGATGATCAGCTTCTATGCTGAACTGATATCTCAGTATCCAGTCATCTCTATTGAAGATGGACTGGCAGAAGACGACTGGGATGGCTGGAAGGAGATGACCCGACAATTAGGAGATTCTATTCAAATTGTCGGAGATGACCTCTTTGTTACCAACGGCAGGCGGCTTCGGCAAGGAATAGAGAAAAAAGTAGCTAATTCTATTCTAATTAAGGTAAATCAAATTGGAACTCTCACTGAAACGTTTGAGACAATGAAGATAGCGCGGGAGGCAGGCTACAGTGCCATCATATCGCACCGCTCAGGGGAAACAGAAGATACTACTATATCGGATATTGCTGTGGCAACAGGCTGTGGTCAGATAAAGTCCGGCTCCCTCTGTCGCACAGACCGGGTAGCAAAGTATAATCAGCTCTTAAGGATAGAAGAGGAATTAGGAGAGGAGGCGATTTTCAACGGGAAGGAAATTCTCCAGAGATTATGAGAAAGTATATCATTATAGCAAGTATTATTATCATTTGCGGAGCACTCCTATCCTACCAGCCTTATTCGGAGGTGAGAAGATTCAGAAAGAAGATAACAGAATTGGAGAAAGAAATTGCTATGCTAAGGGAGACAAACGAGAGTCTTCGCTCCGAGATAAAAGCATTAAAAGAGGACCCATTTTATATTGAAAAGATAGCCAGAGACCACCTGGGCTTGACTAAACCAGGTGAGATCATATATCATATCAGAAGATAGCGGGGTAGAGCAGTCTGGTAGCTCGTCGGGCTCATAACCCGGAGGTCGGCCGTTCAAATCGGCCCCCCGCCATTATTTTACCCGAACGAAGTAAGGGTTGTATGGGGCTGTGGTCGAGCGGTTTAAGATTCCTGACTGTCGATCAGGAGGTCGCGGGTTCAAATCCCGTCAGCCCCGCTCGTTACTTTTCCACGCAGTTCACTTTCATCAACTAACCTTTTCACATACAGCTGCTCGCGCTTGATTAGCTCAATTCTCTTCAGCTTTTTGAACATCTTTTTGAGTGGCACATAATTTGCGTCAAACATAACGGTTATTGTCGGCCTTAATGGGAAGTTTTTATCAATACCTACTACTCTGCCGATCTCTCCGGTATTGAGTTGAACCCAG
The DNA here is from genome assembly GCA_003574845.1 of candidate division NPL-UPA2 bacterium Unc8. Lineage (GTDB taxonomy): Bacteria > NPL-UPA2 > NPL-UPA2 > NPL-UPA2 > NPL-UPA2 > NPL-UPA2. Next base: position 98,161 of record NDHY01000001.1, read on the forward strand.
CTCCCAACAGGATAGAGGTCAAGGCACCTTACCAGCGCCTTTATGATGTCCTGTTCAAATAAGCTTTCACCCCTTTCTATGATTTCCTTCATTGCCTGCGAGTGCGGAACTTTCTCGCGATATAGCCTGGGATGCGTCATCGCTTCATACGCATCCACCAGCCCTACTATTCTGGCGTATTCATTTATATCGCCATTTTTAATACCCCTTGGGTAACCGCTCCCATTCATTCTCTCATGCTGCTGATGCGCTATGTGAATGACAACTAGCTCAATTTGATAGCTTTTATCTAAAATCTCAGCTCCATAGACTGGATGCTTCTTAACCTCTTCGTATTCCTCTTTAGTTAAGTTCTCTCTTTTTTCAATAAGCGGCAGAACTCTTGCCATTCCAATATCATGAAGAAAAGCACCCACTCCCAACCTGACCAGCCCGGATTTATTATATCCCAATTCCAGACCTACTCTAACCGAAAGAATAGCCACATTTGTCAGATGACACCAGAGATAATTCTTTGGTGAAAATCTATTGGTGAGGTTAATTAACTCCCTGTCTTCTATCATCAGTCTATCCACCATTCTCCCTATCAACTCTGATATTTTCCTGCCATCAATCGGCTTCCGGAGCATTCCCTGATTCAATATCTCTTTTGCCAGTTTTACTGCCTCTTCATACAACCGCTGTGTCTTTTCTTTAAAAGATTCTAAGATGATTGCAGTCATTACACTTACTCCTGAGCGCCACTCAACTTGCTCCCTTTGAGCTCTTCTATCATTTCCTTTGCTATTTCTTCATTTATTTGAGTAACCTTCCTTCCAGCCCCGAGAAGCAAACTTATGTCGCAAATATTGTTTATTTCTCTTGGAATACCGCCAGAGCCGGTATAAATTAGATTGCAGGCTACATCTGTAAATAGTTCTCTCCCTGCTCCTGCTACTTTACACCGATGATGGATATAGCCTTTGGTTTCTTCTTGATTGAGAGCGCTCAGATGATATTTTATAGAGAGCCTCTGCTCAAATTGCCTGAGCCTCTTCATCTTTTCCCCAAGCTCAGGCTGCCCAGCTAAAAGCAGGGTCAAAAGAAAGCCTTCACCCATCTGAAGATTCAGCAGCAATCTCAACTCTTCAAACACTTCTTCCTTCCCTATCGCCTGCGCTTCATCAATGATGACTACAACATGCCTGTCTTCTTCTATGTTTTTATGCAATACATCATTCAGGCTGCGGAGAAGCTCGGCTTTTTTCATTTCCACAGGGATAGAACGACCCAACTGATAAATAATCTCACCTAATAGCTCCAGTTGCGGGATAGCGGGATTAATTATTAATACCGTCCTGTAGTTATCTACTTGCTTCTCCAGCCTATTCATAATTTCTTTAACCAGGACGGTTTTCCCGCTGCCATATTCACCGGTGAGCATAGCCGCTCCTTTTTTCTCTTCAACTGCGTAAAGCATCCTCATCAGAGCCTCATCGTGCTTCTTGGAGTGATAGAGAAAATGAGAATCCGCTACATTCTCAAACGGCTTTTCCTTTAGCTTCCAATATCCTTCATACATGTTTCTGCTTATATCATTTTGTTACAACAAAGTGCAAGTTAAAAGTTAAAAGTTTGTGCTTTTTTTACTTGACGGGTCAGGAAAATGATGCTAAAAGTTTTACTCAAACCTGAGTCTAAAAATTAGAGTTTCTGCCGTGTTAAAATTTTTATTTATTATAATAGCCTTTCTGTTAATTGGCGCTGGAAGCGCTTATGGTGGATATATAGAGCACTTTAAGCAGGGGAGTGAGCATTTTTACGAAGGGCGGTTTAGGCAGGCAGTAGCGGAATTTGAAGAATCACTGCGACTCAACCCCCTTCTTGACAAGATAGACACCCAGCTTGCCCGTGAGGCAATGAAATATCTTGAGGCAATCGCCCTTGAGGAGGAACACCTTGCCGAGGAAATAGAAAGACTGAGGGCAGAGCGAATATCAAGATATGTGGCTAAAGAAAAAATCGCAGCCCTTGAGCTTGAAGAAAGGATAAGGCTCGGGATTGAAGAAAAAGAAAGAATAAGGCGGCTTATTGAAGAAGAGGAAGCAAGAGAAAGGCTTCGCCGAAAAGAAGCGCAGAGAAGAGAGCTTGAGAGGCCAAAATTGGAAATTGACGCCGGGACTTCCCTGAGCCACATTGTTCTTTTTAACCTTGATTTTGAGCGTGGCAGTTTCCCCGGCCACGACCCCGCGCCAGATAGAGGTCATCATGAGGTAGCTCTCCCCTTCACTGATGAGCATTTCACGATGCAGGATACTTCACTTGGCTTTACTCTTATGCCCTTAGAGGAGCTTTCTTTTACTTTTGATATGAGACAGAGTAGAACCTGGGGCTCACCTTACTGGGAAGCGCCAACTCCTATGAGAGACATTATGCGTACCACTGTTGACCAGTTTTTCCCCTTCATAATTTTGCCCCGCTCAGATCTTGTTATTGACCTTCCTTGGCCACTTCCGGTGTGGAGAGGTGTGGTCTTCCATGGTCACCAAAGTTACAAAGATATACGCCATCCCGTTACACCCCCTAAAGCTGAAGACTGGATAATGGTGAATGGCTGGTTCCTTGTTGAACGGAAAGTTCTTCTCACTGCCATAAGGCCAATGATAGTTGGTGAGGCAACTCCTGCGCTGGTTGACGGGCTTGGCCTTAAAGAACCCACCGACCCGGGCGTGCCGGATACTCTGTGGAGGGATATAGAGTTAGCCTATCTTGAAGCAGACTTCTTAGGTTTTGAGGCAAAAGTTGGCCGCCAGCGGCTTCTCATGGGGCTGCCTGTTGATGTGGATGAAGTTACCGAGCTCATTGGCATAGGAGTTGTTGAGGATTTAATTGGAATGGTTGTCGGACATGCCGATGCCATAGATTTGAGCGTGCGGACGCTGCCGATAATGGGGCTCGTCTCACCGCGGGTCAGGGGTTTCGGGATGAAGTTAGATGACGCTGACCCGGGGATTTGCCGAATAAGAAGCGACCATACTTACGCCGGAACAAGCCTTGGCATTGAACTCTCTGTTGAAGGGATAATGGATATGTTAGGCTTTGAGCTCGGAGAGCTTGAGCTTCCTGAGGAGATTACTGTCCTTGAGGCTGCCCGGCACCGTCGGCGCGACAAAGACCTCCGCGATGAGGTCCAATCCGATATCCTGCGGCTCCCAATTGCAGTCTATGTTTGCCAGAGCGGAAGAGTGGGAGTCTGGAAGACTGCCCCTGACCCGGTAACAGGTAAGACCAAACCGTGGAAGCACTATAAAGATGGACCAAGACATTGGGTGAGGTCAAAAGAAGTCGGAGGTCATGGCTGGATAGGAATTCTTCCAATAGCAATCCCCGGGGACCGTATGCCTTTCTTTGCCGCCATCCACAAGTATCGCAGCGGGGATGACCCTGCAACCCCGAATATCTCCGAAGAATTTGACCCGCTGCCACATGATATGCTCTTTATGCCGTTGGACCCGGCCGCTCTCCTGCCCGGGGGGCTGCCAATAGCACTTCCGGAGGGATTTGACATTGGGACCAATATGAGATACCAGCTCTACGCTGCCGGCTTCAGGCCAAGTGAGGAGTTGACGCTAATAGGGCTTTATGCTGAGTTAGACCGTGCCAGGCTAATGCCAAGTAATAATACCGCTCTGGATAGAGCCAGAGGCTGGATAGGAGGCACAGATAAGGACTTCCTGCAGGTGGCAGGGCTCGCCTCTATCTTCACCTGGAGGGATATTGGTTTTACCCTTGCAGGGCTCGGAATTCGTCCGGAGGACTCTCTCTATGATGCAATGCAGGATATGGCTGATGAGGTTCACCTTGCCGGATTATGGAAGCCAGGTCGCCCACTGCCCGAGCCACTGGTGAGAAGTAAAAAATGGATGCGAATGCTTATCGGGATGATTACAATGGCTCCCACCGAGCATACCTCACTTGTAATAGGCGGCGCATGGATTGACCCTCGTGACCATCTTCTTAATCTTGCCAATGCATTCCTTTATATTGATATAGAAGAGCATATTAAAAGGAAGCTTGGGGGATTCGGTCGTGTAGTTTCAGTTACTATGGACCCGGTAGAGAGGTTTGCCGAGCCATTTATGGATGATGCGGCAATGGCTTTTTTCATACGGCTTGCCGTTCACTTTTAAAATGAAAATAAACGAGATATTCAGGAGTATTCAGGGAGAGTCCACATATCAGGGGCTGCCATGCACTTTTATCCGATTTACAGGGTGCAATCTGAGGTGTGCCTGGTGTGACACCGCCTATGCCTACGAAGCCGGAGTGAACTGGACAGCTCATGAAGTTCTCCTGAAAGTAAGGGAGTTGGGATGCTCATTAGTGGAGATAACAGGCGGAGAACCTCTACTGCAGGAAGAAGTTCACGAGCTGAGCGCCGGGCTTTTGGAGGAGGGCTATCAGGTGCTCCTTGAGACAAATGGGACCAGAGACATCGGCGAGATTGACCCCCGCGTGGTTAAAATTATGGATATCAAATGCCCTGATAGTAAGATGTCAGAAGAGATGCGTTGGGAAAATCTAACAAAGCTGACAGCTCGGGATGAGGTCAAACTTGTAATTAGCACCCGGAGGGACTATGAATGGGCAAAATCCGTCATCACCCAGGAGGGGCTGAATGGAAATGTCGTACTTATGTCTCCTGCTTTCGGGAGACTCTCGCCACAAGCACTGGCGGGATGGCTTCTAAATGATGAATTAGATGTTCGGCTCCAGCCCCAGCTTCATAAATACTTCTCTTTACCTTAAATTAAAAAAGGAGGGGACAGTGGCAAGGAAAATGGAAAAGGTCCGCCATGAGACCAAGAAAAAGGCAAAGCTCTCACCCAAAGAGAAAAAATTAAAGAAAAGGATAAAGAAAGCGAAAATATGAAATGATTCCACAAAAGCTCTTTCTTACCAAGGGGGTGGGCAAACACCAGGAACGTCTGCAGTCATTTGAGGCAGCACTCAGAACAGCGGGCATTGCCGCCCACAATCTGGTGCGGGTCTCCAGCATACTTCCCCCCGGATGCCGGATTATTTCCCAGGAAAAAGGAAAAAAGCTTCTTTCCCCGGGGCAAATAATATATGCAGTCATTAGTGAACAGAGCACAAATGAGCCGCACCGTCTTCTTGCAGCTTCTATCGGAGTAGCCGTTCCCACTGAAAAAGCTCAACACGGATATCTTTCTGAATATCACTCTTTCGGGCAAACAGCAAGAGCTGTTGGAGATTACGCCGAGGATCTGGCGGCAACGATGCTTGCCTCTACCTTAGGAATACCTTTTGATATTGACAAAGCCTGGGATGAGCGCAAGCAAATTTACAAGATGTACAACCAGATTGTCCGAACCACAAACATAACTCAATCAGCAGTTGGTAACTCCAAAGGACTGTGGACAACGGTTATTGCCGCCGCCGTATTTATTCCTCCTTCTTAAAATTACTCCTTCTTAAAAGGAAGCAATGAGATTTGCGCTAACTGAAGAACAAAAAGGAATTAAAAAGGTGGCAAGAGAACTTGCCGAAGAGGAGTTTCCAAGAACATGGGAGGAACATTACGACAAGAGAGCGTTTCCAGAGAAAATCTGGAAGAAGGCATGCGAGTTAGGGCTGACAGGGGTAACCGTGTCAGAGCGCTATGGCGGCTCGGAATTAGGTATACTGGATGAGATACTGATAATTGAGGAGTTTCAAAGAATAAATCCAAGAATAGCTACATTTATAAACTTTGCAACCTACGGGAATCAGATAATAGAGAAGTTTGGAACTGAAGAGCAAAAAGAAGCATACCTGCCCCCCATTGTAAAGGGGGAGAAGACCCTTAGCTCTACACTCTTCAGCGAAGAAATTGACCCCCCCTGAAGCAAAAGTTCGCGGAGATGAGTTTAAAATAAAGGGAAAGGTAAGAGTTGAAGATGGAGCCATTTTCACAGAAGAAGTTACTGATTCTACCAACTTTAAACTGCCGTCTAATTTATTGATTCTATGTAATAATAACACCGGAAGCGGCAAGGATATAATACTGGTTGAAACTACTAAATCTATAGAAGTTAAAGACGTAACATTTGGAACAAAGGCTCCACCTATAATTGAAATTTCATTTAATAATACAAAAGCACCGCTGGAGAATCTCATAGGGGAAAAAGGGAAAGGGCTAAGGTATGCAGCCTTCTTTCTAAATATAGCAAGTGTAGAGATTGCCGCTCAGGCAATCGGATGTGCCCAATGTGCTCTTGAAACTTCCCTGTATTTTATCAATGAGAGAAAAAAGGCAGAGAAAAAAACATGGCAATATCAGGAGACCTCTTACAAGATTGCAGAAATAGCAGCTGAGATTGAGGCGGCAAGGCTTCTCTTGTATAAAGCAGGCTGGGCGATTGATGAGGGAGCACCAGATTCAAAGTTGACTGCAATGGCAAGGTGGAAGGCAGGTAATCTCGCAACAATGGCTGTGGATGAGGCACATGATTTACCGACTTCTAACAAAAACCTTGCCGGGGAACTCTTTAATTAACTTCTTGATTTGAAGCGTTGTTAGTGTGGAGGAGACCTTGCTTGCTGAGAAGCCGCTTTCTGCAATAATGGTATCTATATCCTTGGCATCTGATAGGAGCTCATAGAGCCTTTTTTCATCGCCCCCTAAAGCGGGTGTCAGTTTTCCTGAGGCACTGCTTTTTAGCTCCTTTGTTCCTCCTTCAATCTGCTGGAGATTTCTGAGCAGTGGCTCAAGTTCTTCAACGATGCTATCACTCGTAGTAGCTATTTTTGCCCCCTGCTGGATGAGATTGTTCGTTCCCCAGCTAATCGGGGAGTCAACCCTGCCGGGTATGGCAAAGACCTCTTTCCCCTGTTCTAAGGCGCGGTCAACAGTAATGAGTGCCCCGCTGCGCCTGGCCGCTTCAACCACAACAACCCCCAATGAGAGCCCGCTGATAATCCGATTTCTTCTCGGAAAGTTTCCACGTTCTGGTGGGGTGAGCATAGGAAATTCAGAGATGACTGCTCCACTCATGGCGATGTCATCAGCCAATGCCTCATTCTCTGCAGGATAGATTATGCCAAGCCCATTTCCAAGTACGGCGATTGTGCGACCACCGCTGGAGAGCGCCCCTTTGTGAGCAGCAGAGTCTATTCCTCTTGCCATTCCGCTAATAATAGTTAATCCATTTGCTCCCAATTCTCTTCCTAACTTCTCAGCGGTCATCTTTCCATAAATAGATGGACGGCGGCTGCCAACAATGGCAACGGCTGCTAAGTCTTTGGGAAGAAGCTCTCCTTTAACATAGAGAACCAGAGGAGGGTCAAAAATTTTTGACAGATAGCTCGGATAGCCGCTGTCTTCAATAGTTAGCACCTTGATGTTTCCTTTTGCTATTAGCTCAAGCTCTTTCTCTATATTTATCTCTTCCCTCCAGGCCACTATTTTCCGGGCAAGCGTGTCTCCAATCTCTGAGACTTCTCTCAACCTACGCTCAGATGCATTCAGTATCGCCTCTGGATTGCCAAAACTTTTCAGCAGCTCTCTTCCCCGCCGTGGGCCCAGTCCTGAAATGGCATTTAATGCCAGCCAGTATTTCATTTCAAGTGCTTTAGGGGTCATATTAAAATAAGTCTAACTGGGAATCTTTTATGAATTGGTAGCGCTTGAGAAGTCGCAGCAACTGAAGGAGGTCAGAGTTGACATAGTTTTGATTTGACTTTACTTTACCAATAATGTAGTTGAGCATCGTGGCAAATTCAATTATATGGTCAACTCCTTTGCTGCTCAATAGCTCAATGCTTTTTCCCCTCATCTCTCCAGGAGCAGGAATGGAGGAAAGAACAAGTATCTTTTTAAAGTCTCCTCCGCCAAAAAACTTTCCCGCCACTGCAAGCGCCTCCGGCTGCACAAAATCAAATATTTCAGGGGAACGGCTAAACCGGGAAGGGAAAAATTTGTCGGTATGCCATCCTTTTACATTGATGGTTGCCCGCTCAATGGCAGGAATATCCGCCGAGCATAAGATAAAGTCCAGCCGGGAATCGGCCTTAGCAGGCTTGGGTCTGAAAACAAAAAAATGTTCATTAAGTTGCGTTAAAAACCCGTGGAGCTCAAAGTAGATTCTCGTCAGTTCCCGATTTACGTTTGAGTTCATTTTATCTCTTCAGCTATCTTTTTTATCTCCGTTACTACCTCACCTATGGTCAATTGAGAGGTGTCAATCATTACCTCAGCCCGGGCATAAAGAGGAGCACGGAAGTGAAGCAGTTCCTTAATTGTCTCCAATGGATAAGGAGTGTCAAGAAGAGGGCGATTTTTTTCCGCCTTTGTTCTTGCCATAATTACTTCAGGGCTGGCGCTCAGACAGATAAGCACCCCATTTTTTCTTAAGTTTTCTATATTCTCTTCCCGAAGAACGATTCCGCCTCCAGTGGCAATAACCATATTTTCATATTTTGAAACTTCTTTTGCTTTCTCTGCCTCCAACCGGCGAAAATGCTCCTCGCCAAAATTAAAAAATATCTCGCTGATAGAGGTGCCGCTCTCTTTTTCAATTAATTCATCAACATCCAGGAAATCCCTTTGCAATTCCTCAGCAAGCCTTTTCCCTGCCGCAGTCTTTCCCGTCCCCATAAAGCCTAACAAAATGATATTCTTCATAATTCTCTTATGTAGTCCTGATAGCTGACATAATTTCTTTTCATTTCCCCTAATGCATCACCACCAAATTTATCCTGCATCGCTCTGGCTATCTCTATGGCAATTACTGCCTCTCCTACTACTGAGGCTGCCGGCACAGCACAAACATCCGCTCTTTCTTTTGTGGCAGTAACTGTTTTCTTTGTGATAATATCAACCGTTTTCAGCGGAGTCTGCAACGTAGGGATTGGCTTCATCGCTGCGCGGATGATAATTTGCTCTCCATTGGTTACTCCTCCCTCTATTCCGCCAGCATTATTTGTCTTACGGTAAAAACTATGCTTGTTGTAAAATATCTCATCATGCACCTTTGACCCCACTTTACGCGCTGCATCAAATCCCAGTCCAATTTCCACCCCTTTAATTGCCTGGATACTCATCACTGCCTGAGAAAGACGCCCGTCAAGTCGGCGATCCCAGTGGGCATAGCTCCCAAGCCCAATTGGAACTCCCCTCACAATTATCTCAAATACTCCTCCCAGGGAATCCCCTTTTGCTGCTGCCTTGTCTATCTCCGCAATCATCAATTCCTCAGCAGCCGGGTCAATGCAGGAAAGCAACGCTCTTTTTTGCGCTTCAATAATTTTTTCCGGTGTTACTTTAGCGGCACGAGCCCTCACCCCTCCAATACTGATGACATGACTGAGCACGCTGATGCCAAACTCTCTCAGTAAAGTCTTTGCCAGAGCACCAACGGCGGTGCGAGCAGCCGTCTCTCGGGCACTGGCGCGTTCACTAACGTTTCGCAGGTCAGCTTCTCCATATTTAATTGCCCCTGAAAGGTCAGCATGTCCCGGCCTTGGCGCCGTTATCTTCTCTTCCTCTTTCCAGTTTTTCCAATCCTTGTTGGAAATAATGATGGTAATAGGGCTTCCCGTTGTCTTTCCACCTCTCGTGCCAGAGAGGACTTTTGCACTGTCCTTTTCTATCTTCATTCTCCTGCTGCGGCCATAACCGCCTTGACGGCGATGAAGCTCCGTGTCTATGTCTCCTTCGTTGAGTTCTATCCCTGAAGGGAAACTATCAACTATCGTGATAAGAGCTTCCCCATGCGATTCCCCTGCCGTCAGGTAACGTATCATTGTCAGGAGCCTCCCCTCAATAAATGTCGTATGTACCATTCAATTATTGCCTTCCCCCAGAAAACCGAAAAAACCGCTCCAAGAGCCAGATATGGCCCGTAGGGGAGATAGCTCTCGCCTTTCCTTATTTTTGCTATTATCCCTACGACTGAGCCTGCAAATGCAGACAAAAATATTGTTAATGCTGTCAGCTGCCATCCTAAAAAAGCACCAATCATTGCCAGGAGCTTTACATCCCCACCGCCCATTACCTCCTTTTTGGCAATTTTTCTTCCAATTACTCCGGTGAGATAGAGAAAAAATCCGCCGACGAATGCTCCAAATACAGATGAGAAAAAACCGGATAGGCGAGTAGCAGAAACTGCTGAGAAATGGAGGATTTCCCGTTGTATCTCAGGATGGAGAGTGCTCAGGACAATGCCAAGAATTATTCCGGGGAGGGTAACTACATCCGGTATAATCCAGTGGTCAAAGTCAATAAATGTGATAAGTATAAGTCCTGATACGAGTGGCAGATAGATAAAAAACTCCGGAGAGACCCCAAGTTTTAAAAAGAGGGAAAGAAAAATACCTGCCGTTAAGAATTCAACCAGGAAGTAGCGAGACGAGATAATACCCTGACAGTGGCGACACCTTCTTCTCAGCATGATAAACGAGATGAAGGGAATGTTGTCATACCAGGCAATGTGCTTACTGCAGTGCTGGCAACGAGAGCCCGGGGTGAGAATTGATTCCTCACGGGGAAGACGATAGATGCAAACATTAAGAAAACTCCCCACGACAGAACCAAAAATAAAGGAAGCAACACCAATAAATATAGTCATCTCTCTCTACTGTTGACTGTTGACTGTTGACTGTTGATTACTTCTTCGGCTGCCTTTCTCATCGCATCAAGAGGAGCCTCCTTCCCCGTCCAGAGCTCAAACGATAGCGCTCCCTGGTGAATGAGCATTCCGAGTCCCCCAACCACTGAGCAGCCTCTTTCTCGTGATGCCTGCATTAGTCTTGTCTCTTGCGGATTATAGACAAGGTCAAAGACCAGCGTCCGGGGTAGGAGCCATTCTGGATCGATGAGTAGCTTATCTCCTGCATTCATGCCTACAGGCGTAGCATTAATTAGAATATCTGCTTTACCAACATTAAATTTAATCTTATCCCAGGAAATTACCCCGACACGGAGCTGAGGAATATTCCTTCCTATATCAGCAGCCAACCTCTTTGCCCGCGGAGCAATTTTATCAAAAATTATGAGCTCCCCTGCCCCCTCAAGTCCTGATTGCACCGCTACTGCTCTTCCAGCGCCACCAGCGCCGAGAATAACAATTCTCCTTCCCTGAATGTCAATTTTCCCCTCTTCTTTGAGAGCTTGCACAAACCCTTTTCCGTCAGTATTATATCCAATGAGCTTTCCTGATCTTATGGCTACTGTGTTGACTGCTCCAATGCGTCTTGCTTCTTCAGAGACCTCATCAAGGCAGGCAATAACAGTCTCTTTATGAGGAATGGTAACATTGAGCCCGATGATACCCAGAGAGCTAAGCCCGGCGACGGCTCGCCCTAAATTCTCTGGCCGCACCGCAAGTGGTAGATAGGCACAGTCCAGTCCTAATGCGGCGAATGCGGCATTGTGAATCGCCGGCGATGCAGTATGTTCAATGGGAAAACCAATCACCCCGAATATTTTTGTCGTTCCCTTAATCATCTTGATTGCTTATTATAAGTATAGATAATGTTTTCTTTATTGTCAAATAAATGTAGTTATGGAAGTTAGGAGGAAGCGATCTAACTTACTTATTTGACAGCACCTATTTTCTTGTAGTAAACTAAATCATCAGTAAATAATAAAGGCACAGAGGCACAAAGAAAATCAAAAATCAAAAGTCAAAATTACAATGCAAAATTCAAAATTAGAAATTGGGCCTACCCGTCATTCCCGCGAACGCGGGAATCCAGAGTAGCCCAGCCCTTTATGGGCGTAGTATATTAGGTGTTAGGTCTTGGGTGTTAGGCGGTGCGACCCCGATTTGCATCGGGGCATGTTTATCGCACATTGTTTCTGAAGGCTGAATGCTGATAGCTGATAGCTATTTAGGGTTTAGGGTTTATAATTTATTGTAAAGAATGAGAATAGATATTCTGACACTGTTCCCGGAGATGTTTGCCGGCCCTCTTGACTGCTCTATCATTGGAAAAGCAAGAGAAAAAGGCTGCGTGAATATTAATATTCACAATCTGCGGGATTTTTCTTCTGATGAGCGTCACAGAAAGGTAGATGACCGCCCCTACGGCGGTGGGCCGGGGATGGTAATAAAGCCTGAGCCAATATATAAGGCAATAGCTTCTATTGATAGCCATTCGGAGGGTTGTATTATTTTGATGTCACCGCAAGGGGAGAGGTTTAATCAGGAAAAAGCAAGGAAGCTCATAAAGAGAAAACATCTAATCCTTATCTGTGGTCGCTACGAAGGAATTGATGAACGGGTGCGGGAAAACTTAGTAGATGAGGAAATCTCTGTCGGAGATTATGTTGTTAGCGGAGGGGAGTTGCCGGCAATGATTGTTGTTGATGCGATAACTCGCCTTCTTCCAGGGGTTGTGGGCAGGGAAGAGTCAGTAAAAAAAGATTCCTTTTCTGAAGGAATGTTGGACTATCCCACCTACACCCGCCCTGCAATTTACCGGGGGATGGAAATACCTTCCGTCCTTCTTTCCGGAAACCATCTCCGGATTGAGAAATGGAGAAGAGAAGAGGCTTTGAGGCGGACTATCCTGCGAAGACCGGACATAATTAAGAAGGACCGAAAATGAAAAACGTGAAAGAAAGCTTCAGGGTTGGAGACATAGTTAGGATAAAGACAACTGTAGTTGAGGGAGATAAAAAGAGAGCGCAAACATTTGAAGGAATTGTTATTCGACTTCGTGGCAGAGGTTTGAGTGAAACCTTTACTACAAGACGCATCTCCTATGGAACCGGGGTTGAGAGAATATTTCCACTGCATTCTCCATTACTTGAGAGCATCAAAGTCGTAGAATCCAAGAAGGTGCGTCAGGGGAGGCCTTATTATTTGAGAGACCTCTCAGGAAAAGCAGCGCGCCTGAAGCATCGCCAGCCAGGAAAAAAAGATGAAGGATCTGGCAGAGGAAAGAAAAAGACTGCGAAGAATGTCGACGAATGAGGAGAGACTGCGCACTGAAGGCGCAACCCTCATTGCCGGCATAGATGAAGTCGGGCGCGGAGCATTAGCCGGACCTGTGGTAGCTGCTGCCGTGGTGCTCCCGGAAGAGCCCTTCATTGATGGAGTTCGTGACTCCAAAAAACTCTCCCCTATCAGGAGAGAGGAAATCTTTGCTGTAATTTACGGCATAGCCATTTCCATAGGAGTGGGAGTCATTGATGCTAAGGTAATAGATAAGATAAATATACTTCAGGCAACGTACCTGGCGATGCGCCAGGCAGTTTCCCGATTAAGCTTCACACCTGACTATCTTCTCATTGATGGATTCCCGGTGCCGGAAGTTGAGGTGCCTCAGCTTCCACTTCTTAAAGGAGATTCCAGGAGTATCTCCATTGCAGCAGCCTCCATCATTGCCAAAGTTACCAGGGACAGAATTATGATTGAAGAAGGAAGTGCTCATCCGTATTATGGATTTCTCAGGCATAAGGGATACGGAACAAAAGAGCATTACAGGGCTATTGCCAAATATGGCCCATGTTCTATCCATCGTCAGTCATTTAATTTATTCTTGCATGATGGCTAATAAACCTCTTGGTGAGTGGGGAGAAAGGGTCGCATTGCGATTTCTAAGGAGAAGAAAATATCAAATACTTGAGAAAAATTTTTCTTCCCCTCTGGGAGAGATAGACATAATTGGCAAAAAAGACAGAACCATCTGTTTCATTGAAGTAAAAACGCGGTCTTCCAGCGATTATGGCCCCCCAGAGGTGGCCATCACGCAGCAAAAACAGGATAAACTGAGAAAAGTTGCCCTTAGCTATCTGAAGATGAAGAGGCTGGAGGAGAATTGTCGCTTTGATGTTGTATCTATACTCACTAACACCAGAGGATGTACAGAAAACATTAAATTGATTGAAGATGCATTCTAAGAAGGCACAAAGGCACAGAGGCACAAAGAAGCCTAAACTCTAAATACGAAACTCGAAACTCGAAACAAACTCAAAACTCAAATGACCGAAATTCAAGACGTAGTTTAGGGTTTAGGGTTTAGGATTTAGGGTTTAGAATTTATTTAAGAGGGAGGGATGGGAATGAAAGCTGAACGAGAGACGGTGGAGGTTATTGCATTTGTGCCCGGGTACAGGATTAATGGGATAATTCATCTTCCTGTTGGAGGAAGAATTTCAGATCTTGTTAACATCAAGGAAAAGCGATTTGTTGCCATTACAAAAGCCAGCATCTACTCTGAGGGAACCGGAAGACTTTCCTACAAGTCAGAGTTTATCAACTTAAACAGAGATTACATAATACTTATTTTCCCGGCCTCAGGTGCCAGTAATACACAAAGTGGCCTCCAGAGCAATTATAAAATTTCACTCTAATTAAGGATGAAGATTTCTCACCCTTTTCCAATGGGGGAAGCGCTACACATCCTTAAGCTCCCACGGCGAAATGTGGTGATAAGGAAAGTCAGAGAGGCTTTTGAGCGATAAAAAATCCACCATGTCGCTTGAAATGAGCTACAAGCCCTCCATCCCTCAGGATGCTCATCATTATTTCCGGCAGCTGCTTCACTACAATTTCATGTGAACGATGCCACAGAACTCCTTTTTCCAGGCACAGTTTTATTGCATCACCATTCTCTATTTCACCGGTATTACATTCAGCCAGCGGCAGTCCAATGTTAATGGAGTTGCGGCGAAAAATTCTGTCAAAGGATTTTGCGACTACTCCGTTAATTCCGGCATACTTTATTGCTATAGAAGCCTCTTCTCTGGAAGAACCGCAACCAAAATTTTCGCCGGCAACAATAAAATTCCCCGCACTCCTCTTGCGGAAATCCGGATCTATATCTTCCATGCAATGTTGCGCTAATACATTGGGGTCCGTCAGCGCAAACTTGTAGCGTCCGGAGATAATATAATCTGTGCTAATGTCATCGTCAATGCTGAATTTTAATGCTCTACCTTTTAATATCATAAACAAGCTATCCCCTTTCCCACCACCTACCTACCACTTACCTATCTATTATTACATATATCTGCAAGAAATATCTATTAAAATCTTCTTTTTTTCTTGACAGCTCTGGCGAGGGGATGTATAAGCCATTTCACACTCCGAGTCTGAATGCTTAAGTTCCGAGAAATAGAATCACAGACTACTCACTACTTACTACCTGCTACTTACTCATCTTAATGATAAATAGTGTATGGTAAATAATGATTGATTACTTGCGTGTTTCAGTTACTGACAGATGTAATCTGAGGTGTATTCATTGTCATCCTCTTGGCGGGAAGAAATTCCTTGCCCCTGAGGAGATACTGAGATATGAAGAGATAGTAGATGCCGTGAGCATCCTATCCCTAAAAGGAGTAAGAAGAGTAAGACTAACCGGGGGTGAGCCACTGGTAAGAATTGGAATTGAAAACCTTGTGCGGATGCTTAAAAGAATCAATTCTTTATCCGAGATAACTTTAACTACCAACGGCGTCGCCTTAGGAGAAAAGGCAAAAATCCTTAAAGAAGCAGGGCTAAACAGAGTTAACATAAGCCTTAACACACTTAAAAGAGAGAGATATATAGAGCTAACAGGCAGGGACGCCCTTCAGTCCGTCTTGAACTCTATATTTGAGGCATTATCAGTGGGCCTCAAGCCAGTGAAAATAAACACAGTTTTGTTTAAGGGAATAAATGAAGACGAAATAATTGATTTTGTGAAGTTAACCATTGACCATGATGTATCTACGCGATTTATTGAGTATTTCCCCACAGCCATGGAATTTTCAGCACTTGAGAAGAAGAGAATTCTCAATAATGTTATCAAAGACTTAATTGAGAAACGGTTTGATAGGCTCCTACCTGCTGATGACACAGTAAGTGCTGGCCCGGCAGTGAGTTACCGACTGCCTGATGCCAGAGGACAAATAGACTTCATAAGTCCGATTAGTGAAAATTTTTGTGACAGGTGTAATCGGCTTAGATTGAGCGCTGAAGGAAAGTTGTATCCCTGCCTTTTCTCACCGCCCGATATTGACATCAAGAGTGCTTTGCGTAACGGCTCCAGAGAAGAATTAGAAAGGTTGATAGATGAGCTCATACTAAAAAAGGCTGAGCATAATGAGCCTAAAGGGCGAGGCGAGTTCATAATGAGCGATATCGGAGGATAATGAAGAAAAAGAAGGAATTAATGAATGGTATGATTGATGTGAGCGGCAAAGAATTAACCAAGAGAATTGCCATATCTCAGGCTATGATTAAACTCGGCCCCTCCACTCTCAATCTGATAAAAAATGGCGAGATATTAAAAGGAGATGTGTTAGAGCAGGCAAGAGTAGCGGGAATAATGGCAGCAAAAAAGACCCCTGCAATTATCCCTCTCTGCCATCCATTATGGCTCTCTCAGATTAAGATATCCTTTTCTTTTCTTGATGATGGAATCTCCATTACCTCTCAGGTATCTGCAATCGAAAGAACAGGCGTAGAGATGGAGTCTCTCCTTGCCTGTGCAATCTCAGCCCTTACCATTTATGACATGTGCAAGATGTATGATAAGACCATTGAAATCACCGATATTAAGTTATTAGAGAAGAAAAAATCCTCACACGGAGGGCGCCCGTAATTAAAATGCTTGAACTTGAAGAGGCTACTCTAAGGATACTCGGCAGAATTAGGAAGCGAAGCGCTAAAACAGTAGCATTGGAAGAGGCTTTGGGGTTTGTTCTTGCCGAGGATATCGTTGCCCCATTTGACATGCCCCCATTTAACAAATCAGCTATGGATGGCTATGCAGTTTCCTCAACCGACATCGACTCCCCTCCTGTCAGGTTGCGTTGCACAGGAGAGGTCCCGGCAGGCAGCTACTCTAAATTTGCAATAAAGAAGGGGGAATGCGTAAAGATTATGACAGGCTCTCCAATTCCAGAAGGAGCAGACAGTGTAGTAATGGTAGAAGTCACAAAGTCGGTAAGCAGTCGGCAGTCGGCAGTCGGCAGTCGGCAGTCGGCAGTCAGAAGAGGCGGACGGCGGGTTGTGGATTATGAGCAGATAGAGGTCTCGAAGCGAGTTAAAGAAGGAGAGAATGTATGTTTTAGAGGAGAGGAGATAAAAAATGGAGCCCTTGTTCTTCAGAAGGGGACCCTCATTAGAGCAGTTGAAGTTTCCGTCGCAGCTTCACTGGGAAAAGCAAGAATTAAAGTATATGAGGCGCCAAAGATTGCTGTCCTGACTACGGGTAGTGAGATAGTTGAGCCTGGCAGGAGAGTCGGTTACGGAAAAATTTACAATTCAAACGCGCATCTCATCCGCTCACTACTCTCATCTATGAACTTAAAAGGGGAGTATCTTGGAATAGCCCGAGACGATGAAAAGCATCTCACCCTTAGAATAAAAGCAGGGTTGAAGTATGAAGTTCTTATCATCTCGGGGGGCGTCTCTCAGGGAGATTACGACCTTGTCCCTCGCATACTAAAAAAATGCCAGGTGAGAGAGGTGTTTCATAAGGTATCAATAAAACCAGGCAAGCCTTTCCTGTTTGGTGTCAGGGGCAGAACGCTCGTTTTTGGGGTTCCCGGCAACCCGGTTTCCACATACCTGAGCTTTCTGGTACTGATCAGACCTGCTCTAAATAAAATGATGGGCAAAGACGCATCTTGCAGCATTTGCAAAGGAATACTAATGAGTGATTTTCATGGAAGAGGAGGGCGAAAACGCTTTTTGCCTGTGTCCACGAGGATGAGAGGTAATATAAGGGAAGTCTTCCCGGTAACAACATATCATGGTTCAGCCGACATGGCTGCCCTCGTCAGGGCAGATAGCTTTATGATTGTGGAGAGAGAACTCTTGTCCTTAAAGAAAGGCTCTGAAGTAGATATTTTGGCTTTTTCTGAATAGGGAGGAGGATTCCTAATATGACGCGTGATGATATGGCAGTTAATCTTTCAAAAGAAGTGGGATTGCGTCGCAGGGAAGCGCGCATAATTATTGACCGTATATTTGAAGATATATCCGGGTGTCTGGGGAGAGGAGAGAGTGTCACATTGCGAGGGTTTGGCACTTTCAGTGTGAGGCGACAAAAGGCGCGCCTGGGGAGAAATCCAAGAAAACCCGAAATTGAAGTCCATATCCCGGAAAGAAAAGTTGTCCATTTTAAGGCTGGAGGAAAACTAAGCGGGATGGTGAAATAATAATCTAAATGAGCAGACTTTCTTTCAAGGAAATACGCGGAACGGAAGACATTCTCCCTGAAAAGATAGGCGTCTGGAGAAGGATGGAGAATGCTGCCCGAGAGGTATTTGACCTCTACTGCTATGAGGAACTGCGGACGCCAATTTTAGAAGAGACAGGACTTTTCATAAGCGGAGTTGGCGAGACCTCGGATATTGTAACCAAGCAGATGTTCAGCCTTGCTGACAGAAAAGGAAGAAGCCTTACTCTGCGCCCGGAGGGGACAGCTCCAATAATCAGGGCGTATCTAAAACACAGAATCTATAAGAATCCTATTGCTAAGATTTTCTACATGGGGCCATTTTTTCGCTCAGAGCGTCCCCAGGCAGGAAGGGAAAGACAGTTTCATCAGATTGGAGCAGAGGCAATCGGCTGCGATAATCCTTCTATGGATGCTGAAGTTATTTCACTCCTGATACATCTCCTAAATAAATTTGGTATCACGGGCGGGCGGTTAGAGCTAAACAGCGTTGGCTGCTCCCTCTGCCAGGGTCCCTACAAAGAAAAGCTCAGGGAATACTTTGCCGGGGAAGAAACCCCCTTATGTCCGGATTGTCAGAGGAGACTAAACAAAAACCCCTTGCGAGTGTTAGATTGTAAACGACCGGAGTGCCAGTCGCTGATAGTAGATGCACCGCCTCTCCCTGACTACCTATGCAACTCTTGCTCAGAACATTTCCAGAAAGTTCAGGCTATTCTTAAATCACTTAGCATATCTTATCATCTCCATCCATACCTGGTAAGAGGATTAGATTATTATACGCGCACTGCATTTGAGATAACCCATCCAGCCCTGGGGTCACAAAATGCCGTAGCTGCCGGCGGAAGATTTGATAATCTCGTAGAAAAAATGGGAGGTGAGCTAACACCCGCTGTTGGCTTTGCTCTTGGAATGGAGAGAATAATTCTTATTCAGGAAAAAGAAAAGGTCACTGCTCCTTTAGAAACTCGCCTCTCTGTCTATCTGGCTCCACAGGGCAAGGAAGCTTTTCAGGAGATGGTAAATCTATTGAAAGAGCTCCGGCAAAACGGGATAAAAAGCGAACTGGACTATGAAGGAAAAAGATTAAAGAATCAGCTCCGCCTTGCCAACAAGCTCAATGCTCAATATGTCGCTATTTTAGGAGAGGAGGAACTGAGGAGAAAAACTATAACTCTTAAAAACATGGATACAGGGAAACAAGAAGAGCTGCCCATTGATTTATCAGATTGCCTAAATTTTATAAGCAAGGTGCTACACCTGATACCACCCCACATCTAAATAGCGCACCAGAGCACCAGAACACCAATTTCCAATTTCTAATTTCTAATTTTCAATTAATTTCCAATTTCCAATTTCATCTCTCTCTACTCTCTACTCTCTACTAAATAGCTATCAGCTATCAGCATTCAGCCTTCCAATTTTCAATTTTCAATTTCAAGCCCTGAACCCTGAGCCCTGAACCCTGAGCCCTGAGCCCTTTGTGCCTCTGTGCCTTTGTACATAACGACTCTTATTGGCGTTCCTTCAAAACCAAACGCCCTCCGAAGCCTGTTAGAGAGATAAGAGAGGTAAGAGTTGCTCAAGAATTGTGGATGATTGGCAAATAGCCTAAAAGTCGGCGGCTTCACTCCTACCTGGCGAATGTATTTTATTTTTATTGGCTTTACCGGAGAAGAGGGCGGTGGATGTTCTTTTTTTATCTGGCCAAACAGAGCATCCAGAATGCCTCTTTCAACTCTTGTGTTCTGAGCACTGGAGACCAGACGGATAAGATTAATTACTTCAAACACCCCTTCTCCGGTAATGGAAGAGGTGAAAATAATCGGGGCAAAGCGAAGAAAGTGGAGCTTTTTTCTTATCATCATCTCATGGTTTCTTTGTACATTGCTGCTCAATTTTTTTTTCTTGACCAGGTCCCATTTATTAGCTACGAGAATGCACCCTCTCCCCTTTTGGCACACATAGCTTCCAATATGAGCATCCTGCGTTGTCGCTCCGCTGGTGATGTCAATCAAAAGAAGTGAAATATCAGATCTTTCAATGCTCTTTCTTGCCCACAAACCGCTGTAACTCTCAATGCCCTTTTTTACCCTGGCTCGTGACCTCATTCCTGCGGTGTCAACAAAGGTAAACTCTTCATCTTCTACACGAAAGAATGTGTCAACGGCATCATGCGTCGTTCCCGGCTTATCATCAACGATGAGCCTTTCTTCCCCAAGAAGTTTATTAATAAAAGAAGATTTGCCGACATTGGGCCTCCCAACTACGGAGACTATTATCGGCTTCCGTGTTTCAATATCATCAACTGCCGATAAAGATAAAAAGGTACTAATGTGCTCTAAAAGCTGGTTGATATTAAGTCCATGCTCCGCTGAGATACAGAGTAGTTCCCTCAGCCCAAGACTATAAAAGTCAGAAACTTTCTCTTCTAATTTTCTGCTGTCAATTTTGTTGACAACGAGAATAATCGGCACACTTGCCTTTCGTAATACCTCTTCAACATCTTCATCGGCCGGGACCAGTCCCTCTCTCCCATCAACAAGGAAGAGAATTAAGTTCGCCTCCTCAATTGCCACTCCTGCCTGTTTTCTGACAAGTGAGGAGATGTTATTAGAGGAAGCATCCAGAATGAGCCCTCCGGTATCAACAAGAGAAAACTTTCCTTTCTTCCATGCCACCTCTCCATAAATTCTGTCTCTGGTTGCGCCTGGCTCAGAAGTAATGATGGCCCTTCTCCTGCCAATAATGCGATTGAAAAGAGTGGACTTGCCTACATTTGGCCTCCCTACAATAGCGACCAATGGCAAGGTTTTTGATTTCATGATTTCGGATTTCGGATTTTTCATTCTTTGTGCCTTTTTTATATCACAGGCAAGCAATCAATGGCAATATAGAAATTAGTGCGTAAACCCCTTTCGTTAGAGATTTATCTCTAAGCGGGGTAAATTTATCATTGCGACTGAAAGAAATGTTTGATATAATTCTTTTTCTGAATTATTGATTGAAATATTGAAATGATTAAAGATAATCTTTGCGTGGTGATGGAGGCAATCACCCGGGCTGCAGAGAAAGTGGGCCGTCGGGGTGAGGATGTTGAGCTCGTAGCGGTCACCAAGATGGTAGATGCCGCCAGGATTAATGAAGCAATTGAGGCCGGAGTCAGAGCAATTGGAGAGAATCGGGTTCAGGAAGCAGCGACCAAGTATAACATTGTTGTGGATGGAGTCAGGTGGCATTTCATAGGGCATCTTCAAAGGAATAAGGCGAAGAGGGCAGCAGGGATTTTTAGCCTTATTCATTCGCTTGATTCTATTTCGCTCTCACAGGAAATTAATCGCCA
The DNA here is from genome assembly GCA_003574845.1 of candidate division NPL-UPA2 bacterium Unc8. Lineage (GTDB taxonomy): Bacteria > NPL-UPA2 > NPL-UPA2 > NPL-UPA2 > NPL-UPA2 > NPL-UPA2. Next base: position 119,669 of record NDHY01000001.1, read on the forward strand.
CGCTGTTGCGCTGGGGAAGCAAGTAGAAGCACTTGTAGAGGTAAACATTTCTGGAGAGGAGACAAGGTTTGGTCTTCGCCCTGAAGAATTAATAGGGTTCCTGAAAGAAGCCTCAGTTCTCAAAAATCTGCGTATCAGTGGGTTGATGACAATGTCTCCTTTTACTGATGAACCGGAGAGTTCCCGTGCTTACTTCCGCGAGCTACGTCTCCTCAGCGAGGAGGTAGCATCTCACAATATTGAGAATATAGAGATGAAGTATCTCTCAATGGGGATGAGCCAGGATTTTGAGACAGCTATTGAAGAAGGAGCGAACATGGTAAGAGTAGGGACGGCAATTTTTGGCAGTCGCCCCCCTGCATAGGCAGCACAGTTCTTGAGAGAAGTAAATTATGTTAAAGGGTAAAAAAATTGGAATAATTGGTGTTGGGAACATTGGCTCTGCTATTATTAGAGGGATTTTAGGGACAGCAGGAAGGATTCCCCCGAAAAATATTATCGTCAACGATATTGACAAAAAAAAATCACGGGCTATAAGCCGTGAATTATCAGTTATTAGTGTTGCCGATAATATAGAATTAGGCAGGCAGGCAGGCATTATAATTCTTGCTGCTAAACCGCACGATATAGAAGAGATACTAAAAGATATAGCGGACTTGCAATCGGGAAAATTGATTATCTGCATTGCTGCCGGAATAAAAACGAGCTACATTGAAAAAATGCTACCCGGGCAGGTGGCGGTAGTGAGAGCGATGCCTAATATGCCCGCCCTAATCGGGGAAGGAATGACTGCCATCTCTGCCGGTAGATTTGCCGGTGAGGAAGAATTGCAACTTACTGAAGCAATCTTCTCTGCCATGGGAGAGACCGTCAGAATAAGTGAGGATTTGATGGATACTGCTACTGCCGTAAGTGGAAGTGGTCCCGCATATTTCTTTCTGATGATGGAGGCGCTTATTGAGGCAGGAATTGCCGGCGGGCTTTCTCCGCAAGTGGCACATCGGCTGGTGATACAGACGGCTTATGGAGCAGCGAAGATGACAAAAGAGTCAGAAAAAGAGCTTTTCCTCCTGCGAGAGGAAGTAACCTCACCAGGAGGAACCACAGAGGCTGGAGTTGCTATTTTAGAAAAGAAGAGATTTAAGGACATACTGACCGAAGCAGTAGCAGCAGGAGCTGCAAGATCTAAGAAATTGAGCAGGAAATGAGCAAAATTGGGATTATTGGAGGAACGGGGCTTTATGAGATGGAGTCTTTTCATAACAAAGAATGGATTGAGCTGGAAACTCCATTTGGCAAGCCCTCTGATAGCTATCTAAGAGGAAAATTAGGAGAAAAAGAGGTACTTTTTCTTCCCCGTCACGGAAGAGGACACACCATTCTTCCCGGCGAACTTAATTATCGGGCAAACATCTATGGTTTCAAAAAATTAGGCGTAGAACGACTCATTGCAGTAAGTGCGGTGGGCAGCCTGAAGAAAAAGCTGCAGCCACTGGATATCTTTCTTCCTGACCAGTTTTTTAATCGCACCAGCCGGGCAGATACGTTCTTTGGAGAAGGGATTGCCGCTCACATTAGTTTTGCCGACCCGATTTGCCCCTACCTTATTGAAATTCTTGCTCAAGCGGCAAGGAAAATGAAGGCAAGGGTGCACAAAGGCGGGACATATGTTAATATTGAAGGACCGGCATTTTCTACCAGAGCTGAATCAGGGCTCTATCGGCAGTGGGGAATGGACATTATTGGAATGACGAGTATGGTAGAGGCAAAGTTAGCGCGGGAAGCGGAGATGTGCTATGCCAATATGGCAATGATTACTGATTATGACTGCTGGCATGGAGAAAGCGTAACCGTTGACATTATTATTGAAAATCTGAAAAAAAATACAAACATGTCAATGCGTACTCTCAGGAGAGCTGTTGAGCTTATTGATGTCGGTGATGAGCGGAGTTGCTTTTGTCGCAGTGCCCTCAAAGATGCTATTGTTACTGACCGGGAGAAAATCTCTCCGGAGGTGATTGAGCGACTTGGCCCTCTTGTGAAGAATTACCTCAAATAAAGGCACAGAGGCACAAGAGCTGATAGCTGATAGCTGAAGGCTGTGGGCTGTTAGAAGGTTTGAATTTAAAAAAGGAAAAATATGAAATCGGATTATCGTCAGACACTTAATCTGCCGCGGACTAAGTTCCCCATGAAAGCATCTCTCGTTGGAAAAGAGCCGGAGATGTTGAAGTTCTGGGAGGAAAATCGTATCTATGAGGCGCTCAGAAAAAAAATGGCTGGAAGTCCAAAGTGCATCCTCCATGATGGTCCTCCCTATGCAAATGGCGACATTCACATTGGAACAACTCTCAATAAAATTCTTAAAGACATCATTATCAAGTTCAAATCGCTCAGCGGTTATGATAGCCCTTATCTCCCCGGCTGGGATTGTCATGGTCTTCCAATTGAGCATGAGGTAATGAAGCAGATAAAGGACTCTAACCCGGACAAACTGCGAATCAGAAAGGAATGTCGTGCCTATGCTCAAAAATTTATTGGAATTCAGCGGGAACAGTTTCAAAGGCTGGGCATCTTTGGAAAATGGGACCGCCCCTATCTGACGATGGCGCCGGCCTATGAGGCAAAAGTTGTTGCTACATTCGGAAGGTTGGTAGAAAAAGGGCTCATCTACCGGGCATTTAAGCCGGTTTACTGGTGCATTCGCTGTCAGACTGCTCTTGCTGAGGCTGAGGTTGAATACGCCAATTACAGGTCGCTTTCAATATATGTCAAATTCTCTCTCTCTGATAGTCCGTTACTTTCATCTCTTCCGACCAGTATTCTCATCTGGACAACAACTGCGTGGACGCTGCCTGCTAACTTAGCAGTAGCAGTGCATCCTGAATATGAATATGCAGTCGTGGAAGTATCTTCAAACGGGAAGAAAGAGGCCTTGATTATGGTGGCAGATATGGTTGATGAGGTAATGAAAAGGGTGGGTGTCACTAATTATAGAGTTGTAAAGATTACCTCCGGCAAAGAATTGACAGAATTAAAATATTCTCACCCCCTGAGGAAGAAAGAATGCCCTATTATACTCGGTAAAGAGGTCGTTAAAGATGAAGGAACAGGCTGCGTTCACATTGCTCCGGGACATGGAGAAGCAGATTATGAATTAGGATTGAAGCATAACCTTGACATTTTTGCTCCTGTAGATAGCAATGGGGTTTTTACTAAGGATGCCGGGGAATTTGCAGGGAAGAAAATCTTCGCTGACAGCGGATTAATCATAGATAAACTACATTGCAATGACTCTCTTCTCCATAGTGGTTTCCTTACTCATTCTTATCCCCACTGCTGGCGCTGCAGAGAGCCGGTAATCTTTCGGGCTACTGAACAGTGGTTTATCTCAATGGATAATAACAATCTTCGGGAACTTGCTCTTAAAGAGATTGAAGGTGTAACATGGATTCCCGAGTGGGGGCGGGTGAGAATAGGAAATATGATTGCTACGCGACCTGATTGGTGCATATCTCGCCAGCGTGTCTGGGGAGTTCCCATACCAGTGTTTTACTGTCGGAAATGCAGAAAGGCACTGCTAAATGTTAGGACAATAAATTCTATTGCTGCTCTATTTGAGAGGGAAGGAAGCGATAGCTGGTTCAGGATGAAAGAGAAAGATATCCTGCCACCAGGAACAAGTTGCCCTGCCTGTGGCGGTGAAGAATTTGAGAAGGAGACGGATATCCTGGACGTGTGGTTTGAATCAGGAGTAAGTCATCAGGCAGTCATTAAAGAAGAGGAAATCCTTTCATACCCTGCCGACCTTTATCTTGAAGGGAGTGACCAGCATCGCGGGTGGTTTCAATCCTCGCTTTTGACTGCGGTCGGGATAGGAGAAGGCGCTCCTTATCATGCTGTTCTTACCCATGGGTTCGTAGTTGATGGAAAGGGTAAAAAAATGTCTAAATCTATTGGCAATCTCACCCCGGCAACGGATGCAGTGGAGAAATTTGGAGCTGATGTTATCAGGCTATGGGTAGCATCCGAAGACTATCGGGGAGACATTGCCTTCTCTGAGGAAATTCTCTCACGGATGCAGGAAGCTTATCGCCGCATCAGAAATAGTTGCCGCTACATTCTTGGAAATATCTATGATTTTGACCCTGCAAAAGACAAGGTTGCAGCTAACGACCTGCTGGAAATAGACAGGTGGGTTCTTAGCCAGCTTGCGAATTTGCTGAAAAAAGCAAAAACAGCCTATGACTCTTTCAGGTTTCATCGCATTTACCATGATCTTCACAATTTCTGTTCGGTTACTCTTGGCTCCTTCTATTTTGATGTGGTCAGAGACCGGCTCTACATTCTTCCACCTTCCTCCACGGAGCGTCGCTCAGCCCAGACAGTCCTGCACGAAATTCTTTTGGCAATGGTAAAGATTATGGCCCCCATTCTTTCCTTTACCGCTGAGGAGGTCTGGCAGCACCTGCGAGGAGAAGAGAAGAGTATTTTTCTCACATCCTGGCCAGAGTTTGATGAGGACCGCATAAGCGATGTTCTGGATAAAAAATGGAGCAAACTTATCAAGATAAGAGAAGAGGTGTATCGGGTTCTTGAGAGACGCCGTCAGGATGGAATGATAGGCAGCTTTCTTGAATCAAACGTTACTATTTTCTCATCAGGCAGGCTCGCCTCCTTCCTGATGGAATACGAATCGGAACTTGCAACAATCTTTATTGTATCTGGAGTTACCCTTATTGATATAACGGGAGAAGAGATGCCGTGCGAGGTGACTGTTGCCGCCAATATTAAAGAAATGGGGATAAAAGCTTCAAGGGCAAAAGGAAGAAAATGTGCTCGCTGCTGGGCCTACAGCGAGACGGTGGAGGAGAGTAAAGACCATCTGGCTACCATATGCGAACGTTGTGTTAAGATAATCTATGCTAATGGTCAAGATACGGAGGTAATTTAGATGAATAAAATAGCGCAAAAAAAAATCAGGCAGCGGCTCGAAAAAGAACGGGAAAGCCTTATTTCTGAGATCAGCCGTTTAGAGAAAGATTGTCTGTATAAATCTCAGCGTGAAGCTTCAGGGGACCTCTCCGGATACTCCTTTCATATGGCCGATACAGGAACGGACAATTTTACTCGCGATTTTAATCTTGAATTAGCCACCATTGAGCAAAAGATTCTCTATGAGGTAGAGAGAGCTCTGGAGCGGCTGGATGAGGGGAAATTCGGCATCTGCCAGCAATGTAAGAAAAAAATAAACCATCAGCGGTTAGATGCCATTCCTTATGCAAGGATGTGCATAAACTGTGAAGAGAAAAAGACATCTCATAAAGATCAAAATGCCTGAAAAAAGGCAAATATTTAATGCGTTCTACACAGCACCTGCCTTCCTCATAGCAGGGCTGATTGTTTTTGTTGACCAATTTTCCAAATACTTTGTCAGAGAGCTAATTTGTCGAGACATTCCAATTCTCCTTATTGAAGACATATTTTACTTCACCTACATCCAAAACCCGGGAGCAGCTTTCGGGCTCCTCCGCTACCAAACAGGGCTCCTGATTGGCACCTCTCTGTTGACAATAGCTGTATTGGTTTTGATTAGCCTTAGAGTTTCTCGCAAAGAACATTCCTCCCAAATTGCACTCGGCTTTATCATAGGAGGTGCCATAGGAAACCTCATTGATCGGGTATCTTTTGGTCATGTCATTGACTTCCTTGATCTTGGCTTTCGGGAGCATCGCTGGCCAGTATTTAATGTTGCCGATATTGCCATTACAGTTGGCAGTGCAATTATCATCTGGAAGCTACTTAAAAAGGAATAGAGAAAATTGTATCCTGTTATTTTCCGCCTTGGCCCATTGACAGTTCACTCCTATGGAGTAATGCTTGCTATAGCATTCCTCATTGGACTTTTCCTTTCCATCCGCCGGGCAAAGGCGGAAAACATTGCCCCCTCAATAGTTGTCAATCTTTCGGTCATTATTCTTATCTCAGGTCTCATTGGTGCAAGGATTTTCTTCATCCTCATCAATCTGGAATACTTTCTTTCCCATCCGTCCGAGATAATTATGCTGCATAGAGGCGGGCTTGCCTTTTTTGGCGGGCTTGCCTTAGCATCTCTTAGTGGGTTTCTTTACCTCAGAAAAGTCGGCCCGAATCCATGGAAAATAGTTGACCTCATCATTCCCTACGTTGTTCTCGGGGAATCCATCGTAAGAATTGGTTGCTTTTTGAATGGCTGCTGTTATGGCACCCCCACTGACCTCCCATGGGCAGTCTCTTTCCCCCCATTAAGTGCAGCATACGCCCACTTCGGTTCGACACCTCTCCATCCTGCGCAACTCTATCAGGCAGCTGCCAATTTTGTTATATTCCTGCTATTGCTCAGGTCCCGCAGGAGGTATGACGGAGAGATATTCCTTATATATCTCTTGCTTTATGCCCTATCACGGTTCTTTATTGGGTTCTTGCGAGGGGGAGGATGAAAAGCAAGTAATGGTAGCAAGTAATGGTGGCTTGACTTTTGCTAAGCTTGCTGTTATAATCTCAACGCTTAGGAAATTCAAAAAGAGCGGGTAGTAGATAGTAGGTAGTGGGTAGGGCTGAAGTGAGGGTGAGCTTAACGAAGAACACAAACAGTGTGGGAGTAATGAGAACTAACGTAATTAAAACATTGATAGTTGTCTTTTTCCTTTCTTTTGGCGCTCTTTCTCTTTTTAGATACTGGCAGGAGCAGGTTAGGGAGAAGGCGGCATCGGATTTTGCCATTGCCCGCATGCACTATCAGGAGCGAAGGTACGTTGAGGCGGCTCAAGGGTTTCGCAAGGTCATAGAATCCCACCCGGGAAGCAGAGAAGCCATTGGCTCTTTATACGGTCTCGGGCTCAGTCTCATCCAATTAGGAGATTATGAAGAAGCAATTTACTATTTCCAGAGACTCAAAAATGAGTTTCCTGCCAGTGATTATCTCGACAAAGCCCTTTATCGCTGGGGACGGGTAGAGGAAGAGCGAGGAAACCCTGAAGAAAGCTTTAACCTTTACGAGAGCATTACAAGAGACATCCCTGCTTCTGCACTCTACCCCAATGCGCTTGTGGGCATGGGAAGGATAAGCGAATTGAGGGGGCACTGGAAGAAGGCAAGGAGTTACTTCCAAAAGGTAATGGATAACTTCCCGCAAACCGAGGCATCTACTGAAGCAAAAAGAAGATTGGGAGAGCTCAACATCAAGTTACTTACTTCCCCGATAATGACGGAGCATTATATTATCTATGAAGTGGCCCCGGGAGACACCCTCAACGCCATCGCCAGGAGATTTAATACAACAGTAGAGCTGATAATGAAAAAAAATGAGTTAAAAACCCCTTCCATTAAACCGCTACAGAGACTGAAAATTCTGCAGGGAAATCTCCATATCGTTGTTAATGTATCAAAAAACACCCTCACGCTTTATCTCGATGAGGAGTTCATCATCTCATATCCTGTGGCAACGGGCGCGCCTCTTACCCCCACGCCGCTAGGGGAATTCGTAATCATTAATAAATTGATAGAGCCGATGTGGAGAGGACTATCACACAACGACCCCGGCAACATTCTCGGGACAAGGTGGCTGGGACTAAACAAGTCGGGGTATGGAATTCACGGAACAACACTACCTGAGACAATTGGAGCCCCTGTAACATTAGGATGTATTCGGATGTTCAATAAAGATGTGGAAAAACTATTTGACCTCATTCCTGTTGGAACTGCTGTCAAGATTATAAAAAATGAGCACTAACCACTTAGATTTTGAACTGCCAATTATCGAGTTAGAAAAAAAGATTGAGGAATTGCGCAGATTTACTTCTAATAGCAGGATGGACCTCTGCCGAGAAGTTGAAGCGCTGGAGAAAAAGGCAGAAAGACTAAAGAGGGAGATTTTTACTAACCTCGCCCCCAGGCAGAGAGTTCAGCTGGCGCGCCACCCTCAGCGCCCTCATACTCTTGATTACATAAATCTAATTATGGATGGCTTTTATGAACTTCACGGGGATAGAATGTTCTCTGATGACAGAGCCATTGTCGGAGGTCTGTGTAAATTTAATGACGAGACAGTTCTGGTCATTGGTCACCAGAAAGGAAGTAACATCCAGGAAAACATTGAGAGAAATTTTGGCATGCCCCACCCCGAAGGATATCGCAAAGCCTTAAGACTGATGAGGTTAGCTGAAAAATTCAATTTTCCCGTAATCACGCTTATTGACACTCCAGGAGCTTATCCAGGAATCGGGGCTGAGGAGAGGGGCCAGGCAGAAGCGATTGCCAGAAATTTAATGGAGATGTCCACGCTAAAGACATCCCTTATAAGCCTGGTCATTGGCGAAGGAGGAAGTGGTGGGGCACTGGGAATAGGAGTTGCTGATAGGACTCTAATGTTAGAGAATGCAATATACTCGGTAATCTCTCCCGAAGGATGTGCCGCCATCCTCTGGCGTGATAAAAGGAAGGCAGGAGAGGCAGCTGATGCACTTTGCCTCACCGCGCAAGACATTATAAAATTAAGAATTATCGACGAGGTCGTGCCTGAGCCATTGGGCGGAGCACACAAGAATCATGAGCAAGTAGCGACTCTTGTTGCGGAGAGCCTGAAGAGAAACCTCTCGGAGCTAAAATCCTTTTCCATAAAGGAGATTGTCAGGAGAAGGTTTGAGAAGCACCGCCACATAGGAGAATTCCTTGAGTTGAGAGAGGAGGCTATCTCAGTCAGGGGAACCGAGGACGGGGATGAGAAATAAGCCGCGAGGGTTGGCAGAGATTCTGCTCACAGAGGGGCTGATTGAGGCGGAGGCATTAAGAGAGGCTCTCAAAGAAGAGAAGAGAACAAAAGAAACACTACACCAGATTCTTACCAGAAATGGCACTGTTTCTCCTGAGAACCTCTGCAAGGCACTCTCGCTCCAGTTTAACCTGAAGATTGTCAGTCTCTCCACAATTAAGGTCGAAGAAGGAATCATCAGCCAAATTCCACAGAGCATGGCAAGAAGACACAAGATGTTTCCTATAGAGAAGAAAGACAACACAATTACAGTTGCTATTTCAGAGCCCGGGAGCCTTCCAGCACTTGATAACCTGAGAGTGCTCCTGGGATGCGAGATTGAGCCAGCTCTCACCACCGAGAAAGAGATAAATACTGCGCTGGATAATTATTACGGAAGCGACAGGGACCTCGCCCAGGTGACAATCGAGAAATCCGAAGACGAGGAATACGCTGATGCCATCGATACCACAGCCGTTGAGGGAGAGGATACGCCAGTAATCAGATTGGTTGGGCTCATCCTCATGGAGGCGCTCCGCAAGAGAGCCAGCGACATCCACCTGGAGCCACTTAAAGACCGCTTTCGGGTAAGATACCGCATTGACGGAATCTGTCAGGAGGTTCTTGGGCCACCTAAAGAACTCCAGGGGCTAATAATCTCCAGAATAAAGATTATGGCAGGTATAAACATTGCGGAGAAGCGGCTTCCCCAGGATGGAAGGATAAGAATTAAGCTCCTCGAAAAAGAGATAGACCTTCGTGTTTCCACGCTTCCAGGGCTTCACGGCGAAAGCGTTGTTATGAGAATACTTGACAAGGCAACCCTTCTCATTGACCTGAGAAAGTTAGGTTTCTCTGTCCAGGATCAAAGAAAGCTTGAGTCTCTCATTACCCTGCCCCACGGGATTCTCCTCGTTACCGGGCCGACTGGCTCGGGGAAGACAACGACGCTCTATGCTGTCCTGAATCGCATAAATCAGCCCGATAGAAAGTTAATTACCGTTGAAGAGCCTGTTGAATACCAGCTCTCCGGGATAAATCAGTCACAAGTCAGACCAGAGATCGACCTGACATTCGCCAAGATATTGCGTGAGATACTCAGACAGGCACCTGATATCATAATGGTTGGCGAGATCCGCGACGCCGAGACAGCACAAATTGCAGTTAGCGCTGCCCTGACCGGGCACCTTATCTTCTCCACGCTCCACACTAACGATGCCCCGGGAGCAATGACCAGGCTAATTAACATGGGAATTACTCCTTTTCTGGTTGCCTCTTCCGTTCAGGGGATTATAGCCCAGAGGCTGATGCGGAAAATCTGCTCTAACTGTAGCGAGCCCTACACACCTGCCCCCCATGAGTTAATGGAAATTGGGCTTTCTCTGGATGATATCTCAAACCAGGAGTTTTTTCGTGGCCGTGGTTGTCATAGGTGCAATCAGAGCGGTTACCATGGAAGGATTGCTATCTTTGAAATGCTGCCAGTAACCGATGAAATCAGAAACCTCGTCATCCGTAATGCCCCCAGCACGGAGATAAAACAAAAAGCACGAGAGCTTGGAATGAAAACGTTAAGGGAGGATGGCTGGGAAAAAGTATTTTCAGGGATAACAACTACAACCGAAGTAGCCAGAGTAACAGGAAGCGACATAGAATAAATATCTGATTTTAAAAAGAGGGTTATCTTATGGAAATGGATAAGCTATTAAGTATTACAGTGGAGAAGAGGGCATCTGACCTGCATCTTTCCGTTGGGAGGCCGCCAGTCCTCCGAACTGATGGAAGGCTCGTTGACCTTGACTTCAATTCACTGACACCAGATGATACCATTTCTCTTATGAAGTCAATTACATCTGCTGCACAACAGGAGAAACTTCAGGGCAAGGGAGGAGTTGAGTTTGGATTTGCCTTTGGAGAGGCGGCGCGCTTTAGGGTGAGCATCTTCAGGGAAAGGGGCCGCCTGGGTCTGGCGCTCAGGCTTATTCCATCTCAACTCCTGACATTTGAGCAAATCGGGCTTCCTCCAACTACGATAAAGGAGTTGCTGCAAAAACCACGCGGGCTAATCCTTGTTACCGGGCCGACTGGCTCGGGGAAGACAACAACATTGGCAACAATGATTGACTTTATCAATCAGGAGACAGGTCGCCACATAATAACCATTGAGGACCCAATTGAATACTACCATGAGCACCGAAAGTCACTCATCGTGCAGCGAGAGGTAGGAGTTGACGTTCCTTCCTTTTCCGAAGCGGTTATAAGAGCCTTAAGACAGGACCCGGATATAATCTTCATCGGCGAGATGAGAGAGATAGCAACGATGGAGGCAGCAATTACCGCCGCTGAGACCGGGCACCTGGTCTTCTCTACCCTGCATACAACGGGCGCTGCAAAAACCGTTGACAGAATCATTGATGCCTTCCCAACTACCCAGCAGGAACAGATAAGGCTCCAGGTCTCCGGCTCCATCTTAGCGGTAATCTCCCAGGCCCTTCTCCCAAAAACAGGAGGAGGAAGAATCGCCGCCTTTGAGATAATGGTTTCCACCCCGGCGATCCAGAACCTCATCCGGGAAAAAAAGACATACAATATTGTCTCTGCAATAGAGACAGGGCGGAAATATGGCATGCGATTACTGGACCAGCACCTCTTAGAGCTTCACCAGAGGGGGCTGATTCGCCAGGAGGATATGATGGGTGTGTGTTCTGACCTCACCTCAATCAGGACAAAACTTGATGCCATCACAAGGAAAAGATAGTGCAGAGAGAGGCATAGAGGCACAAGAGCTGAAAGCTGAAAGCTATTTAGTAGAGAGTAGAGAGAGGCACAAAGTATGATAAAAACACATGAGGAGAAGAGAGGGAGAAAGGAAGATGCGCTACCCATTAAAGTGAGCGAGATTGAGATAAATCCAGAGGTTATCACCAGGATCTCTCCATCAATAGCAAGAATTTATACGATCATGCCGATGAGCTTTGCTCGCAACACCCTAACCATAGCCACCGCCAATCCGCACAATATCCGCCTTCTTGATGACCTGCGATTTATGTTAAATGTTGAGATAGAAGCAGTTCCCAGCACAGAAGATGAGATTAAAAGAGCAATTGAAAGGTATTATGGACCAGAGGGAGCCTCCGCCGCCGACTTGCTTGCCCAGATAGAGCAAGGTGGAAAGGTAACCGTCAGAGAAGAAGTTATAGACATTGAGGAGCTTCAACAGCTTGCCAAGAAGGCCTCTACTGCCAGGCTGCTCAATTTAATCTTAGGACGGGCAATAAAGGAGAGAGCAAGTGATATTCATTTTGAGCCGTTCGAGGACCAGTTCAGGGTCCGATATCGGATTGATGGAGCGCTCTATGACACAGCTCCTCCACCGAAGCACCTTGGTGCGGGGATTTCCTCAAGACTTAAAGTGATCGCCGGGATGGACATTGCCGAGCGCCGAATCCCACAGAGCGGCAGAATCGAGGTAAAGATAGGAGGAAGAAACGTTGACCTGCGAGTTTCAACCCTCCCAACTGTTTTCGGGGAGAGCATCGTGTTGAGAGTGCTGGACCGCTCCATTGTGATGTTATCGCTGGATCAACTTGGGATGCTTCCTAATGATCTTAAAACGTTCAGACAGCTTATTCAAAAGCCAAATGGGATTCTCCTCGTTACCGGGCCAACAGGATGCGGAAAGACCACAACTCTCTACTCTGCCCTTGCCTCCCTTGATAGCGATACCACTAAAATCATTACAACAGAGGACCCGGTTGAGTATGACATTCCAGGAATTGTGCAGGTTCACATAAGAGAACAGATAGGGCTGACTTTTGCCACTTGTCTCAGACATATTCTCCGGCAGGATCCCGACACAGTCCTTGTCGGAGAGATGCGCGATCTGGAGACAGTGCAAATTTCGATTCAAGCCTCGCTCACCGGGCACCTTGTGCTCAGCACTCTACACACAAGCGATGCCGCAACAACTATAATAAGACTCCTTGACATGGGCATTGAGCCCTTTCTGATTGCCTCTACCTTAGAGGCAATAATTGCCCAGAGACTTGTGCGAACAATCTGCCAGAATTGCAAGGAGCCCTACCGGCCGGACGAAGAGGAGCTACGGTCAATCAGGCTGACGGCAGAGGAGGTGAGAGAAAGAACTTTTTACCGGGGAAAGGGATGCGGCCTCTGTAATAACACCGGCTATAAAGGAAGAACAGGAATCTTTGAGCTTCTCATTCCCAATGACAACGTCAAGGTTCTTATTATGAAGAGGGCATCAGCAGGGGACATTCGCGATGAGACAACAAGGCAGGAGCTAAAAACAATAAGAGAAGATGGATTAGAGAAAATATACCAGGGAATTACCACCATTGAAGAGGTAAGGAGGGAAATAATTTAAGAAAGATGCCAATCTTTAATTACGTAGCAACGGATGCAGGTGGCAAAGAGACGAAAGGAGTTATAGACGCAGAGACAGAGGTCATGGCTCTCTCCAGAATCCGAGAAATGTCTCTCTTTCCTCTGCAACTGACGAAACAAGCAGCTGCTGCTCCTGGTGCTCAGGACAAGAAGGGAGGGATTCTTGGAGGGCAAATTAAGATACCTTTTCTCTCAAGCCGCGTCTCAGGGAAAGAACTTACACCATTTACAAGACAACTTGCTACCCTGATTAATGCAGGACTTCCTCTGATAAGGAGTCTTAGTGTCCTTATGAATCAGATGAAGCCATCGGCGCTAAAGGATATCGTAATGGGCATTATAGTCGATGTAGAAAGCGGAAGCAGCTTTGGCGATGCTCTAATAAAATACCCGAAGGTGTTTTCAAAAGTGTTTATTGGCATGGTAAAAGCAGGAGAGGCGGGCGGAGTATTAGATAAGTCGCTGGAGCGCCTGGCAGAGTTTGCCGAGAAAAGCGCCGCTTTAAGGGGAAAAATAAAAACAGCGATGACCTATCCAATCATAGTTGTCGTCGTAATTGTTGGTATCATGGCAGTAATATTTCGATTTGTTATCCCGACATTTGAGGAAATGTTTGCCGACATGGAGATGGCGCTTCCTGCCCCAACGCGGATTTTAATAGAAACAAGCACATTTATTAGAGAGCAGGCTTTTCTTGTCCCACTCACTCCTATAGCGCTTATCGCTCTTTATTCTCTGATTCAGAAAACAAAGGGTGGCGGGTTAGCCATTGACAAGGGCAAGCTGCGGATTCCGCTTATGGGACCACTTATCCGAAAAATTGCCGTGGCAAGATTTAGCAGAACATTAGGAACATTGGTTACCAGTGGAGTTCCCATTCTCCAGGCACTTGATACCGCCAGGGAGACAGCGGGAAACCTTGTAATATCCGGAGCAATTAAAACTGCTCATGACAGTGTAAAGGCAGGAGAGACGCTTGCGGCCCCTTTTGAGGCCAGCAACGTTTTTCCCCCTCTCGTAAGTAGCATGATCAGCGTTGGTGAAGAAACAGGAAATCTTGATGAAATGCTTCTAAAGGTCGCCGATACCTATGACGAAGAGGTAGATAGAGCCGTGGAAGCGCTCTCCGCATCACTTGAGCCAATAATGCTTGTATTTATGGGGATAATTGTTGGTTTTATCGTTATCTCTCTCTTTGTCCCCCTCATCCAGATGGCAATGGCAATAGCATGAGACTAAGGCACATGTCCATGGAGGAGCAGAGAATCCTTCTTGTTGATGACGAAGAAAACATGAGGAAGAGCCTGGGGGCACTCCTCAGGAGAGAAGGGTATCGTGTTGAGACCGCCTCCACCGGAGGTGAGGCCACCCGGTTGGCAGCAAAGCGCTCCTTCGCCCTGCTTGTGATTGACCTTAAATTAGGAGAAATGGATGGAATAGAGACATACCTCCGCATAAAAAAAGGAAGTCCCCGCACACTGGCGATTATCATAACCGGTCATGCCAGTATGGAGAGCGCAATTGAGGCAATTCGCGCCGGGGCATATGACTATTTAGTAAAACCGTTCCGCTTTGAGGAGATGCTCCTAACAGTAAAAAGAGCGCTGGATTACCAGCAAGTCCGAGAGGAAAATGTCTATCTCCATCGGGAACTAAAAGGAAAGTTCTGGCTCGGTAATGTCATTGGAAAAAGCATCCAGATGGAGAAGGTATTCCAGGTAGTGAAAAAGGTGGCAGATTCAGATGTAACTGTGCTTCTGCGAGGCGAGAGTGGAACCGGCAAGGAACTCATTGCCCGAGCAATCCATTACAGTGGCCCGCGGCGAGAAAAAAGATTTATTGCCATAAGCTGCGGGGTGATTTCCGAAACCCTCCTTGAATCAGAACTTTTTGGATACGAGAAAGGAGCTTTCACCGGAGCAGTAACAAGGAAAAAGGGGTTCTTTGAGGTAGCCGATGGGGGAACCGTTCTTCTTGATGAAATTGGTGACCTCTCTCCTGCCACCCAGATGAAGCTGCTACGAGTCTTGCAGGAAAGGGAATTTCAGCGGGTTGGAGGTACAGAGACCATAGCTGTAGATGTCCGAATAATCAGTGCCACCAACAAGGACTTAGAAAAAGAGGTCAGGGAGCAACGTTTCCGGGAAGACCTGTATTATCGAATCAATGTCATTCCCATTACTCTGCCACCACTGCGGGAAAGGAAAGGAGACATTCCTCTCCTCATTGAGAATTTTTTGGCAAAATACCGGGGGAAAGAGAGGGAAATAAAAATTTCTGCCGAAGCAAAAGAGCTGCTCATGAATTACCATTGGCCCGGTAATGTGCGGGAATTAGAGAATGTCATTGAGGGAGCAATTGCTCTAAGCTCCGGAAGCATCATTTCCGCCAAAGATATTGCTCTCAATATGGGTCCAGCGACTACAAGAGAAACGGCAATAGCTGTCAACGAAAGGTTAACGCTGAAAGAGGCAAAGGAAAAGCTTGAGGAGAAATTTATAAAGAAGGCGCTGGAGAAAGCCCGTGGAAACGTGGCACAGATTGGGAGAGAACTCGGGCTAAGTCGCAGGCACCTATATGAGAGAATGGACCACTACGGCATTAACCCGGGAGCATATAAATGAAGCGTTCATGGTTTTTGTGGGACGTAGCATACCTGGCGATTTTGGGCTTGCTTATGGTTCTTTTTATCCTCGGCGCTGTTGCAGTACTCCGATGGGAAGGGCAGCAGCAAATGGCAATTATAGGCGGAATATTCTTCGTCCTGGGATACTTAAGCCACCCCTACCTCTCCCGATCGATTTGGAGCCCGCTGGCAAAACTAATGCGGGAGAGCCGGGGAAGAGACAATAGTCAGCGCGCGCTACCGCAGGAGCTAATAGAGGATTTACGCCTCTCCCGGCTGGAGGTGAAGCGCTGGTCAGAAGAGTTAGAAAAAAGAGTAGAAGAGAGAACAAGAAAGATAATTGCTCTCCGGAGGAAATTGATTCACTTTGAGAAGATGGCCTCATTGGGTGGGATGGCAGCAGGGGTAGCACACGAGATAAGAAACCCTCTTGGAATTATCGGCATTGCTGCCGGGTACCTGAATAGTTCAATAAGCGCTAACAATGACTCCCTGAGTAAGAGTGAGGTGGCAGTCTTAAGAGAACAGGTTGCAATCATTGAAGAGGAGGTTGAAAGAATGAGAAGAACCACCGACAACCTTCTCTCCTTCTCCCGATTTTCTCTGGAAGGAGTGCCAGAACCAATTCACATCAACGATGTAATAGATGAGTCCATTGCTTATCTGCAGGATACTACTCTGCAAGGGATAGAGTTGCTCCGGGACCTTGACCGCACTCTTCCTCCAGTAAGGATTGACCGGGACCAGTTACGTCAGGTGTTTTTAAACATTATCCAGAATGCTTCCCAGGCAATGTTAGATGGAGGGACAATAGAAATCCACTCTAAGAGGGGAGAGAAGCGCTCAATGGTTGAGGTCTCCTTTCGAGACACTGGCTGCGGAATCCCTTCAGGGGACCTGAAAAGAATATTTGACCCGTTTTGGACGACGAAGAGCGCCGGGAGGAAAGGGTTCGGCCTGGGACTGGCAATTTCGCACAACATTATCCGCAAGAACAGAGGAGATATCAGTGTAAAGAGTGTCCTCGGGGAGGGAACAACCTTTACAATCAAGCTCCCGATAACGGAAAATGGTAAAGAAAGGCACAAAGGCACAAAGTTATGATAAAATAAAGGTAAGTATTCAGTGAACACGTTATTCTTGGTAGCCGCAGGCTTCAGCCTGCGCCGAAGTAACGCAACCTAAAGGTTGCGGCTACCTTCAAACCTGCTTTTATACCACGTCTTTACTGAATATTTACAAATAAAGACACAGACACCTTAAAAACTAAGTCAATAAAGGAATTAATGATATGTTGAGAGGTTCGGTTGGACTGGACATTGGTGCCAATGCAATAAAAATAGTAGAACTTAGGAAAGTCGGCGAAAAGGTTCAACTGATAAAGGCAGGGATGGTAGGGATTCCCGACGATTCATCCAGGCAAAAAGACATTCTCTCCAATCTTCTAAGAGACTTCAAGGGAAGAGGGAAAGCATTCTCAGTCGCTGTCCCCGGGCAATCTGCCTATATCCGCTATGTAGACCTCCCTCCGCTGGATACTTCTCGCCTTGAGCAGATGATGGGGTATGAGGCCAAGCAACAGATCCCCGTTCCTTTAGAAGAGGTCCTCTGGGATTATCAGCGCCTGCCTGCAAGAGACCCGTCCAAAACAAGCATCGTTCTTGTAGCTGCAAAATCGGAGGCAATAGAGAGGCTCCTGGACAATATTGGGAGATTCGGCATTGAACCCTATGCCATTGATTATAGCCCTCTTGCATCATATAATGCCTTGAAGTTTTCCGGCAGCATAAGTAGCGAAACATCCATTCTTATTGACCTCGGGGCAGAATCAACAAATCTCAGTATTGAGACAAGAAACTCTCTTTGCTGGACGCGAAGTATCCCGGTTGGCGGGATGTCTCTTACGCGGTCTATAGAAAAGTCTCTCGGAGTAACCCTTATTGAGGCAGAGAGATTAAAAAAGGAGGAAGGCGGTGCCCCGGGAAGCGCAGGCAGGGACAGGGTAGTAGAGGCGATGGCTCCATCGCTCAGGCGTCTGGCAGATGAGATCCAGCGGTCGTTGACGTTTTTCCAGGCAGAGTTAGGTGGTGAAGCGGTCAATAGAGTGATCCTTAGTGGAGGAGGTGTTCATATCAAGGGCATTTCTCAGTTCCTTAAAGAGGAGCTCGGGGTTAGCGTAGAGACAGCGTCCCCATTGGCGGCACTTTATTCTCCCCTCCCCATTATCTCCCGCGACCAGGAGGCCTTCTTTCACGTAGCCATTGGATTGGCACTTCGACCTCTCCTTAAATGCCCTGTTGAGGTAAACCTTCTTCCCCCAAGCATCTTAAAAAAGAAAGAGTTCCGGGCAAAAAAAGCAGCTCTTGTTATATCACTCATTCTTGCCTTTCTTTCTGCAATCACTTTCCGTGAATTTTTCGCGCAGGATTACAGGATGATAAGAAGCCGCATAGAAGTGATTGAGGCTGGATTAGCCGAATACAGAAGACATGAGCCGGAAATGAAAATAGCAGCCAAAGAAAAAGAGGACACGCGAGAGCAAGTAGAGGAACTGGCAAGATTGGCGGCAGAAAGAGTATTCTTGCCCAATCTCCTCCTTGAGCTAACCACGATGCTCCCCGAGGAAATACACCTGAGGAGCTTCTCTTTGGGCGAGGAAGCAATCAATATTGAGGGAGTTGCTCCACGGCTTCCCCTGATCACAGATTTTGAAACAAGGATTAAGGCATCCCCGCTATTTGGAGCAGTTACCACTGAACTGGCCGGCAAGCCGGGGGCACACGAGTTCAGTTTCACAATAAACATAAATGAGTAGGAATTGACATAAAAGATGAAAAATGACATAATAAACATAAATGAGTAGGAATTGACATAAAAGATGAAAATTGACATAATCGAACGCTGGACGAAGTTCCTGCCTATTATAAGCATATTTGGACTCTTTATTGTGGCTGGTTGCCTGTATTTTTGGGCAGCCCTGCCGATTATCAATAAAATTGACGGGGCAAATCTGGAACTGAAAGAGAAAAAGGCAGAAATGGAGAGATTTCTCCTCAACCCGCCTTCCCGAGAGAGGATAGCGGAACTCCATAAGGGAAAAGAAATGTTTGCAACCCAATACATGGAAATGGTAAAGAAAATGGGCTTTCCCCGCCCGGACCCATTATTAAACTTTCCCCTCCATTTTGATGGCATGGAGATGGAGTCCCTGCTCAGGTTTTTTGGCACCAGGATACTTCACGATTACTTTGAGAAAGAATTAGAGGCAAGCGAAATAAGGCTTCGCCACCTGGGGGCGGGGCGCGGCTTAACCATCCCCCAAAGGTTAGGTTTTGAAGAAGAGAAGCCGAAAACCCCGGCAGAGCTTGCTCTGCTTCTTGCCGGAGTGACGATGACAGAGAAACTCCTCGTCACTGCCATTAAAGCAGAAGTGGAAGAAGTCTCCTCAATAGAGGCGCCGGCGCCTCCCTACAAAGCAATTGCGCCGGAGTTTAAGAAGCTAAGCGCCGAACTTACTCTAAAGACAAGCGCCCTGGCTCTCATTGAGCTTCTTGACCGGTTGGCAACCGGTGAATATCCCTTCATCATTGAAGACATAGCGGTTGACACTGCCCCTCCGCACCTTAAAGTGAAGCTTCGTGTCTCGACCCGGGTCCTTCTTGAAGAGGAGAAAATGTGATAAAAGAGCGCTTAAAAAAAATTATAAAGATAATTGGTAACAATCCGGAAAAAGTTATTCTGTGGTTTTTTATCCTTATTCTTGTGGCTATGAGCTCATACCTCGTAATAAAGTGGCGCGCAAAAGAGGCTCCGGATGATGTGGCGCCGGTAGTAAGAAGACCATTGGAAGCTCCGGTGTTAGTAGATTTTGGCGGGCTCATAAAGAGAGAGGGTTATTATCGCGAGAGGTTTCCGAGGGACCCATTCTCTCATCAGCCGCTGGTGCCGGACCCGGTAGAGGACCCGGTAGAGGACCCGGCGCTGGTGCCGGACCCGGTAGAGGACCCGGCAGAGGATCCCATTATAAGAAAGCCACGGCCACGGTTAACAAGAATGATGACTATTGGAGGGAGAAGAGTAGCATTCATTAGAATTGGGAGGGAAACTCATCAGGTAACCGGAGGGGAGAGTATTAATGGATGGAAGGTTCTCAATATTAGAGAGGATGGTGCCACCCTCTACAACGAAAAAAGGGGACAAAGGCTTACTTTATTCATTAAAATTCATTAAAATTCATAAACAAAAAATAAAACTTGAAAATACTTAAAAGCTGTTGTATAATGAGGTCGGTGAGAGAAACATGGAAAGAATAAAGAAAATATGGGTAGTAGCAGCCTTGCTCCTGGTGAGCAGCAGCATCTCCGCCCATTCCCGGGTGGAGATGATAGACCTCAAAGTAGAGAGAGTAGGAGACGATGTGGTGATAACCATTGAGACCGCCGCACCGGTGGATTACAGGTCATTCACCCTGAGAAACCCCCCCAGAACAGTAGTAGATATCACTGGGGTTGCTTTTAAGAGGGCGCCCCTGAGTTTAGAGGTTGAGGGAATAGCGACTGTCAGTGCCACGCAATACAGGCCCGATATTGTCCGCGTAGTTGCTGACCTTGCGCGACCAATGGAGGCAAAGGTCTCCCGGAGAAGAAATAAGATATTCCTTCGCCTGAGGGTAGGAAAAGAACTGATAGCAGAAAAAAGAGCGGTAGAGTCGGCCATTGAAGCGGTAAGGAAAGATGCCGGGTTGAGAGCGCGCGAGGCTGCACGAGAAAGAGAGAAAGCCGCAAGAATTACCGACAGAGAGGCGATGAGAAGATTAGGGGAGATAAGAAGGCTTCTTGATGAAGGAAAGATATATCTTGAAAAGGGTAAATTTACAGAAGCAGCTGAAAAATTTGAAGAGGTTCTTTTCCTGGACCCGGGCAATAGAGTGGCGCTGGTTTACTTTGCCCGGGCAAGTGATGAAGCCGCTATCAGCGAACACCTCCTCAGGGCTCAGCGGCACTTTAACGAAGGCCGCTTTCATGACGCCATTACTGAATTGGAAAAAATACTTGAACTCTCCCCGAGGCACCGGTCCGCAGAGGACTTAATTTTTACGGCTCAAAAAGCGCTTCTGGACAGAGAGGTAGAGATAGCGAAGATTGAAACGGGGCTGGTAAGGAGGGAAATGATGGCGGCGGTAGAGAGGGCCGCTCAACCAATGATTGATTATTTTGCCGCTCCACCCCCCCGAAGAGTTATCGGAGAGCTGCCCGAGGAGGTTTATAGACACCGAGCACAGCTCCTTGGAAGAGAGGTCTCGGAGTTCACCTTTAAGGGTACACCAATCAGAGATGTTCTCTCATTCCTCTCCGAAGCAAGCGGGGTGACCATCGTCCTTGATGAGAGAGAGATCTGGGCGCTTCACAGAGTAACCGCTCTTACTGTTAACCCGATGCCGCTCTCCTCTGCCCTGAGCATTCTTCTCAGGCCAAGGGGGTGGGGATATGCCGTAAAGGAGCACTATATCTGGGTCAGCACCAAGGAGCGCCTGGCATTGGGGGGCGGAGGAAATCCCCACGGAGGGCATGGTGGAGGAAGGACAAGAAGAGACATAGACAGGGTAATATTACAGGAGTTTGAGTTTATCGGTGTCGACCTGCGAGAGATTCTTTCTTTTCTTGCCAGAGAAAGTGGGATAAGCATTGTAATGGATAATGAATTATTAGAGGAAGTGACAAAAAAGGTTGTAGTAGGAGAAGAGCTCATAGATGGAGAAATAACGGAGATTACAGAGGAAATGACTGTAATGAAGGCTCCCGCAGTAACGGTTTCCACGGTCAACCCCATGCCGCTTTCTGCTGCCCTAAGTGTTATCCTCAGGCCCGGCGGGATGGGTTATACAGCAGAGGAGCACTATATCTGGGTCAGCACTGAAGAGAAAATAGCAGCAGGCGAGGAGGGGAGGAGAGTCACAAGATTTTTCCAGCTCCGTCACCCCGTCCACAGAGAGAAGAGGTAGAATAAATGGCAAGAGCAAGGTGTTTTTTCTTCTTAATTTTATTTTTGATTGGGCTCCAGACTCTTTCCTTTGCCAGAGAGCCCGATATTATTCCGCAGTTAAGAGAGGACTTCCCGGGGGCAATCATCTCCTTTGACCCGGCGACAAACACCATAGTTGTCACCGCCACCCCCGAGGAGCAGCAAAAAATCGGGGAGATGCTTGAAGTGCTGGATACCCCCCCTCCCCAGATTGCCATTGAGGCAAGGTTCATTGAGTTTATTGTTACCGATACAGGTGAGTTGGGCGGCGAACTTCGGCTCCCTGACCTTGAGGTAGGAGAGATAGCCGCAGATGCAACCGTGGATATCGTTGTCAACTGGGCATTGGGCGTAACGCCTTTTCCGGTGGATGCCGCCGCAGGTATCATCAGGCTGCTCCGGGACCCCCCGAGAGTGACCCCGGCAGTAACCAAAGCCATCATACGAGCCCTGGCAAAAGAAGGAAGAGTAGAGGTCATCTCTGCCCCACGGGTGGTGACCTTAAGCGGACATACAGCCGAAATTAAACTTGAAACGAAGGTTCCTTATCTCACTGAGGTAAGGTTTGTTGAGGGGGTGCCAGAGTTTCCACCTCCAGCAGAAAAAGAAGCGGGAATCTTCTTAGAGGTAACCCCTGCTGCCATTGAAGGAGGTGCCCTCATTACAATGGAGATTAAGCCGACCGTTAAGTTCCTGGTGAGGAGAGTGCCGGGAGTGCCGGGAGTTCCAAGAGACTTTGCCCACCCCATTATTGATGAGCGCACTACTCAGACTCATGCAGTAATTGAATCGGGAGAGACAATTATCTTGGGAGGGTTAATCGGGAGGGAAGAGAGGATGGTGGACAGGAAGCTTCCCATCCTCGGGGATATCCCCGTTTTAGGACAACTTTTCTTCAGGCACAGGTATCACCTTGATGAAAAAAGAAAGCTTCTTATTTTCCTCACCGCCCATCTCGTTGACCCCTGGGGTGAGATTATTGTCGCAAGGAGGGAGAATTGAAAGGTGTAGGAGCAATATTATTGGTGGCACTCTTCCTCGTCTGGTCCACTCCTGTCCGGGGAGAAAATATTGTTACCATATTAGAGGAGCGATTTCCTGAGATAAAAGTCAGGCTGGACCCTGTTCACGGCATCCTTACCATTGACGCCACCCCCGAAGAGCATGAGGAGATCAGGAAAATTCTTAGAAAATTAGATATCCCTACTCCTCAGATCAGTATTGAAACAAAATTCCTTGAGCTCACCGTTACCGAGCTTGGTGAGGTGATGGTTGACCTGGACGCATTAGGAATAACGATTGAAGGAGAACCTGTTCAGCTTGAGATACCCTGGGACCCGAGGTATCCAGAGACAGCCATCACCTTCTTCGGAAGGAAGGGCGACCCCAGGGCGCTGACGGCAGTGCTGCGAGCACTTGAAGAAGAAGGTGAGGTAGAGGTCATCTCTGCCCCACGGGTGACCACCCTTAATAACCGGGAAGCAACCATTGACATTATGGTATCGGTCCCCTATGTCGGTGAGATTACGCGTGAGAACATAGGAACAGTAGAAGCGCCAGTCTGGGTGGTAACTTACCATATTGAGGAGGAGGAGGCGGGTGTCCTTCTCAGGGTAACTCCTTCGGTTACCCCGGGGGGGACGCGGATTACCCTGCACCTTGAACCCACAGTCAGAATAGTAGAGGAAAGGCTGTCTCTCTTTGGTGTAGGCGCTGAGCTTGACTGGCCGATTATGGCTGAGCGGACAGTCACCACCCAGATGGTGGTTGAGTCTGGAGGGACAGTTGTTCTTGGCGGGATGATTGATAGCAGAAAAACGGCGGAGAAGGGAAGAATCCCGCTCCTTGGAGACATTCCTATTTTAGGGCATCTTTTCAGGTTCCAGCACTATAGAGATGAAAAAAAAATGCTCCTTATTTTCCTCACACCCCATATTCTCTCCCCTGCCGGCGAGAAAATTGTGGCTGCGCGGTAGTTGGCTAATCCATCAAAAAAAATAAAATGCCATCAGGAAGAAAGAAAAAAAAGACAAAAATGGCCAAGCACAAGCGCAAAAAGAGACTGCGCCGCGACCGGCACAAGAAAAAATGAGTACAACGATATTAAAAAATCTCCCACTGATCGCTTTTCTTTTATTTAATGCGCCAGCAGGCATCAGCTTCGTCTCGCACATAGACCACTTTGAAAGCGGAAGGGAATATTTTTATCAGGGAAAAACAAAAGAGGCAAGGATAGAGTTCAGGAAGTCTGAACGGCTTAATCCACGTCTTGACGAAATAGATAAGCAGCTCGCCGCTGAAGTTATCAGATATCTAAAAGAAATTAAAGAGAAAGAAAGGCATGCCGCCAGCTCAAGATACACAGCGGCGAGAGACCATGAGGCAAAAGGCAACTTCATTGCAGCAGGTAGAGCGTATCGGGAGCTAATTGAGCAGTACCCTGGCAGCAAGGAGGTGACCTCGGCGCTGGATGGTCTCTACCGGGTTGCCACAGGTATCCTCAAGGACGAAGACAGACCGCGGCTTTTTGCAGAGAGTAATTATTCCCGGGCAAGAAGGCTTTTTCAGTTTTTATCAGAAAGGCTCCCTTTTGGTGAAAAGGCAGCCCGGGTTCAATACAAGATAGGGTTGTCTTATTTTTATGACGATGACTTCCCTAAAGCAGCGCTACACTATAAGAGAGTCATTGAAAATTATCCACAAAGCCCGTACGCAGAAAAAGCCCTCTTCGGGATTGCAATGGCTTATTTAAATCAATCTACTGCTCCGCCCCGTGACCAGACAATGACTAGGCGCGCCCGGGAGAAGCTCAGGAACTTCCAACAGCTTTTCCCTGATAGCCCTCTGCAGAAAGATGCCGAAGAAAAATTATTTTCTTTAAATGAGCAATTAGCCGAGCACCTCTACAGAATTGGAACATTCTATAAGAGGCAGGGTGAACTTGCCGCTGCCAAAATCTACTACGAGAGCATTTTAAATGACTACTCGGAAACCAGCTGGGCGGCTCCGGGGAGGGACCGATTAAATGAGCTCACGACAAAAGCTGCTGTGCGCTAATCTCGCAGCGCTCCTTCTCTTGGGAGGGTGTTATACGCCCTCTCCCCCCGATGTGGCAGAATTCAGGTCTATTGCCATTAATATTGAAAATAAAACATTTGAGGGTGGCATTGAAGTTCAGATAAAGAAAAAAATAAGAGATGAATTTATATTTGACGGAAGACTAAGCGTTGCGAGGGGCGAAAACGGCGCAGACCTCAGGCTATGTGGTCAAATTACAAGTTATGTTGAGGGCAAGAGGGTTGGAGAGCCCTATGTGACCATCGGAGGTATCTTCACCGTTAGAGACCTGCGGAACAACAGGGTTTTATGGGAAAACAAGATAATTAAGGGAAGCTCCGTCGCTCCAACCAATCGTGAGGCAAAAAGGGGGGCGCTCACTAACCTGGCAAGGAGCGTTGTTAAGGAGACGCTGGGGGGGTGAAAATAGAAAATGAAGATTAGCTACCAGGAATTTCTTTCTCGCACCCAGAAAGGAATGGCGCCGCCAATCTACATTTTCTCAGGTGAAGATGAATTCTACAAAGAGAGGGCAGTAAAAAAATTAAAAAAGCTTATCCTTAAGCAGGGGGTGGACGAACTAAGTTTCAATCTTTTCTACGGAGAAGAATCTACTGGCACTGATATCATTAAAGCCGCTTCTACTCCTACACTTACCGGAGACAGACAACTTGTTATTGTTAGGAATGCTGACAGGGTAGGAATTTCGGCAAAAGCTATAATTAAAAACTACTCCCGTTCCCCTTTTCCCCCTACCTGCCTTGTCCTTTTGGTGAGGAAAAATGACTACAGGTTCGGAATTGAGGTGGTTTTTGCTCTCCCTTCCGAGGGTGAATCTATAACCTGGATTACGAAGCAGGCCAGAGAGAAGGGGTGGAGCATTTCCCCCCAAGCTGCCCTTGAGTTAAAAGAAAAGGTGGGGATGGATACCCGGACATTAAACAATGAGATAGAAAAACTCGTTCTTTACTGCCGGGATAAAAAGAACATCACCCCCGAAGACATAAGGGTTTTAGTGGGTGACTCAAAAGAAGTAATTACCTCTGGCATCATCAGTGCAATTAACAAAAATGAGGCAAAAAAAGCACTTGCAATACTAAAAAAACTCTCAGTGGATGAAAAAAAGACACTTATCAACGCCATTGCCTGGCAGATGAGGCGACAGGGGCTGGGGTGGGACAGGTTTAAAAAAGGCTTTCGTTCTATTCTTCAGGCAGAGCTTGATTTCAAATCAGAAAGATTCTCACCTGAGTTAGTGTTAGAGCTACTTGTCATAAGGCTTTGTAGTTGATTTACTTTACGCGCGAAGCGCGACTTCTTTCTTGCCGCCCTCTTTTTATGAATCACCCCCCTGGAAGCCATTTTATCAAGTATCGCTATTAACCCGGGCAGCATCGTTTTTGCCTCACCGGGTCGCCCGGATTTTACCGCTTGCTCGCATTCCTTGAGTGAAGACCTTGCCTTGTTTTTATATTTGATATTATAAGCCTTTTTCTTCTTGTTAATCCTGAGCCTCTTTTTTGCAGATTTTGTCACTGGCATAATTATCCTCCTGATTCTTTTGTGGCAATAAATGGGGGGCTGGTTTTGGGGAGAGGAGGATTCGAACCTCCGAAGCCGTACGGCGGCAGATTTACAGTCTGCTCCCTTTGTCCACTTGGGAACCTCCCCTTTCTTTATGGTCTTATTGGCATAATCACATAGGTGTATTTTTCATCTCCATCCGGCTTCATTACCCCTGAATCCAGTGGGCCGTTTAAATCCAGGAACACATCAGCGCTTTCCTCGTTTTTTAAAAAATCCATTATATATCTTGGTTCAAAAATAATATTAATTAACGGGACATCAGGACATGGTTCTTTATGTTTTAAATCCACCTCCTCTTTCACCTCTCCGATACCAGGAATATTTGCTTTTAATATTATTTTATCTGCCAATACATCAAACCCCACCGCAGCTGATTCTTCACTTGTTAGAACAGCGACCCTCTTTAGATTATCAAAAAACTCTTTATTTTTCAATCTCACTCTCCTTTTAAAATCAGGTGGGATGGCTTTTTGGTAATCAGGAAACTGTTTATTAATGAGCCGGGATACCAACCTGTCTTTATTTTTTATTTGAAAGGATATTTCGTTTTCTCCAAAGGAAACCTCAACCTCTCCTTTATCTAAAATCTTTGAAAGTTTATTAATTGTTTTAATGGGAATAATAATCTCTTTTTTACCCCGACAGGAATTCTTTATTGTGCTTTCAATACAAGCCATTCTTCTTCCATCCGTAGCTATTAATCTTAAAATATCCTCAACTACCACAAAAAGAACGCCACTAAGTGCAGGACGAGCATCATCATAAGAGACAGCAAAGGATGTCTTTTTTATCATTCTTTTTAAGTCTGTTTGCTTAATTGAAAAAGTATTGCTTTTTTCTATTTGTGGTAGTTCAGGAAAGTCCTCTACCCCCGATCCGTTAATCCTGAAAAAACCTTTTTTATAATTAATAATAAAGGTATTATTTTCTGTATTTATGTTTATTTCAACATCAGGTAATGATTTAACTGCTTCACTGATTTTGTGGGCTGGAACTGTGATTTTACCCTGTTCTATTACCTGGGCAGGAATATAACACTCCATTCCTACTTCCAGGTTAGTAGTTATCATATGTAGAGAGTTCTCGCTTGTTTCAATAAGTAGATTAGATAGAATTGGTAATGTATTACTTATTAAGATAATATCATCTACCATATTTATTCCTTTAACTAAATCCTTTTTTAAACAATTCACTTTCATGGTATTCCTATTACTCCTTCTCTTCTAATATAAGTTACAGTAGTAGTAACTGTAATGACTATTTTTAATAGAAAACCGAGTTTTTAATTACATACCAAAGAGATAACCTGTTAATTTAATATTAATAACCCAATAAGTTTATCCACAAAAAATCAATTTTCTATTTTTTTTCTTATTCGTTCAATATTATGCTTCATTATCGTGTTGTTTTTTATTTCCTCTTTTATTTTTTTACATGCATGAATAACTGTTGTGTGATCTCTGTGCCCGAAACTATCTCCTATTTCGGGAAAGGAATAATCTGTTAAATCCCTTATTAAAAACATTGCTATCTGCCGCGGGAAAACAACCTCTTTATTCTTTTTTTTATCTTGCAGGTCAGAGGTTTTTAGTCCATAAAATTCAGCTACGCTTTCTTTAACAAGCTCCATTGTTATTTTATTTTTAAATAAAATATCTCCCAGGACATCTTCTGTTAGTTTTAAATTTATCGTTGTTTTAGTTAATGCAGCATGGGCAAAAACCCTGGTTAACGCTCCTTCAAGCCGCCTTATATTTGATTTAATCTGGCTTGCGATAAAAACAATCGCTTCATTGGGGAAAGGCACACCCTTCTCATCTATTAATTTTTTAAGGATGGCAATTCGCACCTCCAGCGTTGGTTGTTGAATATCAACAACCAATCCCCACTCAAACCGCGAGAGTAATCGCTCATGAAGCGTTGGAATCTCTTTTGGGTGACGATCACTGGAGAAAACAATTTGCTTATAACTATCATGTAATGTATTAAAGGTATGAAAAATCTCTTCCTGGGCAGACTCTTTCCCAATAAGAAAATGAACATCATCAAGCAAGAAAGCATCTGTGTTACGATATTTATCTCTAAAATCTTGCATTGTACGATTTTGTATTGCCCTGACAAATTGATTAAAAAAAGCCTCTGTTGACATATATGAGATCCTGACACCATTTTTTTTCTCTCTTATAAAATGGCCAATTGCCTGCATAAGATGTGTTTTCCCCAATCCTGCACCACCATAAATAAATAATGGGTTATATGCTCGTGATGGGGACTCGGCAACGGCAAGAGAGGCAGCATGGGCAAGGTGGTTGCTTTCCCCAACAATGAAATTATCAAAGATATATCTTTTATTAAGGCGGGGCTGTGATGATGGGTGTTCTGCGAGCGGTGGGTGATTTTTATAACAAGAAGTAGTGATTAGGAAATTCAGGAGAACCTCCTTTTTATTAATATCTAATAATGCTTCCTTGATTAAATCAAGGTAGTGTTCTTTAATCCAGTTACAAAAAAATCTACTGGGGACACCCAATGAAAGCGTATTATCAGAGAAAGAGATAAACTTTATCTGTTTAAACCAGCTGTTGAAGATGCGAGAGTCTACTTTTTTAGTGATTATACTTAATGTTTGTTCCCAGGGATTCAATGTCAACACCCTTCCTTTGTTTTTCCACAACCTATCCACAGGTTATAGTATCTTTACCATACACAGATAGTTGTGGTGTAAAATAGAGACTAATAATAAATCCTTGTTATTAATAGCATAAGAACCCATCTTGCATTTATCCACAATAGACCTATGCCCCTTGATATTGTAATAAATATGCTCTTATGTTATTATTAAATTGCGTTATCAGGTACTTGAACGAGCCTGATTTTATCATACCAATGATATTTGAGCAATAGATTAGGTAAATTATAATGAAGGTTTTGTCGTTTTATGTTGTAAGGGAATTTTTGTTTGCGCTCCCCCCCTCTTTTTTAATTTTTAATTTTATTTTTTTTGTCGGGAGGCTTCCGCAATTAATAAATGTTGTTATTGATGGAGGGGGGGGTGTTTTATTTAGACTGCTAACCCATATCTTCACCCTTTCCCTTCCTTATAGCCTGCCAATAGCTGTCCTTGCTGCGATATTAGCGGTTACAGGAAGACTCTCTGATAATAATGAGTTCCTTGCTGTTAGAGCGAGCGGAATCAGGGTGTGGCATCTATTTACGCTGGTGTTCCTGGTCAGTTTTTTTGCCAGTCTATTCTTGCTTTACTTTGGGAACAATGTCTCGCCATTAGCTAAATACAGGCTTGAGACTACTATTCACAGGCTGGCGGAGAAGGGGCCGTATGTTCTCTTTGAGGAGCGAGTTTTTGTTAAAGAGTTTACTGGTTACCGATTTTTTGTTGAGCAAGTAAAGGGAGAGGAATTGCGCGGGGTTCATATCTGGCAGTTGCGCGGAGAAAAATTCCCCGTGACAATCTCTGCCAGGCGCGGAAGAGTGGTTTCCGATGCCAGCGGAGAAAGAATAATTTTATTGCTTTTTGATGGGGTGAAAGAAGAGGTAGTGGCTGCTGATCTCCGTGACTATCGCCGCTCAAGGTTTAAAGAGTACCATCTTTCTGTTTTACTTCCACAAACGATAGAGAGGGGTAGAAGGCTAAGAGAGATGACGCTTCAGGAGCTGCGAGACGAGGTGGGGGTGCTTAAGGGAAGAAAGGTCTATGCTCTACTCACCGAGATTAATAGAAGAGCGGCCCTTGCATTTACACCCCTCATCTTTGTGGTCATCGGGGTACCATTAGGAATTATCGTTAAAAAAGAGGGCAGATCGGTCGGGTTCGGGTTAAGTGTTTTAGTTGTTATCATCTATTACATAATGATGATGTTTTTTGGCGCCCTCAGTGAGGGGGGCATGCTCCCTCCTGCCATTGCGATGTGGCTCCCCGGGGGGGTGCTCGCTGCCGCCGGCACCTTTTTAATTAAAGGTAGTTAAAGGGATTAGTTTAATTATTATGAGAATTCTTGACCGTTACCTCGCGGCAGGTTTTTTAAGGGCATATTTCCTCGCTTCTGTAATCTTTATTGCCATTTATCAGGTGGTTGACCTCTTTGAGAAATCCGATGAGTGGATCGCTATCGGGCTTCCGGTGGTGACAATGATTAATTATTATTTAAATCGCGCTCCCGAAGTTTTTATTATTATTGGTTCATTATCCTGTATTATGGCTGTTTTGTTTTGGTTGGGTAGATTAGTAAGAAAGAATGAGTTTGCGGCAATGATGGCGGCGGGTGTAAGCTCTTATCGGGCAATACTTCCCCTGCTTGTAGCTGCTTTTCTTGTCAGTCTTTTTGCTGCATTTGTTGGCGAGGTGGTTGCCCCTGAAGCAACAAGACGGGCAAATATAATAGAAAAAACAAGAAGAGGAGATATCTCCCCGCTCATCCTGACAAACCTACTTCTCTATGGAGAGAGCGGGAATATCTTTTTCGCCAGAGAGTTTAATGGGGAGACAAATACCATTATAGGACTGGAGGTCCTGAGGTTCTCGCGGGATGGGGTATTAGAGTGGAGGGTTAATGCCGAAGGGGCTGTGTGGCAGAATAACCGCTGGGTTCTTTGTGGGGGCTTTACAGTAAAGTATGTTGACGGGGAGAGGGTTTTTGGTCCGGAGCCGCTTAAGGAGCTTGATGTCGTTGAAACCCCTACTGATTTCCTTGTTGGTGAAAAAAAAGTGGCGGAACTTACTTTTCAAGAGCTAAGGATGCGTATCAGGGCGCTAAAAGGAGGTGGACTCCTACCCAGAGAGGAGTTGGTTGCAATTCACTCAAGGCTCTCTCGTCCCATTGCTAACCTTATTGTTGTCCTGATTAGTATCCCTTTTGTAATGGGAGCAAAAAAGGTGGGAGTAGCGGCTGGATTTGGAGGAGCGCTCGGGTTGGCATTTATCTATCTGGTTTTATTTAATCTGGGGCAGTTGTTAGGGAAGGGCGTGCTTCCGCCTGTTATAGGCGCCTGGCTTGCCAATATTGTTTTTATTGTGGCGGCGATTTGTTTTATAAAGAAAACATTCTTGTAACTACTCAAAATTCTAAACTGCCTGCGGCAGGCAGGTAAATCCTACCCTGAACTTGATTCAGGGCTAAAACCTAAATTCAGCCTTCAGTCTATAGCTATCTATCTGATATTGGGCGAACTCTTCCTGGTGGCCAGACGATTAAGACCGCCCTTCCTTTTACTTTCCTCTGGCAGAGCCATCCCCACGAGCGACTATCAAAGCTGATGGCGGCGTTGTCTCCGAGGACAAAGAGCTTTCCCGCAGGAACCTCTACCTCGTTATAACCATAAGACCCCGCTCTGATTGGATAATAGCGCTCCCTGGGAATCTGCGGTGGCTCGTCAACAACAATGCCATTTATATAGATTTCTCCATCTTTTATTTTAATCCTGTCCCCGGGGGTTCCGATTACTCGCTTGACGAAATTTCTTCTCCTTCCGTCATTGTCAAAAAGAAAGACGATAATGTCTCCTCTTTCCGGGGCTCTTCTCTGGAGAATCCACCTCCCGCTAAAAGGAATTCTTATGCCATAGGCAAACTTAGAAACCAATATTCGGTTTCCTGGTTGGAGGACTGGCTCCATTGAGCCGCTGGGAATTCTATACAACTGGGCAATAAAGGTGATGATGAAGAGAGCAGCAGCGGCAGCAGGAATTATTGTATCAATAACCCATATTCTCCAGAGTGATTTTTGCCCTGCGCTGTTTTTCTTGGTCAATCTGCTCATTGAAATTCCTTTATTTTGCTGGTTATGAGCGATTTTATCTCTCTTAATTTTTCCTCGGAGCGTGCCTCAAACCGCAAAACAAGAATTGGCTGAGTATTTGATGCTCTAACCAGACCCCAGCCATCGGCAAAAAGCACCTTCACTCCGTCAATATCAATTGTCTTGTACCGCTCACTAAAATATTTTTTTACCCTCTCAACAAGTTCAAATTTCTGCTCATCAGGACACGGTATCCTTATCTCAGGAGTTGACTTGTATTCAGTGGTGCCGGTGAGAAGCCGGGATAATTTTTTATTCGTTGTAGAGAGAATTTCCATCAGTCTTGCGGTGGCAAACAAGGCATCGTCGTAGCCAAAGTAGTTGTCAGCGAAGTAGATGTGTCCGCTCATCTCACCCCCGAGAAGCGCCCCTTCCTCCTTGATTTTAGCCTCGATTAACGAATGCCCCGTCTTCCACATAATTGGAACTCCGCCTGATTTCTCAATTTCTTCTGTTAGGCTTTGTGAACACTTGACATCAAAAACAATTTTTGCTCCCGGGTTTTTGGTAAGGATTTCCCTGGCAAAAATAATCATTAATTTATCGCCCCAGATTATCTCTCCTTCTTCATCAACAACCCCAATTCTATCTCCATCGCCATCATATGCTATTCCCAGGTCTGCTCCCTCTTTTTTAACGGCAGTAATTAAATCTTTTAAGTTTTCCGGAATGGTGGGGTCAGGGTGGTGGTTGGGGAAGTTCCCGTCTGATTGGCAGTAAAGCTCGATTACTTCACATCCTATTTCTTTTAGGAGCCGCGGCGCCAAATTAGAGGTTGTGCCATTTCCAGCATCAACTACTACCCTTATGCCCTCCTTCATGCTTATCTTTTCTTTAATGCAGTTTATATAGCTGGAGACAGGGTTTTCTTTGGTGAGAAACCCCTCTCCTTTACTGAACGCCCCCGATTCAATAGTTCTTCTTAGCTCCTGAATTTCATCTCCATAAATGGACTTCTCGCCATAACAAATTTTAAAGCCATTAAACTCAGAAGGGTTGTGGCTTCCGGTGATCATTACTCCTGCGTCTTTACGGTAATGAATTATTGAGAAGTACAGTATTGGGGTGGGTAATTCACCAATATCTACGATGTTGCAACCGGTGGAAAGCAGCCCGGAGACGAACTCGTCCCTGAGCCGCTTTGATGATAAGCGATTGTCCCGGCAAATAACAATATTTTTTCCACCCCTTTTTTTGACACAGGTTCCAACAGCCCTTCCTAAGTTCTCTGCTAATGGCGGAGCAAGGTCCTCTTCCGCTATTCCCCGAATATCGTATTCCCTGAATATTTGCTGGTTCACCTATTTCCTCCCTTCAACGAATTTGCGACCCACGATAACTATCTCTCCTTTTTTACCATTAATTTTCCGATAAAAACACGATTTGTAACCTGTATGGCAGGCAAATTTCCTCTGGTGAACGCGGATGAGCAGCGCATCTTCATCGCAATCAAATAAGATCTCCTGTACAATTTGCTCGCATCCTGATGTTTCTCCTTTTTTCCAGAGCTTTTCTCGTGAGCGGCTCCAGAAGTGTGTTCTGCCCGTGACAATAGTTTCTGTAATCGCTCTCTCATTCATATAGGCCAACATCAACACCTCATTTGTCCCTGCCTCCTGGATAATGGCGGGAATAAGGCCCTTTTCATTAAATCTTAGCTCTTTGAGAAATTGATTCATTTCTCCCCCATATTCTGTAAAACATACTCCACTGCTCAACATAACGACTGATATAGGTTTCCAGTATCCCGATAACCTTCTTTGTTGCTTCCATAATATCCTTTTCTTTGTTTCCCGTTGGAGTAAGGAAAAAAGGCTTTTCTATGAAAAGACAGAATCTATCATTCTTCCCCCGCACTGCGAAACCGGGAAGAATAGCGGCGCCCGTAGAGAGTGCCAGACTGATCGGGCCACGAGGGATAGTGGTATCTTTGCCAAAAAAGGTGGCATTGATGCCCTGTCCCATTATGTCGCGGTCTCCTAAAAGAGCAACTATCTCCCCCCTCTGGAGCGCTCGATAACACCCTCTTGCCGCTGAACCAAAAGGAATCCCTTTTACTCCACACTTTTCTCTTTGCCTGATAAACAATCTATCTATGTAAGGGTTTGGCTGTCTCAGGGAAACGGCATTTATCTGGTAACCCAGGAGAGAAAGTGCAGCTCCTGCCAGCTCAAAGTGTCCCAGATGAGCCGATAGGGCAACCACCCCTTTTCCATATCCGAGCGCCTCATCCAGGTGCTCTTTCCCCTCAATGATTATGAATTCATCCAGGCTTTCTTTATTTATCATTGGAAAGCGAAAGAAATCAACCACATATTTAGCGAAGTTTTGAAAACACGCCCTCGCTTTAGCGTCAACTTCATCGCCATCACCCAGAACCTGCTGTATGTTCTCCCTGACTGCAAGGCGCGCCTTTTTTCTCAAAAAATAGCTTGCACTCCCGGCTTTGCGGGCTAACCAGTAGCTGAGCCATAGAGGACTCCGACGAGAGAGGAAGCTGCCTAATTGATATAAAAGGTATTGTAGATATTTCAAAGTGCTCTTTACTTCTAATAAATTGGTTATATGGTTAATAGCAACAAGGACAATTCTACCCACAGTTTGCTAAAATGGCAAGAGAAATTGAGGCTGGACTTTATTCTCCTATTATTTTGACCATCACTCTTTTCCTGCGACATCCATCAAATTCACCATAGAATATCTGCTCCCAGGGGCCAAAATCGAGTTCTCCATTAGTAACAGCTGCCACAATCTCACGACCCATTATTGTTCTTTTCAGGTGTGCATCGGCATTGTCTTCTCCTGTCAAATTGTGTCTGTACTGAGATATGGGCTCATGAGGAGCAAGTTCCTCAAGCCATTTATCAAAGTCCTGATGTAATCCACCCTCATCATCATTTATGAATACGCTTGCAGTTATATGCATAGCATTGACCAGGCATAATCCTTCTGTTATTCCACTCTTTCTCAGGCACTCTCTAACATTCAGAGTTATGTTAATAAATTCTCTTCTCTTGCGAGTGGTAAACCATAAGTATTCAGTGTGGGATTTCATAACTCACCTCCTCCTCTTAACTTTCCACGTCTCAACTGCTCAACAGGTGGATGCTACAGTAGTATTCATATAGAAGTTAACAAGAAAAAACAAGAAAAAGCAAGTTTTCTTGACAAATAAGACCAACATAGTATAGAAGAAAATGAGGAGCGAAGCGGCGAGTTTTCTTATGAAAGTATGTTACAAGAAAAAATAGCAAAAATAATAAAGATATTGCGTAAGACATACCCTGAAAGCCGCACCGCGCTTCACTACGAAACACCACTTCAAATTTTAGTAGCAACAATCCTTGCTGCTCAATGCACTGATGAAAGAGTAAATAAAATAACCCCGCATCTTTTCAGCAAATACAAGACTGTATTTGACTTTGCTGAAGCAAAGCAATCTATTTTAGAACGGGAAATCCGCACTGCGGGTTTCTACAGAAACAAGGCAAAAAACATTATCGCTGCAGCAAAGAAGATTGTGGAAAGTTTTAATGGCAATGTACCTCAGAGCATGAATGAACTTGTTGCTTTGCCGGGCGTTGCCCGAAAGACAGCAAATATAGTGCTGTCAAGCAGTTTTAAAAAAACAGAGGGCATAGCAGTTGACACTCATGTCAAAAGGCTCTCAAGAAGGATGGGTTTAAGCAAAGAGAAAAACCCTGATAAAATAGAGCAGGATCTTATGAGAATTGTGCCAAAGAAAGACTGGATTGACTTTAATTATATGTTTGTGGATCACGGCAGAAAAGCCTGTCGGGCAAGAAAACCCTTATGTCAGGAGTGCGAAGTAAAGCATCTCTGCTCTGCAACCCCCAATCTTCCCTAATTGGAGGCCGCCCAGGGTGGGTATCTTAAAAACTGGAGTTATTATATGACAGTTAAGCATCATCATAAACCTAAGGTCAGGGATTCCTTCGCTCATATATATAAAAGTATAGAGCGGAAGAAGCTAAAACTTGTAATGGTCATTACTGGAATTGTAATGATCATTGAGGTAATAGGTAGCGTTCTAACAAATAGCTTAGCTTTACTTAGTGATGCCGGACATATGTTTACCCATTTCTTTGCTTTAGGGATTGGTTATGTGGCAATTATTATAGCCCGTAAAGATTCCTGTCATCATAGGACATACGGGTTTTATCGGGTAGAAATTCTTGCAGCACTTTTTAACAGCCTTTTCCTTTTTGCTGTGACAGCTTACATCTTTTTCGAAGGAATTAAACGACTCATTAGTCCTGAACCTGTTTTAGGGCTTCAAGTGTTCCTCGTAGCAGTAGTTGGTCTTACTGTAAATGCAATAAGTGTATTAATCTTGCGGGGAAGCGCCAGAGATGATATAAACACCAAAGGAGTTTTTCTCCATGTGATAGCAGATACATTATCTTCTGTCGTAGTTGTATTCGGAGCAATTATCATGTATTTTACCGGTTGGTATATTGTTGACCCTTTATCGAGCATCGGTATTTCTTTGGTGATTTTTATGTGGGCGCGAGGGCTCTTTAAGGATTCTATTAATGTCTTGTTAGAAACTGCGCCAAAGGGAATTAACATAGATAATGTAAGCGCTGAACTTAAAAAAGAAATCCCTGAGGTTCGAGATATTCGCGATATGCATATCTGGGAGATTACCTCTAACATGTATTCATTAACAGCACATATAGCCATTAATGGTGTAAACCAAAAAAAATCAACAGAAATTCTTAATAGAATAAATAAATTCTTGAACGAAAGGTATGATATTGAGCATACTACAATTCAGTTTGATATATAAAGATTTAAGGATATGCCTAAAAGAACTGACATAAAGAAAATATTAATCATTGGCTCAGGGCCAATCGTCATTGGCCAGGCTTGTGAGTTTGACTATTCAGGAACCCAGGCTTGCAAGGCTTTAAAGAAGGAAGGTTATGAGATAATACTGGTAAATTCAAACCCGGCAACAATTATGACTGACCCTCAAATGGCTGACAAAACCTATATTGAGCCGCTTACTGTTGAGAATATGGAGAAGATAATTATCAAGGAAAGGCCGGATGCATTACTTCCCAATCTTGGCGGTCAGACCGGGCTCAATCTTTCATCTGAACTTAGTAAAAAAAGAATATTAGATAAATACAATGTGGAGTTGATTGGTGTAAGCGAAGAGACTATACAAAGAGGTGAAGACCGGATTATCTTTAAAGAGACAGTGACTAAGCTTAATATTCCTGTGCTTAAAAGTTCGCCTGCATATTCTGTTGAGGAGGCAGAAAGGGTCGCTCAAGAGCTTGGATATCCGGTGGTTCTAAGGCCGGCATATACTATGGGAGGAACAGGCGGAGGCATAGCCTATAATGTAGAGGAATTGAGAACAATTGTTGTTAGGGGATTGTCAGTAAGCCCGATAGGCCAGGTGCTCATAGAGGAGTCGGTTTTAGGTTGGGAGGAGCATGAACTTGAAGTGGTCAGGGACGCGAAAGGCAACAAGATTACAGTTTGTTTTATTGAAAATGTTGACCCAATGGGAGTGCATACCGGGGATAGCTTTTGTGTTGCGCCAATGCTAACTGTTTCAAAAGAATTGCAAGAAAAACTTCAGGAGATGTCTTACAGGATTGTTGAGGCTATTGGCGTCCTGGGCGGTTGTAACGTGCAATTTGCTCATAATCCTCAGGATGGCAGGGTTGTTATTATTGAGATTAATCCCCGGACTTCACGCTCTTCAGCCCTGGCCTCAAAAGCAACGGGTTTTCCTATTGCCCTTATATCTGCAAAATTAGCGGTGGGCATAACTCTTGATGAGCTCCCTTACTGGAAGGAAGGTACGCTTGATAAGTATGTGCCGAGCGGAGATTATGTGGTGGTAAAATTCCCCAGATGGGCATTTGAGAAATTCCCTCAAGCTGAGGATAAACTTTTCACGCAGATGCAGGCTGTGGGTGAGGTGATGAGTATAGGTAAAAATTTCAAGGAGGCATTTCAAAAGGCGATACGTTCTCTGGAGATTAAAAGATACGGCCTGGGAGGAGCTAAAGACTTTACCTCGCTTTCTCTTTCTGAGATTAGAGCGAAATTGGTTAATCCCTCAAGTGAGCGCATTTTCTTGATGTATGAGGCGCTGCGTAAGGGTATATCAGTGGATGAGCTTTATCAGATGACCAAAATCAATAAATGGTTCATTGGCCAGATGCAGGAGTTGGTAGAATTTGAGAAAGAGATAAAAAAGTTCACTAACAAACGTTTGCCCCAAGATTTGCTTATAAAAGCCAAGGAGCACGGTTTTTCGGATAGATATCTCGCTCAAATTTTAAGCAGGACAGAAAAGGAAATCCACACCCAGCGACTTAATGCGGGAAAAATAGCGGCATATGAAGCAGTGCCGGTAAGTGGCGCTGATGCTGCCTATTATTTTTCAACATACCTGCCTGCGCCTGCCTGTACTGTGCCCGGCACAGCAGACAGGCCTGCCTGTGCAGGACGCCTAAACAAGCGAAAGATAATGATTTTAGGTGGAGGACCTAACCGCATTGGCCAGGGCATAGAGTTTGATTATACCTGTGTTCACGCTGCCTTCACATTACGTGAAGAAGGAATAGAGTCGGTAATGGTCAATTGTAATCCTGAAACTGTCTCAACTGATTATGATACCTCGGATAAACTCTACTTTGAACCCCTGATAGTGGAGGATGTCCTGAGTATTTATGAAAAAGAAAAGCCCGATGGAGTAATTG
Organism: candidate division NPL-UPA2 bacterium Unc8; assembly: GCA_003574845.1. Classification (GTDB taxonomy): domain Bacteria; phylum NPL-UPA2; class NPL-UPA2; order NPL-UPA2; family NPL-UPA2; genus NPL-UPA2. The sequence continues at coordinate 158,720 of NDHY01000001.1, forward strand.
TGCAATTTGGAGGCCAGACCCCTTTAGATATAGCAAAGGAACTTTACGAAGCCGGTGTAAAGATTCTTGGCACAAGTCCTGAGAGTATTCATCTTGCTGAGGATAGGCAGAAATTTAAAGAGATAATACAAGAGCTTAATATCCCCCAGCCTGAAAGCGGTGTTGCCTGTTCAGTGGAAGAGGCACTAATTGTAGCTAATAAAACAGGATACCCCTTAATGATGCGTCCCTCTTTTGTTCTGGGGGGGAGGGGCATGCAGGTTGTATATAATGAAAAGATACTTTTGGATTATGTAAAGCAAGCCATAGAAATTAGTCCGGAGTATCCGCTGTTAATTGATAAATTCTTAGAGCAGGCTATTGAGGTTGAAGTTGACGCTATTAGTGATGGTGAAGACGTGTATATTCCTACGGTAATGGAACATATAGAGCTGGCAGGGATTCATTCAGGGGACAGCGCTTGTGTAATTCCTGCACGCAGTATTTCCAAAGAAAACCTTATCATCTTGGAAGACTACACAAGAAAGATTGCTAAGGCGCTTGGGGTCGTCGGTTTGATGAACATCCAGTATGCCATAGTAGAAGGAAAGGTTTATGTATTAGAGGCTAATCCTCGTGCCTCGCGAACTGTCCCGATAGTAAGTAAGGTTATGGGTATATCAATGGCAAAAATAGCAACACTGGTTTTAATAGGCAAAAAATTAAAAGACATAATCCCTGCAGGAAAGAAAGAGGTTTCTCATATTGGCGTAAAAGAAGCTGTGTTTCCTTTTAATATGTTTCCTGCGGTTGACCCTATTTTAGGACCTGAAATGAGAGCAACTGGTGAGGTAATGGGAATTGATACAGACTTTGGACGAGCCTTCTATAAGGCGCAGCTTGCCGCTCACATGAGGCTTCCACAAAAAGGGACCATCCTGATTACCATAGCTGACAAAGACAAGCCGCAGATAGCCGCTATAGCCAGAGTGTTTGATGAATTAGGTTTCAAAATTCTCTCTACCTCAGGGACAAAAGACTACCTTGAGAAGCAAGGAATCAAAGCGCAAAGTATTTTCAAGCTCCATGAGGAACGACCGCACATCGTAGACTATATCAAAAACAAAGAAATAGATTTGGTAATCAATACTCCTATTGGCAAAGGCGCCAAATATGATGACAGCTACATCAGAAAAGCGGCTATTCAATATGGGATTCCTTACATTACTACAGTGGCAGGAGCACGGGCAGCTGCATCGGGCATAAAAGCGGTCATAGAAGGAAAGCTGGAGCTGAAATCCATTCAATGAGAGGCACAGAGAAGCTTAAACTCGAAACTCGAAAGATGTTGGAAATCTCCTATTGAGTGTCTGGCGGAGCAGGTAATGCTCGCCATCTCTTAACTCGGGGTCGGCGGCAAGAATGAGGCCGGCTTCCCGTCGGGCAAGTTCCATCAGTTTCATATCGGAGGCGATATCTCCAATTCGCAGCTCAGGCATTCCTGATTGCCTGATTCCAAAAAACTCTCCCGGACCGCGCAGCTCTAAGTCTTCCTCGGCAATCCGAAAGCCGTCGCTGGTCTCGGTCATCACCTGGAGTCGTTTTCTGCCTTCCTGGCTGGCGGGACTCCCGAGCATAAGGCAATAAGACTGGTAATCTCCCCGTCCAACACGACCACGCATCTGGTGCAATTGGGCCAACCCAAACCTCTCTGCATTTTCAATAACCATTATCGAGGCATTGGGTATGTCTATCCCTACCTCAATAACCGTAGTGGAAACGAGAATGTCAATCCTCCCTTCCTTAAAGAGCTGCATTACCTTTTCTTTCTCCTCTCCCTTCATCCTTCCATAAAGCAACCCTACCCTGAGATGGGGAAAAATGTCTCTTTGAAAATGCCGGGCCATTTCGGTAGCTGCCTTTACTTCCAACTTCTCCGACTCTTCTATTAAAGGATAAACGATATAAGCTTGCCTTCCCTTTTTAATCTCCTCTTCTAAAAACTTGTAAGCTCCCGGGCGGTCTTTCTCCCCCACCAGGTAGGTAGCCACCGGCATTCTCCCCGGGGGCAACTCATCAAGGGTGGAGATATCCAGGTCTCCATATACGGTAAGAGCTAAGGTGCGGGGGATGGGGGTAGCCGTCATAAGCAAGACATCGGGGGTTTCCACCCCCTTCTCCCTCAAGGCCGCTCGCTGTTTCACTCCAAACCGATGCTGTTCGTCAATGATTATTAAGCTTAGCCGGGAAAACTTAATCTTTTCCTGAATAAGAGCATGGGTGCCCACGACAATGTCCGCCTGGCCCGATTCTATCTCTTTTAGGGATTCCCTCTTCATTCGGGGACTGAGGCTCCCGATTAAGAGGGCAACTTTTACTCTCAGGGGCAGGAGCCATCTTTGCAAATTAAGAAAATGCTGTTCGGCTAAAATTTCCGTGGGCACCATAAGAGCGGCTTGAAATCCCCCCTCTACCGCCGTGAGGAGAGCAGAGGCAGCTACTACCGTCTTCCCCGAACCCACATCTCCCTGAAGAAGACGGCTCATAGGTCTATCCTTCTCCATATCGGCCCGGACCTCCTCTATCACCCTCTCCTGAGCGGTGGTCAATTTAAAGGGCAGAAGCTCCTTCAACCTTTGGGAAAGTTTCCCCGAAGCTTTATGCCCGATTCCCTTACTCCGAATTTTCCCCGCCTTACTAAGAGCTAAGCCCAATTGCAAAAAGAAGAACTCATCAAAAACCAGACGGTAGCGGGCCGATTCTTTGTCTTCTTCGCTCTCCGGGAAATGGATATGGATGATAGCTCTGGGAAGGTCAATTAAAGAATGCCGGCGGCGCATATTCTCCGGCAGGATATCGGGCAGCCGGTTAGCATATTTATCAAGAACGTCTTTGATTAAGGAGCGCAGTCTCCTCTGGGTCAACTTTTCCGTCAGGGAATAGATGGGAACAATGCGGCCCGTATGGATAAGGTCCTCTTCGTCCCCGGCAAGGATTTCGTAAGCCGGGTTGACGATTTGAATCTCCCGGAATCTGTCCACCCTGCCGCTTAAGATGACGGCAGTTCCGACGGGAAAAGATTTCTGGAGATAGGATTGGTTGAACCAGACGGCATAAACGATTCCTGTTCCATCGCTAATAGCTACTTTGAGGATTTCCAGACGGGGTCGGGGTTTTTTCAGGCCCGAGGCCAGGACTTTTCCTTTGATGGTCTCCGTTTTACCTACCTGGATACGATTAATGGGCTTTAGGTTGCTTCTATCCTCATAACAGCGTGGGAAGTAGTAGATAATATCCTCTATTGTTTCAAGACCAATGCGGGATAAGGTTTTTGCCCTTTGGGGGCCCACTCCTTTAAGATACTGGAGAGGGCTTTCTATTGTCCCTTTCCATTCTGACTCCTGAATTCTGACTTCTGGCTCCTGAGTAGTTACTGATTTACTTTCTATCTGATGGAGGCGGCGGGAATCGAACCCGCGTCCCGGAAGGGAAGAATAAAGAAGCGTCTACATGCTTATCCTATTCTTTGAATTCGCTTCACTCGGGCTCCAACAGGCAGGATCCTGAGGAAGCTATCCCAAATCTCTCTCATCCTGCCCACTTCAGGAAAAAGGCAGGACCAGCCTGCTACCGTCGTCTTCCTTACCCTGCAGGCAAGGCTAAGGAGACGTGTCAGCTTTAATTAGCTGGCAAAAGCGTACTGCTCGTTGGCAGTTAGTTTTTCGCCAGGTTTTTTCGAGGCCACCTGGCACCCTCGACATGCAACCTCAATGCCTCCTCTCCGGTCGAGACCATATCGCCCCCTACCGTGAACGGCTAACGAAATCTAATTGCAAAGCCTAATGTATGCGTATATTTGTCCTCACTGGGAGTGCCGGGAGGATGACCTCTCTCGTAGAGAACGGCGTAATTTAACTCTCCACTAGTAAATATGCCTTCCTGTTCTTTAATTCTACTCCCGAGCCCAAATGTGTATTTTTGTGGCTTCCAGGTGTCAGGGTTCACAAGATAGGCGCCTGCCCTTACCGCAAAGTTTCCAATCCATCTCTCAAGCCCGATGCAGAGAAATCCACTTACATCGCCCGGGTGTTCCCTTCTCTCTCCCAATGCATCATACATATCTATGGCAATAACAGTATCATCATCGGGCCTGATGGCTATTCCTGGACGGAGGTTTCTGATGTATCTTCTTCCAAAAATTTCAGGCTTATTTGCGTTCTGATAGAGAACGCCAACTGAGAACATCCCCCATCTCCCGAGCAGACCCACATCTACTCCAAAGGTATCGTCCTCCCACCTTCTGTAAGCAGGGCCGATAACAGTTTTTCTCCTATGAGTATAAGTCCGCCTTGCCCCAACTCTCAATCTTTCCTCCTGAAACTGCTTCCTTAAATTGACTCCCGCTGAAACCCCGGGAAAGAGCTCTGTCCCAAAGGAAAGCCATAGCCATCGGTCGGTCCAGTCTAATTCGCCCCAGGGCCCTTTAGCAAGGAGATTTCTCGTATTTACATAGCTAACCCCGAAGCCCATCTCTGCCAATTCTCCCAGATAAAGAGGGCTAACAAAGCTCACAAAGTCACTATACCTCAGCTCTTCCCGACGATTGAGAAGGGCACTGTAGGCAAGCTCTGAGCGTCCCTCTTCCCAGTCGAGGACAAAGGTTAGACCTGCTGGATTCCAGTAGGTGGTATTAACATCATCCGCTACGGCAATAAATGCTCCGCCCATTCCCATTGGCCTGGCGCCCACACAGGCATAGCTATTAGGGAAAGCAACTCCACTAATGCAGGCGGCTATAACAATGCATTTTATTAGTTTTTTCTTCATTAGGATTACCCCCTTTTCACTTTTGCTGCTCTTCCCATCTCCCTTTCTGCTTCTCTCCTGCGCAGTAGCTCTCTTTTGTCATACTGCCTCTTCCCTCTGGAGAGGGCAAGCTCTGCTTTTGCCAATCCACGCTTGAAGTAAATTTTTAAAGGAATAACCGTTAGCCCCCGCTCGGTTGTTTTCCCCTTTATCCTCTCTATTTCTCTCTTGTGAAGAAGGAGCTTCCGTCTTCTCCCCGGGTCCTCATCGCGCTCACTATCGCACTCATAAGGGGCTATATAAAGATTATAAATGAAAGCCTCGTCTCCGTCAACTCTAACAAAGCTATCCTTCAGGCTTACCATGCCACCCCGCAATGATTTTACTTCTGCTCCCCGGAGAGCAATCCCCGCTTCATAGGTTTCCAGTATTTCATAATCATACCACGCCCTTTTATTGGTAGCAACGTTTGCAGACATTGACCTTCTATGCTATGATTTTACAACCCGTTTTCAGATAAATCAAGAGAAAGTCCTGCCGAAGTGGTGAAACTGGTAAACACGCTACGTTCAGGGCGTAGTGGGCGCAAGCTCTTCGGGGTTCAAATCCCCGCTTCGGCATCCCCTTTACTGCTTCCCATTCCTACTTTTTGCACTGCCTGGAAAATCTTTCCTTCAGTCTGGATTGCCGGGGCAATGATTATCTCGGTTAATTGCATCTCACTGATATTTTTAACGCCCAGGCTCCCCATTGAAGTTCGCAGCGCCCCGATCAGATTTTGTGAGCCATCGTCCAATCTTGCTGGGCCAAATAAGATTTCTTTCAGGCTTCCCGTTACGCCAACGTAAATCCTCGTTCCACGAGGAAGATTGACGTCAGAAGTAGCCATTCCCCAGTGATAACCCTGCCCCGGGGCTTCCTTTGTGCGCGCCAGTGCTGAACCAATCATCACCGCATCAGCTCCACACGCGAACGCTTTGCATATATCCCCGCCGGTGACCATACCGCCATCAGCAATAATAGGAACGTATTTCCCTGTCTGCTTGTAATGGAAGTCTCTTGCCGCTGCGGTATCACACACAGCAGTAGCCTGAGGAACCCCTATTCCCAATACACCTCTTGTGGTACAGGCTGCTCCAGGGCCAATTCCGACGAGAAGACCTGCTATTCCAGTTTTTATTAGAGCCAGTGCAACCTCGTATGTTACGCAGTTACCGGCAATTACAGGAATTCTCATCATCTTGCAAAATTTCTCAAGGTCAAGGCTCTTGTAAGTGGAGGAAATGTGTTTCGGCGCCGCTACTGTAGATTGAATAACAAATATATCAGCGCCTGCCTTCTGGGCAATCTTGCCAAATCTTTCTGCTCGCTGGGGAATTGCCGAGACGGCAGCATAACCACCACCTCTCTTTATTTCCTCTATCCTTTGCGAGATAAGAGTTTCCTTTATTGGCTTGCTGTAGGCTGCCTGCACCGATTCTATGTCCTTCTCTGAAGCCGGGCTGATGATCTCCTTAATTATCTCCGAAGGGTCATCATACCTTGTCTGGATGCCTTCTAAGTTCAGGATGGCCAGGCCGCCAAGATTGCCCATCTCAATGGCAAAGCGGACATCCACCACCCCATCCATCGCTGATGCCAGGATGGGTATTTCAAGCTCCAGTGTCCCTATCCTCCATGTCAGGTCAGTGTCTTGAGGGTTGATTGTCAAAGACCGCGGAATGAGAGCAATCTCATCAAATCCATAACACCGCCTTGCTTTTACTCCTCTTCCAATCCACATTCCCATTTAATCTCCTCCTATCAAAAATAGTGCACCAGTTCACCTGAACACCAGTTTAAGAACTAATTCAAAAGTTAAAAGTCAAAAGGCAAAAGTGCAAGTTAAAAGTTAAAAGTTTTTCAAATCAACTTCAAATTTTGAATTTTGCATTGTAATTTTGACTTTTGATTTTTGAATTTATCTCCTCAGTCTTCAGTCTATTTTCCTAATATGCTGAGGTGAGTATGTCTATCAATTCTTCCTCTGTCGCTGGACGCGGATTTCCCCTTAAAGAAGCGGCATCCTTTGCATCTTCAGCCATCCCGGGTATACAACCTCTCTCTACCCCTACATCGCTCAAATGCTCCGGCATCTTCATCTTCTGAAGAAGATTGCGAACAGCCTCCACTGCCATGGCGCCCTTTTTCTCTTTACCAAGGGCAAAGGCAACCTGAGCATATTTCTCCTCCTGTGTTCCTATATTAAACTCCATAACATAGGGAAGCAGAATTCCGCATGCCACTCCGTGAGAAACTCCAAATTTAGCCCCGAGCGGATGCGCCAGCGCGTGAGCAGCCCCCAGTCCTGAGTTGGCAAATGACATTCCTGCCACAATGCTTGCCAGGGACATATTCTCTCTCGCATCAATATCTTCCCCATTACAGAAAGCTTTCATTATGTTTCCTGCCACTAACTCTATAGAATAAATGGCAAGCGTCTCTGTGATAGGATTTGCAGCATTAGAGACATATGATTCAATGGCATGGGTAAGAGCATCTATCCCGCTGTAGCCCGTAACCTCTGGCGGGAGTGAAAGCGTAAGTTCAGGGTCAACAAGTGCCAAATAAGGAGTTAGATATCTGCTGCGCAAACTTTTTTTTGCCTTGTCCTGGAGATTTCTAAGAACAGAGTTGCTTGTTACCTCGGTCCCGGTGCCAGAAGTAGTGGGAAGAGCAATAAAAGGGATGCCCTCTCTCTCTATCTCTCGCCCTTCATAGTACTCCCATATAGAACCTTCCTGCCACACTATACCCGCTATTATCTTGGCACAGTCAAGGGCACTCCCACCGCCAAGACCAATGACCATATCACATTTTCTCTCTTTTGCCAGCCTGATTCCCTTCTCCACAGTTTCAAGAGAAGGGTCGGGCTCTACTTTATCATAGAGCTCTGTCTCTATCTGGCAATTTCTTAGCAGAGCAATGACTTTTTCCAATGTACCGGTTTTTCTCATTGCACTGCGCCCGCTGACAAGAAGCGCCCTCTTACCAAGCTCTCTAACTCTAACTCCAAGCTCCCCGATAGCGCCTTTGCCAAAAACAATCTTGTGTGATAAGCAAAACTCAAATCTCATAATTCTCAAGAAAAAAAGTTAAAAGTTAAAAGGCAAAAGTGCAAGTTAAAAGTTAAGACTTGACCCCTTTCTGGCTTATTCTTGGTAGTCGCAGGCTTCAGCCTGCGCCGAAGTAACGCAACCTAAAGGTTGCGGCTACCTTCAAGCCTGCTTTTATACCACGTTTTTACTTGTGCTCTTTGTGCCTCTGTGCCTCTGTGCCTCTGTGCCTCTCTTTAAGGTCTTTAAGGAGCCTTATTACTTCTCCTGTTGCCTCTGGACGGGGAATGAGGAGTTTTATCTGGTCGCGGCGACGCTTCATCTCAACTTTTTGCTCGGAAATCCGTTTGCGGCTGATGATGAGGTGGATAGGAATACCAATCAAATCGGCATCGTTAAATTTTACTCCTGCTCTCTCGTCCCGATTATCCAGGAGAGTCTCAATTCCTTTATCTCCTAACTCTTGATAGAGCTGTTCTGACTCTGCAACCGTTGTCTCCTCGCGGTCAAGGCAAAGAACAACTACGGAGTAGGGGGCAACTTCCAGTGGCCAGATGATTCCTTTTTCATCAGAATTCTGCTCAATGATTGCAGCTACTGTCCTTGTTATTCCAATTCCGTAACATCCCATAAACGGGAGGCATTCCTTGCCATTAGGGTCAAGGAATTTAGCGGATAGAGCCTTGCTGTACTTCCTGCCAAGGTTGAATATGTGTCCCACTTCTATTCCTTTTATCTTCGCCATCCTGCCACCGCAATCAGGACACTTCTTTGCCGCATCTGCTCCGGTAGCGTAATCACAAGCCTCACAAGCAGCAAGGACATCCTCTCCATTCTCAGCAACAGCGATAAATTCTTCGGATTTTTCTCCACCCATTGCCCCGGGGTCAGCTTCAACAATGCGAAAATTAAGCCCGCACCGGCGGAAAATGTTGATGTATGCTTTACGCATATCGGCATAGCTCTTTCTTGCCATTTCCTCGCCCACATCAAAGCTGTAGGCATCCTTCATAATGAACTCTCTTGCTCTAATCATTCCAAATCTCGGTCTCATCTCATCGCGAAATTTTGTCTGTATCTGATATAAGTTAAATGGAAAATCTTTGTATGACCTTGCCTCTCCCCGAACAATGCCGGTAATGATTTCTTCATGGGTTGGGGCAAGAACAAATTCCGAACCTTCCCTGTTTTTGAGCTTTAACATACCTAACTCCTGGTCGTTCCAGCGACCGGAGACTTCCCACAGCTCTCGCGGCTGTAGGATTGGCATAAGAAGCTCCTGGGCGCCATATTTTTCCATCTCATCTCTGATAATTGTCTCCACCCTGCGAATTACCTTAATTCCCAGCGGCAGATATGCATAGAGTCCGGCAGCAATCTTTCTTGCTAATCCTGCTCTGAGCATTAACTGATGACTTAAAGCCTCCGCTTCCTGCGGATTTTCCTTCAGAGTTGGAATTAACGCTCTTTCCCAGCGCATAAGAACCTCTATTCCCTTAGCCTTTTTTTATGTTCATCAAGTGCAAAGCGGTCGGTCATTCCTGCAATGTAATCACAGATAATCCGGCGCAAAGGCTCGCCATTAGCTCTCTTGCAAACCTCAGGAGGAAGTTGATCGGATTCCATGAGATAGGAACGAAAAAGTTCATTTATGACCCGATGTGCCTTCTCAGCCATTCTGGTAACCCGGTAATGACGGTAGAGATTTCTGGCAAGAAAATCTTTGAGCTGCTTATTTTTTTTCTCCATCAAAGAACTAAAGGAAACAAGTGGGAAAGAAAGACGCGCAACTTGCCGATGCGAGGTGATATTAGCTTTCTCAATCCTCTTTTCGGTCTCTTTGACAAGGTCTATTACCTGAAGATTAATCAATGCTCTTATTATCTGATATCTCTCTCTTTCTTTGCCAGCATTCGGGGACGCCTTCTTAACCTCCTGAAGCATCTTATCCCAGAGAGGTATTTTTTGTAGCTCTTTCTCAGTTATCATCCCGGCAGCAAGTCCATCGTCAAGGTCGTGATTGGTATAGGCAATCTCATCAGCCAGATTTACAACCTGAGCTTCCAGTGTGGGAAAGTTTGCGACCGGGAGATTCTCTGGTTGGTCATAAAGCGTAAAGTGCTTGATAATTCCCTCCCTTACTTCAAAGGAAAGATTCAGTCCGTTGAAGTTAGGGTAGCGCCTTTCCAGCTTCTCAACCACTCTTAAGCCCTGCCTGTTGTGCTCAAATCCACCATCATTCTTCATCAACTCTCTCAGTGTCTCCTCCCCGGAGTGCCCGAATGGAGTGTGCCCAAGGTCGTGGGCAAGAGATATTGCCTCTGTCAGGTCCTCATTTAGTCTCAGCAGGCGGGCAATGGAGCGCGCAATCTGGGAGACTTCAAGGGTATGAGTAAGGCGAGTGCGGTAGTAATCTCCTTCATGATTGACGAAAACCTGAGTTTTGTACTCAAGACGTCGGAAGGCAGCTGAATGGACAATTCTGTCCCGATCGCGCTGGAAGACAGAGCGGTATTTATCCTCTTTCTCAGGATGAAGTCTCCCCCTGGTCTCCTTGCTATGCATTGCGTATGGAGCAAGAAGCCTCGTTTCCGCCTCAATTACCCCCAGCCGCGTCAGCACTGTTCTTTTCTCTCAAAAAAGGCCGCTGACAAAATCAACTACTGGTTTTATGAACTCCGGGATAGCGATATCCAGAACGGGCAAAACGAGAATTCCGATGGAAGCAAGGATTATGACAAGTGAGAGCAAGGAAAGGAAAATAAAAAACGGGCTCTTTCTGGGAGCCAGCTCACGAGGCCCAAAAAGAACTAACTCTTCTCTCTCTGGCTCTACCCCCGGCTCTGCCTTGGCTTCGTCTTCTGACTCAATTGGTTCAATGCGAAGCCCTTCATCTACAGCGGGTACCGTCTCTTCTATGGGTGGGAGCACTTCCTTTTCCTCTACTGCTGTTTCCTCATAAGGAATAAGGAGCTCTATTTCCTCCTCTTTTTCTTCCTCCACCACCAGCTCTTCTATGGGTGGGAGCACTTCCTTTTCCTCTACTGCTGTTTCCTCATAAGGAATAAGGAGCTCTATTTCCTCCTCTTTTTCTTCCTCTGCAACCAGCTCTTCTATGGAAGGCAATATCTTCATTTCTTCTTCTTCCAGCTCGGGAGGATACTCCGTTGCATATATAATGATATCTTCTTCGTCAAACTTGCCTTCTTCCTTTTCCTGAAGTTTTCCTTCTTTCACCAGCGCATCAAGCCTTTCATCATTTATTTTTAAAATCTTTAATACGTCCTCGCGGGTTAAATAAGTTTCTTCAGCCATAGCTTTCTCCGTTATCTGATAATTTTAATCTTATCCCCTCTTCTGATTCCTCTTACATCCGGTACTTCCACAGTAACGCTCAGGTAGATTTTCTCCGGAATTATTCTTCCAACCAATGCTCCCTTACGGTAAATAGAGACGTCCGGCCATAATGAAGCTGCTGTGCCCAGATCTACATTTAAAAAATTAGGAGCGATGGCATCCGTTACTTTTCCATTTTCAACAAAGGCTATGATATCTTCTGCCTCCGGGAGAAGAAAAACTTCTGCTTTATCATTTTCCCTTATCCCGTCAAGCGAGATCCCTGGAGGAACACGGACAAGAAGCGTTGCGTGAGATACTCCTTTTATTGAAAGCTCACGCACCATTCTCCCTCTTCTAAAGAGCTCTATCCGTAATGGCCCGGCTACCAAATCACCAATTCCAATGGCAAGAAAATCAGGCGGGTGGACGACAACTACTTTCCCCGTAAACATTGTCGGGTCCTGTGCCGGAGTCATTGCCAGCACCTGGAGCTTATGTCTTGCTATTACCGTGCGCAGCTCTGTCTCTAACAATCCAAGCTCCATTTTATGCCTCTCTTTAATGTCTGCTTTTTCCTCTGTTAATTTCTCTGTTCCCTTCTTTAACTCACTGCTCCTTTTCCTTTCTTGCTCAAGGCTGGAGGTTATTTCTTCAATCTTGACTCTTAGCTCATCAGCGAGCCTCTCCATCTTCTCTTTTTCACTAATTGCCTCAAGGCGCGCCGCTTTATCCTCAACTATTTTTATCTTGAGCTCGTCTCTCTCTGTTGTGAGCTCTTCATGCCTCTCCTGGAGCTTCTGGTACTCCTCCCGGGCAGTTCTCCGCTCCATCTCCCATCCCTCAATAATACCTACTACCCTGAGTGAGAGAGCAAGAATTACAATGCTGATAATAAAGGATATAATAACTCTCATCTTTTCCAATTTAGTCATTTTTTCTCCAATTAACTCCTTTACATAAAGAAGTAACATCTACCAACCTTGCTTACTTGAGTGAGTTTAACATACTCCTCAATCATAAGCAAGTTATTATTCATAAATAATCGCTTTTTATCTTTTCTCATTGGCTTCTTCCCTCGTGGGCTCGCTTATTCGGTATTTCCCGTCCAGCCAGTCTCCAAGGTCAGCTAACCGACAGCGGGAAGAGCAAAATGGAAAGTATTTATTATTGTCATTCTGGTACGACTTCTTACAAATCGGGCACCTGGGTTTCATAAAATTAATTACATGTATTGCAGTTCTTGCTGGAGCAGGTAGAACAATTAGAACTACCGGAAGGTCCTACTGCTACCGACCCGGATCTAAACCCAAAGAGAGAGGGGACTCGCTCCATTTTTTCCTTCCCGCAAGAGGGGCATGGGACCTTCCTGCTCCCGTTGAAAGAGTGGAAAAAAGCCTCAAGCCTCTCTTTACAATCCGAACACTGAAACTCGTAAATCGGCATTTTACTCAAGCGGGCAAGGGGATTCGAACCCCTGGCATTCAGCTTGGGAAGCTGACATTCTACCAACTGAATTATGCCCGCACTTTAACCGCACCCCCATCTCATCTTCCCCTTATCTCAGTGATGGGGAGCGTGAAGAGGATGCTGCCTCCTGACTCACTAAATGGTCCGCAGATCTCCTCAATGACCATGGCAGCCTCAGTAAACTTTTCATCGTCAATAATGGCAAAGATTGTTTTGCTGTATGGCCTCTCTCCTCCTCCTCCTAAGAGATGACGCAGCCCGGCAAAAATAGGAACATCATGAACTAACACTTCCCCCATTCCAGCACTATCAATAATTGTTGCCTCAGTTATGCCGAGTTCAACAAAAGCAGATAAGACATCATCCAGGCATTCTTCTTGATTAAGAACCAGTATTAAAAGTTGCAATAACTCCCTCCTTCATATTATGCTAAATACTTTGCAGTTTTTAGAGCATGGGCAAGGAGAAGCGACATTACCTCAACAGCGCCAAATCTTCCCAGCCCACCCATAGAGCAGGCGTTTTCTGAGAATTGCCTCACGCTATCTGGTCGGACCCATGTAGAATGAATAAGAATCGGAACTGGATGCCAGCTGTGCCTCTTTAAAATTGCTGGCGTCGAATGGTCTCCGGTAATGGCAACAACGTCAGGGTTTAGCTCCATTAAAATCGGAATTTGCTTATCTATTTCCTCAATTATTTTTACTTTTTGGTCAAAGTTCCCATCCTCACCAGCACTATCTGTGTCTTTGATGTGAAGATAGAAAAAATCATGCGACTGGAAATTTTCTTTCAATGTCTGAAACTCTCCTGCAATCCCTTCTGCTGCTCTTAGTATCTCCATTCCAACAATCCTGGCTATCCCGCGGTACATTGGATAAAGAGCAATGGCCGCAGCATGCAACTTATAGATATCGTTAAATTGAGGTAGTTGAGGATATTTAGCAAAGCCACGCAGCAAAACCATATTTGCCGGGTAAGAGCTCTTGAGCCGCTCCTTTGCCCTGTCAATAAATGAGTTAGCTACTTTGACGGTCTTCCCTGCGCTGGCGGAAAGCGCTGCCAGTGGCTGCGGCGGAACAGCTGTTGCCTGAGGGTCAGAGCCGCTTAATTCCTCGGAAAGCTCTTCACCGCGAAATATTACTACTGCCCGATGTTCCTTCTCAGTTCTCAGAAAAAGTTCAACATCATCCAGGCTTATCCCCTCAAGCAGCTTGCAAAGCTCCCTGTTTTTTGCCGTGGAAATCCTCCCTGCCCTTCTATCAACAATTTTTCCCTCTTTATCAATGGTGGCAAAGTTCATCCTGACAGCGATATCTGATGGCTGCATATCAAACCCCACTCCGGCGGCGGACAATGCTCCTCTTTCAATAATAAATCTGAAGGGGTCATATCCAAGCAATGCCAGATTAGCAGGCCCACTTCCCGGAGTAATCCCGCGGCCAACCGGATCAATTATTCCACAGATTGCATCTCTGGCTAATGCATCCAGATTGGGAGTATGTGCCTTCTCCAGTTCGGTTGCACCATTGACTGGCAGCCCTCCAATGCCATCAATGACAATAAGGACTATCTTTGAGGCATTGGAGATACTGAGCTTCTCTATAATCTCAAGAGAGGCTTTCATTTAATATTCTGCGCTCTTTTTGCTTTGCTCTAAGTAATTTGCGGCGCCTTTGCTGGCTCGGCTTTTCATAATGCTCATGCTTCTTTAATTCCTTAAATAGCCCCTCCCGATCCAGCTTTCTCTTAAAACGTCTCAGCGCCCTTTCCAGGGGCTCATCCCCCTTAATTCTGATAAACGGCATAAATTATCTCACTCCTTTCAAAATTCTGATTAACCAAATGATTGTACTCTACATAAACATTGCTGTCAATTTATAAATTATCTCTTACATACTGGACGCCATTTCTAAAGAGCGCTATTCCATCTCCTTCCCGCGGAATTCCTGTTCCTCTTCTTATCAGCTCTTCCTTTTTCTTTGTCCAGTTAGGATGATTAATAAAGTAAAGGAATCTTTCAGGGTGTGGCATCATCCCGAATATTCTTCCTGAAGGGTCGCAGATTGCAGCAATATCTCTTTCAGAGCCATTCGGATTATGGGGAAATTCTCCTTTAGCAGGTTCACCTTCTTCATTAACATATTTAAAGACTATCTGTTGGCTCTCCTCCAGATTAGTAATGGTTTCTTTCTCGGCGAAGAATTTACCTTCCCCATGAGCTACAGGAAGATAGATTCTCTCAATACCTCTGGTCCAGATGCACTTCTCACTCCACTTGCGGAGATGAACCCATCTTGCCTCAAAGCGCCCTGAGTCATTAAAAGTAAGAGTTGTTGCTTGAGTCACACAATCACTTATGTCAGGAAGCAAGCCCGCTTTAACCATCACCTGAAACCCGTTGCAAATACCGATAATAAGCTTTCCTTCGCTTATGAACTTTCTCACCTCATCGCCTAAATTTATCTTAATTTTATTAGCAAGGACCTTTCCTGAGGCAATATCATCACCGTAGGAGAACCCACCGGGAAGGGCAAGGATATGGAAGTTCTCAAGTCTATATTTAGAGTTTATCAGATTATTTATGTGCACCCGCTGCACCTGGGCGCCTGCCATTTCAAAGGCAAGCTTTGTCTCCCTGTCACAGTTGATTCCATAGCCAATCAAAACCAACACCCGCGGAGTTTTCACCAAAGACAACCTTCCTGTTTCTAAACCCTAAATAGCTATCAGCTCTTGTGCCTCTGTGCCTTTATATGCCTGCTTCAGGTCGCTGCTCCTTGCGCTAATAATTACTCTGCCATCAAGACCCTTGATTGCAAATTTTCCATTGCTCCTCAAACAGCCGATGGAGGCACATTCGCTCTCCCTCATCATCTCCTGGAAATCCCGCGCGTTTTTCGGCGATACGGTTATGATAAATCTTGATGCAGATTCAGAAAAGAGCAAGAAATCATCCCTTTCTACTCCTTTACGTGGAACCTTTGACAGGTCAACCTCCATCCCCAATTCTCCGGCAAAGGCAACTTTAGCAAGCCCTACCCCCAGTCCACCATCAGAGAGACTGTGAGCGGAGGAGATAATTCCTTCCTCTATTGCCCGGTATAGCCTCTGATATAATAGTTTTGCACGCTCTCCATTAACTACAGGAACTCTGCCTGCTTTGTGCTCCTCCCCCATCAAACAAAGGTACTCCGACCCTCCTAACTCAAGAGCCGTCTCTCCGAGTATATAAATAATATCTTCCGGTGCTTTTCCGTCCATCGTAATACATTTTCGCACATCACTGATTATTCCAATTGCCGAGATAAGAAGTGTTGGAGGGACAGCTATTTTAAGAACCTTCCCCGCCTCACTAAATCCGTCAAAATCATTAAACATACTATCCTTTCCTGAAATAAAGGGAGTTCCAAACAAAATTGCATAATCATAGCAAGCCTGAGCCGCGCGCTTTAGCTCACCTAATCTCCATTCTTCTTCAGTTCTTGACCAGCAAAAGTTATCCAATAGCGCTATTCTATTAGGGTCGCTGCCGATTGAGATGGCATTCTTTACGGCCTCATCAATACAGCAGGCTGCCATATGATAGGTATCTAAATCACTGTAATTAGGCTTTATGGCAGTGGTAATGGATACTCCCTGCCAGGAGTCAGCGAGCGGCTTAATAACGACGGCATCACTATGCACATCACACCTTACCCCTACCAGCGGCTTGATGACAGAGGTTCCCTGCACCTCATGGTCGTACTGACGAACGATGTGCTCTTTGCTGCATATATTTAATCTTGAAAGCATTTCTTTTAGAACTCCAGTCAGGTTCTGAGGCGGAGGGACCTCTACCATCCTTAGAGATGGAGGATGGAATACCCCGCGCATCCTCTTCTGTGGCAGTCCATTGTGAAGAAAATCAAGGTCAACAAACATTACTGTTTTTCCTTGATATTCTACGTGACATTTCCCGCTGTCAGTAAATTTTCCCAAAACCGTTCCTATAACATCCCACTTATGACACAGCTCCATAAACCTGGTAAGTTTTTCCGGCTCTATCGCCAATGTCATCCTTTCCTGTGCCTCGCTAATCCAGATCTCCCAGGGGTCAAGTCCGTCATATTTCAGTGGCGCTGCCGTCAAATTGACAGTGCACCCTCCGCTTTCTTGAGCCATCTCGCCAATTGAGCAGGAAAGCCCACCTGCTCCATTGTCAGTAATGCTGTTGTAAAGGTCAAGGTCTCTTGCTTCTAAGAGCATATCACTCATTTTTTTCTGAGTAATGGGGTCGCCAATCTGCACTGCCGCTGCCGGACTTTCTTTCTGAAGGCTTTCTGAGGAAAATGTTGCCCCATGGATGCCGTCTTTTCCAATTTTTCCTCCTACCATCACAATTAAGTCTCCCGGCATCGCCTTTTTTTTATGCGATGGCTTTCCATTAATCACTGCCGGCATTATTCCTACCGTTCCTACATAAACGAGCGGCTTGCCGAGATATCGCTCATCAAACCTCAGGAATCCCCATGCAGTGGGAATTCCCGACTTATTTCCTCCGTCCTCAACGCCTTTTCGGACTCCATCAAGAATCCTGCGTGGATGCAGCAATGGATTTTTCCCGTTTTTATCCCGACAGGGCAGTTCCTTCTCATAATTCGGAGGGGCAAGGCAATAACCATAAATATTCAGTATTAGCCTTGACCCCTTTCCAGTTCCAAGCGGGTCGCGGTTAACTCCGACAATCCCCGTTATGGCTCCACCATAGGGGTCAAGCGCAGATGGACTGTTGTGTGTCTCTACTTTGAAGGTAAGATTCCAATTCTCATTAAATCTAACGATGCCTGAATTATCCGTGAACACCTGGACGCACCAGTCATTTTCCCCCGCTTTTTTTCTGATTTCATGTGTTGCTCCTTTAATGTAAGTTTTGAACAATGAATCAATTAGTTCCGGTTCTCTTTTGCCGTTCTCCTCATATGCAAGAAGTCCGTTAAAAATTTTGTGCTTGCAATGCTCGGATTGCGTCTGAGCAATGGATTCTAATTCAATATCAAGAGGGTTCTTCCCAAGCCCGACTTCCTTACGTGCAGCAATGACATTGCCTCTGTTAAAATAATCTCTTATGGTGCGCATCTCAGGCAGGCTCAGCGCTAATGGCCCGCGGCTTCCTTCTTTCCCCATAATCCCGTCTTTTCCAATTCTCTCTAACTCTGCATCGCTTACACCTAAATTGACTTCAATAACTTGCGGTCCATCACTGAGTTGTACGTGGGGTATGTAGGGCTCTGCTTCTCCCCTCCCCTCTATAGTGCGCCTATCAATTATCTTCCAGCGCTGAATTAATTCATTGGCGAGGAAGTCTCTAACAATGCGTTCTACTTCTGCCTGTTTTAGCCCTCCGCTGATCAGATATTCTCTGGAAGCATAAACGCTTTGCCTGGCAGTAAAGCTTACCCCTAACAATTCTTCAATTGCCTCACGGGCAGTGTGCCCGACAGGGTCGGTAACACCAGGGCGGCAACCAACCTCCACAAGCCAGTCAAAATTTTTCGTTAGTGACTTGCACGAGGATATCTGAACCAATGGGTCAGTAAATATTTCCTTGCGCACATGCTCTAACTCCGAATATGACAGTTCTTTATCAATAGTATAGACTTCAACCGTTCCTACTTTATCTACCTTGAGCTTCAGATGCTTTAGGATTTCCTCCTTGACCCTCTCGCCCAGGGTATCTCTCGCCTCATCCTTAAAATAGACCCTGATTATAGAAGCCATTTTTTATTCTCTGGTATAATTCTCATTCAATAATTCTTGGCACTTTGAAATACTTTCCTTTAGTTGCAGGGGCATTGGCAAGCGCATCTTTAACAGGAAGGGAGTCTTTCACCTCATCCTTGCGCATGATGTTCTGAAGAGGAACAATATGAAGAGCTGGCTCTACGCCTTCAGTGTTTAGTTCGTTCAATTTCTCAATATATTTTAAGATTTGACCTAATTGCCGCCCAAACCTCTCCTTTTCTTCTTCGTTCAGTTTCAGGCGAGCAAGCCTTGCTATATGCTCAACCTCTTTTTTCTCAATCTTCATTGACTCTCTACTCTCTAACTCTCCTGTAAGATGTCTGCAAGTCGGGCAAATTCGGTGGCGCTAAGTGTTTCCGGGCGGCGCCTGAAATCAATCCTAACTTTCGTTAACCTTTCCCTGAGCTGTTCTCTTCTCCAATTAAGATGATAGAGCAGCGCATTCTCTATTGTTTTTCTTCTTTTGCTAAAAGAGGCTCTGACAATAGAGAAAAAGAAATCCTTGTCTCTTGTCTTTACCAGCGGATGCGGCATTACAACCAACTTTAAGAGAGCAGAATCAACCTGCGGCTGTGGGAAAAAAGCCTTTTTCTCTACTTTGCAAATTAGTTCCGCAATGCAGTAGTACTGGCAGGCAATAGAAAAAGCTCCATAGGACTTCGTTCCAGGGTGGGCGGTTATCCTCTCTGCCAGTTCTTTCTGCACCAAAATCACCAATAGGTTAGGTGCGGGCTTTTGCTGAAGGAGGTTAATAATAATAGGGGTAATGATGTAATAAGGAAGATTGGCGACTACTTTAACTGCACTAAACGTTGAAGGTTTCACGCCTGGCAATTCAAGAAGCCCCTTGAGCCCTATTTTAAGGATATCCCCCCGCACAATTCTAATATTGTCAAATTGAGCGAGCCGCTCGGCAAGTAAAGGACTCAGTCGCTCATCAATCTCAATGGCAATGACCTTTGCAGCGAGCGGGGCAATTCTCTCGGTCAAGCTTCCGGTCCCGGCTCCAATCTCAATCACCAGGTCATTTTTAGTTAACTCACTTGTCTCAAGTATTTTTTCAAATGCCCGATTGTCAATAAGAAAATTTTGCCCTAACTTCTTCCGCGGTCGTATTCCATATCTTTTTAGAAGCTTTCTCTCATCCTCAATCATGAAGCTCCATTAACATAATTCGGACATATGACTTATTCCTCAGAGCATCCAGCCATTCCTGGTAACGTTGCCTCATTTTGCGAGCAAAAAGAGTTCTCCTGATTTCTCTCTCCACCTCTGCTAACTCTTTCTGCCGCTCCTCATAGCGGGCATCCAATCTGAAAATGTGCACTCCACCCGGGGTTACGACGAGGTCACTGAACTCACCTACCTCCAGAGCAAAGACAATTTCTCCAATCTCAGGAGGCAACTCCCTCCGCGTAATTAGCCCTAACGTTCCTCCAGCCTCAGCCGTTGGTCCATCGGAATGCTCTCTGGCAAGAGAGGCAAAATCCGCCCCTTCTCCTAACTTCTCCAGTAACTCAGCACCTTTTTTCTCTGCCTCTGCCAGCCAGCGGTCTTCCCCTACCCTGATAAGAATCTGGCTTATTTCTACCTGTGGAGGCACCCGAAATATCTCTTTATTTTTCAGGTAGGATGCCTCTATTTCTTCGTCCTCAATCCGGATATGATCACTCACTTCCCTTTTAACCAACGTTGCAACGGCAATCTCTTCGGCAATATTTTTGCGAAATTCTTCTTCGGTAAGCCCCTGTGCTTGAAGAGCAAGCTGAAACTCTTCTTCTGATGCAAATCTTTCTTTAATTGTGCTTATCCCTTGCTCAACTTTTTCTTGAGTTACTTCTATACCTCTTTTTTTTACCTCATTCTGCAGGAGTTTCTGCTCAATGAGCCTATCAAGGGCATAAACTTGAACAGCATCCATTTTCTCCCCTGGTATCCATTCTGCTGCTTCACCCAGGTTAGCGGCAATGAACTCTTTCAGCTCGCTCATCATAATGATTTCATCCTCAACTACCGCAACAATCCTCTCTACTATCCTTGCCTCACTGACCCCCGCCAGAAAGAGGAAAAATAATATCCCACAGAGTATTTTTTTCATAACATCTCCTCCTGAATTCTAAATAGCTATCAGCTATCAGCATTCAGCCTTCCAATTTTCAATTTCTAATTTTCAATTAATTTTCAATGACCCAATTTCCAATTTCCAATTTCTAATTTTCAATTTTGCATTGTAATTTTGACTTTTGATTTTGTTTCGAGTTTCGAGTTTCGTATTTAGAGTTTAAGCTTCTCTGTGTCTCTGTGCCTTTATTTTTTATGTTACCACAGTTTCTGGAGAAAAGCCAGTTTTTTATGCCTTTGCGTTTGACAAAGTCATAGGTAAAGTGTTAAAAAAGAAGGTAACGGTTTACGGATTCAAGGTGAATGGATGCCAGTTCTTAAAAGTCGCTTGAATACTAAAAGCAAGGAATACCAGGAGAATTTCCTCTATCATAAGAGTCTGGCTAATGAACTAAAGGAGCGCCTTGCTCAAGTGCAGCGAGGCGGTCCGGAAAAGGCGGTCCGACTTCACCAAAAGCGCAACAAGCTACTGGCAAGAGAGCGAATAACTCGTCTTATAGATTCGGATTCACCTTTTATGGAATTGTCTCCTCTGGAAAGTTATAATGTTCTCCAAAAAGGAGGGCATTATGGACAAAAAGGACATTATCAGGATGACTGGCGAGGAATTAAGAAAGATAAACGTAATAAATCAAGCTATGGAGGGATTAATAACACAAACGAAAGCTGCCGAGAAGATCGAAATATCTGATAGGCAGGTAAGGAGACTCATTAAGAGGGTAAGAGAAGAAGGTGACACTGGGATTATACATAAATCCAGAGGCAAGCCAGGGCACAGAAGGATTGATGAGGAGATAAAAGCTAAAGCCATAGAGCTTTGTAAAGAGAAGTACCGGGACTTTGGTCCTACCTTTGCTAGCGAGAAGCTTTATGAGTTGGATAAGATTAAGGTGCACCATGATACCCTCAGACGTTGGCTGATAATTCAAATAAAAGACAGGTGGGATTGGCAGCGCAAAGCCCGACCCCACCGACAGTGGAGACAAAGGAAAGATTATTTTGGTGAGATGGTACAGATAGATGGTTCTCATCATGATTGGCTGGAAGAGAGAGGGCCGAGGTTAGTATTTATGGGATATATAGACGATGCTACAAGCACCGCATTTGCAGGATTTTATGACTATGAGGGTACCCTACCTGCCATGGATAGTTTCAAGCGTTACATTGAAAAATACGGTCTTCCCCAGAGCATCTATCTTGACAATCATACCACCTACAAATCTCCGAGGAAACAGACAATACCTGTCTGCGTGTCCGCACAGGCAGGGAGGAGCAACTCAGGAACGAGACACCAATGACTCAATTTGGAAGAGTGATGAAGGAGCTAAAGAAGATCCTTTGTGTGAGAACAAAGAGAACTCTTCGTAATGATGCAGTAATAAGGCATAACAACAGATTCTATCAGGTAGAAGCTCTTCTTAGAAGGAGAATAAAGGCAGTTATGGTGGAGGATAGATTAGATGGTTCTATGCACATAAGGAACAACGGGCAGTACCTGAAGTACAGCGAGATAGCCCCGGGTTTTATCAGAAGATCAGATGGTGATAGGAAGCTAATTGACAGGCCAAGAAAGATTTACATTCCGCCTAAAGATCATCCATGGAGAAGATTTAAGCTGAAAGGTTCTCTACCGAGCAACAGTTATCAGCAAAAACAACACGCTCTCAAAAAAGAAGAAGAACTAAATTAACAAACAATGAAAATAGGACATTTTAAATTTGCTAAGAATAGGACATTTTAAATAAGTTAAGAAAGGGACATTTTAAATAAGTCTTGACAAACGTGATTTTTTTCTTGACAGAGATATAGGGGTATGGTACAAGTGAATGTTAGTTTGCATTTTGTATGTAAGAGTTATAGAGAGTAAATGAAAGGAGGGATAAGGTAGATGAAAGCACAGCCATTGGGTGATCGGATCGTAGTGAAGCAGGTTGAAGAAGAAGAGGTAAAAAAGGGAGGGATTATTATCCCTGACGTTGCCAAGGAGAAGTCACAGCGCGGCGAGGTCAAGGCGGTTGGTCCCGGAAAGAAGAACGAAGATGGAAAGGTTATTCCATTAGAAGTAAAGGTTGGAGACAAAATTTTCTTCAGTAAATACGGCGGAACGGAAGTAGAGATTGATGGCAAAGAATACGTCATAATGAGAGAAGATGACGTTTTGGCAATTATTACTGGTTAGAAAGGAGGTTAGAAGGAAAAGATGGCAGCTAAACAATTAATCTTTGGTGATGAAGCGCGGCGGGTAGTCTTGAAGGGTATTCAGCAATTAAGTAATGCCGTTAAAGAAACTTATGGTCCTAAGGGACGCAATGTTGCACTTGACAAAAAGTTTGGCTCTCCAACTATTACTAAGGATGGAGTAACCGTTGCAAAAGAAATAGAACTTGAAGACGCATATGAAAATATGGGTGCCCAGATGGTAAAAGAGGTGGCAGAGAAAACATCAAGTGTCGCCGGGGATGGAACAACCTGCGCTACCATTCTTGCTGAATCTATCTATAAAGAAGGCTTGAAAAACGTTACTGCTGGTGCTAATCCAATGGCAATAAAAAGAGGCATTGAAAAGGCGGTAAATAAAGTAGTAAGTGAGCTGAAGTCATTAAGTAAAGAAGTAAAAGGGAAAGAAGATATTTCTCATATAGCGACTATTGCTGCCAATAATGACCGCGCCATCGGTACCATTATCGCCGATGCGATGGAAAAGGTAGGAAAAGACGGCAGTATTACCGTAGAAGAGGGAAAGACACTTGAAACAACAATGGATTTGGTAGAAGGGATGCAGTTTGACCAGGGGTATCTCTCCCCGTACTTCATTACGAATATAGATACCCAGGAGGTTGTACTTGAAGACGTCTATATCCTTCTCCATGAAAAGAAGATAAGCAGTGTAAAGGATCTTCTCCCCGTATTAGAGCAAGTGGCAAAACTCGGAAGGCCATTCTTGATTATTGCCGAAGATGTGGAAGGAGAAGCATTAGCAACCTTGATAGTGAATAAGATAAGGGGCACTCTCTCCTGTGCAACAGTGAAGGCACCAGGGTTTGGCGACAGGCGCAAGGCTATGCTTGGAGACATAGCTGTCTTGACTGCAGGACAGGTAATCTCAGAAGACCTTGGGTTAAAGATAGAGAATGTCAAGATTAATATGCTTGGTCAGGCAAAGAGAGTAAAAATCAACAAGGATGATACGACAATCATTGAGGGTGCCGGAGATAGTAAAGCAATAAAAGCTCACGCCAATCAGATTCGTAAACAGATTGATGATACTACATCAGACTATGACCGCGAGAAGTTAGAGGAGCGGCTGGCAAGACTTGCCGGTGGTGTAGCGGTGGTTAATGTTGGCGCAGCTACCGAGACTGAGATGAAAGAGAAAAAAGCTCGTGTAGAGGATGCTCTCCATGCTACCAGAGCAGCTGTTGAAGAAGGCATTGTTCCTGGTGGAGGGGTGGCGCTACTGCGAACAATTTCTAAATTAGAAGGGCTCCCAGCTGAGGGCGATGAAAAAATCGGTGTGGAAATTATTCGCCGGACATTAGAGGAGCCAGTCAGGCAGCTGGCGGCTAATGCCGGAAAAGAAGGTTCGGTAATCGTTCAACATCTCCTTCAAGAGAAAGTAAATATTGGTTACAACGTAGAAACCGATAAGTATGAGGATATGCTGAAAGCAGGAGTGCTTGACCCCGTCAAGGTGGTGCGACTGGCACTGCAGAATGCCTCCAGTATTGCCAGCCTTCTTCTGACAACTGAAGCGCTGGTTACCGAGGTTCCCGAGAAGAGACAGCCCGCATATCAAATGCCAGGTGGAATGCCGCCAGGAGGTATGTACTAAGTACTAAACAAGGAAGTAAAAGGCAGGCCGCTTTCTCAAAAGCAGCCTGCCTTTTTAAGATTTAAGAAAATGTCAAGAAAATGCGATCTGTGTGGGAAGACTCCGTCAACAGGTTTCAATGTGAGCCATTCCCACCGCAAGACAAAAAGAAGATGGCTTCCTAATCTGCAGACAGTCAGAGCAATGGTCAATGGAGGAGTGAGGAGACTTCGTGTTTGCACTGCCTGCATACGTTCCGGTAAGATGGTGAAGCCCTCAGTAAAAACTAAGCAACAAGAAAACCCAGAAGATATAAAAGAGAACAATTCCCCACTCGCTCAGTCCTAATCTTAAAATTCCATTCCTGGGGCGGTAGACAAGGCCGAGTATTACCATGCCAATTCCCCAAATGACGAAAACCCCACTCATTGTATGAATTAATGCAGCTGACTGCAAAATGTCTCCGCGCTGATAGAAGATATCGGCAAGAAATACAATTGCAGAATTGAATGTAATACTGCCCATTATGTTGGCAGCAGCCATATCGTATAGGTACATCTTTACCGCAGCAAGGGAGATGACTAATTCTGGAAGGCTTGTCGTCACAGCAAGGAGGATGCTTCCTACAAAAGTGGCTCCAATCTCTACTTCTCCTATTGGAATCTTTGCAATTAAGTCAGCAGTTCTGGTTAAATATATTCCAGAGATGATGAGTATCACTGTAGTAATGAATGCGCCAGAATACACTCTCAGATGGGAAGTAGACTCATAAAGAGCCGCTTCATCTTGCGGTTTATTTTTCATTTCATGCTTAAAGATAAGATGCGTACCAACAAGATAAGTAAGCAGAATGAGTATGCTTACAGGTCCAATCCGCCATGCCTGAAAAAAATGCCCCAATCCGGGGGCAATAGCAATACCGATAAGTATCATTAAAGTAAGAAGGGCTCCAAATAAAGCAACGAGGATGTGTTCTTTGTGAAGCCTGTAAAAGAATGGCGCTCCGATCGCAAAGCTAAGAACAGCAAAGATAAGTAAATTAAACATATTTGACCCCAAAAGCGTCCCGATGGCTAAGTCTGCATCTCCAATGTATCCTGAAGTAATTACAACAATAGCCTCCGGAAAGGAGCTAACCGTGGCGAGAAATGTTATCCCGATGACTATTCCTCCTGCTCCTGTCTTCTCGGCAATGATGTCCCCAAATTTTACTAACTTTACACCAGCAAATACCACGCATCCTGCCAGAGCAATAAATTGTAGCCAAACCATAAGAAAAATTATATAATAAGGCTTCTCTTTCTGTCAATTTTCCTGAAATGCAGGGAATAGATGATGAAGTTAAATGAACTGTACAAAAAGATAGAAGATTGCCAGCAATGCTCTTTAGGGAAGACAAGAACAAAACTTGTCTTTGGAACTGGTAGTGAGGAGGCAGAGGTGGTCTTCGTCGGAGAAGCACCCGGATATTATGAGGACCAAAAAGGTGAACCGTTTGTCGGTGAGGCAGGAAAACTTCTTACCGAACTATTGGAAAAGATTGGAATCAAAAGGTCAGAGGTCTACATTGCAAATGTTCTTAAATGCCGCCCGCCAGGAAACAGGGACCCTGCTCCGGAGGAAGTGGAGATTTGCAAAGAGCATCTCCTTCAGCAGATTGAAGTTATCAAGCCGAAGGTGGTCTGTACATTAGGAAATTTTGCTACTCAGGTGATTCTTGGGAAAAAAGTTCCCATCTCCAGGGTGAGGGGAACACCAACCCTAACAAAAGAGTTTTTTGTGTTTCCGCTCTATCATCCGGCTGCTGTCCTTCATCAGAGGTGGATGCTGGAGCCACTTGAGGAAGATTTTCAAAAGTTAAGAGAGTTCCTGAATTCTCCAATATCAGTGCCACAATTGCAGAAGGCAGAGCAACTTGACTTATTTTAATGACAAACAATCCTGAAAAGATATGCGTTTAATTATTTTTGAAGATGAAAAATGTGAGAATTTTTACCCGCTGACATTGCTGCGTCCGGTGTTTGAATTAAAATGCGGACACACAACACTCCTATCAAAGATTTTACGAGCATTTGAGAAGATGGAGACTGGATTTTTTATCCGTGACCATTTGGCTCCCACCTTCAGAAAAAGAACCCCTTCAGGCATTATCAATGACAAAGAAATGCTCAACGGCGATGACTTGCTCATAGTCAATGGGAGATGGCTGATTACCGATGCTGTTCAATTAGGCACTGATGAAGTCGGTATATGCAATGGGAGTGTTACCTACCTCAGGATAAGCAAAGAAAAAGCATTAACGATTAAGGCAGAAGATTTTCCCTCCTTCCTCGCTATAGCGAGAGCGAAAGTCAGAGAAAAAAAAATCCCTGCCAGGCTCATTAACTACCCCTGGGAACTGATTAGATATAATAGGGAAGTAATGGAAAGTGAGTTTGCCTTTCTTAAAAAATCTGGCATGGAAGGGAAAGTTTCCTCTATGGTAGCTATTTACGGTTCAGAGAAAAACCTCTATGTTGCCACAACAGCAGAGCTTCATCCCTTTGTTGTTATTGATACTACCAATGGCGCAGTTGTAATTGATGAGAAGGCGATAATATTGCCTTACTCACGGATAGAGGGACCTGCTTACATAGGAGAGGAAACACATATTCATTCCGGCAACATCTGCGGGGGAACCTCCATTGGGCCCTTTTGTCGTATCGGCGGGGAGGTGGAAGACTCCATCATTCAAGGCTATACGAATAAATATCACAGTGGCTTTCTTGGTCACAGCTATCTCGGTGAGTGGGTCAACATCGGCGCTATAGCAACGACCAGCGATCTTAGGAACGACTATTCTGCGGTAAAAGTTTACATAAAGGGGAGTCTTATAGATACCGGTGAAATTAAGATGGGTTCTTTTATCGGAGACCATACAAAGACAAGTATTGGCACCCTTTTTAATACGGGGACGATGGTTGGTATTATGTCTAATATAATTAGTGATGGAGGACTTCTTCCCAGATTTATTCCCTCGTTCTGCCTTATTTTTAATGGAAAAGTGTCCAGAGGTCGCGGATTTAATGCACTGGTGGAGGCAGCCCGCCGGGTGATGAGTCGGCGCGGCAAGATATTAAGTGAGGAGGACGAAAATCTTCTAAAAGCGGCTTATGAGCTAACCGCGGAGGAACGGGGTTACTTGACAGAATTTTAGAAGTGTAATATACTTCAAAGTATAAAATCAAAAGTCAAAATTACAATGCAAAATTCAAAATTTAAAGTTGATTTAAAAAACTTTTAACTTGCACTTTTGACTTTTAACTTGCACTGGTGCCACTCAAAGAAAGGAGCGAGATGGAGCGTCATTTTGACGAGGAATTAAATGTCTTAAGAAAGAACCTTGTGCATGCATCTTCACTTGCTGAAGAAGCGATTGCTAAAGCTATCAAGGCTTTAGTGGATAGAAATATTGAGCTGGCAGAGGAGGTAATTCATCAGGATGATGCCATTAATGAATTGGAAGTAGAGATAGACGAACAGTGCCTGAGGCTATTTGCTCTTCGGCAGCCCTTCGCCATTGATTTGAGATTCATCAGCTCAGCGATGAAGATTAATAGTCAATTGGAGCGCATTGGAGATGAGGCGGTAAATATTGCTGAAAGGGCATTGGGTTTACTCAAAGAACCTCCCCTTAAGCCGTTGATTGACATCCCTCGCCTTGCCACCCTATCTAAGGAGATGGTCAAAGACAGCATCAATAGCTTTATCAATAAGGATGCTGATTTAGCTCGCTCTGTCTGCAAACGTGATGACGAGGTGGATGATTTGAACAACCAAATCTTCCGGGAGCTTCTCACCTATATGATGGAGGACCAGGGAACAATAAGCAGAGCCATCCGGCTTATCTTTACCGGTCGCCACCTGGAGCGCATTGCTGACCACGCTACTAACATTGCTGAAGATGTCATTTATATGGTCTCGGGCAATGACATTCGTCATCACATGAATATGCGAAAGAAAGAAAAGGAAAGAAAATAGGGTCAACTCTGTTTTCTACTTCTCAATCTGGATTCCGGCCTCACAAAGTAGCTCTTGTGCCATCTTATCAGGATAACCACTGGCAATTACAATGCGTTTTATCCCGGAATTAATAATCATCTTGGCGCAAATGCTACAGGGTTGGTGCGTACAATAAAGGAAAGCGCTTCTGATACTTATTCCATAGAGCGCAGCTTGAATAATTGCATTCTGCTCAGCATGCAGCCCGCGGCACAGCTCCTGACGCTCACCGCGTGGAATGCCCTCATTTTCTCTCTTGCAGCCAACTTCTGCGCAATGAGACAGTCCCTGCGGCGCCCCATTGTAGCCAGTAGCAAGCATTCTCTTCTCTATAACAATAGCTGCCCCTACCTGTCTGCGCAGACAGGTAGAACGGCTGGAGACAAGTCCGGCTATTTTAAGAAAATAATCGTCCCAGGAAGGGCGCGGGTCAACTTTCATAGATAGAAAAATTCCTACAGAGCCCTGCGACCTTTTTCTTTATTCTACTGAGCACTATTGCCTCATTAGAATTTCGCAGCGCCTCAGCAATCATCCGCCCAATCTCTCTCATCTCGTCCTCTTTCATTCCTCTTGTTGTCAGAGCAGGAGAGCCCAGGCGAATCCCATTGGTTATTACCGGTGGCTCCTCATCAAATGGAATGCTATTCTTGTTAACACCAATCCCTACCTGGCTCAGAACTTCCTCTGCCTCACGGCCGGTTAACCCATCGGCTCTCAAATCAATGAGAAGAAGGTGGGTATCTGTACCTCCTGAGATAAGCTGCAATCCCTGTTTTTTGAGCTCTTCCGCCAGAGCATGAGCATTTTTAACTATCTGCTCCTGATAAGCCTTAAATTGAGAAGATGCCGCCTCCTTAAGGGCGACAGCCTTAGCAGCAATTATGTGCATAAGAGGACCACCCTGAATTCCAGGGAATATCATTTTATCAATATCTTTAGCAAACTCTCTTTTGCATAGAATCATTCCTCCACGCGGGCCGCGCAATGTCTTATGCGTCGTTGTAGTAACAAAATGCGCCGGTGAAACAGGGTCTGGGTGGAGCCCGGCAATGATAAGCCCTGCAATGTGAGCAACATCAGCTAAAAGATATGCCCCTACCTCATCGGCTACTTCCCGAAAGGCGCTAAAATCAATCTTCCGCGGGTATGAACTCGAACCAGCAATAATCATCTTTGGCCTATGCTGTTGCGCCAGACTCTTCAGGCTGGTAAAATTAATCAAATGGGTGCCCCTGTCCACACCGTAGGAGATGGCATTGTACAGGCGCCCGGAGAAACTTACGTGGCTCCCATGGGTTAGATGACCTCCATGAGCAAGGTCCATTCCCATAATTGTATCTCCATGTTTTAGCATGGCAAAATATACTGCCATATTTGCCTGAGAGCCCGAATGTGGTTGCACATTTGCATGCTCGGCGCCAAAGAGCTTCTTTGCTCTCTCTATAGCCAGGCGCTCGGCTGCATCAACATACTCACAGCCGCTGTAATACCTGCTCCCAGGGTAACCCTCAGCATACTTATTAGTAAGAGATGAGCCCTGAGCGAGGAGAACTGCCGAAGAAACATAGTTTTCAGATGCAATGAGATTAAGTGTATTCTCCTCCCTCTTCATCTCCTGGCGGATGACCCTGGCAATTTCAGGGTCAACTCTTTCTAACTTTGACAAGTTTTTCAATCTCCTCAATTTTTTTAAGTCTCCTTATATGGCGACCGCCGGAAAATCTGGTTTCCAGCCAGACCTGTGTCATCTCTTCAATCTCAGCTTGCGTATGTGTCCACCCGCTGAGACATAAGACATTAGCATCATTATGAGAGCGACTCGTCCGAGCAATGAATGGATTATGACAGGGAGCTGCCCTGACTCCAGGGACCTTGTTAGCGACAATTGCCATGCCAATCCCGCTGCCACAGAGGAGTATCCCTCTTTCAAACTTACCATTTGACACTGCCTGTGCTACAGGTAATGCATAGTCAGGATAGTCAACTGAATCGGTGCTGGACACCCCAAAGTCTGTTGTATCGTACCCTAACCCATTCAAAAATAGCTTTAATTTCTCTTTGGCTTCAAAACCAGCGTGGTCAGATGCCAGAGCAATTTTCATTTTAAATATTCATCCATCTTTCCAAGGAAACTGATTATAGATTCCTTGATTTCAGCAAAAGTTTCATAATAAACCGATAGTGGCTTTCCAATGGGGTCATAGATCTCAATTGAGGCGCCTTTCTCCCGGGAGGGACTAAACTCTTTAAGCAGAAATATCTTCTCATCTGCTTGTGGAGAAATGTTTAAAATAGATTTGCGGTGATGCCTTTCCATAATCAGAATTAAATCCGCCTCAGAAATCAATTCCCCAGTAAGAGGAGCAGAGCGATGATGAGAAACATCCACCCCCTCTTCCTTCATCATTATTACAAAGACCTCATCAAGGGCTTTCATTCCTACTATACCAAGAGTTCCTGCTGAAGTAACATTTATTTCATTTCTTCCCTTTTCATTAAGGAGCTTTCGCAAAAACGTCTCTGCCATCACACTGCGGCAGCTATTTCCTGTGCAGACAAAGAGGACTGTTTTAGTCAATTTCTCTGTTTTTGAGATGTTGCCAGTGCCAATGTCCCGACGATAATACATTCCATCAAACTCTATTTTTTCTATCGCCTGATATGTCTTGCTAATAGCTTCACTCAAGGTATTACCGGTTCCAGTTACCCCCAGGACCCTTCCACCATCAGTAACTACCTTTTCATTATCAAACGCCGTCCCGGCATGAAAGACGATAACCTCCTCGCTGCCACGAAGCGTATCCAGCCCCATGATTTCTTTTCCCTTCTCATAACTTCCAGGATACCCCTGAGAGGCAATAACCACGCAAACTGCTGATTCATTCCTCCATTCAAGGCTAACTTTATGCAGGTCTCCATCAATAGAAGCAATAATCGGTTCCAGGATATCAGATCTTAATAGCGGCAACACTGCCTGCGTCTCCGGGTCTCCGAAGCGGGCATTAAATTCTAATACCTTTGGTCCGGCAGGAGTAATCATCAGCCCGGCATACAGTGCTCCTTTAAATTTTCTTCCCTCGGAAGCCATTGCAGATACAGCAGGAATAAACACTTCATTCATTACCCTTTCTTTCATCTCTTCCTCCACCTCCGATGCTGAAGCATGCGCACCCATTCCACCTGTATTTGGTCCTATGTCGCCGTCATAAGCCGCTTTATAATCCTGGGCAGTAATCATCGGTAGAACAGTTTCCCCATCAGTAAAGGCAATTAAAGAGGCTTCCTCTCCCTCAAGCCATTCCTCAATAATCACCTTCTCTCCCGCAGCGCCAAAAGCTTTTTTTACCATAATCAGTGCAATTGCCTCCTCAGCCTCGCCAGTCGTTGAACAGAGGATAACACCTTTTCCGGCGGCCAGTCCATCCGCCTTAACTACAAGGGGAGCATCTTGACCTTTAATGTAACGAAGAGCTTCCCGGGGATTATTAAAGATTTTACCCTGAGCTGTTGGGATATTGTATTTTTGCATTATCTCCCTGGCAAAGGACTTGCTTGACTCAATTTCTGCTGCTGCCATGGTGGGCCCAAAAATTCTCAAATCCCTTTTCTCAAATTCATCTACAATGCCTGCAGCAAGAGCCGCCTCTGGACCAACAATAGTCAGTTCAATTTTTTTTTTAATTACAAGATTAATCAGTGATGAAACCTCAGTTATCTTAATATTTATACATTCGGCAATTGAAGATATTCCTGCATTCCCCGGAGCAGAATAAATCTTATTTACTCTTGGACTGGAGGCTATCTTCCAGGCAAGAGCATGCTCCCGCCCTCCACCACCAACTATCAATACTTTCATTTAAATCCTCTTATGCGGATAGGCTGTAGGCTTCTGCCTCAATGTCTAAAGTGCCTCCTTCCAGTAAAGACCATTGCCACTCCATGTTTGTTGCAAGCAGTGATTATTTCAGTATCTCTCTGGGAGCCACCAGGCTGAATAATTGCCGTTGCCCCGGCGCGGGCAATCTCATCAATTCCATCACGATATGGAAAAAAAGCATCAGACGCCACCACCGTTCCCTTAAGCGGCGTTCTTGCCTTCATTACTGCAATCTTACAAGAGTCCACCCGACTCATCTGCCCCGCCCCAATACCTACCGTTGCCTCATCTGTGGTAAACACAATGGCATTAGATTTAATGTGCTTAACTACCCGCCAGGCAAAGAGAAGCGCTTTAAGCTCCTCCTTAGTAGGCTTTCTCTCTGTTACTGTCCTCATCTTCAGCGCTTCTTTTGATTGGTCAGCATCCTGAAGAAGAAGTCCACCTCCCACCTTCTTGAAATCAAACTCAGTTGGCAGCGGTCGGCTGTTCCGCTTGACTTCACCAACCGTCAATAGCCTTATAGCTTCTTTCCTCTTTAATATTTTCAGAGCCTCATCATCAAAGCCTGGAGCAATGAGCACCTCAATAAAGGTTTTGTTTACTTCTTCAGCAAAGCTTCGGTCAATTTTCCTATTCACCCCCACTACGGCTCCAAAAGCAGATACCGGGTCGCACTCCCTTGCCCTGTTATATGCTTCAAGAAGTGTTCTCCCGCAGGCAATCCCGCAGGGGTTATTGTGTTTAATAATGACAACGCAAATCTCTTCAAAATCTCTGACTGCCTTCAAGGCAGCATCTAAATCAAGAATGTTATTGTAAGATAGTTCTTTGCCGTGTAACTTTTTTGCCTGGGCAAGAGTTTCCATGCCAGCATCAAATTCTTTATAAAAAGCAGCCTGCTGGTGGGGATTTTCGCCATACCTCAAGCTCTGAATTTTTTGAAAAGCAAGGGTTAGCCTCTCAGGGAAAGGGCTGAGAGCTGAAGGCTGAAGGCTGAGAGCTGACTTCAGATAATTACTAATTGCCGCATCGTATTGGGCAGTCCTCAAAAACACCTTGAGGGCAAGAGCACCTCTCCTCTCCATAGAGATTTTACCATTATGCTTTATCTCTTTCAGGATTGGCTGATAATCTTCAGGGTCAGTTATCACCACAACATCCTGATAATTCTTGGCGGCAGAGCGGAGCATGCTCGGTCCCCCGATATCTATGTTCTCCAATATCTCCTCTATGCTCACACCTTCTTTTCTTGCTACCTCTTCAAATGGATAAAGATTAACGACCACCAGGTCAATGAGCTCTATCTCATTCTGCACAATTTGCTTCATATGAGACTTTTTTTTACGGCGCGCAAGGAGAGCACCATGAATTTTAGGATGCAGAGTCTTTACTCGTCCATCAAGTATCTCCGGACAGCCTGTGTAATCAGATACTAAACGCACCGGGATTCCTGCCTCACCAATCAGAGTTGCCGTCCCTCCGGTGGATAGAATTTCCACCCCCATCTCATGTAACCCACGAGCAAATTCAACAATTCCCTTTTTATCTGAAACGCTAATCAGCGCTCTCTTTATCTGCATGTTTATAAGCTGTCTCGCCTCTAAATAATCTCTATTTCTTTTTTCCCAGAAACAATCTCGCCAATGATTGAGGCTCCTTCTCCTTTTTTCACTAATTCAGATTTTATTTCTTCTGCTTCTTCAGAGGAAACAACCAGCGCCATTCCAATTCCCATATTAAAGACCTTGAACATCTCATCATCAGGGACATTACCTTTTCTTTGAACAATTTCAAATATGGGAGGCGCCTGCCACCTATTCCTATGGACAATGGCTTTGCACCCATCAGAGAGGATGCGCGGAATGTTTCCTTTCATCCCTCCTCCGGTAATATGAGCAATCCCATTGACTTTAAATCTTTCAAGAACAGTAAGCATTGATTTAACATATATCTTCGTTGGCTTAAGGAGCTCCTCTCCCAGGCTGCATCCTAAATCTCCAATGAAGCTGCCCAGTATTGTCCTTGCTCGTGAGCGATCATCATCTATGCCAAAGACTTTTCTCACCATAGAATATCCGTTACTGTGCAGTCCGTTCCCGGCAATCCCGATGATTTTATCACCAACTTTTATTTTTGAGCCATTAATTATTCTGTCTTTCTCTACCACCCCGACGGCAAACCCGGCCAATTCACATTCACCTTCAGGATAAAACCCCGGCATCTCAGCCGTCTCTCCTCCTAAAAGAGCGCATCCGGCTAATTCACAACCCTCAACTATTCCCTTAATCACCTTCTCTGCACGGCTGGAGTCCAATTTTCCCATTGATAGGTAATCAAGAAAAAAGAGAGGCTCTGCCCCCTGTGCCAAGATATCGTTAACAGACATTGCAACCAGGTCAATACCAATCGTATTCCATTTATCAAGGATAGCAGCAATTCTTGACTTTGTTCCCACTCCATCAGCTCCAGCCACGAGCACCGGACACCGATATTTCCTAACATCTATCTGAAATAGTCCACTAAAAGCGCCAATACCGCCCAGAACTTCAGGACGGGAAGCCCGTCGCACCAGAGACTTAATCTTCTCTACAAATCTATCGCCAGAGTCTATATCCACTCCTGCTTCTTTATATCTCAAAGAATTCTCCTTTATAAGCTATTTAGTCCAATAATGACAGGCGCTTGACTCTCTTTAGCATATTAGGATGAGTGGTAAAGATTTCCATCATTTTTTCGGCGCGTGTGAGCTTTGGCTTCTTGCTTCTTAAAGCCAAGAGCTCTTTCTCATCTATCGTTCCCGATAAATCTTTGTCAACTTCTCTTAACTCTTTAACCTCGTTCCATGCCCGCTCAACGTCGTTTAAGAAAAAAGCCCTGACTGCCCCTACCCTTCTTAGTTCTTCTGTTCCATGAACAGTTTCCCTTGCCCGAGCAGCGCCGTAGACTAATTTATACAGAGCCGAAGCTAAATGATGAGGAGGATTTCCAAGCTTAACGCTTCTTTCGTCAGCATAGTATTCTCTGATCCTTGAACCATACAAAATCAGCAGGTTAGTCAAAAAATAAAGCAAAAAAGCCCCAAGACCAATTAAAAGAGCATAACCGCCACTCTGCCTCCGCCCCCCGAATGCTCCACCCCACATCATGCTAAAGGCAATCCAGTAAAGAATGAGTGGGATGACGGAAAGCAAAGTAATAATCATCATATCCCTGTGCTTAAGATGAGCAATTTCATGACCTAACACTGCCCTTAACTCATCTTTACTGAGCAATCTCCGTATTCCTTCGGTTATGCAAACCCTGCCATCTTTTATCGTTCTGCCAAAAGCAAAGGCATTGGGTATGGAAAGCCGGGAGATGCCAACTTTTGGTTTGGGAATTCCTGCCTTTCGAGATAGCTCAGCTATCTGGCGATGAAGCGCTGGTTCCTCCTTTTCTGAGACATATCTCACCTGCATCATCCTGGAAACCATTGAAGGCCCAAACCAATATTGAAATCCTATAAATAAGACAGCAAGGATAATATAGATGATGGCATTGCCTACTCCCAGATAACTGCCAATCCCGGCAATCACTCCGTATAGAATACCAAACATCAGCGTCATCAGTAACCACATCTTCATCTGAAGCTTTATCATATAATTCCTCCCATAATTTCCCGCGACAGCTTCTCCCTGACGAAGGATATCTAAATTGGTAAACTTCTCAGAAATTTCCTCCTCATTTCTACCTTCCTCATCGGGCAATAAGTTTTTCAAACTTTTCTGAATACTGTTTGCCTTTTCCAGATGCCTATCAGGTTTCACTGTGCCTCCTCTTACAATTCTGTTTGCAATTATACCATTTTTAACCATTTTTGCAACTATATTTGCAAAATTAGTTACCAAAGATATCAAAACTATGCCTATGTTGCATTATAATTTTCTCAAAACCACCCCTGATGATTTATATACCTTAATTTAGGGCACAGCGATGGCGTATAACGTTCCCAGCATATACGAAGTTTCGGCATAGCCGAAATTTAGGCGAACGAAGTGAGCCGTATATGCTGTGTTAGGCGAAGCTGGCCTCATTAAGACTATCCCCTCTAGCCCTCTACCTTTTCTAACTCCGCTAACGCTTCAGTTGCACTCAACCTTCGGAAGGGCAAATTTTTAAGTTCCTCTAAAAAGTGCCGATTCTCTGTGATTAGTGTCTCCACCTCTAACTCCTCTAATTGGGCTGCTATTGCCGCATCGCCAAGTTTACAGCCAAGACTTTGGTATTTGCGGACGGTCTCCATCTCCGCCTTCCCACAATGAATCACGATTTGTTTTGGGAACTGTTTCAGCAAGTGAAAGAGTGTTCTCAATTCGCTCTCTGTAAGATTAGCTTGCAATTCTCGCAAGACCTGGCTTGGGAGAATCACCTGTATTTGACCTAATCGTTCCAAAAGAAGAGCACAAGCTGGAAGCTCCGGGTGATGCCGTAAGCCAAATATCCAAACGTTGGTGTCCAGAACAACTCTTTCATCCCGGATAGTCATGTGCAGCAATCTCTTCACGAATCTGTTTTAAATCCGCTAAAATCTCTTCAACCGAGCGGTCTAATTGTCCTTGCTGCCGCAATCTTTCTCGATATTGTTCTGAAAGGGCAGATAGGCCACGACGGAAGTTTAACTCAGCCACACGTCCCCAGAGTGCTTGTTGCTTATGCTCTCCCAAAGCTGCAATCTTAGCAGCCAAATTTTCCACTTTCGATGTCATCCTCAACCCCCTCTCTTAAGATATTCTTTTCTTTTATTAAAAAGCCAGTTTCGCCTAACTCGTTATTATATGAAGTGTTTTTGTAAAACAACTAAAAATAGGCAGGTATGAATTGAAAATTCGCAACTACAGCCAAAAACCACAAGATGATTTAGGAAGATAATTCTTCTGATTTTGTATTATCTTTGCCCACCTCTTCTTCATCTATCTTTCCAAACTCTTTTTTTACCTCTTCAAACTCATTTTCAAGCTTTTTCAATTCGCTTTTGCTTTCTTTAATTAAAGCTACCCCTTCTTTTACCTTTTCAAGGCCGGCCTCCACATCTACTTCCCCTTGAGCGTCAAACCATTCCACGATTGCTTTGAGTTTTTTTAATGAATCTTTTAATCTATCTTTAGCCATAACTTTAAGATTATTTATCCCGCATCTTCTTGAATAACACGAGCCACCTTAGACTCTATCTTACCATCAGAGATTTGGATATCAATCATCTCTCCTCTGCTGACATTCCTAACGCTTTTAATTATCTTACCATTAATTGTTGCGATGCTATAACCGAACTTAAGTTGACGAATAGGATCCAAAATCTTTATTCGTCTTCCAATATCATCTAAAAGATTATTTGTTTTTTCAACATCTTTTTGAAAATTTTTTAAAAACAAATCAAGTAAATTCTTTGATGTTTTTCTAGTATCTTTAATCTTATAATTAATACTCAACAATGCATTTTTAAGCCGATGTTTTAATTCGTTGAATTCCTGGAAGATAAGATCAAAACGCCTTCTTATCTTATCAGACAATCGGTCAAAATTATATCTTGCGTCTGCCAGCGCTCTTTGCTCCTTATATATTATGTCTCTCTCAAAAATTGTCAAATTTCTTAAGACGTTATTCCATGTCTCATTAAGGATATTCGCTGCGGCTGTTGGCGTTGAAACAGATTTGTCAGCAACAAGCGAAACTAACGGAATGTCTTTGTCGTGCCCAATCCCGCAAACAACCGGGATTTTACATTCTGAAATTTTACGCGCCAGCGCTTCATTATTAAACGCCTGAAAACTTTCCAGACTTCCGCCGCCTCTGATAATTACCAGGACATCAATATTTTGATTATTAAAATAGGTAATGGCAGAGAGCAAATCCTGAACAGCGATTTGGCCTTCAACCCTTGAATCTATGAATTTGGTCCGATATCCATATGTGCCGAGATTATTTAAAAAATCATGGATAACCGCTCCTCTTTTTGATGTGATGAGTCCGATCTTTTGAGGAAGTTCAGGAATGGCTCTTTTACGTTCTTCGACAAATAGCCCTTCTCTTTCTAATTTTTTTTTCAATTCATCGTATGCTTTTTTTAGCGCTCCTTCGCCAACAAGCTCTATCGCTGAAACCCGAATAGAAAGCCTCCCTGTCTTTTTATATATCTCTGGAAATCCATCAATAATGAGCTCCATTCCTTCTTTTAAAGAGATGCCATATAGCTGATAATTGCTATCCCACATAAAACAATTGAGAACGCTCTCATCGTCTTTGTCTTTTAATGTAAAAAACAGATAAGTATTCCTAATGTCTAAACTGCTAATCTCTCCCTGGATGCGCGCTTCATTCTTTCTAATTTGGCTATTAAGCAGATTGAGATAATTGCTTACTGTGTATGGTCTTTCGTCTTTTGCAACTTCATCCGTCTCCTTATTTACCAATGACAATAGAGCAATGCCATACTTTTCAAACTTTCTCTCCCTGATGCCTTTGATAGCTAACACTTCATCTTTCGTCTTTGGCTTCAATTCAGCAATGGTTTCAATGGTCTTATTTTGCAAGACACGATAGGGTTCTATCTTTTCTCTTTGCGCAACAGCGCTTCTCCAATCTTTTAATTTTTGTAATAATTCCAAATCCACTACCCACTAATCAAGACAATTCCAACAACCAAAATCCCAATCAAGATTTTAATTTTTGAATTCATAATTCTTCTCATAAGTTATTTTATTTGTAGAGCATAGTTAACCACTTATAGGATTGATAATGTCATCAGCAGCAACCTGTGCAATTTTTGCACAGGTTGAAGTTTCAGACAATTCGCCAGCTCTATAAATATTATGAATATGTTTTACAATTACGGTTCTATCAATATCAAAAACTTACCCCATCTGATACGCATCAAGCCAAACCGTTTCCCTCTCCAACCGCACTCTTAACTGCACCTCTTTTTTGGCGGTCCGGTAAATAACAATTTCACCTTTGTTGATATTTTTATTGATATTATTTTTCTTCATTTTTTATAAATAATCCTGTCCAAGGCTTTCTTTCTTTTCCTCATGAAGTTTGATTAAATCTTCTATGGTCGTGGCTTTCTCATAATGAAAAGATACTTAAAACCTCTCAAATAAAAATTAAACTGCCTTGCCCTATTGTGCCAAACGCCCGTGTTTGATGTTTGATTATGTCTTGTCAAA
>NDHY01000010.1 GCA_003574845.1 candidate division NPL-UPA2 bacterium Unc8
CTATTCTCAAACTCTTAAGTTCACTCAACACCAAACACTCATAATTAATAACTATCTTTTATGTATGACACAGCTTTTATCTGCCTCTCATTCAAACCCTTATCGCCCTTTCTTTTTTATAATTACATCTTCCAAGCCAGCGACAAATTTTTTGGCTTCTTCAAGCCACGGCGTCACTTCTACCAAATTAAATTTCACAAGGTCAGCATAATCGCCCTTTTGGCGATTATCAAACAAACGATCATAGAGTTGTCCTAATTCCACATCTACTACGCCAGATTTAACAAAATGCTTATGAAAAAGGCTTCTCACTCCACTATGTTTTGCAGAAGATAATCCTTTCGTCAGCAATAAAGCAGAAACAGTATAAAAACAGGCATAATAAAGACGATTGACAAATGTATTTGTATACCCTTTTTCTAAAAGAATCTCTGCTTCCTCGATGGCTTCTTTCGCTCGCCCCAGACGGTAGTTAATTATAGTAAAAACCTCGTTTGTCATAAAATCACCCCATACTTTTCAACATTCTGATGAAACGGCATTGCTTGATACAACGAACTCGCCCACTGCTGGTAGCTATAAACACTAACAGTAAAAACATGGCCAGTTTCAATCTCTACAGGAAACAACTGACGACGGATAAAGTCCTCTTGTTCAAGGGTTACAGGCTTATCAACTAAAACAAGGAGATCGTAATCAGACTCGGGGTCACAATCTCCCCGTGCTCTAGAGCCATATAAAATAACTGTAGTATGAGGGTCTATTTTCCGAATATGCTCACGACAACGGGTAAGTAAAATCCTTTCTTGTTTAGCTGCTTTATTCCATTCAGAAAATTTCTTCATCCTCCCACCTCTTCAAAAACCTCGTTAATTAGGAACGCATCCCATTTTTGGACAATCAGATTCTATAAATGAATAGTAGAAAGTGTAGAAATAATCCCTTCATACTATAGTTTTGAGTTTTGAGTTCTTAGTTGTTAACTCAACACCAAACACTCATAATTAATAACTATCTTTTATATTCTCTCCGCAACCCTTGTCTCTGTGAGATGGAATATAACCAGACACACTACAAAAACGATGACTGAAACAATGCTGGCGATTAAAAATCCCTTCCATTCGGGGAGCGTTCCCATTAATATAAGGTCTCTTGGCACTGAAACGAGATAGTATAGTGGATTATAGTTTGTAACAGTGGCCAGTATTCCCATGGTCGGCCTTGCGTACAAAACGGGTGTCAGGAACATTAAAAAGGTTACGAGCACCGAGAGCATATTTCCAATATCCCTCATAATCCCATTTAGAAGTGATAGAATGAAGCCAAGTCCAAGTGTAAGCAGCATTATGGGAATTATAATAATTGGAATCAATAAAATTGCCATGCTCGGTGCAATTCCATAATAAACAAATAATGTCCCCACCAGAACGAACTGAATTAGAAATGATACTATTGATTGGCCGGCGGAGGCAATCACCAATGATTTTTTGGAGAAGTTGATTTTTACTATCATTGAACCTGCGTTTACCAGTGAATTTGAACCTGCAACCAGCCCGGTTGCAAACAACTGCCAGAATGCCATACCAAGTAGCGCATAAATCGGGTAGGGCACCTTAATATCGCCAATGGTAAATATACCAGCACGGTTCAACACAATAAATGTGCCAACGCTGACAAGCGGTATTATCAACACCCATAAAATCCCCATAAATGATTGTTTATATACGGCAAAAAAGTCTCTTCTGAATAATTGGTAGGTAAGCCATCTATTTCTTTTAATCTCATTGAATATCTCGCTGAAAATAGATAGATACCCTTTCTTCAGGGAATTGTCCGGTTCATAAGTTGTTATAGTTATGTTCACAATATCTCCCGCTATTCTCCAGGCAAAAATAATGCTGCTAAAGTTTGATTGTTTTGGTAAATAAGTTCATCTTGTCTGCTTCACCCGCATCTTAAACTTGTCCATGCCATATTCTTCAATCACCATTTTCTTATATTCTCATTTACTGTTCTACCCATTTCCACACTCAATTCCTTTTATGCATATTGATTTAACTCCGCAACATGGTAGTCGCAGACTTCAGTCTGCGTTCCACCGACGATAATTCTACGCAACCTAAAGGTTGCGGCTACCAAAAATGTAACAATAATCATATTTGCGGAGCTAACTCAATAACCATAATTCCTTTTCCCCTTGACATTCCTTGGAAGTTATTGAAAGCGATTTATAGTGTTGAAAAGACAATCATGCAAAGGGTCAGGGAGATACCTCCCGAAAAAGCAACCGAAGTATTGGACTTCATCGAATTCATAAGTTTTAGAAATTCGCATCACCTTATGTTGCAAGCCCAACAAGATGTTGTTTCTAAATACTGGGACGACCCTAAATTGGACATCTATAATGCTTGAATTAAAACGAGGCGACATAGTCTTGGTCTATTATCATCTTATTTCTACTGGACTAACGCAGAGAAAACTTCGTCCAGCTTTAGTTGTGCAATGTGATAAAAATAATCGTTGTCTCATTGCCTCATTACGGCTCAATAAATAATTATCTCTCATTTAGATATTCTATCTCACCCATCCACCCATTTACTCATTTACCTTTTATATCCTCTCCACCACCCTCGTCTCCGTTAAGAATATAACCAGACAGACTATAAATCTGAAAACTCCCCTTGCCAGAAATGATTCTTCTGCCTTTTTCCTGTTAAACTTAAGACCTTCTTCAGACAAAGCATCCAGAAAATTCGTAACCGTTCACGGTTACCAATGAAGTTATCTCTGGCTTTTTCTAATTTTCGGTTCATGCGTATCATCAGCTGCCTATTCTCAAACTCTTAAGCTCATCTTCTAAAAAGATGTGGATATTTAAGGCACGAGCCCACCTCATTAAATATCCAAAATCTATCTTTTCCTTATTTTCTGTAATCATATCCCTTACATCTTCAATATCCCTCTCCCTTCCAGTCTGCAACTTTATAAGAATTAGATCTTCAAGAGAGATAATATTAAGGGTCATTTTGTTAAACCGAACCTTTTTTACTCTGGCCAATATATTCTCCTGGAACTTATTGCCGGCGATAAAAAGGTCGACGTAAGTCTTGTATTTGGTATAACAAAGAGTGATGAACGAAAGGCCTTGAATAAACTTAATCGGCTCCTTTTTATCATACCTGAATCCTGCCTCCTTCAGGGTATTGAGAAAATTCTCTATCTGCTCTTCTCTGATAGAGATAATACCATCAATATCATAAGTGGCTCGAGGTCTGGCATATACACCAACAGCTATACCTCCCATAAGGACAATCTTTACCTTGTGGTCTTTACATACCTTCAGCAGCTCACTCAATACTGTGAGCAAAATATTCTTTGTCACTATTTCAATCTTCCTATCTTTTCTAACATAATCCTATCCCTTTTCAAATGCTCACTTCTCATCTTTTCCAGCTTCCTGTTTAATTCCTTTTTTGACATTGTGCTTTCCATCAATCCTGATGAAAATTCACACAGGTCAAGCCATATATTTATCTTCTCTTTTGTAGATAATCTTATGTTATGTTTCATCGGCTTAAATCCCTACTTTCCTTCGTATAAATTCACGTACTTTCCTCATTACTAAGACACTTTCCCGGGATTCCTCTATAGTTGCCTTTTCACCAGGATAACGAAAATTAATTGCATAGGCATTAAGAATATCTAACTCATCACTTATTTTATTGAAGTTTTTATCCATATCACCACACAGTCTATTCAATCTCTGGAGGTCATGTATTTCAGGTGGCTCAATACTGTTTTTTACAAGAAAAGCTTTCAGATATTTTTCAATACATTGCTGGGAGTGGAAACAAACTACATCCGGAATAGGTTTTTTGCGCTTTTTTACCAGATATAAAGCAGATTCAAAATCTTCCTCTGCCTTATATATCCATTCCTCAACCAATTTTTTTCTCATAGAGCACCTCACCTTTCTTAAGAATTCTATTAATAAAAAAATCACCCATCAATAGGCGTTCTTTAACTTCAGACGGAGTTTTTACAATAAAGTCCATAGGCATCTGCCTATCCCGGAACAATCCACTTATTTCTATACGACGCTTTGAAGGTTTATCCTCAGTCTCCATAACAATAAACAAATCTACATCGCTATTCTTTTTTGGAGTCCCATAGGCATAAGAACCAAAAAGGATAATTTTCTCAGGTTTGAAATGACTGTTTATTCTCTCAACAATTCTTTTGCGGGTCTTTTTTGACAATGTTTTCATTTTTTTAAGCTCCAACAAAACCTCTCACA
Organism: candidate division NPL-UPA2 bacterium Unc8; assembly: GCA_003574845.1. GTDB lineage: Bacteria > NPL-UPA2 > NPL-UPA2 > NPL-UPA2 > NPL-UPA2 > NPL-UPA2. The sequence continues at coordinate 4,298 of NDHY01000010.1, forward strand.
GCTTCATATACCTCCATTCTACAACCCCCTGTACCACTCAATCGTCTTTTTCAATCCCTCCTCAAAAGATATGTTTGCTCCCCAGCCTAACCCCCGGCTTATTTTAGTGACGTCTAAGGCATAGCGTCGGTCGTGGCCTGGACGGTCGGCTACAAAAGTAATGAGGGAGTGAGGTTTCTCCATTATATCGAAAATACAATGCACCAGCTCCAGGTTAGTTTTCTCGCAGTTTCCGCCAACATTGTATATTTCACCTGGCTTACCTTGCTGTATGACAAGGTCAAGAGCTCGACAATGGTCTTCTACATGGATCCAGTCACGGACATTTAGCCCGTCGCCATAGACAGGAATTTCCTTGCCCTCCAGGGCATTGGTGATAACGAGGGGGATAAGCTTTTCGGGGAACTGGAAGGGTCCATAATTATTGGAGCAGCGAGTGATAATGACCGGCAAACCATAGGTATGATAATACGCCCGACATAAACAATCGGCGGCTGCCTTGCTTGCAGCATAGGGACTGTTGGGCAAAAGAGGTGATTCTTCGGTAAACTTACCCAGCGCTCCTAGTGAGCCATAGACTTCGTCGGTATTTCCACAGAAATTAAATCTACCATTCCTTTCAACAATAAAATTTTTATTATCCTTGACCTTTAGGCACCAAACAACACCTTTATAATCGGTCATCCTATTTTTATGGCGACTAATGGATTTAATGGTATTGGCAATAAAGATATAATATGAATCACCTTCAATCCTCCTGCCATTTATAAAAGCACGACTATGCCTCTTATGTATGCTTGGCTTAAGATTCAATTTTATGCAGAGTTCACAAATATCGATTACTAGTCTTTCTGAGGAGGTATAATATATCTTCCTTTTAGAGCCATTAGAATCCATTAAGCCTTCCAATAAATATTTTAGATATTTTGGTGAATATTCTAACGCCCAGCGTGGAATATGTTTATTAAGCGCACCTTGACCGCATTGGTTAAAAAGCTCCATGAATATCTTTGAGGTAAAATACAAGTGCGTCCCTGCCTTTCCCTTATGACAATGATACCTTACACCCAGACCAGACAGCGTTGCTTCTACTCTATTACGGCATCTATCATCCTCTGGAATGTCCAAGAATATTCTATAGCTATGCATTTTCGTCTTATAATTACTTTGCCTTTCTATACTTTTAAATCTACCGGTCTTTTTATCCCTCGACTTCTCAGAGTAATCTTTTCTGGCTAAACCCGTTTTTGTTTCTACTTCCTTTTCTTGATAGGCGGTAAAGCCATCTCCAATAAAAATCCCTAAAATATAAAGCAAGTCTTTTGTTTTCAGTCTGCCATAATTTTTTATATTGAAATGTTCTTCTTCTTTCCCTAACCAGTAACCTTCTGGTATATAAAAAATACTTCTTTTTGAAATTTTTCCAGCTGACTCGACGAGTAAGTTCTTTTTAGTCGTATCAAGAATAAACATATTATGGTTGGGGGTAACAAGCAGATCGATTCGTTGATTTTTGAAATGAATCATTTCTCCTTGATAAGATTGAATGATAACTTTTTCAACAGGTTTAACTTCTATTTCTCTGGTCCTGGGATTTAACGAAAAAACTAAATCTCCTTCTCTCAATTCCTTATATGTTTTTAATCCTTCCGTGGTCATTGCTCTTGTCTTTTCATCATAACAACTAACCTGAATGAATTTATCAAGGTTGTGCTTCTTCGCTGCCTCAAGAAGGACTTGGGTTCCCTGGACATTGGTCTTTATGAAGGGGGAGGAGTCCGTGATGCTGCGGTCTACGTGGGATTCAGCGGCGAAGTTCACTACAACGTTAGGTGTTAGGTTTTGGGTCTTGGGTATTAGTTCAGAGAAATAAGTGCCGGAGAAGAGGGAGTTCACGAGCTTGCGGTTGCAGATGTCGCCTTTGACGAAAAAGTAACGGGGTGGGTGGTGAGTGGTTTGCGGTGAGTGGTTGGTAGTGCCGTATTTGGCTTCAATATCGGCGAGGTTGGCGAGGTTGCCGGCATAGGTTAATTTGTCCAGGTTGATGACCACCACGTCATCATGATTTTCAAGCATATATCTGATGAAATTGCTTCCGATGAAGCCAGCACCGCCAGTAACCAGGATGGTGGGTGGTGGGTGTTGAGTCTTAGTGGGTACATCTCTTTTAATCATCGGTATCTCGCTCCTTCCTTTTGAAATCCATATTGTTCTGCTCTCCTATATCTAACACCTAATATCTAATACCTAGAGAAAAGGAAGGCCGGCATCCCTGACAGAGACGATGGGCTGCTTAACAGGCCAGTGGATACCGACCTTCGGGTCGTCCCAGATGATTCCTGTATCATGTTCGGGGGAGTATTCCTCTGTTGTTTTATAGACAACATCAGCCTTCTCGCTTAATACGCAAAAACCATGAGCAAAGCCAGCGGGAATGTAGAGCATTTGCATCTTTTCTGCCGAAAGGGTAATCTCTACCCATTTGCCATAAGTCGGCGAGCCTTTACGGATGTCTACCGCCACATCAAATATCTCACCAAAGATGACTTGCACCAGCTTTCCCTGCGCTTTAGGATGACGCTGGTAATGAAGCCCGCGGAGAACCCCCTGGACAGAGCAGGAATAATTATCCTGAACAAAGCGCTCTTTGATACCAAAGGCAGCAAAATCAGAATATTTGTAAGTTTCCGCAAAAAAGCCGCGGTCGTCGGAAAAGACTTCAGGCGTAATCACGACAATTTCAGGTATAGCGAGCCTATCAAATTTAAATGGCATCAGTCCTCCAATACCCTTTTCAGGTAATCGCCGTAACTACTGTTGTCAAATGTTGTTGCCAGCGCGCGTAATTGTTCCTTGTTAATGTAGCCGAGGTTATAGGCAATTTCCTCAATGCAGCTTATTTTAAGTGCCTGTCGTTTTTCAAGTGTGGCAATGAACTCTCCGGCTTTTAGCAGGCTTTCATGGGTGCCGGTGTCAAGCCAGGCAAAGCCTCTTCCAAGGAGCTCAACGTTCAATTTTCCCTGTTCAAGATAGGCTTGACTTATGGAGGTAATCTCTAATTCTCCTCTTGAAGAAGGCGTGAGTTTCTTCGCAATTTCCACTACGCTCCGGTCATAAAAATAGAGCCCGGTAATGGCATAGTTTGACTTCGGCTTCTCTGGCTTTTCTTTAATAGAGAGCACTGCTCCAAAATTGTCAAATTCTACAACTCCATACCGTTCAGGGTCGCTTACATAATAGCCAAATATCACTGCTCCTCCTTTGCTTTGCACCTTAGCTGCGGCGCCCTTTAGAATCTCCGGTAAGCCATGACCATAGAAAATATTATCTCCCAGAACAAGACTGACGCAATCTTTTCCGATAAAGTCTTCACCAATAATGAAAGCATCGGCTATCCCTCTGGGTGATGACTGCGAAGCATAGTGAATCTGCAGCCCCAACTGCGCTCCATCGGAGAGGAGAGCCTGGAACCGCGGCAACTCCTGTGGGGTGGAGATAATCAGTATCTCCCGGATACCAGCAAGTATTAAGACTGATAGTGGATAGTAAATCATTGGCTTGTCATAGACAGGCAAGAGCTGTTTTGTGGTTGCCAGGGTTACCGGATAAAGCCTGGTGGCTCTTCCCCCCGCAAGGATAATTCCTTTCATTGATTCCTCCTTATTGTTGTCATAAACTCCCTCAGAGACTCCTCCCATGGGGGCATAATGTCAAGCCCCTGAAGTTTTAGCATGTGATTTTTTAGCACTGAATTTTTAGGACGTTTTGCCGGGCGGGAGAATTCCTCACTGGTTACCGGCCTTATGGTTATAGGTTTTAGGTCCCGGGTATTAGGGCTTTTGAAGATCTCCAGTGCAAATTCATACCAGGTGCAGTTCCCTTGAGAAACACAATGGTAGGTCCCATATGATGTAAGAGGGAGCAGCTTTTTAATCTGCCGGGCGAGGTCTACGGCATAAGTTGGGGTGCCGCGCTGGTCGTCAACCACTTGAAGTTGTTTGCCTCGCCGGGCAAGATTGAGCATTGTTTTGACAAAATTTTTTCCACCAAGCCCATAAAGCCAGGCGGTGCGAATGATGAAGAATTTGTGCAATTGCTCTTTCACAAAGTTTTCTCCCAGAAGCTTGGATTTTCCATAGGCGTTAACAGGATTAGGCTTGTCAGTCTCCAGATAAGGGTCTTCTTTTGTTCCATCAAAGACATAATCAGTGCTAATGTAGAATAATCTAACATCAATTTCTTTAGCGACAATAGCTACATTTTTAGTTCCCACCGCATTGACGTTAAAGGCTTTGTCCTGTTGATTCTCACAGTTATCAACATCGGTGAAGGCGGCGGTATGGATAATCGCATCAGGTTGAGCTTCTTTAATGAAATTTCTCGTTGCTTCAAAGTGCGTAATATCAAAATCGGCTCTACCGGCGGGGATTATTAGATAACCATCGCTCAATACCTTCACCAGTTCGGAGCCGAGCTGTCCCTCAGCGCCGGTCACTAAAATAGTCGGTAGTCGGTAGTCGGTAGTCAAGAGTCAGGACCTCCTTTGTAGTTTATCTTTCTCAGGAATAAATTCGGAAACGTTTCTTAGAAAGCCTCTTATCACACTGCGGAATTCTTTAATCTCATTAAGTCTTTCAATGTATATCATAGCCGTCTTTTTCTCTGTTGCGCTGAATTCTTTCTTGCCTTCGTTAATCAGCTCAGACATTTTGCCTATGGCATCCATTGTGTTATTTATCCTGCGCTGTAGACCATCTTTCAGACGATTGAGCACTACCTTTAATACATCCGACTCACTCTCATAGTGGTCCCTGCGTGAACCCTTGACCCATACTCTCCGAACTGCTCCCCATCTTTCTAACTCGCGGATATTGACACTGGCATTTCCCTTACTTATTTCAAGAATTTCGACCATGTCATCCAATGAAAGCGGCTTATTGCTCAGGTAGAGAAGAGCATAAAGTTGACCGACTACCTGGCTCAGACCAAGACTCATGCTCAACTGCCCCATTGTCTCAATAAAGCTATCTCTGACTTTTTCTAATTCTGGATTCATAAGTATTTTAATTGTTTAGAACCTACTAAACATATTATACAACCATTGTCTATGGCTGTCAACAAAAAAATGTGATACACTGAGCAGCAACTATGAACATTATCTTAGCCATTGGAATTTTTCTTCTTATTGGTTTTCTGGGGGGAAGATTAGCAAGGATAAGGGTTCAAGGGTCAAATACAGTTCACAGTTCACCTGTCTGCGTGCCTGACTGCGAGCCTGTCTGCGAGCGCTCTCGCTCAGGCAGGCGCTCTCGCTCAGGCAGGCAACCGCACAGGCAGGCAGTTCTGACTTCTGACTCCTGACTCCTGTGAGTAACTGCTGCTCTGGTGCTCTTCTTAATTAAAGCGTGGTAATAAATCTGCGTGAGTCCACAACAGCTCATCCAGCACTTTTTCCGCTATATCATGACTATCTACTATCGGGTCAAGTAACATTGCCTGAAGAGCGAGCTGGCGCGAGCCGCTCAAAGCCGCTTCCGCATTAATTTTTGCTATCTCAATCTGGGTTTCACACAGAGTCGCGGCTCCACCTGGTAAATCCTTCATATCTAAGGGCTGAATTTTGCCATTGCTAATCAGAGCAGGAACCTCTACAACTGCATTCTGTGGAAGATTACTGACATACCGCCCCTGATTCGAAACGTTAACCATCAACTCAAGCGGTTCTTTATCTGTACTTAGGAGCGCATCTATTAGTTCAACGGCTCTTCCTTCCTTGTAAGAGCTGACAAGCCGCAGTAGTTTTTTGAAAAAGGAGAAGTCTCCTTTAGCTGCCAGGGAAGCAGCCTTGCGTAAAGTAGGATAAAACGGCTTGAAATAATTACTATGGCTTAATACAGTAAGCACGGAGCCCATAAGCCCGGGAATCCTTCCTTTTTCCAATTGGTCCGAGAACCATCTAATCTTCTCCTGACTGGAGAATTCTCCTCTGAACATAAAAAGAGCCGCTTCTTCCATGTCTACCATGGCAAAATACGGTTTTATCCAATTATAACCACGTTCTTCGGGATGGCAAATGTCATAGCCATCTGAAATGAACTCAGCTATATGCCCATCGCTGGGAGAGCCATATAAGCCAAACCTATGGTACATTTCCTTGCACACTGGCTGAAAATAATCTTTCACCTTCAGCATTTTTTCTTTTAATACAGGGTAGGCATCACCCCCGCTCTTAAATTGCAGTTCCTTAATCCAGGAAAAGTGATTAAGCCCTGCCGCCCTTCCTCTTAATCCCTCCGGATAGGCAAGGAAACCTGCGAGAGCCATTAGATGACCATCAAATCCACAGCAGAGCCCAATAAAGTTGACATCAGTGTAATGTTCAACAGCATAACAAACGCGCACCATTGGATTGGTGTAATTGATAAAAAGAGCATCCGGGCACAATTTCTGGATATCTTCGCATATCTCTACTACCATCGGAATTACTCGTAAGCTATGAGAGATGCCGCCAGGACCTCCGCATTCACCAACGACTTGTTTGATTCCGTGTTTTAACGGAATCTCGCAATCCATCTTCCACCTGTTCATTCTGTCTACCTCTACGGCAGAGATAACAAAATCCGCTCCTTCTAATGCTTGACGGCGGTCAGTGGTTTTTTTTATCTTTAATTCTGCTTTAAACTTTTCATTAAGTCGCATAGCAAGGTCTGTTACCATTCCTAACTTTTCTTCTTCTATATCTACTAAAATCAGCTCGCTGCCACCAAGCGCAAAGCTGCGGGTGATGTCGCAAACCGTGAGAAATGTAAACTGAGCGCTTCCTGCACCGATCAACACAATTTTTGGAGAGCCTTTTCTCTGCTTTGTTACATAGTATGGAGCAGCCATATTCATTGAGGAGTTTCCTTAGCCAGCTCCCTTTTAAGGGTGTCTATTGGCTTTACAGGAGTAGGGTCAACGCCAGCAAGAATTGCCAGATAAAAACTCAGGAAATCCCCGTAATATATCAGGGAAAAGAGCCTGGCAAGTAGAGATTCTCCACGGGACCAGATTTCCTCAAATTCACCACCAATAATTGACTTTGTAATATCAATTCTTCTGACAATTCTCCCGTCCTCTCCTTTATCTCTCAGGATAAGCGGCTTAAAGTTAGCCATCGGCGCTATATTTCTCCTTTCCCACCCAACAATCTCGTTATGATTCATCTCTGGAAAATTAACGGTGTAAGCAAGAATCTTGCTGTTTTCATTTATCTGAGTTTTCCAGCGCAGACCAACTGCCCCCAGAGCCTCGCTCTGATAGACGATAGGAATTTTTCCTTTGAGCTTCAAAGCAAGTTTATATGGCTGATTCTCAGATGAAGCAGGAGCATATTCACTACTTAACTTTCTGAGCAAAAGAAGAGTTTCTTCAATCTCATCCTGCTTGTCTTTGACCAGCCCCAACTTCTGGAGAGTAATCAAAGTCGGAAGAAATAAGTACCCAAGTGCCGTTCGCGGAGGAAGTCCAGGTGGAACAGTGGTCACTGGAAAACCATCCTGGTGACAGAGCTTACTTAATGTCCCGCCGCTGGAAACAGCAGCAATCTTTGCCCTAACTTCCTTTGCGTGTTTGTAGGCGCTCAGGGTCTCTTCAGTATTTCCTGAATAACTTACTGCCATAAAAAGCGTGGTATCGTCAACAAAGCGAGGTAGAGTATAATCTCTATTTACAAATATTGGCAGCTCTAACTCACTATTTAGATATAGCCGAAGTATGTCACCTCCAATCGCCGAGCCACCCAAGCCGGTAATGACAATCTTTTTTAGTTCCTTGTAATCAGGAGGAGAGAACTCTTTTCCAATCCTCCTTGCTTCTTCCCACTGCTGCGGGAAATTAAGAAGGATGGTTAGCATGTCCGAGCTGTCTGTTTCTTTAATTTGCATCAACATTTTCTAACTTTACATCACCTCTGGTAATATTGCCTTACATCGGGCGCAATCTTTTTTAACTTCTCCCTGGCATATCTGTCAACCTCTTCTGCTGTTGACATAGTAAGACACTTTCTGGCAATGCGTTTTGCCTCTGTCATTGTAATGGCGCGAATTACCCTTTTCGCTTCCGGAATGGCAATAGCGCTCATACTAAATTCATCAAGCCCCATACCAAGAAGAATCGGAATGTAAGCAGGTTCAGACGCCATCTCGCCACATATGCTGACCGGGATTTTCTCCCTGTGGGCAGTATCAATGACCATCTTAATAAGCCTCAGGATACCAGGATGAACCGGTTCATAGGGCTGAAGTCTCTGCTCATCTACTCTGTCAGCGGCAAGTGAATATTGGACAAGGTCGTTTGTGCCAATGCTGAAGAAATGAACTTCCTTTGCCAGTATGTCAGCCGTCATTACCGCTGAAGGGGTCTCAATCATTGCACCGACACGTATTCTCTCATTAAATCTAATCCCGCTGCGGCGCAGTTCATCCTTGGCCGTATCAAGAATCTCTTTGGTTGCTCGCAACTCCTCAATTCTGGAAATCATCGGATACATGACGCGAAGCTCTCCGTGAACGGCTGCTCTTAGAATTGCTCTCAGTTGAACTTTTAAAATCTCAGGTTGGGCAAGATAGGACCGAATAGACCGAAAATCGCGGAATGAACTCATCTCCTCAGGAAGCTGTAACTGAGAAATAAACTTGTCGCCTCCGATGTCAAAAGTTCTGATGGTAACGGAATAGGGAGCCATTTTCTCAACAATTGATTTGTATGCCTCATAGTGCTCATCCTCAGTGGGAAGTTTTTGACGATTTATGTAGAAGAATTCTGTCCGGTAAAGCCCGATTCCTGCCGCTCCATGAGAGAGGACTAATGGTATCTCATCCAGTATTTCTATGTTAGCAGACAATTTCACCTGATGCCCGCGGCGGGTTTGAGCAGGAAGAGGCACAGAATCTTCAAATTCTTTCTCATAGGTTTTCAACTCTAAATCCTTTTTCTGATATTTAACAAGTGTCTCCTCGTCTGGATTAATAATTACAACTCCCTCTGTTCCGTCAACGATGACAGTATCGTCTTCCCCCACTTCTTCTGTTATATTTCTCAGTCCAACGACTGCCGGGATCTCAATCGCCCTTGCCATAATTGCGGTATGTGATGCCTTCCCTCCCACATCAGTAGCAAATGCAAGGATAGTTTCCTTGCGCATCGTCGCCGTATCGGAAGGAGATAGGTCATGAGCAACAATGATTACCTCTTCTTTAATATGGGAAAGCCCTTTTCTCTTACTACCTATCATGTTGCTCAGCACTCTCTTCCCAACATCTCTGATGTCTACCGACCTTCCCCCAAGGTACTCATCGTCAAGCGCAGAAAGCTTCTTTGCTATTCTTTCCAGCACACCTACAAAGATATATTCCGCGTTCATCTCTCTCTCCCGCACCTGTTGCTTTGTTTCCTCAATAAGCGATATATCTTCAAGAACAAGTAAATGCGCACCAAAGATGTCGGCGTATCTTTCACCCATCTCACGGGATATCTTATCTTTTACCTGAATAATCCTTTTCTTTGCATGGTCCACGGCACGCTCAAAACGAGCAAGTTCTCTATCAACCTCTCCTCTTGAGATTCTCCACCTGGGGATGAAAGGCCCCTCACGGCTAAGGAGAAAAGCCTTGCCAACTTTTATTCCGGGAGAGACTCCAGTTCCTTTTATTGTTAGCACTTATTTCTCTCCAAACTTATCATCTATTAATTTCTTAAGTTTCCCTACTACCTGTTGAGCACCATCTCCTACAGCAACAATCCTCAGTTTACTTCCTTTCTCCGCACCAAGCGCCATTAAGCTTGTGATGCTCTTGCCGTCAACTGCCTCCCCATTTTTTTCTACAGTTACCTTGCAAGAAAATCGGCTTGCCTGCTTAACAAAGAGGGTAATAGCCCGCATATGCAATCCTGTTTTATTGCGGACTTCAAGGAGAACCTCAGCCAGATTATTTCGCATTTCACTGTCTTTTCCTGTCTTCCTCGCTGATAATTGAGAATAACTCTTCCTTCGCTGTTGCCTTCATCAGTGACTCGCGGAAACCGCTGTTGTGAAGCAGGCGGGAGAGCCTTGCCAATGCCTTGAGATGTGGTCCGGCTGCATCGTTGGGGGCAACAAGGAGAAAAAACAGACGCACTGGCTCATCGTCCACCGTGTGTCCAAAATCTACTCCCTCAAAAGATATCCCGCATGCGGCGGTGACCTCCGTGACGGCATTGCTCTTTGCATGAGGAATGGCAACCCCTTTGCCTATTGCTGTGGAGCCAATCTTTTCCCTCTCAAAGATAGCATTCAATACATTGCTTTTGTCCTTCACCTTTCCTGTCTGCACAAGCAGCTCAAGAAGCTCTTCAATAATCCCTTTCTTGTTTTTTGCCTCAAGACTGACCTTAATTGCCTCTGCCTTCAAAAAATCCACCATCTTCATTTAAAGCTCCCCCTTCTCCTAATCCTATTCAGCTTTCAGTTTTCAGTTTTCAGCTTTCAGCTGTGCCTTTGTTTACTGACACCCGTTAACTATTGCCGACATACTTTATCATAAAGCTTGATGTCAGGTCAAAATCTGAAGTTTTTGCCCAGATAAACCTTTCTCGCCTCTTCATGCTCAATAAGCTCTGTTGAGGTTCCTGAAAAAAGAATTTTCCCTTCATAAATGATATAAGCACGATTAGTTATTTCAAGGGTCTCCCGGACGCTGTGGTCAGTGATTAAGATTCCATAACCTTTCTCTTTCAAGGAAATAATAATGCGTTGAATGTCAGAGATAGTAATCGGGTCAATGCCCGTGAAGGGCTCGTCAAACAAAATAAATGAAGGAGAAGTAACAAGAGCGCGGGCTATTTCTACCCGGCGGGTCTCTCCACCTGAAAGTGTAAATGCTTTCTGGCGTGAGATATGGGAAAGTTTAAATTCTTTCAGAATCTCCTCGCACCTCTGCTGGCGGTTCCTCCGGGTGATAGGTATCGTTTCCAGGACTGCCAATATATTCTCAGCAACCGTGAGACCACGAAAGACGGATGATTCCTGGGGCAGATATCCGATTCCTTTTCTTGCGCGGAGGTACATTGGCAATCGCGTAAGGTTATCTTCTCCAAGGTAGACTTTACCATCACCGGGTGTAACAAGTCCGACCATCATATGAAAGGTAGTTGTCTTTCCTGCTCCATTTGGCCCCAGGAGCCCCACAATTTCCCCTTTCCTCACCTCCAATGAGACTCTATTGACGATACATCTTCCATTGTAGAATTTAACGAGACCTTCTGCTTTTAGTAACATCTTTATCCTTAGCTTTCAGCTTTCAGCTTTCAGCTTTCAGAAACAATCATCGATAAGCATGCCCCGATGCAAATCGGGGTCGCACCGCTACTTTGTTGGTAACTGGTCAATGGTCAATGGTCAATGGTCTATGGTCTTATGCTTTTCCCACCGCAGGAGTTCAGCGACAGAGGAAAGCGTTTCTCCTCGTTCAATCTCTTCTCTGACCCTGTTTTCCTTCTCAAGCACATCCATTGCCCGATTGGCAATCTCAACTACCTTTTTCTCAGGAATGAGGAGCACTCCGTCGTCATCTCCTACTATCCAATCACCCGGGTTAATTCTAACTCCCCCTACCTTGACGGGAACTCCAATCTCGCCAAACCCTTTTGGCTCTCCGGCAGTGGGGGTAACTATCTTAGCAAATGCGGGAAAGCCCAGCTTTCTAATCTCTGCCACATCTCTTATCGCTCCATCAATCAGGACTCCGGATAGTTTCTTCTGAATTGCACTGTGCGTGGCTAATTCTCCCCACACCGCCGGGCCTACGCCTCCGGCATCAATAACAATCACATCGGCAGTCTCGGCAATATCAATAGCTTCAACTGATTTTGCCCAATCGCCAGGATATGTCCTTACGGTTACAGCCGGGCCTATCATCTTTGCTCCGGGAGTTATGAGTATGAGCCCTTCTAAATTACCACTGCGATGCAAGGCATCGGAGAGGTTTGCCGTAGAAACCATTTCAAAAATCTTACGAATATCAGGCAGGATGGCTCTCTTATAGAGATGTGTTTTCTTCTTCTTTCCTGTAGTCATTCCCTGCTTAATTTCTCTTGCCGCCCGGGTTGCATCGCTACTTTTGTTGATTGCCCCGCCAACAATAATGATGCTTGCTCCCGCGCTAACAGCACCTGCCGCTGTTTCCGAATTTATCCCCCCGGCAATGGCAATGGGAATCCTGACTGCCCTGGCAACCTCTGTCACTTTTGCAAAAGAAATAACTCCCAACATCTGGTCGTCAATAGGAATGTGCACACTTACATAGTCAGCTCCCATTTCCTCTATTTCTCTGGCTCTTTTGACTACCTCATCCATAGCAATGGTGTCAATGACGATTTTGGCTCCATAATTTTTTCCTGCTTCAATACACTCTTTAATAGTTGCGTCTGAGGCTGCTCCGAGGACGTCAACAATATCTGCTCCTGCCTTTGCGGCGGATTCTACCTCAATTCTCCCTGCATCCATCACTTTCATATCAGCTACAATCGTTTGTCCTGGGAACTCCCGGCGCAGAGCCCTGACAGCGTCCAGTCCTTCACTCTTAATGAGAGGAGTTCCTGCTTCCAGCCAGTCCACTCCTCCAGCCACTGCTTCATGAGCAACTTTGAGCGCCCGTTTTAAATCAACAAAATCAAGTGCTAACTGCAGAACCGGCTTCATCTATTCTCCGCTAAATTGAAGAATTATTTCTCGGGAGCGAGGGCGATTATCAAGTTCAATAAATATAATCTGCTGCCACCTTCCCAATTGTAAATTTCCATTAATAAATGGAACACTCAACGATGGACCAAGAAGGGCTGCCCTGATATGAGAATAGCCATTCATGTCTCCCCACTTCTTGTTGTGGGCATAAACTCCATCCTGAGGAGCAATCACTTCAAGCGCTTCTTTTAAGTCCTTGACTAATCCTGGTTCATATTCAAGCACAGTAATTGCCCCTGTCGCTCCAGGGATAAATACAACTACCACACCTTTTTTAAGTTGACATTCTCCTAATTGAGATGAAACCTCAGAGGTAATATCAATGATATCGGTCTTGCCTTCAGTGCTCAATTTTATCTTTTTAGTGATTACCGCCACCTTTTGCCTCTAAAACCTACCCTGAACTTGATTCAGGGCTAAAACCTAAACTCTGGCTACAGCCTAACAGCCTATCTACCTGAGCAGTTATTTAACTTATACCCTATGACAGTGGTTGCGTCAAGGAAAAGAAAAGAAAATAGAGGGGTCAGGTCTTCACACTTGACATATTAAAGCAATTTTGGTATGATTTTCTCTACCTATAACCCAAAAATAGGGCAGAAATGAGAAAAACTAAAATCATTGCAACTATTGGCCCGGCCTCAAACAAGCAAGCAACGATAGAGAAAATGGCAAAGGCCGGGATGAATGTCTGCCGATTAAATTTTTCTTTCGGGATACAGGAAGAACATTTCAAGATGATTTCCGCAATCCGAAAGGCAAGCAAAAACACAGACATTCCAATTGCCATTATGCAGGATTTGCAGGGTCCTAAAATCAGAATAGGAAAACTTAAAACCACGACAACCGTTAAAAAAGGAGATGAGATTATCCTCTCGGGCAATACCGAACATAAAGAAAAATTCTATCTCCCCACAACTTATCCTCAAATCGCATCAGATACTAAAGCAGGGAAAGCAATATTGATAGCAGATGGGAAAATAACTCTTAAGGTGTTAAGAACCGATAGGTCCAAAAAAGAAGTGCACTGTAAAGTAATTGAAGGAGGCACTATCCTGACAGGAAAAGGAATCAATCTGCCATATACAAATATCTCTCTGCCTTCCATGACAGAAAAGGACATCAAAGACGCAATTTTTGGAACAAAAGCCGGGGTTGATTATGTATCTTTGTCTTTTGTTCGCAAAGCTGAGGATATTGTAAAACTCCGTAAATTGCTTAAAAAACATAATTCCAGCGCCGCTATTATTTCTAAAATAGAAAAACCGGAAGCAGTTGACAATATTGATGCCATTATAGAAGAAACAGATGGTATAATGATTGCCCGCGGCGATTTGGCTGATGAAGTTTCCTTTGCAAAAGTTCCTCTGATACAAAAGAGAATAATCAAAAAAGCAAACAAAAAAGGTAAATTTACAATTATTGCCACGGAAATGCTGTCTTCAATGACAGATAGCCAGTTGCCGACACGAGCCGAGGTTAGCGATGTTGCCAATGGAGTGCTTGACGGAACTGACCTTACTATGCTGTCCAACGAAACCGCTATGGGAAAATATCCGATAAAATCGGTAGAAACAATGGCAAAAATTGCAGAAGAGGCTGAATCAATATTTACCGGCAGAGATTTTTTTGCTGGACTTGAACTACCCGGAGTACACAATTTAATTGAGGCGTTATGTTACTCGGCAACATCTCTGTCCTATGACCTGAGCAATGATGCCATAGCTGTTTTTACTGAAACAGGGCTTACCGCAAAAATATTATCTAAATTCAGGCCTGAGGCTACGATTTTTGCAGCTACTTATAAAAAGAACATATATCAAAAAATGGCTCTTTACAATAATGTTTATCCGATATTACTTAATAAAAAGGATTTTCAGGCAAGCGATGTAATGCATCGCACCATCCCCGCATTAGAAGAAAAACTTTACAGGAAACATTTAATTGACAAGGGCCGAAAATTTATAATTCTCACCGGTGAATACATAAATAACAAGTGGACAAGTATCAATACTATTAAAATTAAAACCTTTGGCGCATAATCAAGAGTGACACTCTTGCAGTTTATATCAGGAAGGAGGAAATGATGGGGAAGAAAGCGAAGATTACTGCCGGTGAGGTAGTGATGGAGATGGAGTTTAATGATTCTGGGACTGCTCTTGCCGTCCGGGATATAATGCCAATTAAGGCTCGTGGAAATAGGTGGGGAGATGAGATTTATTTTTCCATCCCTGTAGCATGCGAGTTAGAGAATCCGAAAGAGGTGGTTGCATTGGGAGATATTGGCTACTGGCCTTCAGGAAATGCCTTTTGTATTTTCTTCGGCAAAACTCCTGCAAGCCGGGGAGATGAGATTCGCCCTGCCAGCGCTGTAAACATAATCGGGAAACTGCTTGGCAACCCCGAAGAGTTCAAAAAGGTTAAATCAGGAAGCGAGGTAATTATTGAGCAGTTGTAGAGACTGAAGAAAATGTTGAAGAAGAAGCCAATTATTGGCATTACGATGGGAGACCCGGCAGGAGTTGGACCGGAAATTATTGCAAAAGCCCTGTCGGAAAAAAACCTCTATTCCATTTGCATCCCGCTCGTCATCGGCAATGCCGAAATTATGGCAAAGGCAATTGCTCTTACTGAAAGTACGGGCAGGCTCTCCCTCAACTCCCTCGCCAGCGCCGCTGACCTCACGAATAAACATGGAGTAATAAATATTCTCAATCTTGACAACATAGACGCCAATTCCGTCATTTATGGCGAAATAAATGCGGACTGTGGTCAGGCGGCGATAGACTACATCAAAAAAGCGGCTGCCTTAGCCCTGTCAGGAGAGATTCAAGCAATGGTTACCTGCCCCATCCATAAGGAAGCAATAAAGGAAGCCGGGTGCAAATATCCCGGGCACACTGAGCTTATTGCAAGTCTCACGAAAACAAAGGAATATGCAATGATGCTTGCCGATGGAGACCTCAAAATTGTTCATGTGTCATTACATCTCCCTCTCAGTGAGGCGCAGCGGCGAGTAAAAAAAAAGAGGATATTAACAGTTATCAAATTGGGAAATGAATTATTAGCCAAAATTGGCATAAAGCAATCGCGGATTGCCGTTGCGGGGTTTAACCCCCATGCAGGCGAGGGCGGCCTCTTTGGCAAGGAGGAAGAAAAAGAGATAATTCCTGCCATCCTCTCTGCAAAGAAAGAAGGAATTAATGTAGATGGCCCCATTGCGCCGGATACTATTTTCTCAAAGGTAAGAGGAGGAGAGTATGACCTGGCAGTAGCAATGTATCATGACCAGGGGCACATTGCAGTAAAAGCCGTTGGGTTCAGCTATGACCAAAAAAGCTACTCCTGGACATCAATAAGCGGGGTCAATGTTACCCTCGGATTGCCAATTATCAGAACCTCCGTTGCTCATGGCGTCGCCTTTGACCGGGCAGGAAAAGGAAGCGCTAATCCGCAAAGCCTCAAGCAGGCAATCAGGTTCGCTGTGAAGCTGGCAAGAAATAAATGAAATATGGTATAATTGCGGATATACATTCCAACCTGGAGGCGCTCAATGCAGTGAGAGAGGCACTCTCAGGAGAAAACATTGATAAACTCATCTGCCCCGGAGATATTGTTGGCTATAATGCCGACCCTGTGGCTTGCGTGGACTTTATCAAAGAAAATAAAGTTATCAGTATTAAAGGAAATCATGATCGTCTGGCATCGGGCGAGGATAGCGGCTTTAGTTTCAATGAAATTGCCCGTCACGCAGCACTCTGGTCAAGAGAAAGACTGGATAGTACCCGAAAATCATTCCTTGAGTCGCTTCCAGATGAGAAAATTATTGATGAAAGCATTCTCATTGTTCATGGTTCTCCACGGGATAGAGACGAATATATTTTTTCATTGACAGAAGCACAGGAAAATGTCAAACACATTGAAGCGAAGTACCCGGGGTTAGATATTATTTTCTTTAGCCACACCCATATCCCGGCATTCTTCACAAAAGAGAAAGCAGAGACATCATTCAAGGAAACAAGGACGATAAAATTAGACAAGAAAGAAATTTTCTTTATCAATCCTGGTTCCATAGGACAGCCAAGAGACGAATGCCCCTATGCTTCATTTGCCATTTTTGACTCAGAAAAAATGGAGCTCAAGATAATGCGGGTCAAATATAATATTGAGGCAACGCAAAGAAAAATTATTCAAGCCGGGCTTAGCCAAAAGTTGGCAATGCGTCTTGCCTTTGGAATTTGAAAATCAGGGAGTTTAGAGAATTTCTCCTGAAGAGGAGGTAACGATGCTAAAATTAGCTGAAATAATTCGGGAAGGCTTGAAAGTAAAGCTTGCTCGCAAGATAGCCACGCCCCCGCCCGAGCTCAAAATCGGGAAAGAGCCAATGCCTTTTTCTCTGCCTTTAGAAACCACTGTAGGAGAGAAATTTGGAGCAGACTCTTCTGTTATTCCTTTAATATCCAGGGAAATAGAAAAGGCAGAAATAAACATAGATGAAGCGGCGCGCACCTACAATATCGGCAACATAACTTCACTTGATTTTAAGTCTATGGAGAAATCCAGCACAGTTATGGTTGCCAGTAAAGTTAAAGAGGTAATAAAAGAGGCTCTTCTGAAGAAATATAAGATAACATCAGAGGAACTGGATGAAGAAATAAGCAAACATGATAAAAAAATTAAATCTCTTGCCACTCGCTGCTATATTCATATACTGAAGCAGAGAATGTAAGATGGGGCTGTGGTGCAGTTGGGAGCACGTCTGACTGGCAGTCAGGAGGTCGCGGGTTCGACTCCCGCCAGCTCCACCAAATACGATTTGGTGGTGTTTGTTGGAAAAAGTCAGAACTCATTTTGAGCAAAATCCCGACTGATTGCCGCGCTTCGCGCGGCAGAACCAAAACTGAACGCTCGGGCGAGCAAAAATTCCTCCCCCCAGACCCCCTTCCTTTTTGCCCGCCCGCATTTGCCCGCTTCGCGGGCGAGCCGCCGATTTTTATCTAACGAAGCCATTTGACCTATTTGAGTTGAGGGATTTGGTATTGGATAGATTGAGTAAGAAGAAATCTTGAAAGGAGGTGAGTGGTAATGAGAACATGGGCTATCGCTGCCGGAGTTGTTGCCGGGGTAAGTTTAATATTGGGAATCATTTCCAGAATATTGCTTGTTCCGATATCTTTTGGATTTGTCACATTAGAGGCAATTACCTTCCTGAGATTTACCAACACTTGCCTGCTTGCCGCTATATTCTTGACAGCATTACGAATCGCTGAAGCAAAGTAACGCAAAAGTGCAAAAGGGGTCAGACTCTTAAAAACCTTCGTTAACAATCCCCATCTTAAACCAGTGGAACTTTTGCGTGCTGTTGCCCAAAAAATTATTCTCGACAATATTTACGCATTATGGTACACTTATAATGGAGGTGGAATGCAATGAGTATCAATACTATTTCTGTAAGAGAATTAAGACCGAAATTAGCCGATGTATTAAAGGCAGTTCATGACAAATTTGACCGTTACATTATTATCAAAAGAGGACGTCCCGAGGCAGTAATAATGAGTATTGATGATTACGAAAGTATCCTTGAAACAATGGATATACAATCTGATAGAGCTCTGATGCGACACATTGGAAAGGCAGAGAAGGAAATAAAACAAGGCAGGGGTCATTCATTAGAAAAAATTAAGAAAAACTTGAATCTTGTATAAAATTATCCTTTTATCAGCAGCAGAAAAGCTCTATCGTAAAATCGCACTTAGCAATCAGGAATTACTCAGCCGTATAGATAACGCCTTTGATTCCTTAAAAAATAATCCCTTTTTGGGAAGGTCGCTTAAAGATAAACTAAAAGGTAAATTTTCTCTACGGGTCGGCGTTTATAGAATTATTTATTCAATCAAGAAAAAGGAATTAATAATCTATATTCTTGATACTGCACATAGACGTGAAGTTTACAGATAGTGCAATATAAGTGGACAGCTGAGTCTCCAATGTACAAAAAAATAAAAAGAGCACCCAAGTTTTTAAAGCAATATTTCTGGGATATTGATTTTGATAAGTTTAACTATATAAATTATCCCCGATTTGTCATCGAGCGTATTTTTGAATATGGCAATGAAAAAGCTATAACATGGATGATGAAAAATTTTTCGCGAACTCAAATTACCAGCGTTCTTCAGAAAAGTCGACAGTTAACCCAAAAAAGTGCTAATTTTTGGGCATTTATACTGGGCGTGAAAAAGGAGAATGTTAAATGTTTGAACAGGTCCTTCCGGGAAATACGAAAGCAATTCTGGCCTTATTAGAAAAAAGTGAAATTATACAAAAGGCTTATCTGGCAGGTGGGACTGCCTTGGCACTTCAGCTTGGGCATCGCATTTCGTATGATTTGGACTTCTTTACTATGGAAGAATTCAATGAGAATATACTCTTACCTCAGATTAAAAAAATCTCTAAATTCGAATTAGAGAAGACTGCTTGGAGAACAATCCTGGGTAAATTTAAAGATGTCCGATTCAGTATATTTTATTATGAATATCCACTTCTTTACCACACAAAAAAGTTTAGAATGATTAATATTCTTGACCTTCGCGATATCGCGGCAATGAAAATTGCCTCTATTGCATCACGGGGAGTTAAAAGAGACTTCGTTGACCTCTATTTTATTTGCAAAGAGACTATATCTTTGGAGGAGGTTATCCAGCTTTACGATAAAAAATATAAGAACCTGGCTACTACAGCAATGCATATTATGAAGAGTCTTACCTATTTCGAAGATGCTGAGGCCGAAGATATGCCACATATGCTTGCACCGGTGAATTGGGAAAGGGTAAAAAGATTTTTTGAAGGTGAGGTTAAAAAAACGGTAGCTAAATTCGCTAAGTAAAGTAAGTGGCTTATGATGAATCAGCTTTCAAGATTAGAAAGCCAGAGTATCTTTATCATAAGAGAAGCCTATCGGCAATTTAAGAAAGTGGCTATGCTCTGGTCAATCGGCAAGGATTCAATGACTCTTCTCTGGTTGAGTAGAAAGGCCTTTTACGGCAGGATACCTTTTCCCATTGTGCATCTGGACACGGGATATCAACTCAGGCAGATATACCGATTCCGGGATGAATATGCAAAAAAGTGGAACTTCAACCTCATCGTGGCCAAAAATCAAGAAGCCCTGGATAGAGGAGTATAAATTTTAATATTTAATTTTTGATTTTTAATTTTCTTATATGGTGTGTAATTTTGATATTTGATTTTTAATATTTAATTTTCTTAAACGTTACGAGCATCGACAAACGTCAAACGAGTTTATAGAACGAGCATCGACAACGACAAACTTTTGTCGACAATAAAATAGTTTTTTGAAAGGCACTTTAGTTCATAAAAAGGGGGTGATGTAGTAATGGTTTACAGAGTAGTTATAGAGAAGGGAGAAGATTTTGGTTTTGTGGTCCACTGTCCGGCCATCCCTGGGTGTCATTCTCAGGGTAATACCATGGAGGAAGCAGTAGAAAATATTAAGGACGCTATAAAAGGGTGTCTATCAGTCTTGGATGAGCAGCCGATGCCCAAAGAGAAGGAAGTAGGAGTTATGGAGGTAACGGTATAATGGCAAAGCTGCCAGTTATCTCTGGAAAGCAAGCAGTGAAAGCATTCCAAAAAGCAGGTTGGTATGTAGATAGGCGGGCAAGGAGTAGGCACATAATTATGAAGAAGAATGGAATGAAAACTACTCTCTCGATTCCAGAGCATAAAGAGTTAGACAGGGGACTCCTACGCGCCCTAATAAGGGATGCTTATATGCCAGTGAATGAGTTCATTGACCTGTTAAGATAAATTAATAAGGTTAACATCAAAAAGAAGGGGGTGAAAAAAATGGAGAAGAAACCAGAGTTTAATCCAGAAGTAACGCGGGTAAAACTCAATCCCGAGCAGGCGGTGCTGGCCTGCGACTGTTTTGATACAGGACGCAACGTTAACGTTGGTGGGGCTGCATCGGGAATGGCATGCAACGACGCAGGGGTTCCGAAAAATAGGAGGTCTGCAAGCGGGATTGCCTCCGGCACAATCACCACATAAGCCCTTTTGTTTTTAAAGAACCGAGGAACAAAAGAACCAAAGAACCAAGAAACTAAAGAACTAAGAAACGGAAGAACTAAGGAACTGAAGAACCAAGAAACTAAAGAACTAAAGAACTAAAGAACCATGTTTTTCAGTTTTTAAGTTCATATGTTTTTCAGTTCTTAGGTTTTTCAGTTTAGTTAAATGAAAGATATTAGCTTAGGTCACTTTTACGATAGGCTACGCAATAAAAAAGAGCATTATCCCTGGGAGGGTCAGATTGACCTTACCTATAGATGTGAGGTGGGGATTACCAATGCCTTTAATTTCATGGATGGCATGGATGGGTTAGCACCCGGTTTAGGAATCGTCTGCTCCCTGTCTTTCTTTGTAATTGCTCTGCAGACCAATCAGCCTTACTTATGTTTTCTCGCCATTGCCATGATTGGGAGCTGCTTGGGGTTCTTGAGATATAATTTTAAGCCTGCCAAAGTATTTTTAGGAGATAGTGGAAGTAATTTTATTGGGTTTATCCTGGCCGGTCTTGCGATTATGGGTGAATGGGCAGAGGGTGATATAGTAAAATTGAGCATCCCGATTTTGATTTTAGGAGTTCCTATTTTTGATATGATATACACTACTGTAGCAAGGATTGGGAAGGGCGAGGTATCTAATTTTAAGGAATAATTATCTTTGCAATCATCGCTGTATTAATGCTTTTAGGAAAGAAACGTTTAGCCCGTTAGAAGCCTTACAACGTAGGCCGGAGTGGCGGAATTGGTATACGCGGCGGTCTCAAAAACCGTTCCCGATTTTCGGGACGAGGGTTCGAGTCCCTCCTCCGGCACCAATTTTATTTGACACAGGCGGCTTTGGGTTGATATAACGACTCTGGTGAACTGAGATTGATTTTGTAATTATGACGGACGGAGGGATATCGACATGAAAGAAAGGAGGAGGTTTATTCGTATTTACATGGATATCCCGATGACCTATAAGCATCTTGATGCAGAGGAAGAAGTCCGGATTTCGACGATGGTTAACGTGAGCCATATGGGTCTATGTTTTCTTTGTGAGGAAAACCTGGCAACAGGAGATATGCTGGAGTTTACCTTTAATTTGCCTCCTGGACCCCGGACCGTCTCTGTTTCTGGTAAAGTAATCTGGGCGAATAATTTGAGAGGAAAAAACAAGAGCATCTATGAGGTGGGAGTAGAATTCGTTGATACAGACGATGAAGACCAATTAACAATCCAGCAATTCATTCAGTATGAGCGAATGGCCGAGAGAAACCATATGATAAAAAAACACTTTGTAAAGGTCTGGGACGTATCACAGCCTGGATCAAGTCCTCCAGCGGGGCGAGGAGATATTGTCAGAGAGAAGCCAATTCAATGATAAAGACTAAATTGTTTTACGGTTTTTTCAAAATAATTATTGGCTCTATACTCAAATTATTTTATTCATTAGAAATAAAAGGACTGGAAAACCTGCCCCAGGAAGGTGGTGGGATCTTAGCGCCTAACCATTCCAGCTATCTTGACCCACTATTTTTTGGATTGGCAGTTCCAAGAAATATTAGCTGAATAGCAAAAGAGTCTTTTTTTAATGTATGGTGGTTAGGGTGGTTCCTTAAAATCACTGGTTGCCTGTCAGTTAATCCAGATAAGCCAGGTATTGAAACTATCAAAGGCGCACTCCTGGTTCTTAAACAGGGCGGAATGCTCGGGATTTTCCCTGAGGGGGACCCGTAGCAGGGATGGCAAGCTAAGGAATGGTGAGTTAGGGGCGGCACTGCTTGCTCTAAGAAGTGATTCGCCAATTCTTCCAGCAGCAATTGATGGAGCCTTTGAAGCATACCCGCCAGATGCAAAATTCCCCAGACCCCGACGGATAAAATTGAGATTTGGACAACCTTTAATTTTTGACGCAGTAAAAAAAGGCAAAATAGACAAAAAGGCTCTTGAAGCAGCTACAGAAAAGATTATTCCTGATTGATGGAAATTTATATGTTTATCGTGCTTATTACGCAATGAAAGACCTCACTACATCCCGGGGTGAGCTTTCAGGTGCAATCTATGGTTTCTCACGCATGCTCATCAATCTTTTATATGAGAGAAAACCAGATTATTTAGCAATTGTTTTTGACCTGCCAGCTCCCACATTTCGCCATCGCCAATTTTCCGCCTATAAGGCCAACCGTCCCAAGATGCCTCATTCTCTTCAGAACCAATTAATTTTTATCAAGGAGATTGTTCGTGCATTTAATGTTCAGATTTTTGAGTTAGAGGGATATGAGGCTGATGACATCCTGGCAACGGTAGCCAAAAAAACCGAGAAAGAAATAGATGTCTTTATCTTTACAAAAGACAAGGATATTCTGCAGCTTATCAGTCATAACATAAAAGTCGTTGACCAAAAAAAGATTGACCATATCTACGACCTAAATTGGGTGAGAGAAAAATACAGTCTTGAGCCAGCAAGGATTACCGACGTAATGGCACTTTGCGGAGATAGCACTGACAATATCCCTGGAGTGGCAGGGGTAGGAGAAAAAACATCACTCAAGCTGATTCAGGAGTTTGGCAGCCTTGAAAATCTCTTCAATAATCTTGAACGGGTAAAAAACGAAAAACTGCAAGAATCCTTAATAAACTCTGTTGAGCAGGTAAGAATTAATCACGAGCTCCTTACCCTTAGCACTGAAGTTCCGTTGGAGATGAAAATTGACCATCTTAGAATAACCAGGGCATACTGGGAAAAGGTGGTAGAAATTTTTGCGAGATTTGAATTTGATGGATTATTAAGAAAGATTGACTATTATTATAAAAAATGAAAAGAGCGCTTTTAGTAATTGATATGCTGGTAGATTTTTTAGAGGAAGGTGGCGCTCTCTTCTGTGGCAAAGAAGCGGTTAAAATCATCCCGTTTGTGCAAAGAAAGATAAAGGAGGTCCGTGCAGACGGTGGCATTGTCATCTACATCTGCGATGCTCACCAGAAAGATGATTTAGAATTCAAGCTCTTTCCGCAACACTGCATTGAAGGAACCAACGGGGCTCAAATCATTAAAGAGCTAAAGTCTGCTAACGAGGATATAGTTGTTAAGAAAAAGAGGTTTAGCGGCTTTTTCAGAACACCGTTAGAGGATATCCTGAAAGAGTGCTCCATTGATAGAGTTGAAGTTGTTGGGGTTTGCACTTCAATCTGTGTAATGGACACCGTTGCGGATTTAAGAAATAGAGACTATCCAGTTACTGTCTATGGAGAAGCCGTAGCGGACTTTGACCCGGAAGCACACCATTTTGCCCTGAAAAGAATGGAAAAAATATACGGAGCAGTAGTTAAGCTTCATTCATAGATTTTTTCATCTTCAGCATAAGATTCAGGGGCGTCATCTTCCACATTGCGCACACCGACATCATACTCAAAAACTTCTTTGAAGTATTCGTGTTGGATGATGAGATTCATGATTTCATTCGTGCCTGTCCATATCATCATAAGCCTCACATCCCTCAATATCCTTTCAATGGGATAAATATTTGTGTAGCCTATGCCCCCCATAACCTGCATTGCGTTGTTCACGATTTCCCAAGCCGAGTCAGTAGCAAATTTCTTGGCTTCCGATACAAGCCTGCGTGTGTAACCTGTGCATCCCATTTTGTCCACAGCCGTAGCTGCCCCATATACCAGACCTCTTGCTGCATCCAGTTTTGTAATACTATCTGCAATCTTGAAACTGACAGCTTGAAACTCGCGAATTTTTCTGTCAAAAGCCTTTCTTTTATTGCTGTACCGCGATGCAATCTCAAGCGCAGCTCGTGATAGCCCAATTGCTCCTGCTGCTGTTGTCATCCGTTCAGGTATCATCATCTGATAAAAAATATCTGCAGCCTTATTTTCATCAAAAAGAAGGTTTTCCACAGGCACTCTTGTATTGTTAAATATGAGCCTTCCGGCACCTCCTCCTCTTGTTCCCATAAGCCCATAAAGGTATTTTGCCTCAACACCCATATCTCTTTCAACGATAAATGCGCTCAAGGATTTGCCGGGGGAATCTTCACAAGTCTTAGCGTAAACAAGAAAAATATCAGCGCCTTCTGCGCCAACAACAAATCGTTTTTGTCCATTTAAAATATATGAATTTCCCTCCTTTCTGGCAGTTGTCGTCGTGCCAAAAAAATCGGAGCCGCCACGCGGTTCAGTGAGCGCCTCAGCGCAAAAGATTTCCCCCTTTATCAAAGGTTCAAGATACTTTCTCTTCTGCCCTTTTGTTCCAAAAACATGAACTGCCTCACCAACAATGCTAACAAGTGAATATAAGCAAGTCAGTGATGCACCGAGCACCCCAATCTCTTCAAGGGCAACAATCTCATCTATCCATTGTAGCCCCCTGCCGCCAAATTCCTTTGAAAATCTCAAGCCCAGCAAATTTCTCCTTGCCGCTTCAACAACATATTCTCTGGGATAGCGGACTTTATCAGCATCCATATCAAGCAACAACTGTTTTGGAACCCACTTCACAAGTTCCCTCACTTCATCTCTTAGTTTCTTCTGCCGTTCTGTTAACAAAGCTTCAATCATCATATCACCTCTATTTTACATTCAACCAAACTCGATAATGCTTCTTTAGGCGAAATAGCAG
>NDHY01000011.1 GCA_003574845.1 candidate division NPL-UPA2 bacterium Unc8
TTCAGTTTTGAAACTTATTTTTTGATTGCTCATTATATCCTCTTTTAATAAACCCGCCGTTTCGCTTAACTTATTTCTATGCGAATTGAATGCATAATATTGACCTTTTGCTGTGTATTATGCGAATTGACGGAGGGCGAGGGACTCGAACCCCCATGGGCTTTCACCCGCCTGATTTCAAGTCAGGTGCCTTACCATTAGACTAGCCCTCCAATATCTTATCCGCTCCTCCCATATAAGTCCTCAGGGGTTCCGGGATAGTAACGCTTCCGTCTGCCTGCTGGTAAGTTTCAAGGAAAGCGACAACCATTCGTGCCAGGGCAACTCCTGAGCCGTTAAGAGTGTGAACATATTTTAATTTTCCGCCGCCTTCAGGTCGGTAGCGGATGCCTGCCCGCATGGCTTGAAAATCGGAAAAACTACTACAGGAAGAGACTTCCAGATACCGCCCTTCTCCGGCAGCCCAGACCTCAATATCATAACATCTGCTCGCCGCAAAGCTCAATTCTGCGGTGCAGAGCCTGACAACCCGATAATGTAGTCCTAATAATTGTAACACTTCTTCAGCATCCTTAAGCAGCAATTCCAACTCATCTTCCGAGGTCTCCGGTTTAACAAATTTGACGAGCTCTATCTTATCAAATTGATGTATTCGTATTAGCCCCTTTGTTTCCTTGCCATAAGAACCGGCTTCCCTGCGAAAGCACGGCGTATAAGCACAGTAATAAAGGGGGAGTTCTGAGTCGCTTAAAACCTCGCCGACGTGTATGTTGGTGAGCGGAACCTCAGCGGTTGGGATGAGAAAAAGGTCATCTTTTTCACAGATATACATATCATCTTCAAGAAGGGGGAGTTGCCCGGTTCCCGTCAGGCAGCCTCTTTTAACAATGAAAGGTGGAGAGACTTCAATATAATTATGCTTTGTCGTATGTAAGTCCAGCATAAAGTTAATCAGCGCTCTTTCCAGCTTTGCCCCCAGGCCGTAGTAAAGAGCAAAGCCACTTCCAGAGATTTTTGCCACACGCTCAAAATCAATAATTTTAAGGGACTTTGCAATTTCATAATGGGAGCGGGGCGCAAAATCAAACCTTGGCGGCTCTCCCCAGGAGCGCACCTCAACATTATCTTCGGAGCCATCACCTACGGGGACGGATTGGTGAGGTATGTTTGGGATAAGAATTGCAAGCTCTTCCTGCTCTCTTACTATTTCCTTTATGTTATTTTCCAATTCCTTGAACTCTTGAGAGGCTACTCTTATCTCAGCTATTTTTTTGTCTGCATCGGGAGCAGATGCTTGTTTGAGCTTCCCAACCTCTTCAGAGATAAGGTTACGCTGACGCCTTTGTTCTTCCACCTGCAGGAGCAGTTTTTTCTTTTCCTCATCCAGAACAAGAAGCTTATCTATATCAACTTTCATTCCCCGATCACGCAGAGATTTCTTGACCACCTCCACATTCTCTCTGATGAATTTAATATCCAGCATGGTTACATTTTCCTCTCCAGGACTAACAGCCTACAGCCTTTATCCTTTAATTACTCCAAGGGGTTTCATTTTAGCTACTCTGCGGGAAATGCCTGCCTGGTGAACAACATCAATAACATCATTTATATCTTTATAAGCTTCAGGGAGCTCCTCGGCCAGGGTATTTCTCCCTTCTGTTCTTACTACAACTCCTTTTTTCTCCATCTCCTGATGAATCGCTCTTCCCTTTGCAGCTTTAATTGCTCTTGTGCGACTCATCACCCGACCGGCGCCATGACAGGTGCTGCCAAAGGTTTCAGTCATCGCCACCTCTGTTCCCACAAGAAGGTATGACGCTCTTCCCATATCCCCGGGAATAATCACCGGCTGACCACAGGCTTTATATCTTACCGGAAGCTCGGGGTGCCCTGGTGGGAATGCTCGGGTTGCTCCCTTGCGATGGATAAAGAGTTTCTTTTTGGTTCCACCAACGGTATGTTCTTCAAATTTCCCGATGTTATGCGCTACATCATAAATTAAGCCCATCCCCAACTCACCCGGGGTGGCATCAAATACATTTGCAAAAATTTCCCTTGTCAGATGGAGCAGATATTGCCGATTAGCCCAGGCATAGTTTGCCGCCGCCGCCATTGCGGCAAAATAATCTTTTCCTTCGGGAGAATTAATGGGAACACAGGCGAGTTGTCTGTCCGGAAGTTCAATCCCATACTTATGAACTGCTCCTCCGATTATCCGCAAATAGTCATCGCAGACCTGATAGCCAAGCCCCCGTGAGCCTGAATGAATCATTACTGTTATTGCCCCTTTTTCAATGCCAAAAACGCGGGCAATCTCAGGTTCATAAATTTCTTCCACAATTTGCACTTCAAGAAAATGATTACCCGAGCCAAGAGTCCCTTGCTGCTTGGCGCCTCTTTCCATTGCTCGCTGACTCACTTTTGTTGAATCCGCCCCGGCAAGCCGTCCTTTCTCCTCGGTGAACTCAATGTCCTCAGCAGTTCCATAGCCTCTTTCTACCATCCATTGCGCTCCCTTATGCAGCACTTCTGCTCCTTCCCGGCGGTTTAATTTTAACTTTCCGCGTGAGCCAACGCCAGAGGGAATGCGGGAAAAGAGAGTCTCTATTAGCAATCTCATCTTATCTTTTATATCTTTTTCCCGCAAATTAGTCCGCAGCATCCGAACCCCACAATTTATGTCGTACCCGATTCCCCCGGGAGAGATGACTCCATCTTCAATATCAACCGCTGCCACCCCACCAATAGCAAAACCATAGCCCCAGTGAATGTCGGGCATAGCCAGAGAGTAGTTGACGATGCCGGGGAGGTGAGCTACATTGACAACCTGTTTCAGCGGCTCTTCCTCCATTGCTTGCAATAGTTTCTCATTGGCATAGACCAGTCCCGGCACGCGCATACCAGGAGCAAGGCTTTCCGGAATCCGCCAGCGATAATCATCAATTTTTTCTAAAGATTTTTTTTCTGCCATTTTACTTATCGCCTCAGGAACAGCTTAAACATCAAATATCACTTCAGTTTGATAGCCTGCTGTATTTTTTTCTATCCTCAGATTATGATAAGTAGCTGCTTTAATTTCGGTTTTTAATTTGTGGCGCTTCGGGTTGAACTTCTCACCCGATACCTCAACTGAAAGGCATTTGCTATTCACTTTTATAATCTTGAATTTGGCAGGAAGAAACTCTTTGCTCACAAAGAGGTAAATAAGTTCATTCAAGAAGCAAACAAGCAGTTCTTCTATGTCGGCTGCCTTGACGAACAGTGAATGTTTCAGCTTAGAATCAATTGCGCAAGACTCAACCATTATGTCAAGCATAGCATAGGCAGCATTGATGAAAATGTCTTCTTTCCTCTTGCCAGAGATTCGAATACCTATGTCTGCGGTATGTTCAATGAGCTCATAATTTTTCACTTCTTGCTTTTCTTTTTTATTATTATTTTGTTACTCTTTTTCTGGCCATTATTCTTATTCTCTTCTTCTTCTTTGATTACTCTCACTACGCCTACCACCCGATCATTGGGCTGCATTTTAATCAGTCTTACCCCGCGAGTATTGCGGCTCAGGATGCGGCGAGGGGTAGGTATCCTGATAGCTTTTCCTTGAGAACTAATAAGAATAACTTCATCGTCAATGCTTACTCCCTCAGTGCCAACAACGCGTCCATTGCGCTCTGAGGTATTGATATTAATTAAGCCTTTCCCCCCGCGATGCTGCAATCTGTATTCTGAGAACAAACTACGTTTTCCATATCCATTTTCAGTTACAGAAAGAATAGTGCCTTCTTCAGAGGCAATTTCCATGCTGACGACCTTATCGTCAGAGGCAAGCCGAATCCCCCTCACTCCCCGCGCTGTTCGACCAACCACCCGCACCTCCTCTTCGGGAAATCTGATAGCTTTTCCTGAGGCTGTAGCGATGAAGAGCTTTTCGTTTCCAGAGGTCAGTTTAACATTCACCAGGTAATCGCCATCATCAAGATTAATGGCAATTATTCCGCCTTTCCTGATATGTCCATAGAGGGCAAGATTGACTCTTTTAATTACTGCCTGCTCTGTAACCATTACAATAAAACGCCCCTCATCAAAATTTCTTATTGGTAGGAGCGCAGTTACTTTTTCATCTGGATTAAGTTTGAGAAGATTAACAACTGCCATCCCCTTAGAAACTCTTCCTGCCTGAGGCAGCTCATACACCTTAAGACGATGTACCCTTCCCTTATCGGTAAAAAACAGAAGGTTGTCATGAGTTGAGGCAATGAAAAGACCTGTGATAAAATCCTCATCCTTTGTAACAACTCCGATTACTCCCGTCCCGCCACGTTGCTGCTGTCGATAGGTGGATACAGGAAGACGCTTGACATACCCGGCATGACTGATTGTAATTACCATATTTTCTTCGGCAATAAGGTCTTCAATTGAAAAATCCGCTCTTTCTTCCTGAATATCAGTCCTTCTCTTATCACCATATTTCTTTTTTACTTCTAAAAGCTCGTCTTTGATAATGTCAAGGATTTGACGCGGGCTGGCAAGAATTCCCTGCAACCTCGCCATCTTTTTAATTAGCTCAATGTACTCATCGTTTATCTTCTGACGCTCCAGGCCGGTGAGACGCTGGAGTTTCATATCAAGTATTGCCTGCGCCTGCTCGCTGGTCAGTCTAAACTTGAGAATGAGCTTTTCGCGAGCCTCATCAACAGCAGCAGACTCTTTAATTGCCTTAACTACAGCGTCAAGATTGTCCAGCGCAATTCTCAGTCCTTCCAGGAGATGCGCTCTCTTTTCAGCCCTGGAGAGTTCATATTGAGTGCGCCGCCGCACGACTTCCTGTCGGTGTTTAAGATACAGTTCAAGGCATTCTTTAAGATTCAGCAGGCGAGGACGACCATCACAGATAGCCAGCATATTAACACCGATAAACGACTGCATCTGCGTATGTTTATACAGCTTATTGAGCACAATCTCACCATTCTCACCGCGACGAAGCTCTATCACAATGCGCATGCCATCCTTGTCCGATTCATCTCGCAGTGCTGAAATTCCCTCAATTTTCTTTTCTTTCATCAGGGAAGCAATGTCCATCAGAAGATTTGCTTTATTTACCTGATATGGAATTTCGGTAACGATGATTCTTTCTTTTCCGCCTTCTATCTCATCTATTGAAGCACGTCCCCAGAGCTTAATCTGCCCTTTTCCAGTTGCATAGGCATCTTTTATTCCACTTTTTCCAAAGATGATACCGCCGGCAGGAAAGTCAGGCCCGGTAACTACTTCCCCTAACTCATCAATGCTCACTTCAGGCTCATCAATTAATCTCACCACTCCATCTACAACCTCGGATAGGTTATGAGGAGGGATGTTGGTAGCCACGCCCACGGCAATTCCAGAGGTGCCGTTCACCAGCAAATTTGGAATACGCGCAGGAAGAAATTTTGGCTCCTGAAGTGTGCCATCAAAGTTAGGGGTAAAATCAACCGTCTCCATCTCTATGTCAGCAAGGAGTGCCTCGCTCAACGGAGACATTCTCACCTCTGTATAACGCATTGCTGCGGCAGCATCTCCATCTACAGAGCCAAAGTTCCCTTGACCATCAATCATCGGATAACGACAGGAAAAATTCTGTGCCATTCTTACCATAGAGTCATAGACGGCAGTATCCCCATGTGGATGATACTTTCCAAGAACCTCCCCAACCACACGCGCCGATTTCTTATAGGCACGATTACTCGCCATCCCTAAATCCTGCATTGCATACAGTATTCGCCGATGCACTGGCTTAAGCCCGTCTCGGACATCAGGAAGCGCTCTTCCCACGATGACACTCATTGCATAATCAAGATAAGACGCTTTCATCTCATCTTCAATGTAAACCGGCACTACTTTAGATTTTTCTTGTATAGCCATTTTTCTCCATTTTTTTAAAAATCAAGGTTTTTTACCTCGGGAGCATGTTTCTGAATAAACTGGCGGCGCGGCTCTACCTGTTCTCCCATCAGGGTGGTGAAAATGTTTTCTGCCTCTGCTGCATCCTCAAGTCTCACTTGAGAAATGGTGCGGTGTTCTGGATTCATTGTTGTTTCCCACAACTGCGTCGGATTCATCTCCCCTAATCCTTTATACCGCTGAATTGCCATCCCTGACCGACCGATTTCCCGTATCCTGGCAATAATATCGGCAAAAGTGCACAGAAAATACTCTTTCCCATTTACTGTCATCTTATAAAGTGGAATCTGCTCCTTCTTAGAATGGATAAGTGGAGCAATGTCAATACCCTTTTTCTCCACTCTTTTCAATGCTTCCTCAATCTCCCTGTGCTCAGCAAACTCAATTATTGAAAGGTCATCTTTGTTCTCCTCAATTGCCGCCAGCTCCTTCTCGCTATAAAGATATGTTCCACCTACTTCAGTCTTAATCCAGTAGAGAGGAAGCTTCTTTGTCTGCTCATCTCTCATACGAAGATAATCATTAAATTCAAAACCTTTCCTTCTAACAACGGTGGAAAGTCTTTCCAATGCTACCAGATCGGCGATAATTTCCCGCAACTCAGCCTTTGAAAAAACATGATTGCCTGATAACTGCACAAGCGTCGCTCCATTCAGCCCAGTATCAAGGATAAATCTGTCAAAATCATCATCATTTTCTATGTATCTTTCGCTCTTACCTTTTTTTACCTTATACAATGGTGGACGCGCAATGTAGATGCAGCCCTCTTTTAATAAGATAGACATTTGACGATAAAAGAAGGTTAAGAGCAAGGTTCTGATATGCGCTCCATCCACATCTGCATCAGTCATTATAATTATCTTACGATATCTTACCTTCTCAAAATCAAATTCATCGGCAATTCCTGCTCCTATAGCGGTAATTAATACCCCAATCTCTTTATTGCTGAGAACCTTGTCAAGCCTCGCCTTCTCTACATTTATTATTTTTCCTTTAAGCGGCAAAATTGCCTGAAAACGTCGGTCGCGCCCCTGTTTTGCCGAATTATGAACAAACACACCGGATGCAAGTGCAAAATTATGAGTTCCTTCAACTTCTAAATCATAAACATCTATTTTTTGTTTAAGTTTTACTATTTCTTTAATTTTATGATTGTAGTTTTCAACCGCTTCAAACATTAAACTTTCATCGTTATTAAAAAACCTTTCAATAAATGTTTCCTTCTTGAGTAAATTTTTATTTCGGGATTTAACTCTCTTTTTATTATATTCTTCTAAATCTCCATTATTTTCCAATATTTGCTTCATAAAATTTATTGTACATTTAAAGTAGGTTTCATTATATGCTTTCTTTCTCTTTTTTCTAAATTCCTTAGTCCATTGTTTTTCGGTTTTATTGCTTCTCCATTTCCTTAGTTCGGTATCTTTCCACTGTTCTTCTGCTGTCTTACTTAGTACCTCTCTGGCTTCAGGATATTCCTCAAAAAATTTTCTAACTCTTTCTGATTGTAATTGTCTATTTTTTTCTTCTGCCCAACACTTTTTTTGCGCTTCGTCTAATCGTTTAAGAGATTCTTTTCTATAATTATCATTACTTTCATAAAATTCCTTATATTTTTTCGCCATGTAATTTTTATACTTCTCATCCTGCCATTGCCTCTTTGCTCTATTAGACAGCATTTTTTTCATTTCGGGAGTTGACATAATTTTACTCATTCTCTTTTTAAATTTAGAATCTTGATGAATCTCTTTACATTTTTGCTTAATATCTTCTCTGTGGATTGTCTTCTCAAGAATTTCTTCATGTAATTTTAAATGTTCGCCATTAGACATTCTTTGAATATTTTCAGGATTGTTGTTCAGTTTATTAAAATCAATATGGTGTTTGTGTTCCCCAGCACTTTCTTTATAATTTCTGTTCTTAATATTGTAATCATCTGCAAGTATATGAGTAAATATCCATTTATTTCCTTTAGGATTGTAAATCATTTCATATCCTTTTATAGTTATTCTACCTTCTATTTTAGAAATTTTTCTTCTTAATGGCATGATACTATCGCTGCTTTTTAAATTATCTGCCCTAACATAACTTCCATCTCTTAGCATAAATTTATGGTCGGGAGTACAGATAATATTTTCTTTATTATCAAGGATTACCTTTATAACCTCAGAACTTTTCTTGGTCATTTCGGGGCTTTTTATTAAACCTGTCTCTATATTTCCATCTTTATTGATGGTATAGCAATAATTTCTTTTTCCTTCCCTATCTTCTTTTACCAGTTCTTTAAAACTAAGATTTCTTCCATCTAACAATGCTACTTTTGTATCTCCCACAAAACAGCCTCCGGCGCTGTCACCTTCAACCAGATAAATCTCGCATAGTCTGGCATCTTTCTCGGAGCAGTCAGCAAGTTTTCCCGGAAGAGAAGATGAGTCAAGAATTCCTTTATACCTGGTAAGCTCTCTTGCTTTTCTAGCAGCATCGCGCGCTCGAGATGCCAGGACGCATTTGTCAATAATCTTGCGTGCTTCCCCGGGATTTTCCTCAAAAAATTCACCCAATCCCTCGTTAATTATTGGCTCAACAATGGTTCTTACCTCGCTGTTACCTAATTTGGTCTTGGTTTGCCCTTCAAACTGTGGATCCGGGATTTTGACACTAATTACCGCTGCCAATCCCTCACGGATGTCCTCGCCGGATAAGGAAGCCTTGATGTCCTTCAGTAAGCCGCGGCGGCGGCCATAATCATTTATCGCCCTCGTGAAGCCAGAACGAAAGGCACTTAAGTGTGTTCCTCCATCTATTGTATTCACATTATTGGCAAACGAAAACACATTTTCAACATAGCTATCGTTAAACTGAGCCGCAACCTCAACGTGAATTCCTTCTTTTTCTTTTTCAAGATAAATTTCTTTCTCGTGTAACACCGTTTTTGCTGCATTCAGGTAGGCAACAAATTCTTTTATTCCTCCGTGATATTGAAAGCAGTTTTTTTTCCCGCTTCTTTCATCGTTAATTGTAATTGTTATCCCTTTGTTCAGAAATGCTAATTCCCGCATGCGAGTGGACAAAATATCAAAGTCAAATTCAACGCTGTTGAAGATTTGACTATCCGGCTTGAAAACTATCTTTGTTCCTGTCTTTTCAGTTCTTCCAATTTTTTCCAGGCGGGCAATGGGGTCTCCGCGCTTATACTCCTGCAAAAATACTCCTCCGTCTCTCTTTACTTCAGCCTCAAGCCGTTCAGAGAGAGCATTGACAACCGAAATCCCTACTCCATGCAATCCTCCGGAAACTTTATAGGCGTTGTGATCAAATTTTCCTCCTGCATGTAGAGTAGTCATCACCACCTCAAGCGCTGGCTTTTTTTCGCTCTCATGAAGGTCAACCGGTATCCCGCGACCATTGTCAATTACTGTAATACTGTTATCAACATGAATAGATAAATCTATCTTGTCACAGTTACCTGCCATGACTTCATCAATACTGTTGTCCACAATCTCATATACCAGGCGATGCAGCCCTTTTATCCCTGTATCACCAATATACATACTTGGCCGCTTGCGCACAGCCTCTAAACCCCCTAGAACCTTTATAGTAGTAGCATCATAACGTTCCACAAAAATTCTCCTTTAAAATTATGACTAATAAAACTTTTGACAATTATCTCATATTATTACTGTATTCGTCAACAAAATCTGTTGCGTCCCTGAAAAAAGACAATTGGCATATAATCTGCTAAAATACTTAATTACAGAATATAAAAGATAAGGACAGAAGTTGGATTTTCCTCGCATTCTAACAGTGGCGGCATCGGCAGGCTCCGGCAAGACCTATGCTCTATCCGAGAGGTATACGACGCTTCTTCTTGAGCCCACCATAGGAGCTCTCCCGCGCAACATCCTGGCGATTACTTTTACGAAGGCGGCAACAGAAGAGATGAAAGGCAGGATAATCTCTTCCCTTAAAGAAACAGCGTTGAGTAACTCTCCCATTAGGCGCTCCGCCAACGAAAAGGTAGAAGAACTTCTTATTAAATACTCAGACTTTAAAGTGCAAACCATTGATTCTTTTTTAGCGGCAATAGTTAAGTCTTCTGCGCTGGAATTGGGTCTCTCCCCACAGCTTGAAGTAATTCCCGAATCTATCTCTCACCTCAATCTTGTTCTTGATGAGCTTTTCTCGCATATCCGACCGGGCTCACAGGGAAAGGATAAAGAAATAACAGGTCGTTTTCTCTCACTTCTCAATGAATTGCTTCAAACAGACCCGGAAATTGGCTGGGACATAAGGCAAGTAATATTGAAAAATATCAGTGAGTTGAAACAGAGAACCTCAAGAGGACAAAGATTAAAAGAAATGTTCTCTTATGAGGATGCGGCAAGAAAACGGAAGGAGATAAAAAAATCCATCAAGGCTTTTCTCAACGATTACGGAGATGTACTTATTTTCAAAGAGCACTTTACTCGTGCCGCTCACAGATTGCTTAAGGAAAAAGAATTTCAGCCCTGGGAGAGCAAGATGCTCTTGAAAGAAAGTATAACGGAGCTTTGCAAGAAAAACTCTCTCACCTCAGGCATCCCTCAGGAAGAGTGGGAAGGAATCCAGAGAAATATCTCTTCTCTTGCCGAAATAACGGCGCATTGTCATTTTGCCCCGTTTGTCAGCTTTTTTACCCTGTTTGAAGAAACAATGAGAGCGCTTAAAAACCGCCAGCGCATTGTTTTTGTTGAAGAGCTAAGTGCTCAGCTTAAAGCATTTCTTACTGCAGGCGGAGCAGTGCCGGAGATTTATTTTCATCTTGGCGACAGGATTTCTCATTTCCTCATAGATGAATTTCAGGATACAAGCCGCCTCCAGTGGGAAAGCCTCTTTCCCCTTATTGAAGAAGCACTATCCAGAGGCGGCTCGCTCTTTTATGTCGGAGATAAAAAGCAGTCTATCTATGGCTTCAGAGGAGGAGAAAGCGCTCTCTTTAATGAGGCGAAAGGTGCCTTTCCAAGCGTAGAGAAGGAAAATATTGAGGAAAGATTCCCGGAGATAAATTACCGTAGTCGCAAAAACATCATTTCTTTCATCAATAAAACCTTCTCTATTGAAAACCTTACCCTGTGGACGGAGCACTCCGGGATAAGTGAGCAGCTCCCCGAATTCTCTGTCGTAACCTATGCCCACTCCAGGCAAAAAGCTTTCCGGGGAAAGGAAGGGGGATTGGTCAGGGTAGAAAAAATCTCTCCCGGAGAACCTTTAGGAAGAGAGGAGCTGGATACAAAGCTCGGAGAGCGCCTCATTGAGTTGATTCGGGACGATATAACTCACCGTTTTTCTCCACGAGACATTGCCATACTGGTCAGAAAAAATACCGAGGTGTCCTGGATAACCAGAACCCTGAGTAGCGTCGGCATACCAATAGCTTCCGAGAAAACACTTAATATCTCTTCAAACTGTCTGGTGCAGGAAATAATTAGCCTGCTGACATTTCTGAACTCTCCTCCCGATAATCTTTCGTTTGCCTGCTTCATATCGGGAGATGTTTTTCTTAAGGCAACCGCCCTTACTCGTGAAGATATTTTCTCCTTTCTGCTCCACAATCGCAAAAGCAGGAGCCCTCTCTATGTCACCTTCCGAGACACATTCCCTGAGGTATGGGAAAAATTCTTAGCGGAATGCTTTCAGGCAGTCGGGTTTCTGCCTCCGTACGACCTCCTCTGTCGTATCTTTAGAGGATACGATGTATTTCAAAATTTCCCTGACGATGAGGGGTTTTTTTATCAGCTTCTTGAGGCAATTAAGATAAGTGAAGGAGAAGGAAATTGCACTCTTGAGGCATTTCTTAACCTCTGGCACTCCGGCGAAGAAAAAAAAGAAGGCTTCCAGGTTATTTTGCCTGAATATACCGATGCCATCAAAGTAATGACAATTCACAAGGCAAAGGGGCTGGGTTTCCCGGTAGTGATTATTCCATTTGCCTATCTGGATAATAAATCAATTCAGGAGGTTTATGGTGAAGAAAGAGACAGCTTCATTCCCTATCGCCTGCGACGAAATTATATGAGCGCCTCTCCGATGCTTAAAAAACTTTACCGGGAAGAGCTTACCATGCAACTGCTAAATGAAATAAATGCTTTTTATGTCGCTGTGAGCCGTGCCGAGAGCGAGCTTTACATCTTTCTGCCTGAATATAGGAGCATGGCAGGGAAGCTTCTCCCGCCGATTATTACCACAGAATCAGTGCTGGAATCAGGCTGTCCGCTTTCTCTCACCGCACCGACTCCTAAAAAAAAGAAAGTGCCTCCTTCCCCTGCTCACATCAGCGAGTGGCAGGAGAAACTTCACCGCACCCATATCAAGGAGCATGAACTAACTCCTTTTAGGGGAAAAGGAGCTCGGGAAAGAGGGATTTTTACTCACAAATTTTTAGCCAGAATAATAAAGCTATCTAAAAACTGGGAAGAGGAAATAGAAGAACTCCTCCCTCAGTTAGCCGAAGGAGAGAAAGAAATAGTTCCACTCACAAAGCGCCTTCTCGGCAAAAAGGAATTTAAAAGGTGGTTTTTTCTCCCGGACGATGTTCAGGTCTTTTGCGAAAAAGAGATAGTGGACACCTACGGCGCAGCTCATCGAGTAGACCGCCTGTTAGTATCTGTGAGGAGCGCCGTGGTTATTGAATTTAAGTACGGGGAACCGCGCTCTGATGAACACAAAGAGCAGGTAATTACTTATCTGAAACTTTTGGATGAGGTCTTCCCGGATAAAAATATTGAAGGCTGGCTGGTCTATGTAGATGAGATGAAACAGGAAAAAATTTTATGGGCAGGATAATTGAGATTCCTTTTTCACAGGATATTATTGAATTTGTTGCCGAGAAACTGCTTAAAGAGGAAAAGAGCGATTTTTCTTCGGTAACCGTTGTGTTCCCTCACCAACGTCCCGCTTTCTATCTCCGCCGAATACTATCCTCACGAATCGGGCGTTCGTTCTTCCCGCCACAAATATTATCAATGGATGAATTCATGTCCACTCTTGCCGAAAAGACGGCTCCCGGTCTTACCAGAATAGATAATCTGGATAGTGCTTATCTGCTGTTCCAGATAGTGTCAAAAATCCCGGGAAGTCCCTGGCAAAAAAACTCTTCCTCCTTCAGTGAGTTCTTATTCTGGGGACTGAAGATTGAGCAGGTAATCGGAGAACTTGACATTGAACTCATAAAGGATGCAAAACTTAAAGAGATTGGCATAGTTGGGGACTGGGGACAGGATGTCTCCAAAAATACGCAACATCTTCTTGGGTGCCTGAAAGAGATCAGGCAGGCGTTTCATGCTATGTGTGAGGAGCAAAAATTAACTACCAGGAGCCGGGATTATGCCCGCGCCGCTCGTAACATCGCCGAAAACAACACAAAGCAATTTCCAACTATCTACTTTGTCGGTATTTTTGCCATGACAGGGGCGGAAAAAGCAGTTATCCGCTCTTTTCTCTCACACCGGCAGACATACTTCCTGCGCCAGAACGATGGAAGCAGCTGGAAACCATTTGAAGAAATGGATGGCTGGGCAGAAAAAGAAATCATCGCAGAGACATTTTCCTCAGAAATATTTCTCCACAGCGCTTTTAACATTCATTCCGAGATAGTAGGATTAGGAGACATTTTAATGAAAAAAGAAGTCAATTATAAAGAGACAGCTATCGTTTTGCCCGAGCCGGCAACGCTTATCCCGCTTCTCTCTGGAGTAATGACTTCACTTAATACAGATTATAACATTACGATGGGCTACCCGATAAGCAGGACGCCATTATACACCTTATTAGACCTATCCATGAAACTTGAGGAAACCAGATATGAAGATACGCACTCCTCACGAGACTATCTTTCCCTGCTGATGCATCCTCTCGTCAAGAATTTTGGATATGTGATTGAGCCGACTCATATGCGGATTCTTGCTCATTCAGTAGAAGAATCGCTTCTCCAGGGCAAAACACTAATAAAATTGAGCGAGATTGAGCAAAACGATGAAATTTTTATCCGTGCTGCCCAAATGACAGAGAAAGAAGTTCCACTCCAGAACTTCAGGGATGCTTTAAGAAACATTCACGAGATTTTTATCAGAAAAATGAGCGGGGTTAAAACCCTTAATCATTTAGGAAGGGTTTTAGAAGAAATCCTCACTCTTCTGCTCCGCCACAGCCCGGCGGCTCATTATCCATTCTCAGGAGAATTCTTCCATGGTTTTTTTCTTCTTTCCGACAAGCTCAGAAACTTCTTACTAAAGGACGAAGAATTCAGGGAATCAGGAGAATTATTTGAGCTTTTTCGCCACCTGACAGGAACGGAACGCATCTCTTTTCAGGGTATTCCGCTGAAAGGCTTGCAAGTCCTGGGATTGCTTGAAGCAAGATGCTTAAATTTCAAACAGGTCTTTCTCCTTGATTCTAATGAAGGTGTTCTCTCATCCGCCGCGTCCGAAGACTCGCTTCTGCCTCTTTCTCTAAGAGCGGCGCTGGGACTGCCGCTTCATTATCAGAGAGAAGAAATTTACCGTTATCATTTTCACTCTCTTATTTCTTCAGCCCGGGAAGCGCACATCTTCTATTGTGACACGCAAAAGCAGCCTCGCAGCCATTTCATAGAAAAATTGGTCTGGGAAAGAGAAAAAAATGCCGGCAAAATCGGTTTCATAAAAGCCAGAGCGGTAGCGCTAAATGCCCTGCCGCGCCCTTTTTCCCCTTTTGAGATTTCCAAAACCCGGGAAATACTGAATATTCTTCAGGGAATGAACTTTTCATCGGCTAAGCTAAATTCTTATCTCCTGTGCCCCGCCTCCTTCTATTTTGCCAGCGTTTTAGGTCTTAAAGAAAAAGACAAAACATCATCTAAATTGGATGCTACTCTTATCGGCACTATTCTTCATAAAGTCCTGGAACAGCTCTACCGACCTCTCATTATGGAGAAGATAGTTTTGGGAGAGGCGGAATACTCACACCTTGAAAAAAGTCTGCCTGAAGTCCTCGGCAGCGTTTTTTCCGAAGCTTTCGGGGAACTGCGGGGGGAGCATTATCTCCTGAAAGAAATGGCTCTCAGCCGTCTGAAGAGATACATTTTGCTGGAGAAGCAAAGGTCCGCTGTCGGCATCAACATAATCTCTGTTGAAGAGCACCTATCCTGCTCCCTGAAACTAAAAAACAGTGTTACCGTTCAATTAATCGGCCGCGCCGATCGTATTGACCATCACGGGCAAGAGCGTATGATAGTGGATTACAAATCAGGAAAAAATTTAGAGCGGCATTCCTTCAAAGCATTTAATTTTTACAATAGCAGGAGCGAGATGAAAAGAAAAATAAAATCCATCCAGCTTCCTCTTTATGTTTTTCTATATCATCAGGTTTATCTCGTTCCGTATGAGGATATAAATTCAAAGCTAATCTCCCTTCGCACTGGAGGAGAGCAGATATTTTTTAATCAAGAAGTGAATAGGCAGAAATTTATGAAAGGAGTTTTCCTGCCGGTACTGGACAGCCTTATCCAGGAAATCTTTAACCCGGAAATTCCTTTTGTCCGCGACGACACCGATGAAAAAATCTGTGAGTACTGCCCCTTTCCCACCCTCTGCCGCAAAGTAAGAAGCTAACTATTCAGGAGTCAGGAGCCAGAAGCCAGAAGCCAGAATTCAGAAGCCAGGAGCCAGAATCCAGGAGTCAGAGAGGAAATGGGGTCAGGAGCCTTTTTTTCAAGCTAAACCCATTATTGTGTCCTCTCCTGTGTACTCTCCCAAATTTCGTACCATATGTCACGAGTAATTTCTTCCACTTCTTTATTAAGAATGTCTCTTGCTGCGTCTTTAGCTATCACTTCCATAGACACAACATAACTTTGTCCATGACCAGCATCAATTCTTTTTACATGATAGGTTCTTTTTCCGTCGTGACTCTTAACTGTTTTTTCCAGTACTTCTGGCTCAGCCTCGCTTCTCTTTGCTTGTCTTGGCCTAGGAATATTATCCATAAAGATTCACCCCCTCTTGCACTTTTGTTCTTTTCTTAGGTTTTTAACAAGTGTGGAGACCTGACCCCGTTATTTTCTTTGGCGCGAAACTTGAAAAGAGCGACAAACCTTTATCCAAAAACCACCAAACCTCAAAAAACCAACAAGAGTAAGCGGTCAGGTTGACCGAATGGTTATATGCGATTTTATTTTTTTTCTGCTACAATAATATCTTGATAACTAACAAAACTATTTCTACCACACCAAGAGCCATAATGAATAGGTTGAATTAAATTTAATCCATTTTTGTTTAATAGTTCTTTTATATAATCTTCATTAAATCCTATCGCACTTTCTGGAATATTTTTATCTTTTGCAAATGAATTATTATCTATTTTATAAATAAGATTCTGAGTTGACTCCTTATTTTTTATTAGTGCAATTGATTCTGCATTCATTAAAAAAAAAGTAATTAAACACCTACACCTAGTTTTCATAACTCTTGATATTTCTTCTAAATATCTATTAATATCTTGGGTGTGCATGTGTGTGAAAACTGAAGTTAAAAACACAAAATCAAAAAAGTTATCGTTATAGTTAAATTTATAATCTGATGATTTTTCAACTCCCTTTGGATTATACATTTTATTATATATATCAGAATGTTCATAATTAAAATTTGGATATATGTTGGTAATATTCTTTTTACACCAGTTTATTCCCATTTCTACAATATCAAAACCATAATATTCTCCCTCATTCGACAAATATTCGGTTAAAGGTACAGACATTCTTCCAATCCCACATCCGACGTCAAGAACTTTATGATTCGACTTTAACTCTCCAAACTCCTTAAAGTATCCCAAAAATTCATCGCCAATTTTTTGATAATCACCGTCACCTATAAAAATCATACGTCTCGGCGGTATTAACGGATTTTTATTACCTTTCAATACATCATAATAGTCCAATACTATATATATAATCGATTTAGTAATTCTATATATAGGTTTTAATATTAATTTAAAGGATTTAGAAATTTTGTTCACGATATCTCCATTTAATTTATTTAGCATATAACGCTAGAACTCACCCGCCATCCGCCTCAGGCGGATTGATCGGGTGCAGTGATTTGTTATCTTCCTGATTATCGACCGTGACACACGCCTAGCTTTGAAGAGATCACCCGAAGTTTCCTGTCAAGAGTCCAGATCGGAACCCAAAACAGAACAGCCGAGGCAAGTAGATGTACATCAATATAGCCAAGCCCCCTCCCCATCAAATCATTGCTCTCCAGGAATTGCAGCACTTCCTGAGTGCTCAGCTTGATCCGCTACGGGCAGTGAGTGCAACAACGACAGTATCTCAGACCTATTCCTGAGATTCCCGCACGCGAGCTCTCCAATGATGAAAGGGTGAGATACTACATCACCGTCATTCAATAGGGACACCAGCCGTGGATTGCCTTCTCGCAGGTGAGACACCCACACAGAAGTATCAACGAGAACCATGAAATCTGCCCCCTGGTCTTCTGCGACGTATTGCTCTCAGTCCCTTCTCAGTCGCTCCAAGCTTCGCCAGCCTCCTGCTGCTTTCCCAGCCGATCAGGGCCTCCAAGCCAAGTCTGACCAGAGAAGTCTTTTCTTTGACGCCCGTCAACTTAGAGGCTTTCTCAATCAGCCTGTCTTCAATGTTCAACGTCGTTCTCATCGCCACCACCTCCAGTCATATGTAATACTATGTGTATTATTATGCATCATTCATGCATATTTGTCAATAATAACAGCAGGGTCAGGTCTCCACACTTGACATATTACGACCGTAAAAATAATTATTCCCTTTTCTTCTTTTGTTCTCTTTTTCTGCACCAGAGCACCAGTTAAACTGTAAAAATCAAATTGCAAATTTTTTCCTCTAATCCGTTCTCCATTTTTCATTTTTCATTTTGTATTTTCTTTGTGCCTCTGTGCCTCTCTAATAGCCTTCAGCCTTCAGCATTCAGTCTACA
Source organism: candidate division NPL-UPA2 bacterium Unc8 (assembly GCA_003574845.1). Lineage (GTDB taxonomy): Bacteria > NPL-UPA2 > NPL-UPA2 > NPL-UPA2 > NPL-UPA2 > NPL-UPA2. The sequence continues at coordinate 17,928 of NDHY01000011.1, forward strand.
GGTAGTAACCGCTGCAACAGCGGCGGCCATTTTCCTTTTATTTCCAAAAACCGATTCTATCTTTCCAGTTAATGAATCGTTTTCCTCAATTATTCTTTCCATTTCTTGATAGAGACCATCCTGTTCTTCAATAAAGTGGGTGCTCAATTCTCCCTTTTGAAAGACTTCGTTGCTCATTACCGCCTTGTGGAACGGAATGTTTGTCTTCACCCCAACAATAACATATTCATAAAGCGCTCTCTTCATGCGCTCTATTGCCTCAGAGCGGTTTCTTCCCCAGGCAATCAGTTTGGAAATCATTGAATCATAGAAAGAAGGGATAGTATAGAAGGTGTGCACTCCGCTATCTACCCTGATGCCTACTCCACCCGGGGAGCGATATCCACTAAGCTTACCCGGACAGGGAACAAAATTGTTTAGCGGGTCCTCAGCATTAATTCGGCATTCCACTGCCCAACCGTTGATTTTGATGTCTTCCTGCTTAATTTTTAGCGGCAAGTCAGAGGCAATGCGCAGTTGCTCTTTGACCAGATCAACATTGGTTACCATCTCGGTTGTTGGGTGTTCTACCTGTATGCGGGTGTTCATCTCCAGAAAGTAGAAACTTCCATCAGCATAGATAAATTCCACTGTGCCGGCATTGGTATAATCTATTGTCCTGGCTACCTGAATAGCAATCTTGCCAATCTCTTCACGCAGTTTTTCCGTCATTATTGGAGACGGAGCCTCTTCCACCAACTTCTGATGCCTTCTTTGTATAGAACACTCTCTTTCTCCAAGATGAATGATATTACCAAATTTGTCAGCGAGAACCTGGAATTCAATATGCCGCGGCCGCACCAGATATTTTTCTAAAAATAGCCCATCATCTCCAAAAGCCGAATATGCAATTGACCGGATAGCAATAATTGCTGATTCAAGCTCTCCTGAGTCATGAACAATTTTCATTCCAATTCCACCGCCACCAGCCGCTGCCTTTACAATAATCGGATAGCCAACCTTTGCAGCTACCTGCCTCGCTTCTTCAATTTTTTCTATCCTCCCTGAGCCAGGAGTAACAGGAATGCCTGCTTCCGACATTGTTTTTCGGGCAACAATCTTATTGCCCATCAGTTCAATTGCCCGACTGGATGGTCCAATGAACTTAATTCCTTCCCTCTCACAGGAATAGGCAAAATTAGGATTTTCAGACAGGAAGCCATAGCCGGGATGAATACCATCTACCTGAGCTTCCCTGGCAATGGCTATTATTTTCTTAATATTCAGATAGCTTTCCAGCGGATGCGAGGAGCCCAGGCAGAATCCCTCATCAGCATATTTGGCATGCAGAGCGTTCCTGTCTGCCTCTGAATAGACGGAAACTGTCTTAATGCTCAGTTCACGGCAGGCGCGCATCACCCGAATAGCAATTTCACCACGATTAGCTATCAGAACTTTCTTTAACATTTACCCCGCTTCTTTTGAATTTGACTGAATAGTGAAGTTCATGGTATCATAATACGATTAAATTTCAGAAATATCAATGGAAAAATTCTACATTACTACGGCGATTGACTATCCATCAGGACCACCGCATCTTGGCCATGCTTATGAAAAAATCTGTGCTGATGCAGTTGCCCGCTGGCAGCGCCTGAAGAAAAAGGATGTATTCTTCCTCACCGGGACGGATGAGCATGGACAGAAGATAGCAAAGTATGCTCAACGTGCCGGGAAAAATCCGAAAGAGTTTGTTGATGAGACCTCGCAAAAGTTCATCCAGTTGTGCAGGAAGCTTAGCATTTCTAATGATGACTTCGTCAGAACCACTGAAGAACGACACAAGGATGTCGCCCGAAACATCTTCATGAAAATCTTTGAAAAAGGAGATATTTATAAAGGGTATTATGAAGGGCTTTACTGCACTGATTGCGAGACATTTTACTTAGAAAAAGAGCTGAATGGAGAAAATTGTCCTGTCCATAAAGCAAAGGTGGAAAAAGTAAAAGAAGAAGGCTATTTCTTTAGAGCGGGACAATATCGGGAGCGTGTGCAAAGACACATCATTGAAAATCCTGACTTCCTCCTTCCCGGGGTAAGACGCAATGAGGTGCTAAAAAGGCTTCAGGGGGAGGTGAAAGACCTGAGTATCTCCCGCTCCAGAGTCAGGTGGGGAGTTTCTCTTCCCATAGACCAGAAGCACGTTATCTATGTCTGGTTTGACGCACTTATCAACTATATTTCAGCCCTTAATTATCCTGATGGAGAGAAATTTAGTAAATACTGGCCGGCAAGTTTGCACCTAATCGGCAAAGATATTCTCTGGTTTCACGCTTTTATTTGGCCGGCGATACTTATGGCAGCCGACATAGAGCTTCCACAGAGGATGTTCGTGCACGGATTTATTAATGTGGGAAAAGAGAAGTTAAGTAAGAGTAAGGGAATAACCATAGACCCGCTGCGGTTGATTGAGATTTATGGAAGTGATGCCTTGCGTTACTTTCTCTTGAGAGAAGTCTCCTATGGCAAGGACGGAGATTTTTCCGAGGACGCTTTGATAAGAAGAATAAACAGTGACCTTGCCAATGACCTTGGTAACTTTGTTTACAGGGTATTAACGATGGTAGCACGATACTGGGATGAGGAGGTTCCATCCCCGGGAAATGAGGAAGACATTGACAGGACATTGAGAGAGCTCTGCCTGAAGACAGTGTCTGAAGTTGATAAGAAAATTGATAACCTGCAGTTTTCTGAGGCTTTAGCAAGAATCTGGAAACTAATTCAGGCGGCGAATGGATACATTGAGGAAACCGCTCCCTGGGCGCTCGCTAAAAACTCTGCCGATAGAGCCCGACTCGGGACAGTGCTTTACTGGCAATTGGAAGCGTTGCGCTTTATTGCCACACTCCTCTTTTCCTTCATTCCCGCATCAGCGCTTAAGATATGGCAGCAACTTGGCATGGATGAAGAGCTGATGACTGATGGGCTGGACGGAATTAAAAAATGGGGGAAGCTAAAACCCGGTCGTAAAGTCAAGAGAGGAGAACCTCTCTTTCCAAGAATAGAGGCTGCGCCCGTAGCTCAGCCAGGATAGAGCAGCGGTTTCCTAAACCGCGTGTCAGAGGTTCAAATCCTCTCGGGCGTATGTTAATTAAGCAGTAGATAGTCAATAGTAAATAGTGAGTGGTAGTAATTGATAAAGGAGGAGAATATGGCAAAAGTAGCAAAAGTTACAAAAGTGACAAAAGTGGCAAAAATATTGCCAAAGAAGTGGACAGAGGAAGAGGATAATTTTATTAAAGAAAATTACCTCAGGATGGACAAGAAGGCATTAGCCAGGAATTTCGGGGTTACACTCAAGTCCATAGAGGGAAAGATTAGAAGAATGAAGCCCAAAAAACCAAAGTTGACAGAGAAAAGGACAGAGAAAAGTGAGAAGAAGGAGAGGCTCCTCATCCACCAGAATGTAAGATGCCGAACCTGCTTTCTTATAGATGGTTATACAGAAGTAGAGGAAAACTGCCGCTATTGTGGGGCGAAACTTTTTAAGATTGATGTGATTTAACATGAAAATATGACAGGAGAGATAAGAATATCCCCTCGCGAGGGATTGAGAGGGAAAATCAAAGTTCCCGGAGATAAATCCATTGCTCACCGGGCAGTGATGGTTGCTTCCATTGCCACAGGTCGCTCCGAGATTATCGGATTCCCTGAAAATGAAGATTGCCTGAGCACCATCAGAATCTTTCAGGCACTCGGTGTTCAGATTGAAATCACAGGTGACAGGCTAATCATTAATGGCAAGGGATTGGGGGGGCTCTCTGAACCGGAAAATGTTCTTGATGCAGGAAATTCAGGGACGACGTTGCGGCTTCTTTTAGGGATTCTTTCCGGTCAGGATTTTTGCTCTATCATCACTGGAGATGAAAGCCTGAGAAGGAGGCCAATGCGCCGTGTGGTAGAGCCTCTATCCCGGATGGGAGCAGAAATTATCGGACGAGGAGAAGAAAACCTTGCTCCAATTGCCATTAAAGGAAAAAAACTGGCGCCCATCAATTATCTCTCTCCTATTGCCAGCGCTCAGGTCAAGTCATCAATACTTCTGGCTGGACTGTATGCTGAAGGCGAGACCTCTGTAGAAGAGCCAGCAAAGTCGCGGGACCATACTGAGAGGATGTTGAGACTATTTGGAGCTGAGATGAAAAATGATGGGCTAAAGGTAGCTGTAAAGGGGCGGGCAAAGCTGGTCGGAAGGGAATTTAGAATCCCTGGAGATATATCATCAGCGTCGTTCTTTTTAGTTGCAGCGGCTATCTTGCCCAACTCTGAGATTACCATTACAGAAGTAGGGATAAACCCCACGCGTAAGGCAGTGTTGGATGTGTTGGAGGAAATGGGGGTAAAGGTAAATCTCACCAATGTCAGAGAAGGCATACCTGAGCCAGTGGCTGATATAACCGTAAGAAGTGCAAAGCCCTTAAAACCAGTCAACCTCAAGGGAGAGATGGTTATTAGAATAATTGATGAGATTCCCATTCTAACTGTCGTTGCCTCCCTGGCTGATGGAGAGTCTTCAATCCTGGGAGCAGGAGAGCTGAGAGTTAAGGAAACAGACCGCATCAGGGCATTAAGAGTAAACTTGACCAGGCTGGGTGTAAGAGTGAGAGAAGTTAGTGATGGGTTGATAATTCAGGGAGGAAGCCATCTTCAGGAAAGAGATAGCCTTGACAGTTATGGCGACCATAGAATAGCGATGGCAATGATTATTGCTGCTATGGCGTCAAAAAAAGGGGCAACTGTCTTAAACACTGATTGTATCAATACCTCTTTTCCTCAATTTATGAACATATTAAATACCTGTAATTACTCAGGTGGATAGGCTGTAGACTGCAAGGGTTCAGAATTCTGACTTCTGAATTCTGACTCCTGACTTCTGACTTCTGGCTTCTGACTCCTGAGTAGTTTTGACTGGTGCACTGGTAACCAGTAGAGGGGAATTATGTCGGGACATTCTAAATGGGCAGGGATAAAACATAAGAAAGCTATCGTTGACGCCAAGCGGGGAAAGTTATTTACCAGGCTAATCAAGGAAATAACGGTAGCTGCAAAACAAGGAGGTGGCGACCCGGGAGCCAATCCGCGCTTGAGAGCAGCGATACAGAACGCCCGCGATGCCAATATGCCGGCGACAAACATTGAACGGGCAATCAAGAAAGGAACCGGAGAGCTACCAGGAGTTCACTATGAAGAGATGACCATTGAAGGCTACGGCCCCAGCGGAGTAGCAATTATGGCTGAGATTTTAACAGATAATCGCAACCGAACCCTATCCGAAATAAGGCATCTTTTTACAAAATATGACGGAAATATCGGGGAGAACGGGTGTGTCGCCTGGCTATTTCACAAAAAAGGAGTTTTGACCTTCTCCGCCAAAGATTATAGTGAAGACGATCTTATGGAGCTCAGTATTGAAGCAGGGGCAGAGGATTTCAAAAACGACGGGGACACTTTTGTAGTTACATCATCGCCGAAGGACTTCGCCAAATTAAAGGAGATGCTTATTGCCAATGGAATTACACCAACAGTTGCAGAAGTTACAATGATTCCAAAGAACACAATTAAGGTTGATGGAAAAGATGCAAAGCAAACTCTTCGCATAGTAGAAGCACTGGAAGAACATGACGATGTCCAGCACACTTACTCCAATTTTGACATACCTGACGAGTTATTAGAGGAAGAGTAAATGAGGGTATTAGGGATTGACCCGGGAACAGTGGTTCTCGGATATGGAGTAGTGGAAGAAAAAGCAGGAAGCCGCATTCTGAAGCTTGTTACTACAGGTGTAATCACGACCTCGGCAGAGTTAACCTTTCCGGAGCGTCTGCACCATATATCCCGGGAAGTAACACAGCTTATCAAAGAACAGCGCCCTGACTCAATGGCAGTGGAGGAGCCATTTCTTGCCAAAAACGCAAAGATGGCGCTGCAGATGGGAAAGGTCCTCGGCGTAGTAATAGTGGCAGGAGTCAATGCTGGATTAGAGATTACCGGCTATAGCCCATTAGAGATGAAACAAGCAATCGTTGGCTATGGCAGGGCAGAAAAAAAGCAGGTGCAAGAAATGGTAAAGGTCATTCTTCATCTAAATGAAATCCCACGACTTGATGACGCTGCCGATGCCCTCGGGATTGCTATCTGCCATCTTCATACTGTACAAAGTAGCAGAGGCACATAGGCACACAGGCATAAAGGCTGAAGAGATAAATTCAAAAATCAAAAGTCAAAATTACAATGCAAAATTCAAAATTTAAAGTTGATTTAAAAAACTTTTAACTTTTAACTTGCACTTTTGCCTTTTAACTTTTAAATTAGTTCTTAAATTAGTGATTGGTGACCAGTTACCATTTACCATTTACCATTCACCAATTTGGTTTACGGTTCACAGTTCTGTATTCTGACTCCTGAGCAGTTACAAATTATGATTGACTTCCTTAAAGGTAAAATAGAGACAAAGTTTCCCACCTATGTCATCTTAGAAGTTGGTGGAGTAGGATATGGAGTGCATATTCCTATTTCTACTTATAACTTCCTGCCAGGGGTGAACGAACAGGTTACTCTTCATACATTCCTTTATGTGCGTGAGGATTGCCTTCATCTTTATGGTTTTTACTCCAATGAGGAAAAGGAATTGTTTGAAATGCTTATCTCTACTTCTGGAGTTGGACCACGAGTAGCGCTGAGAATGCTTTCTGCGACCCCCGTTTCCCGGATTAAAGAGGCAATCAATGAGGAAGATATTCCTCAACTAATGACAATCCCGGGGGTTGGCAAAAAAACGGCTCAAAGGTTGGTCATTGAATTAAAGGAGAAAATAGGAGTCTCACTCACTGCTAAGAAAACCGAAGAGACAGCACGCGCCCCTGATGAGATAGAGTTAATAAATGACGCAATCTCTGCTCTTGTCTCGCTTGGCTGCAAAAGAGTTGCGGCGGTAAAGGTAGTGAAAGAAAGATACGTTGCGGCAGAACAGGCGCTCACGCTGGAGGAACTGATTAAGGAGGCGTTAAAATACCTGTGAAGGAAAATATTGTTACGCCACAGCGGATGGGAGAGGATGAGGTATTTGATGTCCAACTTCGCCCACAGTCACTTGATGAATTTATTGGGCAAGAGAAGCTAAAAGAAAGACTAAGTATTTTTATTGAGGCGGCCCGCGGGCGCGATGAGGGGCTTGACCATGTCCTGCTTTATGGACCTCCCGGGTTAGGAAAGACAACCCTTGCCAACATCATTGCCAGGGAAATGAGAGCAAATATAAACTCCACTTCTGGCCCGGTAATTGAGAAACCAATTGATTTATCAGCCATTCTGAGCCATCTTCAGAAAGGAGATATCCTCTTCCTTGATGAGGTACACCGCCTGAACTATACAGTTGAAGAAATCCTCTACCCGGCAATGGAGGAGTACAAGCTGGACATTATGATTGGCAAGGGCCCGGGTGCCAGGTCTATAAAGCTTGACTTGCCTCGTTATACATTAATAGGAGCGACGACGCGGGCAGGGCTTCTAACTCCACCTTTGCGAGCAAGATTTGGCATTGTTATCCGACTTGGATATTACAATACCGAGGAGATGGAGCGCATTGTGAAGCGCTCAGCAGAGATTCTTCAGATTAAAATTGACAACGAAGGCGCTCTTGAAATTGCCAGAAGGTCACGCGGGACCCCACGTATTGCCAATAGACTCCTGCGCCGTGTCCGAGACTATGCTCAGGTGAGAGCGGACAATATAATTCTGCAAGAGGTTGCCAATAAGGCGCTCAGGATGCTGGAAGTTGACGAGCATGGACTTGATGATATGGATAAAATGATTCTCTCAACAATAGTCAAAAAATTTAACGGCGGTCCCGTAGGTGTAAACAGCCTTTCAGTAGCAGTTGGCGAGGAAGCAGACACAATCAAGGAAGTGTATGAGCCCTATCTTATTCAGGAGGGTTACCTGGACCGCACTTCCTCCGGAAGGCGAGCAACAAAAAAGGCATATGAGTGCCTCAATCTCCCCTACAAACAGTAAAGAAAGGTTTCAAAATATCAAGGTGTCTATTTTCCCCTTGACCCATTTCACTCCTTCTGATATTTTCTAAACAATAAATACAAAGTGCAGAGTGCAAATTACTACCTACTCATTTTACCCGAACAGAGTGAGGGTTAGCTGGAGAAGTGCCCGAGTGGCTTAAGGGGCGTGCCTGGAGAGCACGTGTGGGTTTATGCTCACCCCGGGTTCGAATCCCGGCTTCTCCGCCATTCAGGAAACTGGGGGGAATTGGCGAGAATTCCCCCCCCACACCCCCCTTCCGCCCGCCTCGCCTTGAATCCGAGCGGAAAAGCAAACTGCCAAAGAACCTGTGAAAAATG
>NDHY01000012.1 GCA_003574845.1 candidate division NPL-UPA2 bacterium Unc8
GTCTCAATTTTTGTAATTGTATGAAAGGTCATACCGGCAAGTTTTGATGACTTGAATCATAATCTAACGGAGAGGTCGGGATTCGAACCCGAGGTGAGGTTGCCCCCACAACTGCTTAGCAGGCAGCTGCCTTAAACCGCTCGGCCACCTCTCCTTGTCTTTATTATTATATTCTCGGGGATAGATGTCAATAAATATCGTGGGTTTTGACAGAATGCCTATTCTATATTATTATGCTTATTTATTTACAACACACAGGATGGTAGTAATGGAAGAAATGATTAGGATAATAAAGAAGGTTGAGGAAGAGGCGGAAGAAATTGTTAAGACGGCATCTCTTGAGGCAGAGAAAATAATCAAGGATGCGCAGATGGAAGCAGAGAAGATAATTTTGAGGAGCTCCTTAACGGCACAAAAAGAGATATCTTTGCATAGAGAGGGAGAGATAAAGCAAGCAAGGCAAGAGGTAGCTCTAATCAGAGAAAATGCAAAGAAGGAGTGTAGTGAATTAAAGAAAGAATCAAAAGGCAACCTTGATAAGGCTGCTTCTTTTATTGCGGAGAAAATTTTAGATGTCAATTAGCCGAATGATAAAAGTGCAGATTATTAGCCTTCATTGTCATCGGGAGAATGTAGTCAATGAGCTTCAGGAGACCGGGCTCATTGAGATTGAGAACTTAAAGGATTCTTCCTACGGAGCTGAGCATGGGGTGTCACCATTAAGAGTTAAAGATGATAATACAATAAAAAACCTTTCCGAGACAGAACATAGCCTTAAATTTTTGTCAAAATTTAGAAAAAAGAGCTTGTCAGAGTTCTTCGTGCCCAAAAAGGTGAATTTGAGCGAAAAACGTTTTCGCCAGATTATTAGCAAATTCCCTGTTGACGAGGTTATCTGCAATTGTGACCAGGTAGAATCCTCTCTGCGGGAGACCACCTTAGAGGAAGAAAAACTGTTGAAAGATAAAAGCGAGCTTCTTCTATGGAAAGACCTTGATATGCAACTGGATGAGTTAGGAGCAACCGGAAAAACCGACTTTGCCATTGGAAGCGTTCCCCGAGAGCGATTTGATGAACTCTCAAAGAAGGTGAGAGAAACGGCAAGCGAAACTTTTCTGAAGGAAGTTACCGGGACGAAAACAGATAAATATTTCGTACTTATTTATCTCCGGGAGTATGATGAAAAAATCTCACCCCTACTGAGAGAAAGCGGATTTACCCATACCCCACTTCCCGCTTTCCCTGGTAAGCCAGGAGATGCTCTCAAAAAGATTGATGAGCGGCTTGCCAAAATAGAACTAAAGAAAAAAGAATTAGAAGAAAAAGGAGAGGGGCTCTCCAGGGAAAATGGAGAGGCGATAATGGTTGTCTCCGACTATCTCTCACGCATCAATCTGAGATGCGAGGCGCAGAACCTTATGTTAGGAACCAATGAAGCATTTATTCTCACCGGCTGGATGCGGGAAGAAGATTTTCCCGCTCTAAGAAAAAGGTTGTCTCATAAATTCGCAGAGGTTGCACTGGCAAAAATTAAGCCAAAAAAAGGGGAGTCTCCTCCTATTGCCTTAAAGAATAAAAAATCCTTTGCTCCTTTTGAAATGATAACTAAACTGTATGGGCTTCCGCATCATCAAGAGTTTGACCCAACCCCGTTTCTTGCCCCATTTTTCTTTGTTTTCTTCGGGCTATGTTTATCCGATGTTGGTTATGGTGTTGCCCTGATGGTATTATCCTTGTTAGGAATGAAAAAGATAAATGCAGGACGGCAGCTTTTTCAACTCTTTCTTATCACTGGAGCATCCTCAGTTATCGCGGGGGCTCTCCTGGGAGGATGGCTCGGAATAGAAGTAGCCAGCCTGCCACACTTCCTGCAACGGCTGATGCTTTTTAATCCTATGGAGACGCCAATAGTCTTTCTCTACCTATCACTTGCCTTAGGAACTATACAGATAATATTTGGAACAACCATTAAATTGCTGCAGGGCACCAAAAACAAAGAATGGTGCGGTGCCTTGTTTTCAGAAGGAGCATGGCTGGTAATTTTTGCGGGAATATTACTGCTTATGCTCGGGGAAATCCTCATTGGAGCCTCAGCGACAGTGGTGGGCAAGTGGATGGCAATCTCCGGTGCCCTGATTTATATCTTCCTCAGAGGATTGAGGCAAGAGGAAAAATTGAAAAGCATTGCGCTGGGACCACTCCTTCTTCTAAACGGGTTGAAGGACTTATTGGGGAATGTGTTAAGCTACTCCAGGCTGATGGCGCTGGGAATAGCTACTGCTGTCATTGCGATGACCGTGAATATAATTGCTGCCCTTGCCCTTGAAGCAATTCCGCTCATCGGCTGGGCGATAAGCTGGGCGATAATGATTCTTATTCTAATCGGGGGACACATATTCAATCTTGCCATCAGTACATTAGGAGCTTTCATTCATACTACCAGGCTCCAGTTTGTAGAGTTTTTTCCGTATTTCTTTGTCGGAGGAGGAAGGGCATTTAAGCCATTTCAGGTAAAGGATAAGTTCACTATAATTGAAGAAAGGAGGTAGAATAACATGGAAGTAGGCTTGGGGTTAGCAATAATCGGGATAGCATTGGCAGTAGGTCTGGCCGGGGCTGGGTCAGCATTGGGCATTGGCTATGCGGCGTCAGCGGCAAATGGAGTAATAAGCGAAGACCCATCAAAGTTTGGCAGTCTTTTTATTTTGGTTGCTCTTCCCGGAACCCAGGGAATTTACGGATTTCTGGTGGGAGTAATGGTAATGATGCAACTGGGACTTATTGGAGGAGGGGAGATGGTGGCAATCTCCGTGGGGACAGGGTGGCAGATATTAGGAGCTTGTCTCCCAGTAGGAATTGCCGGACTTGCATCAGGAGCACATCAAGGAAGGGTATCAGCGGCGGGTGCAGCCGTAGTCGCAAAACAGCCAGAAGATTTCTTCAAGGCGGTCATTATGTCTGCAATGGTAGAAACATATGCCGTTCTCGGACTTTTAGTGAGCATTCTCCTTATTTTCGCAATTCAGCTTTAAAGAGGTTTCAAATGGCGATTGAAGATATTTTAAGAAAAATCAGGAGCGATGCTGAAGCTAAAGCAAGCGAGATAATCCATAATGCCAAAAGGGAGGAAGAAAGCATCCTGAAGAAGGCTAAGGGAGAAGCAATTAAGTTAGGAGAAAAACTGCTCAAAGAGGGGAAAGATGCCACGACACAGGAGAGGAAGAGAGAGATAACGATGGCTAATCTTGAGGCAAGGAAAGAGATGCTTGCCCTTAAGCAGGAACTAATTGAGGAAGCATTTAAGGGAACATTAAATAGTCTCTTTTCCCTTCCTGCTGAGGAATACCGCAGTGCAATCAAGAAGATGCTCATAAGTGCCGTTGTAAGTGGCGAAGAAGAGGTAATTATACCAGTTATGGATAAAGAGAAGCTCACATCTGAATTCATTGTTGAAGTAAATGAAGCGCTAAAGGAGAACGGCAAGAAAGGAAATCTAATGCTTTCTCTTGAGGAAAGAAATATCCAGGGGGGTTTCATCCTGAAAGATGGACGTAAAGAAACAAACTTGAGTTTTGACTCTCTCATTGAAGAGAAGCGGGATGAATTAGAGGAGAGCCTTATTAGCATCATTTTTGACAAAAAGGAAGCCTGATGAATGACGATACCCGATATACCTGTGCAGTAGGAAAAATCAGAGCTCTTGAGGCAAGACTCATCAGGAAGGAAAAGTTTATTCAGATGTGCGATGCCGACAGCGCTGAAGACGTGCTGGAACTGCTTTCAGATACGGATTATGGCTCATCTCTATCAGAGTTAAAGAATGCAGGAGATTTTGAAGATATTTTAAAAAGCGAGATGAGAGATGTGATTAACCTTACCTCATTCCTCAGTAATGACCCGGAGCTCACCGATGTCTTTCGGCTAAAAATTGATTTTAATAATCTGAAACTGCTGCTAAAGATAAAGCACTCGTCTTTTGTGGAAGACACCACAAAGTTTATTGACCGCCACTTAATGGAAGGAGGGCTCGTTCCTCCGGAGAGGCTCAAGAAACTCTTTGAGAGTGATTCCATTGGAGAACTTCCCGTTGAACTCAGCCCTGTTATTAGAAAAATAAAAGAGGAGTTCAAAGAAAATAATGCTCCGCAGCTAATTGACATCATTATTGATAATGAGCTCTTCTCATTGCTCAAGGAAAGGATGGGTGAAAATTATCTCCTTGAAAGGTATCTGCAACGCTTAATTGACCTGCTAAATATTAAAAATTTCCTGCGGGCAGGTAATCTTGGAAAGAAAAAAGATTTTTTAGAGAAAATGCTTCTTCCCGGCGGGAGACTGGAAAAAAAATTATTTCTTGCCTCCATTGACGATAGAGAAGGCAGTCTCTCTTCCCGTCTTCCCCTTGAGTATGAAGGATTAATCTCCCGGGGAATTAAATACTATCGGGAAAATAACTCATGGAAGGAGCTGGAAAGGCTGTCTGATGATTATGTCCTGGGTGCTCTTGAGCCGGCAAAATTGATTGCTTTCGGCATAGAACCGCTCATCACTTACCTCCTTGCTAAGGAGAGTGAAATAAAGAATATCAGGATGATAATTGCGGGCAAACTTAACAGGATGCCGGCAGAGCTGCTAAGGGCAACTCTAAGGGAGCCTTATGCCTAAAATTGCGGTGGTAGGCAGGCGGGACTACATCGGTGGATTTGCAGGAGCAGGAGCTTCTGTCTTCCCGGTGGAAACTATTGAGGAGACTCACCAGGCATTTAATAATATTTTAAGCAGCGATTATACTATTATATTTCTTGCCGAAGAGTTTGCCGCTGGTCTGGCAGAAACCCTTGCCAGGCTCGCCGAGGCGCCGCTGCCAATAGTAACTCTCATTCCGGATACACAAAAGAGCCGGGGGCTGGCAACACAGACATTGAAAGCAAACATCAGAAAAGCTATTGGAGCAGAAGATATATCTATATAAGAAAGAAGGCTGTAGGCTGTAGTCTAACTCAAGGGGTGAAGATGGAAGATAATGCAAAACAAGGGGTGATAACCAAAGTCTCTGGTCCTTTAATCATTGCCTCCGGGATGCAGGGAGCGCGGATGTACGATGTGGTGCGGGTCAGTGAGAAAAGGCTCGTAGGAGAAATAATTGAACTGCGTGGAGACAATGTCTCTGTCCAGGTATATGAGGAAACCGCGGGGCTGGGACCAGGTGAGCCTGTATTCAATACTGGCAGACCGCTCAGTGTGGAGCTTGGGCCAGGGCTTATTCAATCAATCTATGATGGCATTCAGCGTCCTCTTGACATAATAAGGGAAAAAACAGGGGATCACATAACACGTGGCATAGACATTCCTGCTCTGGATAGAAAAAAGAAGTGGGGTTTTATCCCGCTTGTCAAGGTAGGAGATGTAATAAGCGCAGGGGACATATTGGGAGAAGTCCAGGAGACCCCTGTCATTAATCACAGGATTCTTGCTCAAAGGAGTGGGGTTATTGAGGATATCAAAGAAGGGGAGTTCACCATTACCGAGACAATTGCCGTGGTCAGGACAGATTCAAAAGCTGAAGAGATTCAGATGTTGCAGCATTGGCCAGTCAGGAAGGAAAGGCCTTATCATAAAAAGCTTTCTCCAAATATACCCCTAATTACCGGCCAGAGAATCGTTGATACTTTCTTCCCTATTGCCCGCGGTGGGACATCCTGCATTCCCGGGCCATTTGGCTCAGGAAAAACCGTCTTCCAGCATGCTCTGTCCAAGTGGTGCGATGCTCAAGTTATTATATATTGCGGATGCGGGGAGAGAGGTAATGAGATGACCGATGTGCTTATGGAATTTCCAGAGTTGGACGACCCGCGCACCGGCGAAAAGTTGATTAAAAGAACCGTCTTAATTGCTAACACTTCTGATATGCCTGTGGCGGCCCGGGAAGCATCAGTCTATACAGCAATTACTATTGCTGAGTACTTTCGCGATATGGGATACATTGTTTCACTTATGGCAGATTCTACCTCCCGCTGGGCAGAAGCAATGAGAGAAATGTCGGGTCGTCTGGAGGAGATGCCGGGAGAAGAAGGATATCCTGCTTACCTGCCGACGCGAATCGCCAAATTTTACGAGAGAGCAGGAAAGGTTGCCTGTCTCGGGAGTGACAACCGCGAAGGGTCCTTAAGTGTTATAGGGGCAATTTCTCCTCCCGGTGGCGACCTCTCTGACCCGGTGGTTCAGGCAACGCTCAAGGTAGTTCAGGTATTCTGGAGTCTTGAGGACCGACTTGCCTATGAGAGGCATTTTCCCGCGATAAACTGGTTAACAAGCTACTCTCTGTACATAGATAACCTCAAGGATTATTTTAAGGAGGCAATCGGAAAAGACTGGACGCTAATGCAGCAGGAGGCAATGACAATTCTTCAGAAAGAGTCAGAGCTAAAGGAGATTGCCCGACTCGTTGGCATTGATGCTCTCTCAATCCCGGATAGGCTGATACTGGAGACAGCCAAGTCAATCCGGGAGGATTTCCTTCACCAGAATGCCTTCCATGAAATTGACGGTTACACATCCTTTGCCAAGCAGTATAAGATGCTAAAGCTAATTATTGAGTTTCATCACGAAAGAGGCAAAGCAATTGAAAGAGGCATAAGCTTTGATGCTCTTACTTCTCTTAAAGTGGAGGAAGAAATTGCCCGCGCAAAATATATTCCAGAGAAGAGGCTTGGTGATTTTGACAAAATTGAGGCTAACCTGGTCGCTCAGGTTAAATCCCTAAGGAGAAAAGATGGCTAAGGAATATTTGACAATCAAGGAGGTTGTCGGCCCTCTTGTATTAGTAGATGAAATTACTGAAGGGGTAAAGTACGATGAGCTCGTTGAACTGCGGCTCCCAAATGGCGAGACGAGGAGAGGAAAAGTGCTTGAGATAGACAGGGAGCTGGTGCTTGTGCAGTTGTTTGAGAGCTCAACTGGAATCAATATCTATGACAGCCGCGTTAGATTCCTGGGTAAGGGTATTGACTTAGCTGTCTCTCAGGACCTTCTTGGTAGAGTGTTTGATGGACTGGGGAAGCCAATAGACGGTGGTCCACGGGTGCTTCCTGAAAAAAGGATGGATATCAACGGAGCTCCAATCAATCCCTATGCCCGGGACTATCCATCGGAATTTATTCAGACAGGCATCTCAGTAATTGATGGACTGAATACCCTGGTGCGCGGGCAGAAACTGCCCATATTCTCAGGGGCTGGGTTACCGCATCCACAGATAGCCGCACAAGTAGCAAGACAGGCAAGAGTTCTGGGCAAGGAAGAGGAGTTTGCTGTGGTCTTCGGGGCGATGGGGATAACCTTTGAAGAATCGGATTATTTTATTTCTGATTTCAGAAGAACAGGGGCGATTGACCGCGCAATACTGTTTATCAATCTTGCCGATGACCCTACAATTGAAAGGTTGGCTACCCCGAGAATGGCATTAACAGCGGCTGAATTTCTGGCATTTGACCATGGGATGCATGTTCTGGTTATCCTGAGCGATATGACCAACTACTGTGAAGCGCTTCGGGAAGTCTCGGCGGCAAGGAAAGAGGTCCCCGGTCGCAGGGGATACCCGGGTTATATGTACACAGATTTAGCTTCAATATATGAAAGGGCGGGCAGGATAAAGGGAAAGAAAGGTTCAATTACCTTAATGCCAATCCTGACAATGCCTGAAGATGACAAAACGCATCCAATCCCTGATTTAACCGGTTACATTACCGAAGGCCAGATAATCCTAAACCGTCAGTTGCATAAGAAGGGAATTTACCCCCCCATTGATGTCCTTCCATCTTTGTCAAGGTTAAAAGACAAGGGAATTGGAAAAGATAAGACAAGAGAAGACCATTCTGACCTGTTTAACCAGTTGTTCGCCGCTTATGCGAGGGGGAAAGAAACGCAGGAATTAGCAGTAATATTGGGAGAAGCAGCTTTGAGCGACGCTGACCGTCTCTTCTTTGCCTTTGCTGATAGATTTGAAGCTGAGTATATCTGCCAGAACGAAAATGAGGAAAGGTCAATTGAGGAGACGCTTGACCTTGGATGGAAACTTCTGAGAATGCTTCCTAAGGCTGAACTCAAAAGGGTAAGGCAGGCTTATATAGAGAAATATCTAAAAGCACAGGAAAAATGAGACTAAATGTAAGCCCCAATCGGATGGAAGTATTAAGACTCAGAAAGAGGCTCCTTCTTGCAAGGAGAGGGCACAAGCTCTTAAGAGACAAACAGGAAGAGTTAATGAGGAGATTCTTAGAGCTTGTAGTTGAGAATAAAAATTTGAGAGATGATGTTGAGGAGAGGCTCAGAAAAGGCTACCAAAACCTTCTTTTTGCCAGAGCTATGATGTTTGCTGATACCATTGAGTCTTTGCTTTCCTTCACTACAAGAAAAGCTGATGTCACTGTCTCGCTTACGCCACTTATGAATCTTCGTCTCCCGCAACTGCATCTCTCTCAGGAGGGAGAGGTTAGCTGTTATGGATTTGCAGAAACCTCAGGTGAGCTGGACGCTGCCATTTCTGTCTTTTCTGAAACTTTGCCGCTGATGGTAAAGCTTTCTCAGATTGAAAGATGGATTGAGCTGATGGCGCAGGAAATAGAGACAACCCGCCGCCGGGTAAATGCCCTTGAATACATTCTTATTCCCTCTTTAGATGAGACAATCCGCTACATAACCATGAAGCTAAGTGAACGAGAGAGAGGTGATATCACAAGGCTGATGAAGGTTAAGGAAATTGTTCGTTGAGAGTATCTGCCATCATTCCAGCTGCCGGTCGGGGAAGGAGGGTAGGAGGAAACCAGAATAAGCTGTATCTCCATATCAAAGGGAAGCCGGTTATTATTCATACTCTTTTTGCCTTGAAGGCAGTAGCGCAAATTACAGAGATTATCCTTGTTATTGCCGCTGATGAGGAAGGCCTCTGCCATCGCACATTAAATAAATTCCACATAAAGGGAATAATTACCACTACTGGAGGGGAAAATCGGCAGACCTCGGTGGCAAATGGCTTAGCAAGAGCCTCCGATGATTCTGAGCTTATCCTTATCCACGACGGTGCGCGCCCTTTTGTGAGTCTTTCCATTATTACAAAAATAATTAACGAAGCAGGACTCTACGGAGCTGCGGTCACTGCAATTCCAATCACTAACACAATCAAGGAAGGAGATGAGGAAGGCTTTGTTAAAAGCACATTAAAAAGAGACCGTCTCTGGTCAGTTCAAACCCCGCAAGCATTTAAATCCAATTTGATTAAAGACGCCCACAGGAAAGCAGCCGCAGACGGTTTCACAGGAACAGATGACGCTATGCTCGTAGAAAGATTAGGACACCCTGTTAAAATTGTTAAAGGCTCATCTGAGAACATAAAAATCACCACTTCTAGAGACTTCATCATCGCTAAAGAGATTTTTAGAGGTAGAAATTGATGCGTATTGGTATTGGCTATGATGTTCACCTCTTAGTGGAGGGAAGAAAGCTTATGCTTGGAGGAGTAGAGGTATCATTTAACAAAGGACTTCTTGGCCATTCTGATGCCGATGTGCTTCTCCACGCCATCTGTGACGCTTCCCTTGGAGCAGCTGGGGAGGGGGACATTGGATGTCATTTTCCTACTGGCGACCCGCAATACAAAAATATTTCCAGTCTTATTTTACTTCAAAAAGTTTCCGAAATAATTGCCAAAAAACGCATGTTAGTAAATAATATTGATGTTACGGTGGTTGCAGAAGAACCGAGGCTTTCTTCTTATATTAATGCAATGAAAGAAAAGATAGCGATAGCCTTGAACATTGAGAAGAAAACAATTAACATCAAAGCAACTACCACTGAGGGGCTTGGTTTTATTGGAAAAGGAGAGGGAATGGCAGCCTATGCTGTCGTTAGCCTGAAAGAGTTTTAAAAATAAAAGACGCAGAGTTCAGCCCATTGGTTATCTGGTTAATTAAGAAGGAAGAGTCGCCCCTTGTAGATGACCAGGGCAAGGAGTCTCTCAATTTCCAGATATCTATGACCATCTATGTTCTCATATCAGCGCTCCTAACTCTGGTTGTGATTGGTTTTGTGCTTTTGGTTGGTTTGGGAATATTTGGCATAGTTATGGTGATCATGGCCAGTGTAAAAGCCAACAAGGGTGAAAAGTTCCGCTATCCACTCTGCATAAGGTTCATAAAATAGGTACCGGGTGTTAGGCGACGTAGCCAAGTGGCAAGGCAGCGGTCTGCAAAACCGCAATTCATCGGTTCGAATCCGATCGTCGCCTTCTTTAACAGCTATCAGCTATCAGCTTTCAGCTTTCAGAAACAATCATCGATAAGCATGCCCCGATGCAAATCGGGGTCGCACCGCTACTCGTAAATGGTAAATGGTAAATGGTAAATGGTCACAATTCACTAATTACTAATTACCAATTTCCAATTGATGCTCTGATAGTTTCATCATATACTTTGAGGAATGGGATTTTTTTCTGGCGAGCGGTTTTTTTGCAGTCTTCATACTCGGGGAAGACCCTCTTTATTCCATCATAATAAGATATCTTAGCTCTTATCACCCCGTACCTCGTTTTTATTTTTTCAGTTTGTCGGGGAAGCTTTACTCTCTGTGCGATGTATTTTCTCACGCCAAGTGAGGTTGTCTCTGTAAAGATAATTTTAGTCAGCTTATCTACTTTACTCTTTTCGCTGAGTACGCTCAGGACTGTTCCCGGGCGTCCTTTCTTCATATGCACCGGGGTTAGGAAAACATCAATCGCTCCTTCTTCAAAAAACTTTTCCATGAGATACTCATAAAGCTGTGGGCTCAAGTCATCTATATTGGTCTCAATTACAACAACCTCGTCCTGCTCATAACAAAGTAAGGGCTCGCCAAGGAGGACTCGCAGAAAACCAAAGTAGGTCTTTGCGCTCTTTGTCCCTGCTCCATACCCGATGGCATCTACTTTCATTGGCGGAATTGTAGCAAAATTTTCAGTTAGAGTTGTGATAATGGCAACTCCCGTAGGGGTGGACATCTCAAATGGCACATCCTTTTGAAAAAAAGGAGTGCCTCGCAGGAGCTCAAGGGTTGCCGGAGACGGAACGGGGATTAATCCGTGAGCAGTTTTTACCCAGCCGCTTCCGACAGGAATATGAGAGCCAATCACAGTTTTTATTCCTAATGCCTTCAGCGCAATTACTGAGGCAACAATGTCAATTATAGAGTCAGTGTCACCAATCTCGTAGAAATGGATGTCCTTTACTGCCTTCCCATGAATCTTTGCTTCAGCCTCCCCTAATCTCTGAAATATTTTAATGCTTTTTTCCTTAATATCAGTTGCAAGTTTACTCTCCTCAATCAGGGCAAGAATATCCTTAAGACCTTTTTTTCTCCCTCTTTCTGCCTCCACAGTGAATTTTGTTCCCACAAAGCCCTGCCTCCTGACTTTCTTGCTGCTAATTCGGTATCCTTTAAGAGGGAGTTTTTTGAGTTCACCTTCAAGTTCACCAAGCTCTACTCCTGCATCAAGCAGTGCTCCTGTAATCATATCTCCGCTTACCCCGGAGGAACAGTCAAAGTATGCAATCAACTTCTTCCTCTCTTCTCTCTCTACTCTCTACTCTCAGGTCCGAGATGGCGTCCAGAGAAAAAGGGTCGCTACGCTCGCCACGCTGGAGGTAGTAGTAGCCAATGGCGGCAACCATTGCGGCATTATCAGTCGCCAGCCTTTTTGGAGGAATATAAACCTTTATTCCTTTTTTCTTTCCTGCCTCTTTTAGGGCTCGTCGCAACGCCTCATTAGCTGCCACTCCCCCGCCAAGAACTATTTTTTCTACTCCTGTTTTCTCAGCAGCCATCAGAGACTTTTTTACCAGTACATCAACTACTGCCGCCTGAAAACTGGCAGCAATATCAGCAGGGTTGGCAATGCCACACTTCTGAATGTAATAAAGCACTGCCGTTTTCAATCCGCTAAAGCTAAAATCAAGAGAATTGGGAAGAGCACGAGGAAATTTTACGCTTTCAGGGTTTCCTTCCCGCGCAAGTTTTTCAATCAGTGGTCCACCGGGGTAACCTAACTTGAGCATGCGGGCAACTTTGTCATAAGCCTCCCCTGCGGCATCATCACGCGTTTCCCCTAATGAGCGATAGTCGCCATAATCTTTCACAAGAATAAGGCTGGTGTGTCCTCCGGATACGACTAAGCCAATAAATGGAGGTGAAAGAGAGCTTGTAAGCAGGTAAGAATGAAGATGCCCTTCCAGATGATTAACTCCGATTAGTGGGAGACTTAACGCATAACTCAGAGACTTTGCCAGAGAGACCCCAACAATAAGACAGCCAATAAGCCCGGGGCCGTATGTTACCGCTATTGCTTTAATGTCAGTAAGGGAAAGATTGCTCCGCCTGAGAGCTGCCCTTAAGACAAGAGGTAAAGATTCTAAGTGCGCGCGACTGGCTAACTCTGGAACCACACCCCCAAAACGATGGTGTAGCTTTAATTGAGAAGAGACAATGTTTGCACAAATTTTTTTTCCGTTCTCAACTATGGCTACGGCAGTTTCATCGCAGGATGTCTCCATCCCTAAAACCAACATTGTTTTAGTTTATTCCTGCCTTTGGCAGATGTGCTTCTGCAGTGTGTCTCTCAGGTGTATTTCTTTGAAAAATGGCCATGCTTTCAAGATATTAATCGCTGCTTCCAATTGCGGATCCGGGACTTCTTTCTCCTCAATTTTCTCTATTCTCTCTATGAGAATGTCGGGGGCAATTCCCTCATCGTGAATGGTATATCCACCAGGAGTAAAGTACCTTGCCGTGGTCAGTCTAATGTGGGAGCCATCTCCTAAAGAAATAACTGCCTGCACTGACGCCTTCCCAAACGTTCTCTCTCCCACCAGTATCCCCCGCCCCCAATCCTTTATTGCTCCAGCTATAATCTCAGCGCCACTGGCGCTGCCACCATCTATGAGAACGATAAGGGGGTGCTCAAAAAGAGGATGCTGCTGCGAGAGAAACTCATAAAAATCTCTTCTTCCTTCTACCCGGACGATAAGTTTCCCTTTGTTCAAAAATTTATCTGTTACTTTAATGGCAGCATCAAGGAGTCCTCCAGAATTTCCTCTCAGGTCAAGAATCAGGCTTTCCATACCTCTTTCTTTGAGGCTTTGCAATGCCTTTACAAACTCTTCCGGCGTATCCTGATGAAAGTGGATAATGTGAATGTGCCCGATGTTGTCCTCAAGCAGCTCCTCCTCTACGCTTACCAGTTCTATCTTTTCTCTGGTGAGTGTAATCTCAGGCAAAACATCACCTTCTCTGACAATGGTAATGGTAACGTCAGTCCCTGCAGGACCGCGCAGCCGGTGAACTGATTCCATCAGAGTTAGAGGCATTGTGCTTTCTCCATCAATCTCAATTATCTTATCCCCTGCCCTGATGCCAGCCCGTGCTGCAGGAAAGCCTTTAAGGGGCGCAATCACTGTCAGTACTTTATCTCTTATGGTGATGGTCATTCCGACTCCCTCGAATTCTCCTTTTGAGCGAATCATTATTTCCTCGAATGACTCTGCATCAAGGAACTGGCTTGCCGGGTCAAGAGCATTTAGCATTCCCCTTAATGCCCCTTCAATTAATTTATCAAGGTCAACCTCATCAACATATTCTCTCCGAATGAGCTCAATTGTCCTGGCAAGTCGCCTTAATTGGTCAAACATCCCTTTCTCCTTAGTGGTTTCGGCAAGAGCATTGCCGCAACTAAGGAGAAAAAATAGCGCCAATATAGAGATTTTTACCTTCATTATCCGTCTCCTGATATTTACAGCCCCGCTAAAATCTCGGTGCTTACTTCTTTTGCTTTCTCTTTCCCCGTTAGAATTTCAACTAATTTTATAGAGAACTCTACAGCAGTTCCTGGTCCCTGGCTGGTAATGAGATTCCCGTCAACAATGACCCGCTCATTTACATAGTGAGCATCTGTCAGCATATCTTTTACCGCAGGGTGAATAGTAGCCTTTTTCCCCTGAAGCACGCCTGCCTTAGAAAGCACCGATGGCGCACCGCATATTGCAGCTATCCATTTGCCTGCCGCATCCATTTCTCTCACTAACTTCAGCACCCTTTCATCCTCTCCTAATTTTACAAAGTTAGGGTAGCCACCCGGGAGAACGATACCGTCAAAATCACCTGCTTTGAGCTCATCTATTGAAGAATCAGCCATTACCTTAATTCCGTGCGAGCCTTTTACAGCGCCTTCTATCAAGCCGAAAGTAGTAACATCTATTCCAGTTCGCCTCAAAATATCAACTATAGCGCTAAATTCAATCTCTTCAAAGCCTTCTGTAAACGGAACCGCTATCTTCATTTTCCTCACTCCCTCTAATCTGTTCTGATGTAACTGCTCCTGAGTAGTTACAACTTTTTAATTCTTAATTCTCAATTTTCATTGAATGTTACAATTCTCAATTTTCAAATCTTGATTGTTTTATTCTGAATTCTGACTCCTAACTTCTGGCTCCTGTCCTGATTGTCCCCAAGGGGATTTGAACCCCTGTTGCCAGATCGAAAATCTGGAGTCCTGAGCCAGGCTGGACGATGGGGACAATCGCTCTTTAGATATTCAGCGCCCTTCTGAGCTTATCAAGAAAACCCTCTCTTAAGGGATAACTCCTCTTGTCCTCTAACTTAATAAGTTCACCAAATAATTTTCTTTCTTTCTCGCTCAGCCTCATGGGCGTTTCCAGTATCACTTTCACATATTGGTCCCCGCGGCTGTAGCCATGTAAACTCGGGACGCCCTTTCCTCTTAAACGAAACAGTCTTCCTGTTTGTGTTCCGGAGGGAACTTTCATTTCAAGCTGACCGTTGAGAGTAGGAATAGATATCTCTGCCCCCAGGGCAGCCTGACTAAAACTTATCGGAACCTCACAAAAAAGGTCATTACCTTGTCTTGTAAATATCTCATGCTCTCTCACATGAATAAAAACATATAAGTCACCTCTTTCTGCTCCTCTTAAGCCCGCTTCTCCCTCTCCAGAAAGGCGCAGGCGCGAGCCTGTATCCACGCCCGGAGGAATCTTTACCTGAATGCGATGATGTTTTTTTACACGGCCACTGCCGTGACAGTTTGAACAGGGACTTTCAATTATTTCTCCCTCTCCATGGCAGCGGCTGCAGGACTGGACAACACTGAAAAAACCTCGTGCATAGCTCACCTGGCCACTTCCCTGACAGACCGGACAGTTGCTCGGAGATGTGCCTGGTTTTGCCCCTATTCCTGAGCAGGCAGGACAGGTCTCAAGGCGAAGAATCTCAACCCATTTCTCGGTTCCATTAGCTGCTTCCCCCAGGAGTATTTCTAAATCATACCGGAGGTCTTCGCCATACTGGGCTCTCTTCTGCCTTGCTGTATGAGTACCAAACAACTCATCAAAAATACCTCCTCCAGAGCCCTTACTGAATTCCTCAAAGATTCTGAATGCATCGCCAAGCCCAAATCCTTCAAATCCTCCAGGTCTGACATATTCCGCCTGCACCCCATCAGGTCCAAACTGGTCATACCTTTTCTTTTTCTCGGGGTCACTCAATACTTCATAGGCTTTGCCTGCGGCTTTAAACCTTTCTTCAGCACCAGTATCGCCAGGATTTTTATCCGGGTGGTTCTTAATGGCAATCTTACGAAAGGCTTTCTTTATCTCCTCCGCACTGGCGTCTCTGCTTACGCCCAATATTTTATAGTAATCTTCTGCCATTTGTTATTTTGTTATTTAGTAATACCAATGAAACTAATTCAACCTTTCTGCTTTTCAACCTAACGGCTTACAGCCTATTTACCTGAGCAGTTGCGCATTTTACTTAGACTTTTTCTTGTCCTCATCGTCTACTTTATATTCAGCATCAATTATGTCTTCCTCTTTTTTGCCTTTCTTCCGCTTTTTTTCTGTTTTTTGCGGCTCTTCTTTCTTTTCCTTTTCTTCCGCCGCCTGTTTCTCGGCTGCTTGCCGATATGCTGTTTCAGCCAATTTGTGAGAGCTCTTTATCAACTCCTCATTCGCCGTTTTTATTGCTTGCGTATCGTCTCCTTTAAGTGCTTCTTTGAGCTTGTCAAGGGATTGATTTATGTTACTCTTCTCTTCATCGCTCACCTTTTCTCCAAGCTCAGAAAGCATCTTCTCGGTCGTATAGACAAGCGTATCGGCCTGATTTTTTACCTCAGCGGCCTCTTTTCGCTTTTCATCTTCCCCTCTCATCTCCTCGGCTTTCTTCACCATTCTGTCTATCTCTTCCTTTGAAAGTCCGCCTGAGGACTCAATCGTTATCTTTTGCTCTTTACCGGTAGCAAGGTCTTTTGCGGAGACATGAACAATGCCATTAGCGTCAATGTCAAAGGTAACATCAATCTGTGGAATTCCACGCGGAGATGGAGGAATGCCTACAAGGTCAAACCTTCCCAGGCTCTTGTTGTCGGAGGCCATCTTCCTTTCCCCCTGAAGCACATTTATTGTTACTGCCGGCTGATTGTCTGCGGCAGTGGAGAATATCTGATTTCTTCTGGTGGGAATTGTTGTGTTCTTCTCAATTAATGGTGTCATTATTCCGCCGAGAGTTTCTATGCCAAGTGTGAGCGGAGTAATGTCTAAAAGCAGTATGTCCTTGACCTCTCCTTTTAGAACTCCTCCCTGAATTGCGGCGCCAACAGCTACCACCTCATCAGGATTAACTCCTTTGTGTGGCTCTCTACCAAAGAGCTTTTTTACTAACTCCTGGACTGCCGGGGAACGAGTCTGCCCACCTACAAGAATGACCTCGTCAATATCTTTGGTACTTAACCCTGCATCTTTCAGTGCCTGCTTACAGGGACCAATACATTTCTCAATGAGGTCTGCGGTCAATTGTTCAAGCTTCGCCCTGGTCAAATTCATACTCAAATGCTTAGGACCGCTTGAATCGGCAGTGATGAACGGAAGATTTATCTCTGTCTGAGCCGAAGTTGAAAGCTCACACTTTGCCCGTTCCGCAGCTTCAACCAGCCTTTGTCGTGCCATTGTGTCATTGCTCATATCAATACCATGTTCGCGCTTAAACTCAGATGTCAGCCAGTCCACTATCCGCTGGTCAAAATCATCTCCCCCCAGGAATGTATCTCCATTAGTGGATTTTACCTCAAAGGTCGCCTCCTCTCCGACAGGAGCCACTTCCAGAATTGATATATCAAAAGTCCCCCCTCCAAGGTCAAAGACAGCAATTTTTTGCTCTTTTTTTACCTTTCCGAACCCATAAGCAAGAGCAGCTGCGGTTGGCTCGTTAATTATTCTTAGCACCTCTAACCCGGCAATCTTGCCGGCATCTTTTGTTGCCTGGCGCTGTGCATCACTGAAGTAAGCAGGGACAGTAATTACGGCTTCACTTACCTTTTTCCCCATGTATTCCTCGGCAGTCTGGCGCATTCTCTGCAATATCATCGCTGAGACTTCCTGCGGGCTCAGCTTCTTTCCGCCAATAAGAATCCGTATGTCTCCATTAGGAGCTTCATCAATGTTGTATGAAATATTCTTTTTTGCTTCTACTATCTCAGGGTCAGCAAATTTTCTTCCCATAAACCGTTTCACTGAAAAAGCGGTATTCGCCGTATTGGTAATTGCCTGTCGCTTGGCAATTTGCCCTACCAGATGTTCTCCTCCTTTTGTAAAGGCAACTACGGAAGGAGTTGTCCTGGCACCATCAGGATTAACAATGATAACGGCTTCTCCTCCTTCCATAACCGAGACTACAGAATTTGTCGTTCCTAAATCAATTCCGATTGTTTTCCCCATTTTATCCCTCCTTTTCTTCCTCCCTTGAACCCTTGAATCCTTTCTTTTCTTTGTGCTTTTTATCTTCTTCTTTTATTCTTTTAGAAACTTTAACTGCTGCGGGTCTGATTATCTTATCTTTAATCCTATAACCGGCAGCCACTTCTTCTATCACAACGTTCTCAGGCTGCTCAGTGCTCTCCACATGGTCAATTGCCTCGTGCCGGCTGGGGTCAAACTCTTTTCCCATGGCATTTATCTTTTCCAACCCTCTCTTCTTCAGCACAGAGCACAGTTCCCTGTAAATCATTTCCACTCCTTGAAGAAAAGTATCCCGACTGCTACTCTTGCCAATTCCATAAATTGCTCTTTCAAAATTATCCATTATTGGAATAAGTTCACAAATTAAATCTTCAGTGGCATATTGAAAGAGTTCGCTCTTCTCCTTGATGATGCGCTTGCGATAATTGTCAAACTCTGCCTGTAGCCTCTTGAGACTTTCCAGTCTTTCATCAGCCAACCGTGCCTTTTCCCATATCTGACGCAGTCTCTCCCTTGAATCTACCTTTGCCTTAACAACCTCAGCCTTCTTAGGTTCATTCATTTCTCACCGAGCACCAGTACACCAGTCACCAGCTTGAACACTTTCATAAACTTTAATTATATCACCAATTACTTCCTTTTATCCATCATATTAATTGTCCAGCAGTATTTCAAACTCCATTCTATCCCTGGCAACAACCGTATTGGGAAATACCTCCTGAGCCTCTTTAAGAAGAACTCTATCATTTTTATACTGGGAACTTATATGAGTAAGAATAAGTTTCTTGACATGAGCTTCTTTTGCCACCCACGCTGCCTGGAAAGCGGTAGAGTGCCCTTTTTGATTGGCCTCTGCTTCTTTTTCATGCTCAAACATTCCATCGTGAACAAGAACATCTGCTTCCCGGGAAATTCTGATTGCCTGTTCGCATGGTATTGTATCGGTAGCATAGACAAACTTTCTTCCTTTTCGCGGTGGACCCAGGACATCCCGGGAACGAACCACTTTACCATCATCTAATTTTATGTCATCTCCTTTTTGAAGGCGGCTATAAAGTGGCCCTTCGGGCACACCGAGTGAATCTGCTTTCTCTACAAAAAATCTCCCGGGGCGCTCCTTCTCAATAAATGCATAGCCGAGTGTTGGTATCCCATGGTCAAGAGCTGTACACTCTACCTGGTATTTATCAACTTCAAGAGTTTTTCCTTCCTTCACTTCTTTTACTTTTAACTCATATTCAGAACGAAACCTGAGGTATCTTTTCACCGACAGTAAATAGTCTTCAATCCCCTTGGGCCCATAGATACAGAGTGGGTTCTGGTGCGAGGCTTGTCCCAATGACATGAGTAAACCGGGGATACCAGTGAGATGATCGCCATGAAGATGAGAGATAAATATATGTTTAATTCTTGTCATGGAAAGCCCGGCCCTCATCATCTGGGTCTGAGTTCCTTCTCCACAATCAAAAAGGAAGATACATCCCTCTCGTATTAGGGCTGTGGCTGGCAGATTCCTATACAATGTCGGAACTGACCCACTTGTTCCAAGAGTAACTACTTTCATAGACATTAGCGCAAAATTATACTATAATTTCTACTCTTTGACAATTAGTGTCTTAAGGAGGAAGAAAAAAGTATGGATAATTTAGTGGCAGTTATTATGGCAGGAGGGAAGGGGGAAAGATTCTGGCCTCGTAGTCGGGGACTATATCCAAAACAGCTTCTCCCAATTACTGGCAGAAGAACAATGATTCAGGAAACCGCAAAGAGAATGAATCCGCTTATCAGCAGTGATGATATTTTTGTTGTTGCAGGTGAAGAGTTAGCCGGTGGGATAGGAGAGCAGTTACCAGAACTGAGGAGGGGTAATCTCATTCTTGAGCCATTTGGGAAAAACACAGCCGCGGCAATCGGGTTAGCAGCCATAGTCATTGAAAAAATAAATAAGAAAGCAATAATGGTAGTGCTTGCTGCTGATCATTTGATAGGGGAAAAAAGAAAGTTCCTGCGCACTATTTCAATGGCAACAAAAGCAGCGAAGGAAGGAAAATTGGTTACTCTTGGAATTCAGCCTACTCGTCCGGAGACTGGATATGGATACATAGAAAGCGGAAAGAAACTTCAAATTTCAGGAGTCAGGAAAGAAGCCGAGATATATGCAGTTAAGAGATTTGTAGAGAAGCCCGATGAGGCAGGAGCAAAAAAATATCTTCAGAGCGGGAAATATTTCTGGAACAGTGGAATGTTCATCTGGAAGGTGGAAAGTATTCTTGGAGCAATTGAAGAGCATATGCCTGAACTTCATCGGGGGTTAAAAAAGATATCTGCTGCTCGCGGGGTCTCTCACAAGAAAGAAGTTATTAAGAAAGTGTATAAAAAACTGGAGAATATTTCAATTGATTATGGCATTGTGGAGAAAAGTAAAAACATCGCCGTAGTAAAAGCTGATTTTCACTGGGATGATGTTGGCTCTTGGCTTTCGATGGAAAGAATACATAAAAAGAATAAAGATGGAAATATCATTCAGGGAAAGTTTGTAGGGATAGATACATCCCAGTGTATTCTTATAGGCAAGGAGCAGCTTATTGCTACAGTTGGAGTCTCCGGTCTCATTGTCGTTACCACCCCTCAAGCGGTCCTTATCTGCTCCCGGGACAGAGCGCAAGATGTTAAAAAGATTGTCGGCAAACTTGCAGATGATGGATTAAAAAAATACCTCTAAACTCTACCCTGAACTTGATTCAGGGCTAAAACCTAAATTCTGCCTTCAGCCTGAATACCCTTTTTCTTTAGTTTTCCTTCCTAAAACTCAAATACTAATTGCGTTAGGAACTCATTATTGGCTATACTGCCTCCACCGGTAGTTTCATCGTTCCTATGATGTTCAACTATCAGATTGATATTCTCTCCTACACCGGCAATGAGCCCCAGAGTAAGTCTTTCTCGGTCCCAGGAGGCAGGATTGGCAGGTAACTTTGGCCATTCCACCTCTAAAGTTTCATATCTCAGGAAAGGCGTAAGTGAGTGCCACATTTCTATCTCATATGCCGCTGAGAAAAGAAGACTATCCCGCTCAAGGACACCATCTCTCATCCATGCCGATTCTCCTTTTAAGGTGAGTCCATTGCGAGTGAAAACTGCTCGGGTGCCGTGGCGGCGCATACTCCGGTAAGAAGAAGCATACCCGTGTAATTCTCTTGTTAAAACGCCTATATCGGCATTACTTAATTCACCCCAGAAACCAAATCTTGTTATCTGAAGACCCCTATACTCTATTCCCAAATCAATACCCCATTCGGGATGGCCGCCTTTTTTCCCTGCATTGCGGGCATCATAGAGCATTCCAAACTGATTATCTACTCCAACACCCCTTGTTCCCAGTTGAAGACCTTCACCAACGGAAATTCCCAATGCAAGAAAGGCAACTCTATTCTCCAGCGCCACCCGAGCTGCTTCTCCTTCCCATATAGCTGTCTCCAGGAAGGATGGAACCGCCCCTTTCCGCCGAGGAGCGGCACCTCTATCATCAAGACCGAGAGATATCAAGGAGTTGACCTCAAACTCCCATCCTGCTGCCAGTTGGATGATGCGCCTTATCTCATCTATTTGAGGTTCAAGAGGCAGCTCATCAAAGTAAACCATAAATTTATCTACTCTTGCTTCATCTTCATTAAATCCTAACTCTGCCATAAGAGAGACGCCATGATTGGCAAAAGTTATTTCCGGTTTAAGAACAAACCTATCCAGATAAAATCGGCCGTCGGGTTTTTTGGCGTCTCTTCCCGCATCCAAGTATCCAAATGATAGTTTTCCTCCTAAAGTAATGTCTGCTCCTATGAGGTAGATTGGAGGCAGCTCCCCGGTTCGGATTCTTCCTTCTACTTGCGGGCGCACCTTTCCCCCGGTAACTCTTACAGGTAATATTGCATTATCATCCTCGGGCATATTAACGGCGACATTCTCTGTAACAGTTAAGAATCGCTCCAGGAGCCAGGCAACCTGCGGGTCCTCTATCCCAGCAACAGGGTCATCGTCAAAAACACTTCCTTCTACTCCGCGCCTTCTCCAGAATAGCACTCCGGGTTCTTTTCTAATCGCAAGTAATGCTGCTTCTCTTACCGGTTCCAGGATGGAGGGAAACTCAGGCATTTCTATTTTTTTCTCAACAAGTTCAAGGAGAACTTCTCTGGCATATTCTGCAATATCGGGACGGGCAGGGATGTGGTCAATATGATGGGTAGTTATATGCAAAAGCCCTCTCTCACGGTCAAGCTCAAAAAACCTTGCTCCCACGAGAGGATAAGTAACGGGTGCACCGGTGGTAATATGCCAGACATTGTTTCTTTTCATAATATCCTGCAGGTGAAAATGGCCGCTCAAGACAAGCGGGACATTAAATTCCTCTAAGATAGAACTCACTTTTAGTTTATCCTCAACTCCAAACCCATGACCACCCACGCCCCAGAGTAGCGGGAAATCCTCCTTATCCCAGAAAGGAATGTTGTGAGAAACAATTGGTTGGTGCAGCATTACAATCACAAACTCTGAGTTGTCCCGGGCGCCTTTGAGTTCATCTCTAAGCCAGACGCGCTGCTCCTCGCCAACCTCCCATCTGAAGAATCGTTCATCCGGACAGTGGTGATGGGGATAAGCATAAAGAGCAATTAATCTGATTCCAGGAACTACTTCCACACTATAAAATGGCATCTCCCCGGGCCCCCAGTAGTCAGCATAGAGCATAGGCAACTCATCATAGCCAACAAGGTCGGCTTCGGGATTTATTATCGGCACACCTGTCCAGAAACACTCTAAAGCAAATGCAACTGTATCATGGTTTCCTCCCACAACATAGGTTGGAGCATTAATTTTGGGAAGCATCTCCAGTAATTTTTCGTGGTTGTAACGCTCTGAATCTATTGTAAGGTCGGCTAGTATGAGCACAAAATCCAGCATGGGGATGGCATTGACCTTCTTGACTGCCTCTAAAAAGAGTTCTACGCTCTTACGATATATTGGGTCACCAGCGTATGGAAAGAATACCCCCTCTGGCCAATCAGGTGGAATAATTGAAATATGCGGGTCGGCAATAACGGCAAAGCGGACGGGCTTTCGCCACTCTTCTACTTTTCTTATATAGGTGAGCAGTGCATCGTGGATGAAGATATCGGTTCTATGAACTTTCTTTGCTTTTTCTCTCAACATCGTCCATCCATACCCCCCTGTTGACAAAAAATCATTGGTTGCAACAGTGTAGACTTTATCCGACTTTAAAGATTCTCCTCCAATGGTAATCTTAATCAGTCGTTCACCGGGAAGACGGGCAGGGTTAAAAATAAAACTCATTCCCGATACTTGAGGGAAGCCGCCAAAAGGGGAAGGATATTGACCGATGCCGACTTCTATTGCTTCTCTTATTACCCTACCGGTTAATTCAAGGACTACAATGCGGTGTCCAAATGGAAGAGCTCTAAGTACACAAGCCCGGGTAATCGGTCCTTTATTTATACTTCCCCCAATGCCGCCGCCATGATGAATGGCAATGTCGGCGTCTACTTCTTTCCTGATTACATCGGCAATCAGGTTGCCGAGATTGGTCTCTCTTGTGAATGTATCTGCCCGTTCCCCTATAAGGTCAAACTGTGCTTCCCCAATTACTTCTGTCTCTGAAGATGCAGCAGATGTTCCTAATGCCAATATTACTACAATTGCTGGCAATAAAGGCTTCATTGTCATTCCTCCAATGGTGAATGGTAAATGGTCAATGGTCTATGGTCAATAGTCAATGGTAAATGGTCACTACTCACTACTTACCAATTTTCAATTTCATCTCTCTCGTAAGTATTCAGTGAACACGTTATTCTTGGTAGCCGCAGGCTTCAGCCTGC
The DNA here is from genome assembly GCA_003574845.1 of candidate division NPL-UPA2 bacterium Unc8. GTDB lineage: Bacteria > NPL-UPA2 > NPL-UPA2 > NPL-UPA2 > NPL-UPA2 > NPL-UPA2. Next base: position 23,711 of record NDHY01000012.1, read on the forward strand.
GCCGAAG
>NDHY01000013.1 GCA_003574845.1 candidate division NPL-UPA2 bacterium Unc8
AACTTAACCGACGAGCCCGCCAGTCAAAAAACCAAGGATTATAATCAGAAAAGAATTTGCCGCCAAACCCCAGTAGCAGAAACTTCGTTTCGCTACGGGGCAGGGAAAAACTTGAAATCGTCCAATCCGAAAGGGTCGCTTCTGCGGGTAGTCTATGGACTATGGTCTATAGTCTTACTGAGGGATAGCTTGTATGAGTTATATTGTTTTAGCAAGAAAGTGGCGACCTCAGAGCTTTGCTGAGGTAATAGGACAGGAGCATGTATCCCGCACGTTGACAAATGCGATTCTCAACGATAAGGTGGCTCATGCCTATGCCTTTGCCGGGCCAAGAGGAATAGGGAAAACAACCACCGCAAGGCTCTTATCAAAGTCACTCAACTGCGAGGAGGGGATAACAGTCAAGCCCTGCAATAACTGCTCATCCTGCCAGGAGATTGCAAATGGGATAAGCCTTGACGTTTTAGAAATAGACGGAGCTTCCAACCGCGGCATAGATAACATCAGGGCATTGAAAGATAATGTTAGGCTTGTTCCTAGCCGCGACCGCTTCAAAATCTATATCATTGATGAAGTGCACATGCTCACTACCGAGGCCTTTAATGCCCTGCTCAAGACACTGGAAGAACCGCCGGTACATGTCAAGTTCATGCTGGCAACAACAATGGCACATAAAGTGCCGCTAACAATCCTGTCACGCTGCCAGAAATTTGATTTTAAGAGAATTGGCGCCCCTGAACTGGTCAAAAGGTTACAGTTCATTGCTGAAGAGGAAAAACTGGATGTGGAGGAATCAGCTTTCTTTGCCATTGCTTATGGGGCAGATGGAAGCATGAGGGACGCCCTATCTATCCTTGACCAGTTAGCATTATTCTCTGAGGGGAAGATAAAAGAAGATGAGGTAAAAGCAGTTCTCGGAGTCGTTGCTACAGAAAGCCTCTTCTCAATTACTGATGCAATAATCTCTGGAGATAGATTAAAAGGCATAGAGATTATCAACGCCGTCATTGATTACGGAAAGGACCTTCACCTTTTTTTCAAGAGTTTGATTCAGCATTTTAGAAATATAATTGTTGCCAATCTCGGGATGGGTGAGGCCGGACTCATTGACCTTCCCCCGGAAAGCCTGAAGAAACTGAAAAGCCAGGCAATGCAGTTCACTATGGAAGAGGCAGAGAAAGCAATCGCTATACTTGCTGATGCCGAGGAAAGATTGAGAAAAGTGGGAGGCGGGCAAATATCGCTGGAATTAGCCATTCTCAAATTAATTGAAATAAAAGGAATTCCTCCTAAAGCCCCCTCCCCAGAAAAACTTAAACCGTTACCCGAAAGTTCTCCGCCTACAGCAGCTTCAGAAGAACCCGGCGAGAAAACAACGTTGTCACTGGAAAGTGTGCTAAAAAATTGGCCGCTTGTGCTGGAAAAGATAAAAAATGAGAAAATATCAGTCTGGACTTTCCTGAAAGAGGGAAAGCTAACAAAACTGAGCAATGAAATAATAACAATTACTTTTCCAGGCAAGCTTTTATTCTACAAGGAGTCACTTGAGCGCCCGGCGACACAACGGTTCGTTGAAAAAGTGTTGGTGGATGTATTTGCTCGCAGGCTGGGTATTAAATGCATTATTTCAGAGGAAAAGCAAAGCGACATCAAAGAAAAAAGTGTAAGCGATGTTCCCGATGAAAGGGTCAAGACTATTCTTAATATATTCAATGGTCAAATTGTAGAAGCTAATGAACATAAATTAAATGTATAGGAATTTCAAGGAGGGGACGCCAAATGTACGACTTCAACATAAGTAAGTTATTCAACTATGGGAAAGAGATTCAAAAAAACATGGCTAAAATTAAGAATGAGCTTAAAACGATGACAATTGAATCAACAGCCGGTGGTGGCATGGTCACCGTCATTGTAAATGGAGAAGGACACATTCTATCACTAAAAATAGACCCGACAGTTGTGGACCCCAATGACATTGAGATGATAGAAGACCTCGTTACTTCTGCCGTAAATGATGGACTACGTAGAGCACATGAGGCAATGACCGAGAAGATGGAGAAAATTACCAGAGAAATGAGTATCCCGAAGCTCGGGTCATTGTTAGGAGCAGGAGATTAATATGTACTCCTACCCGGATTCTTTTTCACGAGTTATAGAGAACCTATCGCGCCTTCCCGGAATAGGGTACAGAACTGCTGAGCGGCTGGCTATTTTTCTCTTCAAGAGCCCGCCGGAAAAAGTAGGAGAATTAGCCACTGCCATCGCCGAACTTAAGAAAAGAGTAAGTTACTGCAAATTGTGCGGAAATTTTACTTCAAATGAGCTTTGTTCAATTTGTTCAAGTGCTAAACGAGACCATTCAATAATTTGCGTTGTTGAAGAAGCAAAAGACATCATTGCCATAGAGAAAGCAAATCAGTATCGTGGGCTATACCACGTTCTCAAGGGGGCAATTTCTCCTCTTGACGGAATAGGTCCGGATGACCTTGCCATAGGAGAGCTTATGGAGCGAGTAAAGGATGGTAGCATAAAAGAAGTGATTTTGGCTACCAATACCAGCGCCGAAGGAGAAACTACGGCAAATTACCTGTGTCAGCAGCTAAAACCATCAAGAGCAAAACTTACCAGGATTGCCTGCGGAATCCCGGTTGGCAGTAGCCTGGAATACATAGATGAAATTACACTTGGAAAATCTCTCACCGCCAGAGTAGAAATGACAGGTTAACATTCAGAGCCAACCATTCCCCGGTAGCTCAGTTGGTAGAGCAGGTGGCTGTTAACCACCGCGCCGCAAGTTCGAGTCTTGCCCGGGGAGTTAGCATTTTCAGATACGAACTTATTTTCAAATCAGGGGACACAATACTATTTCCCTTTCTTCCTGCGTTCCATTTTTAACTTATTTGCGAAGCGAGATATTTGCTCAGTTCTTCAAACCGCTCTTTATTCCTATTGTAAAAAGGAAGTAACCTGTGGTATTCTTTTACCTTCTGCGCATCCTTTATTTCCCTAATTTGGATGCTCTTAGGAAGTCGCTTCTTGACATTGTGATAGGCGCCGATGAAAATGATTCCTGTCTCACCGTGATTTAGGGTCTCATCTATTCTTCTGGCAATAAATTTATCTCTTCTGCTCAGAAGTCTATTTTTGGTCAATTTATATTTCATAAATGCGATTAATTTCTGTGCAGTTGACTTAGCCTGTGTTATGGCAACCAATCTATCTCGTTCTTTCTTAACAAGTTTAAAATCTTCTGTCTTAACTAAAATAGCCCCTCTTTGAAGGAGCCTTGAGACTAGCTGGTAATTTTTACTTAACGCCTTTGTTTTACCAATTTATTGTACAGGGGCAAGGACATAATTTCATATAGATTTTTGATGAGGCAATTCGTGGGCAATCCTACTTGCTGCGGGTATGGATATAAAGAGCAATGAGGGCGCCAACGAGGGTAGAAAGAGTTAACCTTGTGCTAATTCCAAATGTAAAGTTAAGAATATGAAGATTGATTTCTCGCGGCGCAAGCTCGGGGGTAATGCCTTCAATGAAGAGTTGGTGAATGATACTTGCCTTATCGGTAAAAAAGACTCCGATTATCTCTCCTGCAGTGGTTCCGATGAGTGTTCCAATAATTAAGGCAAGCAACAGAAACCAGTTATTATTTTTTCTTCCAGTTTTAGCTTTTGTTGCTCTCACTAACCTCCTATACATATCATCGCCTCCTTTGTTGTAATTACCTTTTTTGGGCATTCTTCAACACAGAGATAGCACTGATTGCACTTTTCGTAGTCAATCCTGGCTAAGTAATCCTCAAGCATTATTGCCTCCTGAGGACAGACCTTGACACACTTTCCACATCCAATACAACCCACCTCACACACTTTTGTCACTTCTCTGCCTCTACTGTGTAAGCTGCAGGTAATGAGAGGCTCTTCTTTCTCTGAAAAAAGACGCAACACTCCCTTAGGGCAACTTTTTATACACTTTCCACATCCAACGCAGAGTTCCGGAGAGATTAGAGGGAGACCATCTTTTCCCATCATAATTGCTCCAAAAGAGCAGGCTTTGCGGCAACTTCCCAGATGAATACATCCTGATTGACAGGAGCCATTTCCTCCGAAAAGAAGTGAAAGAGGTTGACAATCGCTTATTCCCTGGTAAATAAATCTCTCTCCTGTTTTATCTCTCCCGCCACGGCAAAGAAGGACAGCAACTTGTCTCTCCCTGGCCTCTACATTCACTTCAAAAAGCTCTCCAAGAGAATGTGAGACCTCCGAGCCGCCTGCCAGGCAACCACCAACATCTGTCTTTTTGCTGACGAGCTCGTCAGCAAAAAGCTGGCAACTTGCTTTGCCACAGGCACCGCAGTTTGTTCCCGGAAGTATCTTAAGAACTTTCTCAAGAACAGGGTCAATTTTGATTGAGAACTTCCTTGAAGCCAGCACCAGCCCAATAGCGAAGAGAATGCCCAATCCCGTCAAACTTAGTATTGCTGGTAACATAATGACTACCTGATATAAAGCCTACTACACCCCAAAAATCCCGTCAAGAAAAATTGGTCAATAGTCAATGGTCAATGGTCTATGGTCTATGGTCTATGGTCAATGGTCTATGGTCTATGGTCAATGGTGAATGAGGGTCAGGAGTCAGGAGTCAGAATCCAGAAGCCAGAATTCTGGACTGTGAACTGCCTGCCTGTGCGGTTGCACGCAGACAGGTGGACTGTGGACTGTGAACTATGGACTGTATTTGAACCGTGAACCAAATTGGTGATTATTGACTATTGACTGCTGCTCTGGCTACTTTTTCCATCTTAAAAAGGTGGGAATGTCAAATTCATCACTACTATGCGAGTCTTGAGCAAAAAGTCCCAGGGGAAGCATAGATGTTTCTTGCTTGGGCCGCCACAGTTGAGAAGAAGAGCGGCGTTCTTCCATATCAAACTTCAGGCTTAACTGTTCCTCACTATCTTTATCCTTAAGTCCTGTTGCCAGAATGGTAACTCCTATCTCTTCTTTTTTCCTCTCATCAACAATAGCCCCAAATATAACATTTGCATGGGTGTCAGTTGCTTCATAGACAGCTGTGGCAACCTCCTTAACTTCCTTTATAATGAGGTCTTCCCCGCCAGTGATATTTATAAGCACTCCTCTTGCTCCCTGTATGTTCTTGTTTTCTAATAGCGGGCTGTTCATTGCTTTCTCTACCGCTACCTGTACCCGGTCAATCCCTCTGCCCATTCCAACGGCAAGGGCCGCCCTTCCACCCTCAGCAATAACTGTTCTCACATCTGCAAGGTCCAGATTGATCATCCCTGGCACTGTGATGAGGTCTGAGATTGACCTTACACCCTGAAACAGAGCCTCATCAGCTACTCTAAAGGCGCTAGTGATAGATGCACCATCCAGAGAAGAAAAAAGGCTTTGATTGGAAATGGAGATGAGAGTATCTACTTTTCTTTTAATCTCCTTAATTGCTCCTTCTGCCCGCAAACTCCGTCTGTATGCTTCAAAAGGAAACGGCTTTATAACTATGGCTATTGTGAGAGCGCCTGCCTCCCTTGCTATCTCGGCAATAACAGGAGCAGCTCCCGTTCCCGTGCCACCACCCAGACCAGCAGTTATAAAGATAATATCAGCGCCGCGCAGCGCCTCACTAATCACATCACGATCTTCATTGGCTGAGTTTCTCCCAATCTCCGGGTCAGAACCAGAGCCGAGTCCATGCGTAATCTTTGCTCCAATTTGAATCTTATGAGGAGCTGCGCATCTTTGCAAAGCCTGAATATCAGTGTTTATAGCAATGTGTTCTATGCCATCTAATCCCAGCCTTATCATGTTACTGAGGGCATTGCCTCCGCATCCACCGACGCCGACAACTTTTATGTCAACTTCACTGTAAAATTCTTCTTCAAGATTTAACATCACTATTCTCCTTTTTTAGAAGTATTCATCAATCCACTCTTTCATTCTCAGAGCTACTTTGCTAAAGAGATTTCTCCCGCCAAACTTTGCCGCCTTTTCTTTCCGTCGGGAAGAAAGTCCATAATGAAGTAATCCTACTGCCGTTGCATAGATGGGACCATCCCCGATATTTTCCAGTCCCATTATTTTTTTATTAGGCACTCCTATTCTCACCGGAAGCTTAAATATTTGCTCTGCCATTTCTGGCAGCCCCATAAGTAAGGAAGCTCCCCCGGTTAGCACCACTTCTTCTGACATAGAACGATATGAGCTACTTCCTTCACTCTCTCTCTTGACAATGGTCAAAAGCTCCTCAATTCTTGGCCCAATAATCTCGCATAAGAGTGATGATGGAAGTCTCCCCCGGTGAGGATGTTCAAAGAATTCATCTCTCCTGAGAAGTGAAGGAAGAGCGCATCCATGAGCTTTTTTCAGCTCCTCAGCCTTATCAAACTGAATACGCAATCCTACGGCAATATCATTGGTAACATGGTTTCCGCCAATCGCTAACACCTCGCTATGACAGACGGCTCCTCCCCTAAAAATAATCATATCGGTGGTTCCACCTCCCATATCAACGAGGAGAACTCCCCTGCGCTTCTCTTCCGCGCTTAAAACTGCCTCTCCGGAAGCAAGTGGGCCAAGAACAACATCCTCAACTTCAAATCCTGCTTTGTTTATGGATTTAATTATGTTTTGTGCTGACGCTACTGCCCCGGTAATAATATACACCCTTACCTTTAACTGGCTAGCTGACATTCCCACCGGGTCATCAACTCCGTCCTGATTATCAATGATAAATTCACGAGGGATAGTATGAATGACTTCCCTATCAGTTGGCATTGCCACTGTGCTGGCGGACTTGATTACCCGCTCAACATCCTTTTTAGTAATTTCCCTTGAACTTTTTGATATCTCTATTATTCCCTGGCTATTAAGCCCTTTAATGTGTCCACCGGCAATTCCCGTGAATATCTTTGTCACTTCCACTCCTGAGGCTGCCTCAGCCTTTTCTACTACTCTTTCTATTGAATCTGAGGTGCTTTTTAAGTCAATAATAATCCCTTTCCGCAAGCCATTGGACGGAGTTAGCCCTGTTCCGATAATTTTAATTTTATCATCATCTCTTTTACCAATCATGGCACAGATTTTTGTTGTGCCAATGTCCAGTCCAACAATAAATTCTTTCTCTTTCATCGCAATTTAATAACGGGATGAGCAAAACGCATATCTATGTATTCTGCTTTTTCACCTCTTTGGTGAATATCAGAAACAATAAGTGCTGCATCTGCAAGTCTTCGCTCCCATTGCTCCTCTTCAAAGAATATCTTTGTCTCCTCAGTCTTGAGCAATAAGTGTCGTCCGCTCAAATCTATCTCAGAGAAGGTAATTTCAGCATATTCAATAATATCAAGCGCTAATTGCAGCCTGTCTTGTGTTAGGCGAGCTCCTTCTTTTATTTTTGCCTTATCAATTCCAGTAATATGTGGAAGCTTGCCTCCTGAAAAATCTGAAAAAAAGAGAAATCCCTCCCGGTCAATGAGATATAGCCTATCCTTACCTTCCACAGAGGCAATTCCCCTCCTCTCATCAATGATAACGAAAACCCTTCTGGGAAGAACGCGACGAACAGTGGCACTCCTGATAATATAATAAGCTTCCAGATGCTGAACTATTTCTTTTGGGCTTACATTAAATATATTTTCTCCTAACTTAATCCCAGCCATATTTTCAAGCTCCTCTCTTTCAAGAGAAACCATTCCTTTAAAATCTATTTCCTCAATCTGAAAGTAAGAGGATGTCACTGCAAAACGTTCAATCTTTTCTATGCCAAAAATAAGTCCCACTAAAAAAAGCACCATCAAAAGGAGTTTTCCAATTTTCTTAACAAGCTTTTTTCTTCTTTCTCTTATCCTGCTTTTAGCTTGCTCTCTTTTTTTTACCCGAGTATTCTTCTTTATTTTGCCTCGCCTTCCCAAAGGTACAACTCCCCTAAATTCTAAACTCTAAATTCTGACTTCTGACTCTCGATCCCCGATCCCCCGTGAACAGTCTTTGTGCCCCTGAGGGCAATCTCAATAATTTTCTGGCACAGTTCAGGAAAATCAATTCCTGCTGCTTCGGCGGCAGCAGGAAAAAGAGAGACATCGGTCAAGCCAGGAATTGTATTGACCTCAAGAACGTAAGTCTCACCCCCACTTAATATCAAATCAACTCTGGAGAACCCACTACACCCAAGAACACTGTGTGACTGAAGAGAAATTTCCTGAACTCTATGATAGATTTCTTCCTCAAGAGGAGCTGGAATAATAAATTCATGCAGTTCAGCGGTGTACTTTGCCTCAAAATCAAAAAAATCACGCTTTGAGCGAATCTCAACTACTGGCAACGCAGTTCCATTGAGAATGCCAACAGTAATTTCCTTTCCTTTGACATATCTCTCAATAAGAACCCTTGAATCATACTTTATCGCTTTTTCAAGAGCAGGCTGAAACTCTTTTTCCTCTTTGACAATGGAAATTCCAATTGCAGAACCTCCCCGCGCCGGCTTCACAACCAATGGCACCTCCATATGCCACCCCTTCACTCTACTTCCATTGGTTCCATTTAAAATATAAAAGTCCGGAGTTGGTATGTTTTCTTTCAGGAAAATTTCCTTGGCACAAACTTTGTCAAATGCGACTCTGCTTGCCTCTACTCCCGAGCCCGTGTAGGGAATGTTTAATTTCTCTAAAAGAGATTGAACTACGCCGTCTTCCCCATATTTCCCATGCAGAGCAATAAAGGCAACGTCTATGTCTTTTTTCTTAATGGCGCGATTCCAATTATCAGCTGCGTCCAGTGATATTACTTCCATTCCCTTTTTCATTAATGCATGTATCACTGCTTTTCCAGAGCGAAGGGATATCTCCCGCTCGCTGGATTTTCCTCCCATGAGTACTGCAACGCGCATCATTTAGACTATCTCAATCTCAAGTTCTAACTTAACTCCATGCTTCTGAAAGACAGTGAGCTGTATTTTATCAATTAAACTGAGTATGTCAGCAGCCGTCGCTGTTCCTAAATTGACAATAAAATTTGCATGGCGATAAGAAACCTCAGCATCTCCTACCCGCAACTCTTTGAGTCCGCACTGCTCAATAAGTTCTCCGGCAGAGGGACCTGTCGGCGGATTTTTGAATATTGAACCAGCGCTAAGCTGAGAAATAGGCTGAGTCATTCCTTTTTCAAGAATAACCTCTTTGAGCATGGACAAAGTTTTTAACGCTTCTCTCTTTTGAAGACGTATCTCCGTCTCAAGGATAATTCCCCTTCCCATCAAGTTACTACGGCGATAGCTGAATTCAAGATTATCTCTCTCAAGACGGATAGTATCTCCTTCTAAATTCATAACCTCAACCCAGTTTACAAGAGGCCCTATTGAGCCATCCTTTCCCCCGGCGTTCATCATAAGAGCGCCTCCCACGGTCCCGGGGATGCCGGCAGCAAACTCCAGCCCTCCAAGGTCATGACGAGCGCTCTCAGATATGAGAGTAGGCAGGGAAACGCCTGCTTCTGCTACTACCCTTTTCTCCTTAAATACCAGCTTCTGAAAATGTGGGGTCTCAAGGTTAATAACCACACCGGAAAAGCCGCTATCTTTGACAAGCAGATTACTTCCTTTACCAAACACTTTAAGTGAAAGAGCTTCTTTCTTGATGACCTGTAATAGTTTTTTCAGGTCTTCCTTATCCGATGGCTCAACCCAGCAAGCAGCAGAACCTCCAATACGCAAAGAGGTCCGTCGCTTGAGCGGCTCATCATAGCTCACTTTTCCTTTAATCAAATTTTTAAGCTCTGAGTTTATCAACAACATTCTCCTTTAATCGTCTCATCATTTCCTCGCTCAACTCAGTAATATCTCCTGCTCCAATGGTAATAAGAAGATCGCCGGGTTTAATAATTTTCATTAAGTAGTTTCCGATTTCTAACCTGTTACTGATGAAGATTTTTTCTTTTTGCTTAATGAGGTCAAAAATGGTGCGGCCGGTCACTCCCTTGATTTCTTTCTCGCCAGCACTGTAAACCTCAGTAACAACCAAAAAATCCGCCTCGGTGAAAGAATCAGCAAAGCTCTCTTTCAGAGAGTTTGTCCTTGTAAAGCGATGAGGTTGAAACACGGCAATTATTCTTCTCCTTAACTTCTGTGCCGTACTCAGCACTGCCTTGATTTCAGTGGGATGATGAGCATAATCATCTATGAGCATGACTCCCTCCACCTCGCCTTTTAGCTCAAACCGTCGCCGAACGCCGCTAAAACAGGCAAGAGCAAGAGCAAGAGCACCAAAAGAGATTCCCATTCTTATTCCGACAGCAACTGCCGCCAGAGAGTTGTAAACATTATGCATTCCTGGAATATGAAGCCTTATATCACCCAGAGTTTTTCCATGATAGAAAGCATGATATTGAGACCCAACCTCACTAAGAACAATCTCCTGTGCCGTAAGATCGGCTTCATCATTGTCAACACCATACACTAAAAGATCAGACGCTATCTTTCTGTCTCCCATGAGCACTTTCTTAACTACGCTGGAACTACAGATAATGGTGCCATCAGCAGGAACATTCCTGCTAAACTTTTCAAAGGTAGTAATGACCTCCTTCAGGTCTCCATAATAATCAAGGTGGTCTGCTTCAACATTGGTAATAACTGCTATTTCAGGCGAGAGCATTAGAAATGACCCGTCACTTTCGTCAGCCTCAGCTACCAGATATTTACTCCGCCCCAGCCTGGCATTTCCGCCAAGATCATTTGATTCGCCACCAATAATAACAGTTGGGTCCTTGCCAGCAGCCACCAGCATAAAAGCAATCATTGATGACGTTATTGTCTTTCCATGTGACCCGGCGATGGCAATCCCCAATTTTTCCTGCATCAGCTCTGCGAGAGCTTCTCCTCTCTTTATAATTCTTAGTTTTTTCTCCCGGGCAGCCACAAGCTCCGGATTATCTGAGAGAACAGCCGAAGAAAAGATAACCAATTCCGCTTTTTCTATGTTTTCCCTATGATGTCCAATATAAATTTGAATGCCTCGCTGACGCAGCCTGCTGGTGATATTGCTTTTCTTGAGGTCAGAACCACTAACAGCGTGCCCTTTCTCAAAGAGCAATTGGGCAATTCCACTCATTCCCGCCCCACCAATTCCAACAAAATGGATATTTTTCTCAAACACTCTTTTTACCTAAACAGCTTTCAGTTTTCAGCATTCAGAAACAATGTGCTAAATAGCTATCAGCTATCAGCTATCAGCTCTTGTGCCTCTGTGCCTTTGTGCCTTTGTGCCTTTGTGCCTTTCTCTTTACTCTCTACTTACCACTTACCACTTACCACTTATACCCAGCCAGCTTCTCCACTCTCTCCGCCACTAACTCTGCAGCCAGAGGCATTCCAGCTCCCTTTGTCTTCTTTGCCATGCAAGCGAGCTTCTCCTCATCCTGAATTAGGTCCAGAATAAGTTCTGTTAATTTCTTTCCATTCAGCTCTGCATCCTCAACTAAAACAGCTCCTCCTTTATTTTCAAGCCATCGCGCATTTTCTAACTGATGCGCACCAGCATGAGGATAAGGGACAAGAATTGCCGGCAAGCCTGCCGCGGTTATCTCTGATAGAGTCGTTGCGCCTGCTCGGGCAACAACAAGGGATGCGCAACTATAAAACTCTTCCACGCAGTGAGAAAAAGCATACACCTCAGCAGCAAGCCCTGCCTTTTCATACTTGCTTTTCATAAAAGAAAAATCGCTGTCTCCTGTCAGGTGAACTATTTTTTTATTTCCCATCTTTCCCTGTAAATAGTTAGCTGCTTCAGCCATTGCCATATTCAAGTGATGCGACCCCAAACTCCCCCCCATAATTAATATTATATCTTTTGGCTTCAATTTTCCTCTTCTGACCTTTAATATCTCTTTTCGTACAGGATTCCCCGTAAGTATTACCCTTGAGGAAGAAAAGAACGGCTTTGATTCCTCAAAGCTAATAGCTACCTCATTAACAAATTTAGAAAGGAGGCGATTGGTTACCCCCGGATGCAAGTTTTGCTCATGAATGAGAGTGGGAAATCTGAGCAAAGAAGCAGAAAGGAGAAATGGCCCACAAAGATAACCCCCCATTCCTACTACAACATCAGGTCGGAATCTCGCCAGTATAAAGAACGATTTTAGAAACCCAATTATACTACTTGCCATGCCAAGGATGCTCCCCCACAAAGACTTTCCTATAATCCCAGCACCCGATATGGAAAAGTATAGAAACCCCCTTTGCGGAATAATATTAGATTCTAATCCTTCTTTTCTCCCAATGAAAGCTATTTCTACATCCGGGTTTCTTTTGCGTAAAGTCTCAGCTATAACCAACCCGGGGAAAAGATGCCCTCCTGTACCTCCAGCGACAATCACAACTTTCATCACTCTCTACTCTATACTAAATAGCTGTCAGCTATCAGCTCTTGTGTCTGTGTGCCTTTGTGCCTTCTTTCAACATGTTTTAATCTTTAGTTTTTGATTTTGTGCTGAGGTGCTGCTTCGTGAGACATTGAGCAACAATCCTACCCCTGCCATAGTAGTCACAAGCGAGGAGCCTCCAAAACTGATAAATGGAAGAGAAATCCCCATTGTTGGCAAAGACCCCGTAGCCACCCCAATATTTATTGCCGCCTGAAGCCCAATTATCATAGTAATTCCTATTGACAGAAGATAGCCAAAGAGATCCGGAGCACTCCAGGCAATTTTAATCCCAATCCAGATAAACAGAATAAACAGGACCATAATTGCCCCAGTTCCTATAAGTCCTATTTCTTCTCCAATAATGGAGAATATGAAATCTGTATGGGAAGCTGGAAGGAAAAACAATTTCTGCTGCGATCTCCCAAGTCCAACGCCCCACAATCCCCCCGAGCCAAGAGCAAGAAGCGATTGAATAATCTGATATCCAACCCCTGAAGGGTCACTCCAGGGATCAAGAAATGCAAGTATTCTTCTTCTTCTGAATGCAATGTCAAAAACTAAAAAATAAAGTACGGGAATAAATGAGATAGCTGTTCCCACCAGGTAACTAATTTTTACTCCACCGACGAAAAGCATAATGAAGGAAACCATCACGAGCAGGAGTGCGGTCCCCAGGTTAGGCTGAAAAATAACCAACCCCCCAACCAGCATAATAACCAGAACAGGTGGAAGAAATCCATGCAATTTTCCAAGACACTTTTGTTTGTCGGCAAGGTATCTGGCAAGATATACAATGAGAAAGAGCTTTACAATCTCTACGGGCTGAAAGCTAAACCCACCAAGGAGAAGCCATCTCCTTGCCCCCCCGGCTTCTCTGCCAAACTGTGGGAAAAGGACAAGGACAAGCAAGAAAACTCCAAGCACAAGCAATGGTTTATTTATCTTTCTTAAAAGGTCATATTTGATTCGCATGGCAGCAAAAAGCGCCAGGGAACCTACCACTACCCAGAGAAGCTGTCTCCTGAAAAAGAAAAAGGGGTCTCCCATACTTTGTTCAGCAAAGATAGCAGTAGTACTGTAAATGCTAATCAATCCACATCCAATAAGGATGAGAGTAATTATGGATATGAGATAAGTTTCTCTATTCACAGATCTCTCACCATTTTTTTAAATGCTTCTCCTCTTTCCTCAAAGTTGGCGAACATATCAAGGCTGGAACACCCGGGAGAGAGAAGCACCGTGTCTCCCTCATTAGCCAGTGAATGTGCCAGCCTCACTGCTTCATTCAGAGAATCAACTCTCTTCACCTGAACCGCTTCCATTAGCGCCTTCTCCATCACATCAGTCGCCTCACCGAGAAGAATTGCTACTTTTACCTTTGCCGCCGCCAATTCCGTCAGGCAAGAAAAGTCCGCTCCTTTGCCCCTTCCGCCGGCAATGAGAATTATCGGAGAAGAGATACTCTCAAGTGATTTGAGCACAGCCCCCACATTTGTGCCTTTGGAATCATTAATGAAACGAACCCCGGCAACCTCTCTGACAAATTCTACGCGGTGTTCTAAACCCGAAAATCTCCGCAAAACGTTGCCAATGTCCTTGCTGTCAACTCCGTAGATAATGGCGGCAGTGACGGCAGCAAGGACGTTTTCCCGATTATGAACTCCATGAAGTTTTATCTCGTCACAGGAGAGAATAGCTTTCTCTTTTCCGTCAAAACGAGAGTACACCCATCCATCTTTCACAAATGTCCCCTCGGACAGCTCATTCCTCTGGCTAAATTTAATGACCCTTGCTTTCGTTGGAGCCATCCTCACCAGAGGGTCGTCATCATTAAGCAAAGCATAGTCATCTGCGCTCTGATTCCTGAAGAGCTCCAGCTCTGCCTGAGTATAATTGTCAAAAGAATTATTGTATCTATCAAGGTGATCTGGAGTAATATTGAGTAGAATGGCAATCCAGGGTCTGAAGCTCTTAATCGTTTCTAATTGAAAACTGCTCACTTCTACTACCACCAGGTCAAAAGGCGTTAACTCATCCACGAAATCACACAAGGGATAACCAATGTTACCTGCAATAAGGGCAGGCTTCCCTGCCCTTTTAAAAATCTCTACAAGGAGAGTGACTGTAGTTGACTTTCCATTCGTCCCTCCAATGGCAATCAATGGAGCCCTGCAAAAGCAAGCCGCAAGCTCAAGCTCGCTAATGACAGGAACTCCACGTCTGCGAGCATGAGAGATGGGAGCCGCTTGTTGGGGGACACCAGGGCTGACGACAACAAGGCTTGCCTCATCAATTAGAGATAGACTATGCCTTCCTGTCTCCACCTCAATTCCTTCATCTAACAACAGTTTGGCGCGTTCACCTATTTCATTATTCCCTTGAGAGACCTCGCTGACCTTGACGCGCGCTCCTTTCTTCTTGAGAAGGCGCGCCGCCGCCAGGCCACTCCTGCCCAGACCAATCACGACAACGTTCCCGCCAATGCCATTACAAACAGAAGTAATTTCCTTCATTATAGTCTTAAGCTACTCAGTCCAAGAACAACAAAAATTATTGCTATAATCCAAAATCTGATTATTATTTTGGACTCTGGCCATCCTTTAAGTTCAAAGTGATGATGAAGTGGAGCCACCAAGAACACTCTCTTTTTTCGCCAGCGGTAGGATACGACCTGTATGATTACGGAAAGTGCTTCCAATACGAATATTCCGCCAATTATTAAGAGAAGAAGCTCCTGCTTGGTAATAACGGCAATGATACTAAGCAATCCTCCTAAGGCAAGGGAGCCGGTATTTCCCATAAATATCTGAGCCGGGAATGCATTAAACCAGAGAAACCCAAGTGCTGCTCCCACCATTGCTACTGAAACAATGGAAAGTTCCCCGGCACCAGAAACACTAACTATCCCAAGGTGCGCACTGAAGACAGCATGTCCCGCGACATAACTCACTACTCCATAGCTTAATATCGCGAGGGCAATGCAGCCAATAGCGAGCCCATCAAGTCCATCAGCGAGGTTAACTGCATTGGAAGTAGCTACAATTACCAGCGCTACAAAGGGGATGTAGAGAACTCCCAGAGGTAGGAACATACCTCCGGAGAAAGGCAGTGTAAGAGAAGTCCCATGCTCGGGGGAGACGGGATAAAAATAAAGATAAAATCCAATGGCAAGTCCAAGAGCAACCTGCCAGAAGAGCTTTGCCCTAACCGTAAGTCCGCCGGAGAGGCGACCAGTGAGCTTGAGTGCATCATCAGCAAACCCCAATATTCCCAGCCAGACAGTTACCAGAAGAGCAAGGTGGACATACCTGTTTGTGAGGTCTCCGAAGAGAATAATGGCAATGATAATTGAGGCAAGGATAAAGAGGCCTCCCATTGTAGGAATTTTTCCCTTCTCTTTATGAAGGTCTTGCAAGAGAAGAGGACAATCTTCCTTTTTGACCTTCTCTAAGACCCTCAGGCGTTGAAGCTTACGGATAAAGAAAGGACCAAGAATAAAACTCAAAGCAAAGGCAGTTATTGCAGCCATAGCCGCTCTGGCGGTGATTGCACGGAAGATATTTGCGAGAGGAAATGTCTCAATTAAATATGGGTAAAGATGATAAAACATCAACGATTTTCTCCATCTGCAGTGCTCGTGAACCCTTCACAAGGATTAAATCATCCGATTTAATAATTCTTGCTATCTTTTTCTCTGCCTCTTCAGTAGTGCTACAGATAAAAACCTCTTTGCCATGACCGGATGCCTCCTCAGCAATATGAGCTGCCTCATTTCCAACGGTAACCAATACATCAATCGGAGAAGAAGCAAGAAGTTTTCCTACATTGCGGTGGGCAATATTGCTCCATACCCCAAGCTCTAACATATCCCCCAGGATAGCTACTCTTCTCCCTCGGGCTGGAACACTGGCAAGAACATTAATTGCTATCTTCATTGATTCTGGATTAGCATTATAGGCATCGTTAATAATTTTCAGGGTGCCTTTTGAGAGAATCTCCATCCGCATCGGAGAGGGACGAAACTTTTCTATCCCTCTTTTAATTTCTTCAAGGCTCATTCCAAAAACGGTGGCAGCAGCAGCAGCAGCAAGAGCATTATAAGGATTCCCATGGCCGGGGACCGAAAGCTTAATTTCAACGGCATCATTAAGTATGAAGGAAGTTGCCCATCCTGAATCTTTAGTTATTTTTCCTTGAAAATCAGCCCGTTCTTTTATCCCAAAGGTAACTACTTTTCCTTTCGCTTTCCGAAAAAATAAATCCTTTTTTGCATCGTCAACATTAACAATTGAAATGCCATCCTCTCCCATAGTCTCAAGCAACTCACCACGCGAGGAGGCAATTTCATCAAAAGAATTAAAAAATCTTAGGTGCGCATGACCCGTATTGGTAATTATTCCTGCTGTTGGACGAGAAAGAGCCGCAAGACGGGAAATTCCTCCCCGATTATTCATCTCTATTTCCATTACCGCTATCTGATGTTCGCCAGAAAGACGCAAAAGTGTCAACGGAACCCCAATCTCGTTGTTAAAGCTCTTCTCAGATGAGAGAACTTTCATTCTTTGAGAGAAAATCCTGCTTAATATATCTTTAGTTGTCGTCTTCCCATTTGAGCCGGCAATTGCCACAATCGGGATTTCAAACTTTCTCCGATGGAAATGCGCAATATCCTGCAGCGCTTTAACAGTATCGCCAACATAGATAATTGATTCTTTACCCTTAACTTTTATCTTTCTGGAAATAACTATCCCAACTGCTCCTTTGCGAAGCGCCTCAGCTATAAAATTGTGCCCGTCATACCGCTCTCCTTTAATGGCAAGGAAAATATCTCCTTTTTCAATGGTCCTGGAATCAATGGAGAGCTCTCCAATCCTTGCTGTGGGATTTCCCTGAAGTAAAACACCTCCACTTGCTTTAAGAATATCTTCAACCGTTAGCATTTTTATCCCTTAACAACCGACGCACCACATCGCAATCATTAAAAGCAACAACTCTATCGCCAAAGACCTGATAGTCCTCATGCCCCTTACCGGCAATAATTACCATATCGCCGCCTTTAGCACGGGAGAGCCCCTCTTTAATTGCGAAAAGCCTATCAATAACCACGCTGTATCTCCGCCTCCTAAAACCAGATTTAATATCTTCTATGATTTGCATTGGGTCCTCGCCATAAGGATTGTCCGATGTAATAATAGAGTAACTCCCATAACGGGAAGCAATTCTTCCCATTAATGACCTCTTCCCTCTGTCCCGCTCTCCGGCAGCTCCAAAGACAATGATAATACTTCCTTTCGTCATTCTCCCCGCCATCTGAAGAAGAGAAAGGAATGCCTGCGGAGTATGGGCAAAATCAACCATCACTTTAAAATCCTGTCCTTCATCAATAATCTGAAATCTTCCTGGAACCGGCTCTGCCCTCCGAAGAGCATCGCAAATCAGTTCAATATTCAGCCCTTCTTCTATTCCAACTCCAATTGCCGCAAGAGCATTATACATATTTACTTTGCCAATTAACTTCATCTGAACATCACAGGATGCTGTCGGAGTGTCAACATGAAATGAGAGTCCGGAAAGAGTAGAATTTATCTTAGAGGCTCTAATGTGAGCGCCCCTTTTTGTTCCATAGGTCATTACTCTGGCGCTGGTCTGCAGCTTTAGGCGGCGTCCGTAGCGGTCGTCAATATTTATCAATGCTAATTTGTCCTTTTCAAGCGAGCGAATAAGTCTGAGCTCTGCCTCAAGATAGGAAGAAAGTGTTTTATGGTAGTCAAGGTGGTCGCGGCCAAAGTTGGTAAATATACCTGTATCAAAATTAGTTGCCCATATCCGATGCTGACTGACAGCATGAGAGGACACTTCAAGAACGGCATATTTACAATTTATTGCAACCATCTCGGAGAGCATCCGCTGCAGATCCAGAGACTCGGGAGAAGTAAGTCCTGCCGGAAGCACTCTTTCCCCCCAGCGGTAGTTAATTGTTCCAATAACGCCTACTCCAAAACCTGCCCCTTTAAGAACTGATTCAATAAGATAGGTTGTGGTTGTTTTTCCATCAGTCCCCCCAACTCCGATTACTTTCAATTTAAGAGAGGGGTTTTGGTAAAAATTGGCGCTTATTTGAGCAAGAGCAATTCTTGCATTTGAAACAATAATGCGTGCAATCTCCGCTCTACTCTCTACTTCTTCCTCTCCCAATATTGCCACGGCTCCTTTCTGAACAGCTTCATAATTGAACTCATGGCCATCTAATTTTTCTCCTCGCACACAGATAAATAGATATCCTTTTTCCACTTTGCGCGAATCATAGGCAATTCCTGAAATATCTATTTCCTGATTTCCATGAATTAACTTTATTTCTACACTTTTTAGCAGCTCTTTTAGTTTTATAATTCTTTTATTATTTTCCTGCATTCATCTTTCCTGTTACTCTTAAATAAGACATTGTTTGCTCGGCTACTCTCTGAAAGAGCTCAGCTGCCACAACTCCACTGCGGCGATCATATTGTGGCTCATCAATGACAACGACAATAGCAACCTCAGGGCGCTCAGCAGGAAGATATCCAATAAAAAGAAGAGTAAAGTGGGTATCTGAAAATCTTCCATCAATAAACTTCTGCGCAGTTCCTGTTTTACCTGCCACCTGATAGCCGCTAACCGCTGCTCTTCTTGCTGTTCCCCGTTCAACAACATCAACCATAATATTAGTGAGCTGGTCGGCAGTACCTGCTGAAATTATCCTTTTTGAAGAAGAGCTGAATTTCTTTATTGGATATCCTTCGTCGTCAACGACAGAGATAGCAAGACGCGGCCTGATAAGAACTCCCCCATTGGCAATAGCAGAGGTAGCTGCAGCTAATTGAACGGAAGTAACGCCAATCCCCTGTCCAAATGAAATCGTACCCATACAAATTTCTGACCATTTAAGAGAAGAACGCAGTATTCCTCTTATCTCCCCCGGAAAGTCTACTCCTGTGAGAGAGCCGAAACCAAATAAGCGAATATAACGATAAAGTGTCTCTCTCCCTAACGTCCTGGCAATTTTTGCAGCACCAATATTGCTTGATACTTCAACTACCTCGCTGAAAGTAAGCCACCCGCGAGGATTCACATCACTGATTATGTGACTACCAAATTGATAAAAACCATGCTCAACAAATATTTTGTCATTGGGATTATATGCTCCTTCTTCCAGGGCTGCCGCCGCTGTGAACACCTTAAAAGTAGAGCCAGGTTCAAATAAATCTGTAATTGCCCGATTTCTGCGCTTTTGTGGCTGATAAGCATGGAACTGATTCGGGTCAAAGAAAGGGTAATTTGCCATAGCCAGTATCTCCCCGCTAAACGGGTCAATAACTATAATGGAGCCGGCACGGGCGCCATATCTCTGTATGGTTGCATTTAGCTCTCTTTCAACAATGTGCTGAACAACTACATCTATTGTCAAGATTAGGTGATGACCACGTGACGGAGAAAGATTTTCTGCAAAAAATGGGATTATCTCTCTGCCACGACCATCAACTGTAAGGTAGTGCCATCCACTCTCTCCTCGCAGGTATCGGTCATAATAAAATTCTCCCCCCTCTAATCCAACTTCATCAATATTAACAAATCCTAAAATATGAGAAGCTAACTCTCTGTGTGGGTAGAATCGCTTTGCTTCTTTAAGATATCCAACCCCCTTAAGGTTTAGCTCTCTTACCTTCTCTCCTTTTCCACTATCCATCCCCCTCGCCAGCCAGACAAATGGCTGATTAGACCTCAGCATCCTGCGAATTTCATCCGGAGGAATTCCAAGAAGCGGCGAGAGCTTTGCAGATGTTTCTGCTACACACTCAATCTGCCACGGATGGGCATAAATAGAATCAACGGAGACATTAAGAGCTAATAGCTTTCCTCTCCTATCGGAGATGGTTCCACGCCCAGGGGAAAGAGCTACTTTGCTATTATGCTGCCTTTGTGCTTTATCATAAAGAACAGAAGCTCTGATAATTTGAATCTGGTAGAGCTGATACAGGAGACCGGTAAAAACTGAGACAACAAAGGAAAGAACAATAATTGTCCGAAAGCGGTGCCACTTCGTAATCACTGTTACTCCTTTAAGGCCTGTTTATTTCTCTAACAGGCTCTCTACTGCGAACAAGCTCCAATTCCCGGAGGGCAATCTTCTCAATACGGTCAGGAGAACGCAAACGAGAAGACTCTAAAAAAAGAGCGCTCTCCTCCTCCCTTAGCTCAGCTTGTTGCTGCATCATTTCCCTGAGTAGATATCTAACTCTAAGCAGTTCTGTTCTCTGCCACAAATAAAATAGAGTCATAGAAACTAAAACTGCTATAATTGTCAGGTGCTTCCATACAAGCAGGCTTTTCTTCTTTCTTTTCTTTCTCATAGCCGCTCTACTATTCGCAACTTTGCTCCACGAGAACGAGGATTCCTAACTACCTCCTCTCTGGACGGACGGATAAGAGAAGAGAGGATTTTTACTATTTTTTCCTCACTCCCACAGCAACATACTGGAAAGGATGAAGGGCAATGGCATGAACGCGCCCACCCCAAAAAGGTGTGCTTGACAATGCGGTCTTCAAGAGAGTGATAAGAAATAACAACAAAGCGACCACCGGATTTAAGGAATTTGAGCCCGCTTTCCAGTCCACCTTGCAACAGCTCAAGTTCATTATTGACGGCAATTCTCAGTGCCTGGAATGTCTTTGTTGCAGGATGAGTTCTTCTTTTCCTTAAAGGGATAACCCCAGAAATTATCCTGGCAAGTTGCGTGGTGGTTTCAATCTTTCTCTTTTTTCTATATTTTACTATAGCCTTAACAATCAAGCCGGCAAGTCTCTCTTCACCAAACTTTCGCAAAATGCTCGCTAACTCTCGCGAGGAAAAATTATTTACAAGATGAGATGCCGTAACCGAACTTCCTTCCTGCATCCGCATGTCAAGAGGCCCTTCAAGTCTAAAGCTAAATCCCCGTTTCGGGTTACTCAGCTGGGAAGAGGAAACGCCGAGGTCAAGCAAAAATCCATCCACTTTTTCAATCCCCAGCTTCGGTAAAATACTTTCTACCTTCCTAAAATTACCATGAACAAGGGTAAGGATATCCTTATATTTTTTTAGTCTTTGCCCGGCACATCTAATTGCACTTGCATCCCGGTCAATCCCTATCAATCTTCCTCCTGAACCAAGCTGTCGGAGAATTGCTTCAGCGTGTCCTCCATCCCCAACAGTGCCATCAACATAGATGCCATCTTTTTTCAAATTAAGCAGCTTGACTATCTCATTAACCAATACTGGAACATGCATTGTTTCAGTGCACCTAATGTTTTAGTCTATCTTGAGTTCCAGCCTTTCAGCCATCTCTTCAAATGTTTTCTCGTGTTCCTCCCGATACTTGCTCCAGGAGGTTGTATCCCATATTTCAAAGCGGGAGGAGGTGCCAATGATAGTTACTTCCTTTGTAATGCCAGCATAAGCAAGCAAGTTTTCCGAAACATTGATTCTCCCCTGTCGGTCGCAAGAGCAAAAATTTGCTCCACTATAAAATAGGCGACTGACAGTGCGAGAGTTAATTTTGTGAGGGGAGAAAGATTTCAGGTTTTGCTCATATTCCCGCCACTCATCAGGCGGAAAAACAAAAAGACACTTTTCATAACCTCTGGTTACAACAAGTGCCTCAATGCCTTTTTCCTTAAGCAGACTACGGAATTTTGCCGGGATAGTAAGTCTTCCTTTTTTATCTACTGCATGCTTATATTCTCCATAAAACATAAGTTAATCCCAGATTACTATCCTTCTACCACTTTCACCCACTTTCACCCATAATGTAGATGTACCACGCCATTCAAATCCTGTCAAGTTTTTTAATTCTTTTTCTTTTTGTATTGATTCTTTTTCTCTTTATCGTCTAAAACAAAGAGAGAAGTAGCGGTGCGATCCCGATTTGCATCGGGGCATGCTTATCGCACATTGTTTCTGAAGGCTGATAGCTGATAGCTATTTAGTAGAGAGTAGAGAGAGAAGAAATTGGAAATTAGAAATTGGTGTTCTGATGCACTGGTGCACTATTTTGAAAAGGGTTCAAGGGTTCAAGAGTTCACGGTTCACGGAAATATGGTCCATCCCCACGCGTGTGGGGAACTCAGCATATTGATGCTTCCAAGGATAG
>NDHY01000014.1 GCA_003574845.1 candidate division NPL-UPA2 bacterium Unc8
TAATAGGACATTTCTATTTTGTTAGAATAGGACATTATCATTTTGCTACAACAATGCGAAATTATTATCATTGACTTATATAAGAATCCATATAAAATGAATCATCTTCCAAAAAAGCAATCAATATCTATTTCAAAGAAGGAGAACTTTCAATGAAGCTAATTCTATTCACTGATTTAGACGGCACTTTGCTTAACTCATATACCTACTCCTATCAAGAATCTTTACAGGCAATAAATTTACTTAAAAGAAAGCAAATCCCAATCATATTTTGTTCTGCCAAGACCCAAGCCGAGCAAGAAGTATACCGAAAAGCATTAGGAATAACCGATCCCTTTATAGTAGAAGAAGGAGGGGGCATCCTGATTCCGCAGGATTATTTTCCATTCGCCTTTGATTACTGCCAACGGACCAGGGATTACGACATAATCAAGTTAGGCTCCTCTTATGAGCAAGTTATCTCAGTGCTCAAGAAGGTAAAAGAAAAATCAGATTGCCGGATTAGGAGATTTGGCAATCTCACCATAAAAGAAATAGCTCAGGATAGCGGACTAAGCCCGAAGATGGCAGCTTTAGCCAGGCAGCGCAAATATACCGAGACCTTTAAGATTGAAGGAACAAAAAAAGAGGTGAAGAAGTTTCTGCTAAGAATAGAAGAAGAGGGTCTCAGCTGGTGTCGCGGAGAAAGGTATTATCGGATTAAAGGAAAAACCAATAAGGGGAAAGCAACAAGAATTCTTATTGAACTATTCAAAAAAGCATTCGGCAAAATAAAAAGCGTTGCCATAGGCAACGGCCCAAATGACAGGTCGTTACTGGAAGCAGTAGAACTACCCCTGATAGTACAGAGACAGGATAGTAAATGGGAGGAAATGGAAATACATGGATTGCATCACATTGAAGGAATTGGCCCAACTGGCTGGTCCTATGCAGCAAGAAAATTCGTCGCTTACGCTCCTTATTTCCTTCCCTAAGGGGCTCCGCCCCTCTCCACTTACCCAAATCTTCCTGTGATATAGTCCTCAGTAACTTTTTCAGAGGGAGTTGTAAACATCTTATTGGTTTTGTTAAATTCAATTAGTTCTCCAAGCATTAGAAAAGCCGTATAATCTGATACCCGCGCTGCCTGCTGCATATTGTGGGTTACAATAACAATTGTATATTTATCTTTCAAGTTTTGAATTAATTCTTCAACCTTCGCAGTGGAAGTCGGGTCCAGAGCTGAACAGGGTTCATCAAACAGTATTACCTCCGGCTCAATAACTAATGCCCTGGCAATGCAAAGTCGCTGTTGTTGCCCTCCGGACAACTTAAAAGCTGATGCATTTAATCTGTCCTTGACCTCATCCCAGAGAACAGCATCTACTAATGCCCTCCTTACTCTTTCTCCGAGGTCACTACTTTTTTTTATAAGACCACTAATCCTGAGTCCATAGGCAACGTTCTCAAAGATAGACTTGGGAAAGGGGTTGGACTTTTGGAATACCATCCCTACCCTTCTTCTAATTTCTACCGCACCTACATTACCGTCATAGATATTTTGGCTGTCTATCATTACTTTTCCCTCAACCCTTACCCCGGGAATAATATCATTCATCCGATTAAGTATCCTGATGAAAGTAGACTTGCCACAGCCTGAGGGTCCAATGATAGCAGTAACTTTGTTTGCCTGAATGTCCAGGCTCACATCTTTAAGAGCCTGGATTTTCCCATAATAAAAACTCAAGTTACGCACCACTATTTTAAATTCTTTATCCGCACGCGACATTCGCTCCCCTCCAGTAGAAGCAGATATATCCGTTTCATTTAGAAGTGGAGTTTTAGTAAGCATTTTTCCTTCTGCGACTTTTTTTAATACTACACTTTGATGGAAATCAAGTCAAGCTTCTTTTCCCCATCTTTTATCTTAACGCTCTGGTATAGCGTCTCATAATTGTATGTACCGATAAATTAACAATAAGCACCATTAATACCAAGAGCGTTGCCGTACCAAAAGCTCTGGCGATGGCGCCAGGGTGAACTTCAGCGATAGCCAGGAGATACAGATGCAATGACATTGGCCTGACTGAACTAAAGAGTGAGGTAGGAAGCGCCATAAATGACCCAACCGTCAACATAATGGCAGCGGTCTCGCCTGCTGCTCTCCCAATCCCAAGTATTATTCCTGTTAGTATACCTGGAGCGGCGCTTTTGAGCACCACCCTGCTCACAGTTTGCCATTTCGTAGCGCCCAATGCATAACTGGCTTCTCTATATGACGCTGGCACTGCCTTTATAGACTCCTGAGTAGTTCTGATGGTCTCATTCAGGATCATACAAGCTAAAACCATTCCTCCTGATAGGATAGAGAAGCCCCATCCTAAAAACACCACAAAGAAAGCAAAGCCAAATAAGCCAAATATTATGGATGGAACTCCAGCCAACCATTCAGCTCCAAAAGTAATTATTTTTGATAGCGGATGCTCACCGGCATATTCAGTTAAATAAATCCCACCTCCAATTCCTATGGGGGAGGCAACTGTTGTCGAGATTGCAATGAGACACAAAGTCCCAATTATCATCGACAATATCCCTCCTTCACGACCCCCTGCCCTTGGCATGCTGAAAATAAATTCCAGATTAATTATTCCAATACTGCGCATCACCACAAAGCCAATAATAGCTAAAAGAATAGCCAATATTGTTAAACTGGAAATCCATAGTACCAATTTGGCAATTTTTTCATTAATGTGTGCTGAAATCACAGTTACTGCCCTCGCCTTAACCTATTTGAGATGACAACTAATATTGACACTACTATAAACAAGACAACCCCGGTAGCAAAAAGAGCCTGACGATGCGGACCATGTGGAGCATAAGCCATCTCCATGGCAACATTGGCGGTAAGTGTACGGATAGGCCCTAATACGGAAGTTGGGATAACAGGAAGATTCCCAAGCACCATAATGGCGGCCATAGTCTCTCCTATAGCGCGCCCCGACCCCAATACCACTCCTGCCAGAATTCCCGAACGGGCAGCAGGTAGAATTATATTTTTGATGGTTTGCCAATGAGTAGCACCTACTGCAAATGAAGCCTCTTTATAACTTTTTGGTACTGCTTTAATTGCATCTTCAGATATAGTAATAATTGTAGGTAAGGCCATTATTGCCAGAACAATCGAGCCGGCTAATATACTAAATCCAGGTGGGCCTAAGTGAGTTCTTATAAAAGGCACAAGCACCATAAGCCCAACAAAACCATATACCACTGAAGGAATTCCCGCCAATAATTCAATGGCTGGCCTGAGTATATTTCTCATTATTTCAGGAGCGACTTCAGCTAAAAATATTGCCGTCAATATTCCCAGGGGGACGCTGATCAACATTGAGAAAAGAGCCACTAAAAGAGTGCCAATTATCATCGGGAAAATCCCAAATATTTCGCGTTCGGGGCGCCAATCCATGCCAAAGAGGAAATTGCCGACCCCTACCTCTGCAATTAAAGGCACCCCAGCCCTGAAGACAATCATTATGATAAAAGCAATGATGACAAACGAAACCATTGCCGCCACAATCAATGACTTCTCAATAATCCATTCTTTAAGCATAAAATTTACTACTCAGTGTATTCAGGCTGTAAGCTATGTAGGCTGAAGGGGTCAGGGGTCAGAATTTCCCGATCCCCGATCCCTGATCCCCGTGAACAGTCTTTGTGCCTAACAGAGCCTACAGCCTAACAGCCTTTAATCAACTCTTACCAGTCCTTCATCCGCTACCATTTGCTGTCCTTCCGAGCCAAGCACAAAGTCAATGAACCCCTGCTCTAATGGTGAAAGCTCACCCATGGTCAAAAATAGGAACGGCCTGGCAATTGCCCAGTCTCCCGCCACCACAGCTGCAGCATCAGGCTTAACTCCGTCTATTTCGAGAGCTCGCACCGTCGGGTCTACGGCAGGAGAAGCGACATAACTGATAGACGATGGATCACCAGCCACACCGGCTCTGACGCCACCGGTTCCCACCAGGATAAGTGTTGGCACAGGATCTATTCCCTCATGGACAATCTCTTCAAAGGCATCTCTTGTTCCTGAACCTGCTTCCCTGATTATTACCGTGATTGGTAAATTTTCGCCACCAACTTTGTTCCAATTTGTAATTTCACCAGTAAATATTTTCTTGAGCTGTTTCATAGTCAAGCCTCTTACTGGATTATTCGGATGAACTATTGGAGCTATAGCGTCATGGCAAATTACAAACTCTCTCAAGCCCCATCCAGGCTCATCCCTTCTTAACCAGCGAGAAGCCATTCCTATGTGAAAGGTCCCTTCCCTGGCACCTACGATTCCAGCGGTTGAGCCTACTGAGTGGGTTTCTACCACTACACCAGGATGCTTATCCATAAATCGCTCTGCCAGGTGAACAGCCACTACATATACCGATGAGGAACCCCCAACGACTATTCTTCCTGCTGGTAGTGGTGGCAGTGGCACCTGCGGCGTCACTGCTGGTAGTGGTGGCGGTGGCACCTGCGGCGCCACTGCCCGAATAATCACGCCAATGCCAATAGCTACCAATACCACTATACCTATTGGTATCCACATTCCCTTTTTCATTCTTTATCCTCCTATTGCTACTCTCTTACTCTTTAGAAAAACACCCCGCTTCCACCAAAAATCCTTAAATCATACCATCCTTTCTCACCTCCTTCTTTCGTACACCTGCTTTTTTAATCATACCGTCTAAAAAGAGATAATCTGAAGATGTTTTTTTATAACAGAGCTCCTATAAGTGCCTCTGCTGTGGCATGATTTGTTGCAAGTGGTATATCGTGAACATCGCATACCCTTAAAAGGGCAGAGATATCAGGGTCATGAGGCTGGGCAGTCAGAGGGTCCCTTAAAAAAATCACAATGTCTATCTCGCCACTCGCAATAAGTCCAGCAATCTGTAGGTCGCCACCATCAGGACCGCTGAGCATCTGTTTCACCTCAAGCCCCGTCTTTAACTCAATTGTTTTTCCCGTTGTCCCTGTCGCAATAAGCTCGCATTGAGCAAGTTTGTCTTTATGTTTATTAGCAAACATTACCATATCTACTTTCTTTGCATCATGGGCAATAAGGGCTATCCCTTTTACCTTTAGTTTCTTCTTAGTTCTCTTTACAACCCCAATCCTATGCCCCTTATTCACTATTCCTTCTGGTATCATGGTTTATTTCCTCCTTTTACTAATCACTGCATTTTGCATACTGAAATAAATTCAGCACAAGCTTTGCATTGTAATTTTGACTTTTGAGTTTGTTTCGAGTTTCGAGTTTCGAGTTTAAGCTTCTCTGTGCCTTTGTGCCTCTTTTTCACTTTGTAGTATACTTTGTAAGTATTACAGCATTATTACAGCAATATTAAGATTTTGATTAAAATTTTTTTTCCTCTTTTCACTTAAACCCTAAGATTATTACGGAAATATTACAGGAAGGTTGAAAAGAGTTGATTTTTAGGGAGAGTGAAGAAGAACTTTGAACCTTTATCAATCTTGCTCTCAACACCCACTGTCCCACCGTGTGCCTGAATGATGTGTTTTACAATTGAAAGGCCTAATCCCGTACCGCCTAATTCTCTTGAGCGGGCTTTGTCCACGCGGTAGAAGCGTTCAAAAAGTCGCGGTAGATGTTTTTGGGGAATACCAATGCCTGTATCAGATATCTCAATCTGTATATCTTTTTCTTTATCCACTGTTCTGATACATATCCTCCCGTTTTTGGGAGTAAACTTGATTGCGTTATCAAGAAGATTATTAAATGCCCGTTCTATCTTTTCTGAGTCTATCTCTACTTGAGGAAAGTCAGCAAGGAAATCTATCTCTATTCTATGCCCTTTTTGCTCTATAGCTCCTTTAAAATGAGAGATTACGTCCTCTATTAGCTCTCTAATATTTGCCAGTTGAAACTCCATCTTAATCTCTTTGGACTCTATTTTGGAGAGTCCAAGTAAATCATTTATTAAATTATTAAGCCTTTCGGTATGGGTCTCAATAATATTAAGGAACTTACGGCTATTCTTAGGGTCATCGATAGCGCCATCCTTTAAGGTCTCAATAAATCCTCTGATTGAGGTAAGAGGGGTACGCAGTTCATGGGATACATTAGCCACAAATTCAATTCGCATTCTCTCAAGTCTCTTAATTTCGGTGATATCATGTAACACTGCTACTACACCTGATATACCTTCTTCGCCCTTAATGGGTAAAGCATGAACTCTAAACATCTTCTCCTCAGAAAGGAAAAGAGTTAGCTCTTTGGTCTGGAGCTTTCCTTTATTCACCGCCTCTTTTAAGAGATTATTCAATTCATTGTGTCTGATTACCTCCCAGAAGAATTTTCCTATTACTTGAGCTTTACTGAGATTGAAGAGCTTCTCACAGGCAGAGTTAAAGAGTATCAGCTTCTCATCTCTATCAATGGCTACTACTCCTTCAATCATACTGCTAAGTATTGCTCGCATTTCATTTCTATCCTCTGTAATAGTCTGGAGCTTCGTCTTTAGTTCCTCTGCCATCTGGTTGAAGGTGCCAGCTAGCTCATCTATCTCATCATTAGAACGAATCTTTATTCTCTTCGTAAAATCTCCATTACCTATATGTTTAGCTAAGCTTTTTATATCTTCCAGTGGCTTGGTGATCATTCGGGCTGCCATAAAACTTACGGCTGAGGCAAAAAATAAAGTTAGCAATACTGCCCGGAAGTTTAAACTAAATATGCTTACAACCACCATACAGATAATTACAATCCCTACATGGGTCAAAAATAATTTCCAGGTAATCTTAATCTTCATTACTTTCAAATTTATATCCTACCCCTCTAATAGTAACTATTAATTTAGAAGCTGTCTTTAGTTTTTTACGTAGCCTTCTTATGTGAACATCTACTGCTCTATCTATTATAAAAGTTTCTTCTCCCCAGGCACTATCCAGAAGTTGGTCGCGAGTGAAGACTCGCCCTGGATTTGAGGCCAAACACTTAAAAAGATTAAATTCAATTTTGGTAAGTTCAATTGGTTTTCCTTTTGATGTTACTTTATGTCTTGGCGTGTCTATGGTTAAATCTTCTATTTGAATTACTTCCTTTGGTTTTAGTTTCTCTTCAAGTCTTCTTAAGACAGTTTTAACTCTTGCAATTAAT
Organism: candidate division NPL-UPA2 bacterium Unc8; assembly: GCA_003574845.1. Classification (GTDB taxonomy): domain Bacteria; phylum NPL-UPA2; class NPL-UPA2; order NPL-UPA2; family NPL-UPA2; genus NPL-UPA2. Next base: position 7,157 of record NDHY01000014.1, read on the forward strand.
ACTTTGGGGCTGAAAGGCTTAGTAATATAATCATCTGCTCCCAGCTCCAACCCTACTATTATGTCAGACTCCTCTCCCTTAGCAGTCAGTATAATTATGGGAAGTGAGGCTGTCTTTGTATCCTTTTTTAATATTTTACATACCTCAAGCCCATCCAGGCCTGGCAACATTAAATCTAATATTATCAAGTCAGGGCTTTCTTTTTTGACCAGCTCTAAAGTCTCTTCCCCTGTCATAGCTTTAAGAACTTCATATCCTTCCTTCTCTAAATTATATTCGAGGAGTTCAAGGATATCCTTTTCATCATCCACCACTAAAATTTTCTTTTTCGCCATATCGCTTTCTCTTTGAAATACCTAATATATCTAAACTTCCCCTTGTGCTTCTGTGCCTCTCTAATAGCTTTCAGCTTTCAGCCTTTAGCCTTAAGGATTCAAGGGGTCAAGAGGTCAAGGGTTCAAGTGAATCTAAAAAGAAAACAAACACTCGAACCCTCGAATCCTTGAACCCTATTTTCTAATAGTCTTCAGCCTATCCGCCTTAGGGGTCGTATCAGAATAATGTTAACCATTTGCCAGAGGTGATTTTGGAGCGAGACAAGGAACGAAGAGTGAAGCGTAGCCAAAGCGCTACGGAAGCGATGAGCGACGCAGTCGCAGCCCAAAAGCGACCTGGCCCTTCGGGGAGTCCCGTCTTTGGGCCATTGCGGCGTTGCTCCTCGGTTATGTGCCGCAGAGGGCACACTACCCTTGTAGCTCCTTGCACTGACCTCAAATCCGGGACTCCAAATAGTCAAGATTATTCTGATACGACCCCTTACTACAATAAACTATTATCCCATTTTTCTACATAGGAGGGGCTTTTACCTTTTAGAATTTCCACCAGGGAAAGGAGGGTTTTGCGTGCCTCCCCCAGGGGGTAATAGAAACCGCTCCAATTCTCGCTATCTTCGCCGTCGTGGTTGGGGATAACATTTTTAAATTGGCAAGCCTCTTTTAGTTCTCCATAGGCGCTGCGAGCCCTTTTTTCAATGTTCTCCAGATCGGCAAGGGATAGGATGCCTTTCTGCTTTTCCGTTCTCCTTAAAAGCTTTCTTTTCATTACCTCGGTTACCAACTCGGGAAGCAGGAGTTTGTCTCCGAGACTTTGGAAAAAGATAATCTCCTCCCGGGAAAGAGGAGAGATAAAGACGCTTATTTTTTTGATGTTTTTGAGGGATGGATGAAGCAGCAGGGTTTTGCCGATAAAAGGATTACCTTCAAAGAGCATATCCGCTTTCTTTAAACTGTTTTTTAGCTCCTCAATATCTACTGCCTGGAGGTCTCCCCGCACATCCAGGACCAGGAATTTTTTTTTCTTTTGTAATCCTTTAATGAATAAACGAGAACGAAAGTAGTAGTCCTTGCCTTCTGTTTCCCGGGGACGGGGCGAACGGCTGTTATAGAGAATAAGTTTATTCATTCTGTCGGCTATCTCGGGATAGAATTTCTCCAGGGCCTGATGCAGGGGGCTTTTCCCTGCGCCGGAAGGGCCGCTAATGACTATTAGTTTTCCCATATCGCCTCCACGGAACAGTCAAATATCTCTTCAAGGAGGCCCTTTTTCTTATTGAAACCGTAAAGGTTGGTCTCGGATATTTCTCCTCCCTTAAGGATGAATCGCCAGGCTCCGCCTTTCTTCTTTATCTTTATATCTTTAATACTACTTGCATGATCGCGATCAAGACCGTCAGCGACCCTTATAATTGCCGAAAGTTTGTTAACCATATCTTTCTCTTTATTTTTAAGGTTACCGAAGCCTTTATGTTTCCGGCCGGGATGAGCTTTGCGATGATAACGGGCAATGAGGGCAATTAATGTTTTCTCGTGTTCATCAAGATAATGGAAACTAATCTCATTAATCATCTTTTGGGAAACTTTATGGTGTTTTGTCGGCGATGCCGTCAGGCCTAAATCGTGCAGAAGACAGGCCCCTCCCAGGAGAAAACGGGCATAATTATCCAATTGATGACATTCTTGTAACTGGTCAAATATAGAAAAGGATAGCTTCTTTACCTGAAGGCTGTGGGGGATATCAGGGGATAGCTCGTTCATCTTTTTCTCAAGCTCTTTATTTTTCTTTTCCATTCTTTATCTTCCTCCTATAAATTCCTAAATTCAAATGTCAAATTTCAAATAAAATCCCAATGACAAAACCCAAATTATTTGTCATTAAGGAATTTGTCATTTATTTGTCATTTGAGATTTGTCATTTGTCATTGAAATTTCTAGACCTTAAGGTAATACCAATCCTTTTTTAACCTCGGGGTCGGTTTCCTCCCATAACTTTTTGTATTCCCGATAAAAGAAATTCCAGCGGGAAGGATTTATATCTTTACAGACAGGAATAAACTCCTCAAATGTTGATTTCCAGCGAGCCTTTTGTTTCTTTTTGTTCTTTGAGTTAAGATGTCTGAGAGAATCAAGTCTATCGGCCAGTTTTATCATCTTTGTCGACTCACCACCACTTTTTATCTTTTGAAGATAAACATCCATACTCTTGATTTCCCTGTCCTCTTTGGTTAAATTCCAGACCAGCGAAGCCACCCTTTTGCCAAAATCCTTCTCTATCTTTTCCCGGGTAGCTACCGTCCCTTTTATCTCTAAGGTATCATGGAGTAGAGCGGCGGCAATAATGTCCGGCTCGCTGACCTTAAGTTCCCCTGCCAGAATAATCGCCGTTCTCAGCGGGTGAACAATATGAGTATTCCTGGCATACAGGAGAGCATTTTTTATTTTACCCTCCTCTTTTTTTCTTTTAATCTCTTTCGGTAAAAGCAGAAAGGCGGCCTGGAGGGCCCTTCCATCATCAATATCAGGAAAGGCGGCAAAGTCCTTTTCATAGGAGAAGATAACTTCCGATTGTTCTTTAAATTCTTTATTGAACAAAGATGCTCTCCTTTTGTGCAGCCGGTTGCTTGTTAGCGCTTGCAGGCGGGTTAAATTCCTGTCTTTAAGTTTCTGGCTGTTCATCTTCTGGATAAGTACATCCAGATCACGGATATCGCCCATTACCTGCTGCAGAGCATGCATATTATTTAACCTAACTTCGGTAATCCAGGGGAAGACGGGCTGGAGAATTTCGGATGTATAGCGGAGTTTTTTTAAAGAGATTCTCATGCGGTGGAAGGCATTAATGTTTCCACCCTCGGCGTCTTCTCCAGGGGAGAAGAAATTCTTAAAAAGAGTAGCCAGGACAATTTTTGTCTGATACTCCAGATCCGTATCGGCAAGGGGGATGAGGATTTTTTTAATATCCAGCCTTTTTAAAAAATCCAGCGAAAAAGACTCAACCGCACAGCGGACATCTCCCTCTCCCTGTTCAATGCCTTTATTTAATTTATTCAGGAATAACCTAACGAATTGGTTCTTCCTCCGGAAAATATTGTTTATGATCTCCACCTCTACATGAATGTCTCGCAACTCTCCCATGGGGTTCATAATGGTCTTTGGTTTTTGGTAGAGCGATTTTTTTACCTTTGTCCGGGGAAGCAGGCGCAAGAGCGAGAATACCGCCCGGAGCCTTCTTATGGAAACTCTCAAGTCGTGAAGAGTATCGGCATTTATCTCCTTTTTTGCTCTCTCAAGTTCCTTCTTAAATCCGGCCTCCCTTTTCCAAAAGGATTCCTCTATAACCTTCAAGCTCCCATTTACCATTTCTCCATTATCCTCCGGAGGTTAGATATAAGTGCCGTCATTTTTTTTATATCCCTGAACCTTCCCTTCTCTGGTTGGACCTTAAGGCTCCTCAAGCTTCTTTGCATAATACGGATATCCTTAAGCCAGTCTTCCTCTTCGGCTGATTCGCGCTCTGAGATGGCCAGGACAATAGATTCAATCTGAGCCTGTCTCTTAATCAGATGGGCGGAGACCGTTTCTTCCATTAAAGAGCGCAGATATTTCAATTCCGATTGGACGGAAGCGGCGACTTTAGGCAGCTCGCTTACCCGGGGTTTCTTATCCCTTGCCGTTGGCAATATAATCCTCTATATGCAGCTTCAGTTCATCGGACACGCGGCGACTGGAGCGGTTGGCATTAATGGTGATAAAATTATATTTTGCTGCCATCTTGGAATACTCTTGCTGCATTAATCGTTGATATTTCCTAAAACTGGTAAATATTTCGGACGAGACCCTCATGTCCATTCCGGATTCCCACCAGTCAAAATAGGTTTGTTTTCGCAGGTTTCTTTCAGTTAAAATATTGAGGCTTACCCTGAGATGGAAGACGAGGTCGGGAACAAGAGCGACCTCACATATATTTTCTACCCATTCGGGGAGAAGACCGCGAACGGTACTGCGGGCGATAAGAGTATAGATATATCTATCGGCAAGTATAACGCATCCGGCTTTCAAATTAGGGATAATAATATTTTCTAACTGGTCAAAGAAATCGGTAATATAAAAAAGGGTGGAGGTTCGTTCGTCAAGAGTATTCCCTTTCTTTGCCTGCTCTATTTCCCGACCGAGAAGAATGGAGCGTCTTAATCCTACATTTACGGTGGAATATCCCTTTGCTTCCAGCCAATCGGTCAGGATTCTAATATAGGTGGAGCGTCCCGAACCATCCGGGCCCTCAATAACGAAAAGGTACCCTTTCAGGTCTTCTGTCTTCACTCCCGGGAGAGATTTCCCGAAAAATTCAAAAGGTTTTTTTCTCATCTTTTACTTCTCTGGCGAAAAGAAGGAAGGTCAATTTTTTCTTTGACGACCTTTCTTGCCATTTCCTGTTGTTCATTTATGGGTAAAGAAGCATCAATTATTTCAAAGTCATTCTCTCCGACAATCCTCTCATATTCCTGAAATATCCTCTCCTGAAAAAGTCCAAAACTTTCCTCTATGTCATCGGATAGCCCCATATCCATCCCGGCTTCAAAATATTTCAGTTTTGTCCTTCCGCTCAGAATTCTCCTGACTGCTGTTTTCAGAGGAATACGGCAGTAGAACGAAATATGAGGCTTAATAGCGAAAGAATAAAGATTTCTCACCCATTCCCGGTCACATCCTCTAACCACATCACGGGCAAAAGCAGTGTAGACATATCTATCACAGATGACTACGAAGCCGGCCTGCAGGAGCGGATAAATCTCCCGCACATATCGGGTAGTAAAATCTGCAGAGTGAACAAGACTGAAGGTGGTGGGAGTCAGAAGCCTTTTCTTCTTTCCTCTCCTGGTGGCACTTTTTACCATTGGAGATGAGTTCCATTCACTTAAGAAAACCTTGATTTTTTGTGATTCCAGGAACCGCTTGAGTAAGAAGTTTTGGGTGGACTTGCCGGCTCCATCCAATCCCTCAAAGACAATCAACCTTCCTTTTATACTTTTATTATCCTGCATCAAGATATCCTGCTAATGGCATGGGTTACTGAGCTTTTACTCTTATTATACCACACTAATGTTACGATTTTATGACAATCACTTTAATGTTAAGCTCTCTGCCATCAGTAGTAAGGGTAACAGCTCCTGACTTAGCCGTTGAGTATGTTACTATACCCATTTTTGCATATCTGGCAAGAGTGGCCTCTTTTGCGTTAACAGGAAAAAACTCCGCGCAGGGCGACCAGCCATACTGATTGATGGCAAAAGCAGGAGATATGGCAGTAATAAATTCCTCTACCTGTTTTTCAGGATTGCCATGAACTGGAATAAGCATCACATCGCCTAAAAGTTTATCAGGATATTTTCCTGTCAATCTCTTTTGCGCGGCAACGCCTACCTGAGCAGGTAGAATAATAACTTTTTCTCCATAACTGATTCTTAAAACAAGAGAGAAGCTATCCAGACCTCTAACTGTGCTGGGAACAAGCGCCTCAATTTTCAATCCATCCTCTGCATAAAGAAGCCTGCTTTTTCTAATTGTCTTTATCTGAAGCGGGGCATCCTCAAGAAGCTCTATCAAAGCCATATATTCAGTATAAATTTTCTGCGGATGAGGCATAAACGGATTGCTCAACAGCCGCCAGTCATCAAGGAGAATAAGGAATTCTTCATAAGAGAGCTCTGCCCTTAACATTTCTTCCTTTACCGGCAATACTACTCTTTTGACAGGAATATGCTCTACTACATAAGCAAGCCCACCGATGTTTCCCGGCCTTAAAGAAGTAATAATAATATAATCTAATTGACTAATCCGGTAATGTGAGAGAGTTTCTCTTATCGTCTCGCCAAAACTCCACTCTTCTTTTCGTGGGCCGCCATCAATGAGAATACTTTTTCCTTCCGGAGTAGATACGAGCATCGCATTTCCAAAACCAGCATCAAAAAATACTATCTTTAATAGTGGTTTTCTCGCCATTAAGTAGGCTGCTGCTCCAACAGTTATAAAAAGAGAAATGACGACGAGCATCGCAAGCAGCTTCCTTCTCTGCCAAAACTTTCTTTTGACCTCCAGGATTTTCTGGAAAATCTCTTTATGAAAAATAAAGGAGAAAATTAAGCCATACCAAAAGATAAGCTTTCCTGTCCCATAAGCGCCCACATAGGGAAAGGGAATAAAATCATGCCAGGTTCTGGCAAGCCCTAAAAAACCCTGACATAGAACAGTGTTAAACCCATTTATAGCCATAGCAAAACCATTGCCAATAAATCCCAATCCAATAACAGAAAATAAGATTTCTCCCAGCCCTGCCACCCAACCAAGCATTACAATCGCCCCAAGAAGCGGTATCGCTAAAATATTGGCATATAAGCCAGCGATGGGAAACCGCAGGAAAAACACTGCTGAGAGCGGCCAGAGCATACCCAATTGAATAGCAAGCTGTGCAAAGCAAAAACGCAGTAAGTAGCGCCCCCGCTTGCGTGAGAAGAGCTCTATCATTAAATCTCTTCCTGTCCATCGCAGACAGATAAAAAAGGTAGCAATGCTCGCTGCTCCAAGAAGAAGGGTGGCTGTTAAAAACTGCGACTGGTGGAGCCAGCTATGCCCGGGAAAATGAATCCAGGCTGGAAACCAATCAAGAAGAGGTGGAATTTTCTCCACTGCCGGCAAGATTCCTCTTACAACACTCAGGTGTTGAACTATTCCGCTCAGTGAAAAAAGATTCATCCCTACCAATATTCCAATTAATGGAAAACCGATAAACCCGCGAATGCCAGTTCCCTTCATCATAACTACTTTCTCAATCGGCGGAGTGATATAAGCCAGGGAGAGAACGGCGGCGAAGGAAAGAACAAAGGAGACATCGGTAAGCCATAATGGATTAGTAAAAAGAACGACAACCGCGGAAAGAAAAATAGTTATTCCCACTGAAGTCACAAGAGGCACTCTTAATATATCATAAAGCAGCATTCCTAAGGAAAACATCAGTGCTGCTCGCTGGGTAGCTGGCGAAGCGCCGGAGAGAAAGACAAAAATCAGTAACCCGAAGCTGACCAACAAAAATCTCATACTCCTCGGAAGATGCAAAAGACGAGCTGCTCCCATGAGAAGAAGAGCAATGAATCCGGTATGAAGCCCTGAAAGAGCAAGGACATGAGCTATACCAACGGCACGAAATCGTTCTCTTATTTCACCTGAGAGTCCTCCTCGCATTCCAAGGGTCACCGCCGCCAGGAAAGCGCTTTCCGGATAGGGAACAGTGCGCTCAATAGTTTCAAAGATGCGATGGCGTAGCCTCAGGGATAATTTTATTAGTGAGTTCACATCACCTTCACCAAGAAAACACAACTGCTCCGGCTCTCTGATACGGCTGGTAACAGCATAAACATTTCTTACTCTCAAGTAACGAGCAAAATCAAAGCCGGCAGGGTTCCTTCGCCCCCGGGGAGGATGCAGGAAGGAAATTACCTCCACACGGTCACCGAAGGACATTTTCTCATAATACTCTCCAATAGTGGGATAGACTCTTGCTTGAATATAGCCCGTTCTTCCTCTCAGGATTTTTTTCTTATCCTGATAACACTCATAGCGAAGAATTTCCATATGCGGGCAAGGATAGTATCTTGCCAAACCTCTTTCTATAAGTTGTGAATTCAAGAGTCTTCCATCAAGCTCCACCACTGCCAGTATCCTTCCAAACTTATCCAGTGGACGGTTCTCCTCTACGTAGAGAGTAACTTTGCGATGAAGGACCATTGAGCGAGTAAAGCTGATAGCTTCTTTTGCTCCTTTCTCGCCTAAATCAGGTGCATCCACTCCTAATAATCTCACCACTTTTCCTTCATAAGTAAAGAGAGTATCCCCATCAAAAACACCGATTATCTTCTGGGTTATTACCTTATGAGGAACTTTTAAATCTAATTTTAAATAGGCATCCGGCTGCGGATGTGGAACAATTTTCTCCGGCTTTATGGTAAGAATACTGAACTCTTCCCTTCTGTCGGGGTCGCGGACAACCGTTCCCAGAATAAGCACCTCTTCTCTATCATTAAGAAAATTAGTAATGTGATAAGGCGAAGAAGTATCAGTTGCCTGAGCGTGCCTCGCCATTCCCAGGAAAAGCAGGAATAAACAGAAAAATATCAGTGCCTGAGGATAAGGCTTCTCTGTGAGGATAGCTCTCACTCCGATGATAATAAACAGGATTGCCACTACCCGGAGAGCTACTGAGAAAGACGGGGGGAAGAGAATCCATCCCGAGAGGATAGTGGAGAGAGTAACTCCAGCAATAAAAGAAGCGCAAAGTGGAATGATGCCACTCTGCCTTGGTAGGAGGGGGGAGTCGGTCACGGAATTAGTTTCCCTGATTCATAGTTTTCTATGAGCGCTTTCTCTATGCTCCGACGAAGTGTCCGGTCAAGGATTTCCACCTGCCGCTGCCATCCCCTTTCTCCTTCCTGTGGTGGGCGGGCAGGCCAGCTAATCCAGACTGTGCCATCAGCTCTTTCTACTATCCTGCCATTAATTCTCAGTGCATCATTGAAGGTTATGGAAAAATGGGCTCTTGTCCTGGAGTGCCCCGTAAATTCAGCAAGCCTGGTTATCTCCCAGCGAAGCTTCCCGGGGCGTTTATCTGAAGACTCGCCACTTTCCACTGCTCTTATTATCTCCTTTTGTAACTCCTCTTTTAAAACCTCAAGGCAAGGGTAGTACGAGCCTCTGCGAGAGATGTAGGCGGGAAATTTTATTATTGTGCGGCCGGCAAACTCTCCTATTATCTCTATCTCTCTTACTTGGATCCGGTCATTGAGAATAATTTCAAGCATTTCTTTTCCATTAACTGTCTCTATGTTTAGCTCAGTAACAATGATTCTATCTATCTCCCTGGAAAAGACAGACAAAAAGCCCGTGATTACAAAGAGCAAAACAATTGTCAACAATCTCTTCTTAAACATTACTCCTCCTTTACTTTAGTGTAACCATTTACTCTGTCAACTGCTACTTTTTCAACAGCTTATCTTGCAAGCCTTTTATCTCCTTACGAAGTCTTTTCTCACTCCTAATGTCCGGACTGAACTTTACAATTAAGTGCATCCCTTCATAAGCCTTGAATCCAAACTTTTCAACCGGCACTATTAATTTCCCCATCCCCTCAAACACCACTACCGCTAATTTATCATCCTCTATCCTGTCAATTATAGCTTTCATTCCTCCTCCCTAACAGCCTTCAGCCTAACTGAATAATTACAATATCTTCATCTCACGGTCTTTATTCTTATATTCTTTCCATCACTAACGATGGTAATATTTCCGCTCTGATGGGTATGGTAAACATCTGCTCCGCTTTCTTTCCATCTCTTCTCGGTCTCTGGGGTGGGATGACCAAATGGCCATCCTCCAGAACCGCTGGTTATAGCATGAGAGGCTCTTACTAAGGTGATAAAATTCCGGCAGTTTGAAGTATTAGAGCCATGGTGAGGAACCTGAACGACATCGGCTCTTATCCGCGGGCCGTACTCATTGATGAGTCTATTAATGGCGTCTTTCTCAATATCCCCTGTAAAAAGAAACCTAATTTTGCCATAAATTAACATTATGGTTATTGAATTCTCGTTGACGCACTTCCATAAGCTGTCTGGAGGAGGAGAGAGGACCTGAACAAAAACATCCGGACCCCAGTCGAGGATATTTCCATCCCTCACAATTCGATAAGATATTTCCCGGGACTTAATTAATTCAAGAAAAGATTTATAAGTAGGAGTGGGATGAATCATGCCAGGGTCCAGCACTTCTCCTACTTCAAACTCGCTCTCGTTCAATATGCAAATGAAACCTCCTACTCCAGCATCATACAATATCACTTTTCCCGAAGGAATCTGAATAAGATGAGCCAGGCCCTGACCAACATCAAAGTAAGTGATGGTCAACTCACGAGGCGGTTGACATGTGTCCTCTCTTACCCCTGTCGGAGTACAGGGAAAGACTTCCTCGAAGGAAGTATAAAGCGCCTGGCGCCACTGACCATTGAATACCAAGCTCCAGATAGAGGAAGCAAGTAAAAGCAAAACAATGGCTAAAGAGAAGAATCTATTGGAACAATTAATATGAAAAAAGTCATTCGAAGTCGTCCAGAACATAATCATCTAATCCCTTACCGGTTACAGTGATGCGGTCCTTTATCTTCTCAAAGGTCTTGGGTCCAATTCCATGGACCCTTGTAATATCTTCAATCCTGGCATAGGGTCGACTGGCGATAATTTTCTCGGCCCTCTTGGGTCCGATAAAGGGTAGCTTCTGCAGTTCCTCTGAAGAGGCGGTATTGATATTTATCTTCAGGGCCAGTCTGAGCCTCTCTCTCTCCTGGGCATCCAGTCTCTCAATGGGAACCCTTGGAGTTGCCACTAATGGCCGGGATGGCTCTTCAATAACCGACTTCTTCATCTCCTGAAGGGCAAATAGAGGATACTCCTGTGATATCCGATAGCCCAGAACTGCACCTCCAGAGATAACAGTCAAGCACAGGAAAATAATTAAGAATTTCATATACTCACCTTCACCTGGTCTCCGAGCAGCCGTCTCACTCTGCTGGAAAGCGTTGCAGCGTCTCAAGGATGTCTTCTTTCCACTTAAATCTTAGCCGCTGACGCTTTTCCCACAGTTTTTTCTGTAGAACAAATCCAACGACCAGCGGCAGAGAAACCGTTGGCTCAACGAATGCCATTGCTTTAGTAGCCTGCTTACTTATTTTCCCCCATGAGGTTGCTTCATCAAAAGTGCTGCCGCTCAATCCTCCCCAATGCGGAGAATCGGTAGTAAGCTGAAAAGCATAGCTGTGTCCGCCGGTGTTTTTTCCAAATATATAGCCCATCACCACAGAATCATTGATAAAATTCTTGGGCACGCCACCGGCAACATAGATTGCTGCTGTTTTTCGTGACTTTAATATTATTTGTGTCAGCTCATAATTATCCCTGATTGCATCAAGAACAATGTGAGGCTTGCCCTCTTTTTTTCTTAAATGATAGTGCCCTGTTAACCCAATGCCGATACTTGAGTCATTTAACGCTGGAGAAAAGACAGGTACTCCCAATTTAGCAGCAGTTCTCAGAATAGAATTCTCATCTTTTATCTCCTCGCCTAATAAGTGAAGAAACTCACGGCTGGAGTAACTCTTTTGTGGCAGCCGATGGGCAAATCCCTCTATCCAGCTATCAACTTTGAGGAACTTTTCATCATCTACATATGTATCATAAATACGGTTAATAAAGAGCTCTCTTAAGTGGACATCATTAGCAAGAGGAGAGCCAATATAATGCTTATGCCCCAATGCCTGGTAGATATCCTGATAGAAAATTGCTCCGGTGGAAACGATTGTATCCACAATGCCATAAGCAATCATATCCCTGATAACTTCTCTCAAACCCCCGGCAATAAGGGGTCCTGCTAATCCAAGCAGGACTGTAGGGCGTGCTTTATCCTGCAACATATTTTTATATACTGAGGCGCACTGACCAATTGCTCGCGCCTGAATAGACATAGACATATAAGAGGTAACCAGGTCATCTATTGTCCTGACTTCAATTAGGTCAACGGACTTAACCTGCTTTGAAAGCAATTTTCTCTTCTGGCTCCGCTGCGACTTGTTTAGCTTCTCCTCCATACAGATTTTTTCCAGCTCACTGCACCCTGGATAACTCTCTTTTTTCTTCATAATGGTTAACTCCTGAATGGAATGAATACCACAATGGAATGAATACCACCATCAGAGAGAATAAGCAAGAAAATAGTAGACCTGGCAGCAAAATTAGAAGACATGTAGTAGCTGAAACACTATTACTTTTTTCTTGACAAAAAAAATGGGTGTGGTACAATTTCATTGCAAATGAAACTTAACAGCAATTATAAGAGTCCTCAATGAGAATAGAGAAAGATAAATTAAGAGACTATTTGAGAGTGAATGGCTTGAAGTTTACTCCGCAGAGACAGCTTATTTTAAAGGAAGCCTTTTCTACTCATCGCCATTTTGAAGTGGATGACCTTTTCATTCGTATACGTCGGCAGGATAAGCAAATTGCCCGTTCTACCATTTACCGCACTCTGAGGCTTCTGCTGGAATGCGGCCTTCTGCGGGAGGTTTTCTTTGAGGAGAAACATAGTCATTATGAACACATCCTGGGGCATGAGCATCATGACCATCTCCTCTGCCTGAAGTGTAAGCGGGTAATTGAGTTCAGCAATGGTTCCATAGAGAACCTTCAGGAGAAGGTGTGCCGGGAGCACGAGTTCCAGTTTAAGGGACACCGGCTTCAAATTATGGGTTATTGTAGCCGATGCCAGTAAAAATTTTAAGATATAATTGCAATTGAGTGTCAATTGCAAAAGGTTTAAAAGTAGGACCGGAAATGACAAAAGATGCCAGGAAGATAGCCATTGTCGGCAGTCCCAATGTGGGTAAGAGCGTCCTGTTTAATAACCTCACCAAACGCTATGTAACCGTATCAAATTATCCCGGCACAACCGTTGAGGTTGCAAGAGGCAAGATTCAAATCGGAGAAATAGAATGCGAAATAATAGACACCCCGGGAATGTATTCATTCTCCCCCATTACCGAAGAAGAGAGGGTGGCCAGAAGAATCTTAGTTAAGGAAAACCCTGACCTGGTTCTTCATGTAATAGATGCCAAAAATTTAGAGAGAATGCTTCCTTTAACGCTTCAGTTGATTGAAGCGCATCTATCCCTGATATTGGTTCTTAATATTATGGATGAAGCTAAAACGACAGGCGTTGAAATAGACATTAAATTGCTGGAGAAAGAATTGGGGATACCGGTTGTGGGAACAGTCTCCACCACCGGCAAAGGAATGGATGTTTTGCAAAGGAGGTAGCAGATGCCAGTAGTAAAGTTACTAAATGAGTTAAAGCCTGGTGAGGGGGCCAGAATTGTAAAGGTTGGTGGTGGGGGGGCTATCCGCCGACGGCTCCTGG
>NDHY01000015.1 GCA_003574845.1 candidate division NPL-UPA2 bacterium Unc8
ATATTTCTCATCGCTGTTTTTCTTGCCCTGAGCGCATTCCCTAGAGAGTACCTTGAGTTCCCTAGAGAGTACCTTGAGTACCCTTAGAGAGTACCTTGAGTACCTTTAAAAATTGAGGGAAGAAATGATAAAAGATGGGGTAACCACCGAGGCGGTGATCGGGCTTTGGTTTTATGATAGGGCAGTAAAAGCTATTGACGAGAGAAATTATGATTATGCCATTAATCTTCTTCAGTTATCTCTATCTATTGACCCGGGGTCCTCGCGAGCAAGGTCTCTTCTTATAGTTGCCAGGAAGAAAAAATTTCAGACAAGTAATCCGCTGCGCCGCCAAATAAAGGGAATAGTCTTGATGCTCCAGGGATTTTTCTTTGAAAAATTAAAGAAGTGGGACAGAGTAATTGAAAAATATGAGTATTTGTTTTCAATTGTTCCTCTTCAGGCTCCAATACTACCCCGCTTAGGAGATATCTACCTTAGAAAAGGGATGATAGATAAAGCAATAGGAGTTTATCAGATGACGTTGATACTTCAGCAGGACAATCTTTACACACTGCTGCGATTGACAAAACTACTGCACGAACAAGGAAAGACAAAAGAAGCAGTGCAACACTGCAAGAAATACTTGAAGGTAAAACCAAATGATTTTACTGTTGGGCAGGAGTTCAAAAATCTTGAGGCGCTGATAGTAATAGATAAAGGAAAGTGGGAAGATAAGTCATCCCTCGTTGAAGGAGCCATCAGGCGCCAGTCTGAGGAAGCGAAAGTTGCCAAGGAAACGGTTTCAAAAATTGATGTTGGCTCCTGCCTTCAGGCAGCAGAAACCTTCGTTGACCAGAATCGCTGGGACGATGCCATCAGTGAATATAAGAAGGTAACTGTAGCTGCTCCGGATAATATTGCGGCTCATCAGGCGCTTGGTGAGCTTTACATTCGCGGAAGGTGGTTTGAAGAGGCAATAGAAGAATATGAAAAGGTGGTTGCCCTTGACCCCAAAAAAAAGGCAGTGCTTAATACTCTGGCAGGCCTTTATGTCAGAAAGGGGGATATTACCTGTGCGATAGAAAAGTATGAAAAAATAATTTTACTGTTTTCTAAAGAAGTCCCAACCTACCGCCTGTTAGGCGACCTTTACCTTAAGAAGGGAAATATAAAGAAGGCAATTGAGAATTATCAGCAGGTGGCAGAACTTGACCCCCAACATTCTGCTATTTACACAATCATTGGCGATCTTTACCTTAAACAAGAGGAATTACCAAAGGCAATTGGGGAATATAAAAAGCAGATGGCTCTTGAGCCGGCAAATCCGATACTAATTGAGCGGCTTGGCGATCTTTATCTGAAAAAAGGTGAGCTTGGACAGGCAAAAGAAAGCTACTCTAAAGCCGCGCAAATTGAGCCGGCAAACAAGTCTATTGCCGGAAAAATAAAGGAAGTAGAGCTTAGAAAGACTGATGCCATTCTCAAACACTATGAGTTGCTGCTAAAATCCAATCCGAAAAATGAGGAGCTAAAGAAAAAAATAGCCAGAGCCCATCAGGATAAACTTAAAATGAGAGTTGGCGTTTGCGTGGAAAAAATCAAAGAGAATCCTGGCGATACCTCCCTCCACCTTGAATTGGGGAAGCTCTATCAGGAAGAGGGAATGCTTGACGAAGCGTTAGTTGAGTTTCAAGCCTGTGTCAACGAGTCATCCTTACGGCAAATGGCACTTTATTCCATTGGAGCCTGTTTTGAAAAGAAGGGAATGCTTGATATGGCTATTAATCGTTTAGAGGCAGCACTGGCAGCAGGCACGGGATTAGTGGATGGGCAGACAAAGGATATTCTATATAAATTAGGTAATATATCTGAAGCTAATGGAGATAGAGAAAGGGCGCTTTCTTTCTATAAGAAAATCTACGAAACCGATATCGCCTACAGGGACGTAGCTAAAAAAGTAGAATCAGGCTATCTATAACAATTTCGGATGGAGACTCCCTTCTTAGCGGGGTTCAGCCGCTCGGGAGGAGCCTACTGCTCCACCGGGTCAACATCCACCTTAACCCCCGCCTTATTCCACCTTGAAGAAGAGAGTTCTCCTCTTATTACCCTCCGCATCCCCGCCAAGTTTTCCCCTTTGATAATTATCTGCTGTCCCCTCATCCCTGCTTTCGATGGAAGGATTTCCACTCCCTCATCGCGATTAGCTTCTAATATTGCGATAAGCCTCCTGAAAGCTTCCTCATCCTTTATCATTATATTAATCAGAGAGGTAAATGGAGGATAGTTTAACTGGCGACGGAACTCTACCTCCTCTCTGTAAAACTGCGGGTAATCACCAACGTTTAAAATACTATAGTGAGCGGGATTGTAGGTCTGGATAATTACTTTACCATTTTGCTTGCCCAAAAGAGAATTGCTCACCTGTGTGAGAAGCTGAAACATTTTCTCGGCAGCCCGAAAATTACCGATATTAAGAATAGTATCGGCGGAGATAATCCCGACAAGGGAGAGGCGCTCGCCACCCAATTCTTTGAGAACTGCCTGTGTCCCTATTAAAATATCTATCTTCCCGCGGCGAAATAAACTAATTGTTTCTTCATACTTTGTGCCTTTGTGCCTTTGTGCCCTTGTGCCTTCTTCATAGGCTGTGCCTGCTTTTCCCAAACGAGCGTTAGGGAAAAGCCTTCCTACCTCATCTATAAGCTTCTGCGTCCCTGCCCCGCGGCGGCTGATGAAGAGAACCGTCTGCTCGCCTCTTCTGAGGCAGGCTTCTATCTCCTGACGCAGCTCAAGAGAAAGCGCCCAGCGAACCCTGCGGCTGCTAAATTCACGGCGGAGGTCGGCAATCTCAATCTCAGGGAGCTCTTTTTTCTCCCCTGCAGGAGAAAGCACCATCAATTTATATTTTCCGCGCTCTGCCTGAAAATACGACTCAAGGGAAGGAGCCTGCGCCCCGAGAATGAGGGGAACTTTCCAGAGCCTGGCTCTCTCCAATGCCACTTCCCGCGCATGGTAGGCAGGGGTTCTTTTTTCTTTATAGAGAGGGTTACTTTCTTCATCAACGATAATCAGCCCGAGGTTCACAAGTGGAGCAAATACCGCCGACCTTGTGCCGATAACAACTCTTGCCGCACCACTCCTCATTCTCAACCACTCGTGATACCTCTCCCAGGGTAGGAGGCGACCATGCAAAATAGCAATCTTTTCTCTAAATTGGAAGCGCAGTAAATTCAGGATATTTTGAAAGTGGGAAACCTCGGGAAAAAGGACCAGTGCCTGCCTGCCCTGCTTCAGGGCTTGCTTGATTGCCTGAAGGTAAAATTCTATTTTTCCACCTCCCCTATTTGCGTGATGAAGAAGTGTTACTGATGATGATAACGATTCAGCCGGTGGGGAAGAGAGCTCCTCCGGAGAGAAGCTCTTCTTTTTTTTCATTCTTACCCCGGGAGGAAAAGCCGCATGCAGCGCCTCTCCCCAGGGGCAGCAGTAGTAATCACTCACCCATCTGGTCAGCTTCAGCATCTCTCCATCAAAGATTGGGGATGAGTCAACTATTTCGGCTATCTCCCTCAGGCTGACATCCGGCTTCTCCCGGGAAAGACCCACCACATATCCTGTGAGCTTTCTCCCGGAGAAGGGGACAACTACCCGCACGCCGGGGATTACCTCGCCGGTCATTTCCTCGGGGAGCGCATAGTAAAATGCCTTCTCCACCGGAACCCCAACGACTACCTTTGCGTAGGAGCGCATTAGCATAAAAAAAGCCCCCGCGGGAACTTCCCGCAGGGGCTTTTCAAAAGTCTCTCTTCTCAATCCTTAGAAGCTAAGCTCAGCTCCAATTCTTGTCAGGTGAGCGGTTTTAGTTCCAAGAGCCGCAAGAGCGGCGCCTGGTGCGAATCTCCCCATTGTAAAGTCAAGCGTAACAACTTCAGTGAGGGCGTATCTCACACCAAAGTTTAGCTCGGTGCCAACATCATCACTGGCGCGGGGAGCAACCGCATCTCTGGTAAAATCAATGTAGTTTAAGGAAACGCCGACACCCGGCATAGGTGATGCCTTAAAGCCAAGTCCCCAGAGATTGAGATTGGTATTTAGGGCTCCCACCCTCGCCGCGAGGAAGGCATCATCCTTTATCTCATTGACGACTACAGTGCCAAAATCTACATCTTTAAACATCGGCCTAAAAGCTTCATCTGTCCTTGGCGTTGCAGGGTCATCTCCGCTTAAAGAAGCCCACCGAAGGCTCACTGCTCCCATATCCATAGCAGCTCCAATTTCAAAATAGAGAGCATCAGCATCAAGTCCCACAGGCGTTCCTCTTATAGTTACATCTCCTGTCTGAAAAATCATACCTCCACTAACTAAGAGACCAATGTCACCAATACCCAGGCCGCCAATGCCGGGAATGTCTCCAACAAGCCCTAATAGATTACCGCTTCCGCTGATTGCCATTGACCTTATTCTGTCATCAACAGCAGGAGCAGTCTTTCTATCTATCAGCTCATAGTAACCCATGTTAACGGTGATGGCAGGCTCAGGATGCTCATAGACTACATGAAACCCCATGAGGTCATCATCCGGCACGAGGCGGCCCATGCGGGCATCCGCAATTTTTGCAAAGAACGCATCCACCACTACAGGCTCAAATGGAATGGAAAGCCTGACGGCATCAAAGTCGTCATCAATCTGCATAGAGTCGCCGAGCGCAATCGGCTGACGGCCGATGATGAGGTCAATTGGTTGACCGGCTACGTTCGCCATAGTGATGTATGCCCAATCCAGGAGAACATCAAATTCACGAGCAACAGGGCCTCCCCACGCTCTTTCATTGGACAGCCGGGCAACGACGACTACATCATTAGCAAGGTCGGCTTCCATCAGGAGCCGGGTCCTCGTCTCCAGCCATGCCTCATTCTCTCTGCCAGTTCCTGTTCCTGTTGAAGCGCCAAAGAACATATCCGACCAATTGAGATGACGCACACGAACCGCGCCGCCAATCTTAATATCCACCTCATCTGCCACCTCTTCCACCGGCGGTACCCATACCTCTTTTGCCGGCGCTACCGGTACTCTTGCCGGCGCTACCGGTACTCTTGCCGGCGCTACCGGTACCTCTTTTGCCTCGGCAGTTGCTGCAAGACCAAGCCCGCACACCAAGGCAAAAATCATTAAATATTTCACTACTTCCTCCTTTTTACTTCCACTTCATACATCATCTGCTCCACCATGAAGCAGTCAACTATTTACTCACGACTACGTCACCCCAATTTTTTTATCATCACCTCCCTGACCTTTCTAATTGGGATTTGATGGCACCAACAACAACTTTGGTCAAAGTTACCACACCGCTCAAATCTTGTCAAGCCTCTAATTATTTTTTTTCCTCTTCACTTTGTGTCTTTGTGCCTTTGTGCCTTCCTGTAGCGTCGTCAAAACTGCAAACCGCGGGAAGTAAAAAAAATCCCGCGGATAACCTGATTTTTCTATCGTTTTGAGAACTGGAACCTTGCTCTTGCTCCTTTTTGTCCGTATTTCTTTCTCTCCACTGTGCGAGGGTCTCGGGTTAGGAGTCCTGCTTTTTTTAAGGCGGGCCTTAGATTCTCATCAGCCTTGACCAGTGCCCTGGTAATGCCGTGCCTGAGCGCACCAGCCTGCCCCGAGCACCCTCCTCCTATTATTTTTGCACGCACATCAAATTTACCAGCCATTTCAGCCACCTGAAATGGCTGATTAACAAGAGCTGTCCATGCCTCCCGCGGAAAGTATTGAGAGAGCTTTCTCCCGTTTACCATTACCTTTCCGCTGCCAGGGAAAAGTATCACTCTGGCAGATGCCTCTTTCCTTTTTCCTGTCGCCTGGAATTGCACTTTTGTCATTCTAATAGCTTTCGTCATTCTAATAGCTTTCAGCTTTCAGGAACAATCGTCGGAAATCGCACCGCTCTAAACAGTCTACAGTCTACAGTCTACAGTTCACAGTTTACAGTTTACCTGTCTGCGTGCAACCGCACAGGCAGGCAGTTCTGACTTCTGACTTCCAATCACCAATCACCATTCACCAATTTTTGTGCCTGATGCGGATGTTCGGAGCTGGCATAAATCCTTACTTTTTTTAGCATTGCCCGACCCAACTTATTGTGCGGGAGCATTCCTTTAATTGCTAACATTAATGTCTTCTCCGGCTTTTTCTCAAGCAGGGTTTTTAGCTTAACCTGCTTTAATCCGCCCGGGTACCCGGTATGACGATAATATATCTTTTTCTCTTGCTTGCGTCCTGTCCAGAGAACATCCTTAACATTGATTATTACCACATGGTCCCCGGTGTCAAGATGAGGAGAATAAATCGGCTTTTCCTTTCCGCGCAGGATGTGCGCCACCCGTGCCGCAAGCCTCCCTGCAACTCTACCACTGGCATCAATAAGATACCATTTCCTCTCAATATCCCCGGCATGCGGGCTAAAAGTTTTCATTTTAAGTTTTTCGGGCTTGAACAAGGAACAAGGTCTTTCCTTGACTCTTCACCTTGAACCCTGAACCTTGAATCTTTTTCTCAATGAAGTTAGCTTATACCATAGCAATACTTACTTGTCAAGCACCCAAATTGCATCATAGATACTTCCTTGGGTCTGCTATATGTCCCTCAATAGCTGAGGCGGCTACAGTAGCCGGAGAGGCAAGAAAAATCAAGCTTTGAGGATTTCCCATACGTCCTTTGAAATTACGATTGGCGGTGGAAATGACCGTTTCTCCATCGGCGGGCACACCGTTATGCGTACCACAGCAGGGACCGCATCCGGGGGTAACAAATGCCGCTCCGGATTCTACCAATGACTCAACTATTCCCTCCTTTAGAATGTTTAAGAAAACCTTGCGGGAAGCGGGAGCGATAATTAGCCTTACTCCTGTAGCAACTTTTCTGCCTTTTAGTATTTCTGCGGCAATATGAAAATCTTCCTCGCGTCCATTGGTACAGGTTCCGATTACCGCTTCATCAATAGCAATTCCTTCCACTTCATTAACCGGAACTGCGTTGTCCACACTGTGTGGCCTGGTAACCTGCGGAAAGAGGAGAGAGGCATCATACTCTTTTACGTCAGTATAAAGGGCATCATTATCGGCAGCAACCGGGGTAAAGTCCTTCACCCCATGCTCACCCAGCCACCGACGGCATTTCTCATCCACCAGCATCAATCCTGCCTGAGCCCCCATTTCCCGCACCATATTGGCAATTGTGAAACGTCCGGCGATGCTCATTTCCGAGATGGTATCTCCATAAAACTCAACTGATATTTCAGAGGCTCCGCTGGCAGTTAATTCTCCTATTATGTAAAGAATTACATCCTTGGCATATACTCCCCGCGGCAGCTTGCCATTTATAATGATTTTTATACTCTTCGGCACCTCCAGCCAGATATTCCCGCTTGCCATTGCTACTGCCATATCAGTTGCTCCAACTCCGATTGAAAACACACCCAAGGCACCATAAGTGCAAGTGTGAGAATCAGCGCCAATTACTAAATCCCCGGGTTTCACATATCCCTCTTCAGGAACTACCTGATGGCATATGCCATCTCCAACATCGTGCAGATGAATCTTTTGCCGGGCGGCAAAAGTGCGCATAGTCTGATGCTTACGGGATACCGCAAGAGAAGGACTGGGGGCGCTGTGGTCAATCACCATTGCGATTTTTTCCGGGCAAAAAACCTGCCTGAGCCCCAGGGTTTCAAATACCTCAATGGCACGGGGAGAGGTGCCATCCTGCCCTAAGATAAAATCAGGAGCGGCAACGATAACCTCGCCCGATGACACCGCTTTCTTACCACTGTGAGCGCTTAATATCTTTTCTGCAATAGTCATCTTTCCAGAGCACCAGTTACCAATTACAAACCCCCTGCCTGCGGCAGGCAGGTAAATCCTACCCTGAACTTGATTCAGGGCTAAATAAATTCAAATGTTCCAAATCCAAATAACCAAAACTACGTCTTGAATTTCGGTCATTTGACTTTTGATTTTGTTTCGAGTTTCGAGTTTCGTATTTAGAGTTTAGGCTTCTTTGTGCCTCTGTGCCTTTGTGCCTTTTTCTACTTACTACTTATTTGATAATTTGTCAATCGTGGAGGTGATGTGATAAGATAGAAAGAATGTTAGCTAAAGCGCATTCAATTGCTATTTTCGGAATGGAGGCTCATTCTGTTGAGGTAGAAGTGGATGTTGCTCACGGGCTCCCGGCAGCAATTATAGTGGGACTGCCTGACCTTGCAGTAAAGGAAAGCAAAGACAGAATCAAGTCTGCGATTAAGAACAGCCGCTTTGAATACCCGCCAAAAAGAGTTACTATAAATCTTGCTCCTGCAGATGTGAAGAAGGAAGGACCTTCTTTTGATTTGCCTATTTCTCTTGGTTTCCTGGCAGCCACCAAACAGCTCTCCCCTGAAAAACTAAACGACTATATTATCCTTGGTGAGCTGGCTCTTGATGGCAGTGTGCGCCCGGTCAAGGGAGCGCTTTTAGTCGCTCTCAGCATCAGAAGTAAAGACAAAAAGAAATTAATTCTCCCGCAGGAAAACGCTGCCGAGGCAGCAATTATCAAGGAGATTGAGGTCTATGGAATCAGAAGCCTTGTAGAGGCGGTCAAGCTCATTGAGGGGGAAATTCAGCCTGCTCCATTCCGGGTGAACCTCGCAGACGTTCTTAAAGATTTATCCAGTTATGAGGTTGACTTTTCAGATGTAAAGGGTCAATTTTCCGCCAAAAGGGCGATTGAGATAGCGGCCGCCGGCTCCCACAATGTTTTAATGATTGGGCCTCCCGGTGCCGGCAAGACAATGCTCGCCAGAAGGATGTCGACAATAATTCCAGATATGAGTTTAAAGGAAGCACTTGAGACCACTCAAATTCACAGTGTTGCCGGCTTTCTCTCTTCAGGGCAAGCTCTGGTCACAAATAGACCATTCCGTACCCCTCACCACACATCCTCAAGCGCTGCTCTCGTCGGAGGAAGTTCCGTCCCCCAGCCAGGGGAAGTGAGTCTTGCTCATAACGGGGTTTTGTTCCTGGACGAACTGCCTGAGTTCCACCGCGACGTCCTTGAGGCACTTCGGCAACCACTTGAAGACAACCTGATTACCATCTCCCGCATCAGTCGGACGACAACTTTCCCGGCGCGGGTTTTACTTATCGCCACCATGAATCCCTGCCCTTGCGGGTATTTCTCTGACCCTGTCAGGGAGTGCCACTGCACGCCACACCAGATTCAGAAGTATCGCTCTCGCGCCTCCGGGCCTCTTCTGGACCGGATAGACATTCACATTGAGGTTCCTTCCCTTAAGTATAAAGACTTTACCGGCGATGAGTCCGGTGAGCCTTCAAATCAGATCAAAGAAAGGGTGAACAAAGCAAGACAAATACAGCAAAAAAGGTTCCGGGAGGAAAACATCCATTGTAATGCCACTATGGGTCAAAAGCAGATAAAGCTGTATTGCAAATTAGATAAAGAAGGGAAAGAGCTGTTGAAAGTTGCCGTCAATGAATTAGGTATATCTGCCCGCGCCTATGATAGGATATTAAAAGTAGCGCGGACAATTGCTGACCTGTCCGAAGAAGATGCAATTTTAGCCGAGCACATTTCTGAAGCAATTCAATATAAAAGTCTCGACAAAAGTATATTTGCTTAAATAGGTTCGGGGTTCGGGGTTCAAGGATTGAAATTAGAAATTAGAAATTGGTAACTGGTAACTTGGTGCTCTGATGCACCGGAATGGGTTAGGTTATCTATGATGCGAATAGGTTATTTTGGAGACGAGGGTAGTTTTACCTACCTATCTGCAGTAGGAAGGTTTGGGGAAAACAATCAGTTTCTACCGGCACCTACCATTGCCGGGGTCTTTGACAAGGTCAGGAGAGATGAAGTGGACTGGGGTGTCATCCCATTTGAAAACTCAACTCGCGGTATGATTTATGACACGGTTGACGAGCTGGTGAGCGAGGATTTTTCCTCCAGTGGAATCCTAATATACGAAGAACTGGCAACGAAGATAACCCTCTCCCTTTTGAGTCGGGTTTCTCTTCCGCAGATAAGAAAGGTTTATTCCCACCATTCTCCATTGATGAACTGCCGTCAGTGGCTGAGGAAGAACTTGCCTCGCGCAGAAGCTATTCCCGTGGAAAACACCTCAGAGGCGGCAAGACGCGCTGCAACAGAAGAGTCCTCCTCAGCCATTGCCAGCGGTGAGGTAGCAAAGATTCATAATTTAAGAGTAGTTATCCCAAACATTAATAGCGGCACGGAGAATATTACCACATTCTTTGTCATTGGCAAAAAACCGCATCCACCAACGGGGAGGGATAAGACCTCAATTGCCTTCTCTCTTGAGCATAAGTCAGGGGCGCTTTACCGGGCGCTTGGTGTTTTTGCACGGGCAGGAGCAAATTTAACGCGGATTATGTCGCGTCCCTTAGAGAAAAAACGGGGAGAATACATATTCTTTGTTGAGCTGGAAGGACATCAATTTGAGGAGAAGACAGGAAAGCTCCTTCAGCGCTTGCGAAAATATGTTACTTCAATGAACATCATTAGTTCCTATCCAATAGCGAAAGAGGGTTCGTGAACCCACAATGCTTAAGGTTTACAATACAATGACAGGCAGGAAAGAAGAATTTCTGCCACTGAAGCGCGGCAAGGTAGGAATGTATGTCTGTGGAGTAACTGTATATGATGAGTGTCATCTGGGACATGCCAGGACATACGTTGCTTTTGATGCGATAAGGCGCTATCTTGAATACAAGGGATTAGAAGTAAATTATGTCCAGAACTTCACCGACGTGGATGATAAGATAATAAACAAAGCGCGGGAAGAAAGTAGGAAAGGAGGGGCTGATTTACCAATCCTGATTAAAGGCATTGTCAAAAAATACACCGGCGAATACTTTGCCTGTATGGATAAGTTAAATGTCAAGAAAGCTACCTGTTATCCAAAAGCGACTGAGTGCATTCCGGAGATGATTGAGATTATAAAGCGGCTTATTGAAAAAGGATATGGATACGAGGTTGACGGGAATGTTCATTTTTCCGTGAAGAGTTTTAATGAATACGGGAAGCTATCCAGGCGCAATCTTGATGAATGCTCCCATAAAACGCGCGTTGCCCTTGAGGAACAAAAGAGAAATCCTATGGACTTTGCTCTCTGGAAAAAGAGGAAAGAGGAGCCATTATGGGATAGCCCCTGGGGAAAGGGCCGCCCAGGCTGGCACATTGAATGCTCAGCAATGAGTATGAAATATTTGGGGGAGAGCTTTGACATCCATGCCGGCGGAGAAGACCTTATTTTTCCTCATCATGAGAACGAGATTGCTCAGTCTGAGGGGTATAGCAACAAGAATCTGGCAAGATACTGGCTTCACACCGGATTCGTTACGCTTCGCCAGGAAAAGATGTCTAAATCATCAGGAAACTTTTTTACGGTGCGGGAGGTGCTGGATAAGTATCCACCGGTAGCGGTGCGGTTTTTTCTCCTCTCAACTCATTATCGCAAGTTAATTGAGGTTAGTGAGGAGCACCTTGAGGCAGCAAAAAGAGCAACTGAGAGAATAGCTGCCTGCCTCTCTAATGTGAAAAAGAAGGGAATGGGCCTTTCACGGAGCATGCAGCCCACCTCAAATAGGATTGCCATAGAAAGCGCAATGGATGACGATTTTAACATCCCGGTAGCGATGGGGATAATTTTTAAATTGGTTTCAAATGTGAATGTTCTTACCAAGAATGAGGATTTTGTCAGAGCAGCAGTACTTGCCGCAGATATTGAGAGCTTCTGCAATGTTTTAGGACTAAAATTTAGAGCTGATGAGGAGATTGAGGAAGAGCTTCTCTCGCTGATTCGGGAGAGGGAGCAATTCCGACAGCGCAAGCTGTGGGAGGAGGCTGATGTGCTGAGGCAAACGCTTCTGAGTAAAGGAATCACTCTTGAAGATACTCCTCGCGGAACACAATGGCGAAGACTTTAGGGATTGCGAAAGCGACCCCTTAGCTCATCTCCGCATCCGGGGCTGAACCGAGAAACCCCTTTAACTTATCACTTCGCTTTGGATGACGCAGTTTCTTAAATGCTTTTGCCTCTATCTGGCGCACTCTTTCCCGGGTCAGGTTGAAATGCCTTCCAACTTCTTCCAGCGTGCGCGGGTATTTATCATCAATACCAAATCTGAGCCGCAACACTTTCTGTTCTCTTTCCGTCAATGTCTTCAAAACCACTTCTAACTGCTCCCGCAACATAGAGAGCACTGTGGCATCTGCAGGGCATTCAGCCTCTTTATCTTCTATAAAATCCCCGAAGTGGCTCTCGCCCTCATCTCCAACCGGAGCCTCGAGAGAGATTGGCTCCTGAACAATCTTCAATATTCCCATTACCTTTTCCACCGACACATTCATCGCTTCTGCAAGAGTTAGAGCATCAGGCTCCATACCTAACTCCTGAACCAGTTGCCGCGTAACGCGATTAAGCTTGTTTATCGTCTCAATCATATGTACCGGGATACGGATTGTTCTTGCCTGGTCAGCAATGGCTCTGGCAATCGCCTGTCTTATCCACCAGGTGGCGTAAGTGGAGAATTTATATCCGCGCTGGTATTCAAACTTGTCAGCCGCTCTCATCAGCCCGATATTTCCTTCCTGAACCAGGTCAAAAAAGGAAAGCCCCCTGCCGGTATATCTTTTGGTAATGCTTACGACAAGCCTTAAATTTGCCTTAACGAGGGCCCTTTTTGCCTCATCCATTCTTCCCCATTTCTCCTCTGCGGAGCTCACCGTACGACAGATGTTGGCGGCGCAATCCCCACCTTTCCTTTCCGCTTCTTTGATGTAGCGCCGATGGTGGCGCAGTTGAGAGTAATAACTCCTGACCTCAAGCTCACTGAGACCTGTCTTGACTTCCCCTACATTTCCCTTCCTCATTCTTCTCGCCAATGACATAATTTTCTTTGCTTCAAGACCACTCTTCTGTTCAATCTTTCTTATATTGCGCTCACTTTCCTCAATCTTGCCAAGAATCTCCCCGAGATCGGAAATGATTTTCCTTAAGACTTCATTGGTAGGGTTAAATTCGTTTATTGCCCGGGCAGCTTTTTCTCTCTCTACAGTTAATTCCCGATTAATCTCTTCACTTTTACTTAAGGGGGTCTTCCCGGTCAGTTCGCTTTCCATCTCTGTTATTCTCTCTACGCTTTTTTCAATGGTTTCAATAAGAAGAGGGAGTTTTTCTAAGAACTTCCGTCCTTCAGCAGCGCCTCCTTTACTCCCAGCTCTATTCAACCTGAGGCTGCCATCCAGCATTTTCCTGCCGAGGATGGCAATCTCCCTCATGGCAAATGGAATCGCAAACACCATTTCCCTTATAGAAGCTTTGGCTGTCTCAATCTCCATAGCCAGAGCTACTTCCTCTTCGCGGCTCAGAAGGTCAATCTGCCCCATCTCTCTCATATAAGTTCTGACCGGGCCCGTCGCACGACCAGCCATCCTCGGGGCTAATTTCATTGTTGGGTTCTTTACTGTCTCCTCACCGGGGACAATCTGAATCTCCATTTTGCCCAATGCCGTTAGAATGTTATCTATTTCTGAAGAAGTGGTCTCCCGTGGGAAAAGCTCACTTATTTCTTCATATGTCAGGCATCTATTTTTCTTTCCTTTCTCAATCAATTTCTTTACTTTACTGCTGCTGATTTTAGTCTTCACTTTTGCCAAGTTTACCCCCCCTCCGATAGCTAACCATCTCTTGCGTTATCTGCTGGCATTCTGCCTGCAATCTTTTTACAAGCTCTTCTTCTCCTTCCTCATCAGCATCTTCAATTCTTTTTTCCAGCGCCTCTATTTTTCTTTTTCTCTCATTATTCCTCATTGCTCTTAAGGCATCGGCAACTGCTAATTCTATGTCCTCAAAAGGAGCTGCCTCCACCGCCAGTCGGGAGACCAGAGCTTCTATCTTATCATCGCCCAGGATGTTCACTATTCTCCCGGCACCGGAAGCCCTGCCATCCTGATGCAGCTCAAATATGACTTCAGCAATCTTTCTGTAATCAGAGCACTGGAACTCTCCGGCCTCAGCCTTTATCCTATCTACCATATTACTATGTTGAAGCATAATCTGAATAAGGCTCCTCTCCGCCGGGTAGGGGTCTATGTTAATGGGAGACGGTTGCATTGCGCGAGTTTCCTTGCTCTCCAATTTATGCAGTTCAGTTAATATGTATTCCTCCCCCAAAGAGGCTCTTCCGCCTAAAGACAGCTCTTCCGCCAGCCGTTTGATATATCCACTTTTCTCTATTGCATTTGCAACCTTCTCCAGCGTAGGCAGCATCTCTCTAACGATTGAAGCTTTTCCGCCAACAGTGGTTGAATCATAGCGATTTCTTAGAAATCCTAACTTGTACTCCAGGAGGTCGGCGGCGCAGGAGACTCTTTCCTGAAATGTCTCACTGCCATGGCGTCCAATAAAGCTGTCGGGGTCCTCTCCCTCGGGAAGAGAAGTAAGGCGCACACTGAAGCCCTCAGCGAGAGAGGAGTCCAAACCTCGGAGAGTTGCTTCAATTCCCGCCTTATCGCCATCATAGACCATCACGACTTCCTGCGCATAGCGCCTGATGAGCCGCAACTGCCGCCGGGTGAGCGAGGTGCCCAGAGAGCCAACGACATTCCTGATTCCAGCTTGAAAGACGGCAATGACATCCATGTAGCCTTCCACTATTAAAGCTTTTCCGCATTCAGCGATGGCCTTTCGGGAAAGATGCAGTCCATAAAGGCTATCGCTCTTGTGGTAAAGAGCAGTTTCCGGAGAATTCATATATAAGGGCATCTCATCGCCCAGCGCCCTTCCTCCGAAGCCCACTACTTTTTCGGCAAGGTTAAAGATGGGAAAAATAATCCGATTGCGAAATCGGTCATAATATCCTTCTTTATCCCGACGCTGGATGAGGAGTCCCCCTTCTATCAGGATGCGCTCAGAGAACCCTTCCTCCTCAGCTTTCCTCAGGAGAGCATCCCGGTCAGGGGGAGCATATCCCAGACAAAACTTCTCAATTACCTCAGGCGAGAGCCCGCGCTTCTTTAGAAGATAATCCCTTGCCTTAGAGGTTTCCCCAAGACACTTAATAAAAAAATCTTTTGCAAATCCATTAAGTTCAAATAGGGCGCTGGATGCTTCTTTCTCCCCTCCTAATCCTGACAGCGTAACTCCGGCCTTTTCTGCCAGAAGCCGGAGCGCCTCCATGAAGCTCAGATGCTCGTGCTTCATCAGAAACGAGAATACGTTTCCCCCGGTCCCGCAACCGAAGCAATTAAAGAGCTGTTTTTCCGGGCTGACAATGAAGGAAGGGGTTTTCTCCTGGTGAAAAGGGCAGAGCGCCCTGAAATTGCGCCCTGCCGGCTGGAGGTGAAGATACCCGGAGATAATCTCAACGATGTCACAGCGGGCATAGACCTCGTCAATCACTGATTGAGGAACAGGTGACATATTGTTAGCTCTCAGCTCTCAGCTTTCAGCGTTCAGCTACTAAATAGTTACGATTTCCACATACTTTTTTAGAAAAACTTTGTCCATAGCTAAAAAGAGGACTGCATACATAATAAGAAGCGCTGCAATCTGGAAAATAAACGGCGGAATTACCCATATCTCCGGCATTTCCTGAAGAGGAAAAAATCTCTGCGTTATAACCGAAGCGAGGAGAGCGCACCCGGCCGGCACAATAATAAAGAGTGGTACTATCTTTAACTTTAGAGGATGCAGGAAATAAGCGGTAATGAGAAAAGTTAACATTGAGGCTCCAAGGAAAAATCTGCCTACTATGATAATATCCCCGTAGATACGGATTGCGGCAGTAATCGCAATCGCCTGCAACACCACCCCGGCTATCATTGCCATTGCCGAGTAGTTTACTTTTTTTAAGCCGATATAGCTATTAAAAAGAACAAAATTAAGTCCCGTAAAAGTAATGCCGAGAGCCGCCAGCACAACCATCGGGTGGAGAAGCTCCGCCGGAAATTCCTCACCTGCGAGAAACTCAACCATCTTTCCTCCGGCAAAGAAATAAAATATAAGCACTCCTCCTAAAATAGCAAAAGATGCCCATAGTATTTTATCTAAATAGTGCTGAACCAAATCTTTCCTTCCCTGAGCTTCAGCTTCACTCATCGCAGATATAATTGGAAATGTCATCCCCATTAACGCCAGAGCTCCGCTGCCATATAAAAAAGCGGCTGAGAAGTGCCCTGAGACAATGAGATTTTCTTCATGGGTAAGCGCAAATACCCCTCTTGCGGCAAAAAGACCTACCAGTACCATTGGAATTGTATTAAGAAGGGTATAGCCTATGTGAGCAAGGTTTGTCATTGCGCCAAACTTTACGATTTTTTTATAAAGCCCGGCTCTCTTCTTAAAGCCGTAAAGGCTCTTAAACATTTCAATATCAGCTTTTCTTAAAAGATGGCGCGCCAGCGCCCAGGCAAGAACTCCGCCCACGGCAAGCCCTAAGATTCCACCTGCAATATCCATTTGCGACTCCGCTCCCCAGCGCCACTGAGCCAGTATGACAAAAAGAGTTGAGGATAGGAGGGCAGTAAATGGAAATGAAAAATGCCCGACTGAAAAGTAATCGGTTCTCTGCATTCCCAGGAGTATCTGAGTTACACTCCAGAACTGGGCGGTCGTAAAAATAGCCAGTGTAAGTGAAGCGCCTATTGCGGCAATAATTCCAGGGATAATTCCAATAAAAAAAAGACCTCCCAGGAGCACAGAAGAGGAAACGAGCAAACAAATCCCAATAATAAATACCAATTTGTTGCCGTCACTGCCGAAATCTCTTGCCCTGTCTCTTTCCTTCTCCCAGTGATGGGCAACATAGGTGGTAACAGCCATATGAATTCCGGCTATGGCAATCAAGGTGAGCACCCAGTATGATTGAAAAATTGGACCTAAAATTCCGAAGTCGGCAGGCCCCAGGAGGCGGGTCATCACTACTGTCCAGCCAGCGAGGAAAAGCCCTCCAAGACTCATCCCCGCTAAAGAAAGCAGAGCTCCAAGTGAGAACCTTTTGCTTTTCGCCTCATCCGTTGGTGCCTCCGCAAATACGGATATCTTTGAACGAATACTCACTACTTTTTATTGCTCTGACGTTTTTTTAGTTCTCTTAGATACTTAAGGTCCTCTAAGTCTTGCGGCCTTTTCGCTGATTCTTTCATTTTGATAAGGTCATCCAAACTCGCAAAAAAAGCAGATACATCTCCATAAAAATCTTGAACCTTATTCTTCCATACCTCTCTAAAGGTCGTCCCGGTCACAAACGGATGGATGTCGGTTTCCACTGCATACTGCCGGATAAGCAACTTTTTTGTTAATAAATCCTCAATAGTAATATCGGTTACATCATAGCCAAACTCCTTAAGAGCTCTTAGTGTGCGCTCGGCATTATCTTGTTCGGGTCTGATAAATATATCAATATCAAGCGTTGCTCTTGAATAACCATGCACCGGAAAGGCTGATGCCCCAATTATGACAAAGTCAACCACATTCTCTTTTAATAATTTCAATAGGTCTTCGATATCCATTGCGAATAAGAGTCCTTTTTATCTCATCAGATTTTTGAATCATCATCTGGAAACGCTCTTTCGTTGTCAACGAAAGAAGGTATTCTAACTCAAAAGCACGCTCGCGCTTCTCATCATGATTACTTAATTTTAAAATTGGGCTCATTATTTTTTCCTTCCTTTTCTTGTAATTGCTCAATATTGAGTGGAATATAATAGTTTGGTAGCCGCAGGCTTTAGCCTGCGCACCCTAAAGGGTGCGGCTACCACAGGATATTGAGCAGTTACCTTTTCTTATCTCTTTCATTTTGTAATGAATAATCATAGCACATTTAA
>NDHY01000016.1 GCA_003574845.1 candidate division NPL-UPA2 bacterium Unc8
AAAACAGAGGCAAAAAGGCAAAAAGGCACAGAGGCACAGAGGCACAGAGGCACAGAGGCACAGAGGCACAGAGTTTAGGAAAAACGAGAAGGGAGTAGCGCTGATTGCGGCAGTGATGGTTACGGCAATCCTTGCCGGAGTTGGCATCTCTTTTGCCTTTAATATGAGGTTGGAAGAAAAGGCTGCCGCCAATTATCTCTGGAAGACCCAGGCGGATGCCATTGCCCGGGGCGGAATAGAGCGAACCATCCGGCACATAACTGCTCGGAGAGACGAGCAGTTTACACATCTTGGAAATTACTCAATTGCTGTTATTAATGAGCCTCTCGGCGGGGGGCTCACCGCCCGCAGCGAGGTTACAGTCCGCGATGAGGCAGGAAAGGTGAACTTAAACACCTCGGGTCATGGTCGCGTGGCTACTGCCTTTTCAAATCACCTTGCGAACCCGGGCATAAGCCGGGGATGGAGCACTGCTGAGGTCACACTTCCACCCATTGGCATCACCTCTACCACCTGGAGTAGGAAGTTTGGCAGAGATGGCCAGCCGGGAGTCGCTGGTCCGGGAGCCCTTGGTGATGACAACAGATTCCTACCCGGTGGTATTACCATTAATCCTTTTGGCGCCAACTCAGTCCTTGCTCATGATAGAATTGACAATGACGGTGACGGGGTTGTTGATGAGCCAAATGAAGGAGTAAATGAGCCCAGTGAGTTTGCCTTTGAGAGAGGAGGAAGGGTAACTCTGGATTTTGCTCATGTGGCGGATGACCGACCATTCATCACCGTAGGAGAGACTGGGACACCGGGAGTGGATCTATCTATCTTCACAACTCTTCACTCCCGCGACCGTCGCACCGACAAGGATGAATGGTGGAGGCCTGGAGGGACTGGAGGGGTAGGGATAGGAGGAACTAAAACAAATATCAATACAGCCTCCGCGGCAGGACTGCGGGATACTTTAATGGCTACTCTCGGACTTAGTACGGCGGATGCAGCCCGAATTGCTGTTAACATCATAGATTTTCGTGACGCTGACAGCATCCCGACTACACTGGATGGAAAAAGAGGCATTGAGAGAACCCTCTTTATCAATGAAATAAAAATGAATAGATACTGGAGCCTCTGGCGGTTGCAGTACATGCATGAGGTGCGTGACTTTGAGCTTCATAACCCCTGGCCTGTAGCAATCACCGGACACTATCGTGTATACTGGATAGACATAAGCGGTGATAGGAGAAGGCTTTTAAATGAAACTATTACCATCCCAGCCAGGGGTTTTAAGAAATTCCATCATGATCCCCCCTCTAATGCAAACCCGGGAGGCCATATGGAGCTCTGGTTCCGGGACGCTGGATGGCACCAGATTGAGATAGTGGGCCTTTCGCCTACTAATTTTGACCGTCATTGGAGTGCTAAAAACGACCCGCGCGTGCCTGTGTTTACCTATACAGGCCCTAATCACTCATTGGGTAGAGTAAATGATTCACCGCCACTTCAGGACTTCAGGCCAACATTATCCGGAGAGGTCACGATTCCAACCTATTGGGCAGGGCATTTTAACCACTTTAACAGAGGTTTTCACAATATCGGCGAGTTAGGCTACATTCACACCGGGGGGCAGTGGAGCACTCTTCGGATGCGGAATGTAACGCCTCCTGGCGCTACTACTGCACTCGCCCATCAGGGAGCGATACTCAGCCGGGTTACGATCGGTCATCCCTACAACCGCATGGGTAGAATAAATATCAACACCGCAGAACGTAGTATTCTAACCTCTCTTCCTCAGATGGAGATTCAAGGTGTCCAGGCTGAAGGCATTCTTCAGAACAGACCATTTGGGACAATCGGGGATGCAGTTCCTCACCTTACTGCTGTGGTGGCAGGAGCTGCGATTGATGTCCGTATTACCCAGTTGATGCAGTGGATCCAGGATGTTGTTAACTGGGCAATCCACTGGCCAAGAACCTGGGGCTGGCCACTCCGGGGCGTCGGGAGAAGCCTCCACAACTGGATGCTTGATGAGCTTATACGTTCCCCTATTGATAATCCCCCTATCAATGTCGTTATCAACCGTAATCCGGCCGATGGAAGAACATATGTTAATTTCTTTGCGAGTCCGCTTTCCACCTCAATTGTAAGAGGAATTAGCCTTAATGTCGTCAATGTTACCCAGAGTGTCATTACCTGGGCGCGAAACAATGTTCCTGGCTGGTTTGGCTGGAGGGAGAGTCTTATAAATAGATATCTCAATCCCATTACAAGAGCAGCAGGCACTGCTTATCAATTCACCCTTGCAGGTGATGACTTAGATGGAGATGGCTTTCGTGGAGAGGATGATGAGCTTGAGACAATTGTTCGCTCGGTCTCCAATCTCATCACCACCCGCTCCGACCGCTTTGAGATTGTCTCCACCGGTTCTGTCTGGCGCGGGGGAGAGAAACTGGCCGAGAGCGGGATGCGTGTGATTGTCTGTAGAATCTCTCAGCCTGCAACAATTCTTCACTTTGAGAGAAGGTGAAAGTCGGGTGAAGACTGAAGGCTGTTAGGGATGTAGAAGGAGATGTTGTGAAAAAAATACTCTGTGGGCTATTATTTTTTGTCTTTTTGACAGGGGTTTGTGAGGCATCGGGTGTAGAGGGTATTCTTAAGAGGGCAAGGGAAAGATATCTTAAGTTTCGGGAAGTAGCCACAGATATAACTATTCTGCGAACTATTACTGCAGAAGGCAGAACAATGAAAGAAAAAATATATAAAAAGGGTGAGATGTTTAGAATAGAAGGGGAGGAGGATGGGGTCACCCGTATCCGTATCTATGATGGAGAAAGCTTCTGGACGGTTATTCCAGAGAGAGGAATAAGGCAAAAACTGCCGTTGGAGGCAAAAGGAGATGCTCTTCTTGATAAGTGGTTTGATACCTTTGGTAGAGAGGAGTTGAAGATTGATAGGGTGAAGAGAGACTTCTATGTGCTTGCCGGTAGAGATAATCTCTTCTTATGGATAGACAGGGAAACCCTTGCCCTCCTCAAGCTTGAGGCTGGAGATGAGGAGGAGAGGATTGCGGTTGCCTTTTCTAACTTTAGAACCATAGAAGGCTGGGGAATTCCTCTGACTGCAAGGATGTTGAGAGATGGCAGAGTCATTGGTTCTTTCTCATCTAAATTAGACCTGAGAACAGTGCTTTGTGATTCCCTCTTCTGCGCCGAAAGCATAGAGATAGAGGACCCGCTACCTCTGGAGCCTCCACCACCACCGGATTAGAGATGCTGAAATAAATTCAGCATGACAAAGAATAAATTCAGTATGACAAAGAATAAATGTAAATATTCAGTAAAGACGTGGTATAAAAGCAGGTTTGAAGGTAGCCGCAACCTTTAGGTTGCGTTACTTCGGCGCAGGCTGAAGCCTGCGGCTACCAGGAATAACGTGTTCACTGAATACTTACGAATAAATTCAGCATGACAAAGCCAGGATTGTCACAGGGTTTGCCCTCAAGAGTAGGGTTAAGGAGAGGAAATGAGAAAGGGATTTATTGTTGCATTAGTAGTTGTTACTGTTGCTTTCATTTTTTTTATTATGATTGCTCGCAGAGCAGAGGAGGGCCTCGTGGTTTCTCCTCCATTGCTGGATGAGGAGCAGATAGAAGAGATTAAGGCTGAGGCAGTCAAAGAAGTTGCCAGAGAGATTGAAGTCTTTCCTCCTGTGGAGGAAATTCAATATGAGAGAAGAGGGTTTTCGGAGTGGAAGCATACTCTTGAACATTCTCCTTCCTCTTTGGAACGAATGGAGGCAATAAGAGCGCTTCATGCATTTGGTCCGGCGGCTGTGCCGGTACTCATTGAGAAAGTAGAAAGGGGAGAAGATCGCTGGACTCGCAAATGGGCTATCTCCTCTCTTGGTGAGATTGGTCCGATGGCAAAAGATGCGGTCCCGGTCCTTATGAAAGTATTAAGGGAAGAGGAGTCGGTTCTCTTGAGGGAAGAGGAGTTGGTTCTCTTGCGGGAGACTGCTGCAACTTCTCTTGGTAAGATTGGTCCGATGGCTGCAGATGCTGTGCCTCTTCTCATTGAGACTCTCAAGGAGGATGAATGGCGAATGCGGCTGGCGGCGGCAGGCGCTCTCGGTGGAATTGGGCCATTAGCACAGGATGCCATACCGGCCCTGAGAGAGCTGCGGAATGATGAGAACGAGCTTGTGAGATTTCATTCCAGAGGGTCTCTTGAACGGATAAGATAGGGTCAGGTCTCCACACTCCACACAAAATGATAGCCTAGAGCTAATTTTCAATTTCTAATTTTCAATCTCTAAGCCTTTGGATATTAGTACAAAATTCCCTGGATTCCGGCTTTCGCCGGAATGACAAAGGGGGAACCCTTCAACCTCTTTACCTTCCACCTTCCCAGAGCATGAGCCTGCCATTTTTATTTTATGCATATTGATTTAACTCCGCAACATGGTAGTCGCAGACTTCAGTCTGCGTTCCACCGACGATAATTCTACGCAACCTAAAGGTTGCGGCTACCAAAAATGTAACAATAATCATATTTGCGGAGCTAACCAACCAATAACCATATTTTATTTTGCGGGTTTGGGGGAAGTATGGTATGATAGAACTGATTAAAATTAAAAAAAGGTGAGTTTAATGATGGGAAAGCGTTTTCTGATTTTTATTTTTCTTCTGACTTTCTTCTTCCCCGTTCGGGCGGGGATAGTGGAAAGGATCGTGGCGATAGCAGGCAATAATAGAGGGGTCAGGTCTCCACACTCCACAGAGAAGCTTAAACTCTAAATACGAAACTCGAAACTCGAAACAAACTCAAAACTCAAAATTACAATGCAAAATTAGAAATTGAAAACCAATTGAAAATTAGAAATTGAAAATTAATTGAAAATTGAAAATTGAAAATTAGAAATTGGTAATTGGTGTTCTGGTGTTCTGGTGCACTGGTGCACTATTTAAAATGGTAAGGACTACGAAGGTAAGGATTTTCGGGATGGAGTACTCTCTTAAAGGGGTGGAGAGTCCGGAGTATGTAGAGAGGCTTGCTTCTTATCTTGACAGTA
Source organism: candidate division NPL-UPA2 bacterium Unc8 (assembly GCA_003574845.1). Lineage (GTDB taxonomy): Bacteria > NPL-UPA2 > NPL-UPA2 > NPL-UPA2 > NPL-UPA2 > NPL-UPA2. The sequence goes on from NDHY01000016.1 coordinate 5,062, forward strand.
AAATGAGGGAGATTTCCGAGAATTCTTCTCTTGTTTCCACGGTAAAAATTGCGGTGCTTGCTGCTCTACGTATTGCCGATGAACTTCACCAGGAGAGAAAAGCGCAGGGGCTGCCCCCTCTTTCTCCGGAGGAGAGAATCAAGGGGCTGATTGAGATAATTGATAAAGAAGTAGACTAAAAAAGGCACAGAGGCACAAAGGCACAAAGTTTATTTTATTGTTCTGGGTTTTCACAGTTGCCATTTTGTGCCTTACTTTAAATATTGTTCGAGCTCTTCTTTGAGCTCTCCTATCCATGGCTCAATTTTCACGGCGCGCTCGTAATCAAGTCTTAACGCTTCCTTGTATTCGGCTAAGGCATCAGACTTTCTTTCCATTCTCTTATATATCATAGCGAGGATAAGGCGGTATCTCACCGAGGCCGGGAAATAATCGCGGGCTCTCTCAAAAGATGCCACTGCCTGATTCATAAGTGCCTCATCTTTTTCTCCGGACTTAGTCCAGAGAGCCTTTCCCAGGCTGTAATGGTAATGAGAGATAAATGGATTGAGCTGAATAGCTTCCTCAAAAGATGCAACTGCCTGATTTAAGATGCCCCCTCTTTGATAAATCATGCCTAATTGATGGTGGAAAACAGGGTTTAAGGGGTCTAATTTAATTGCCCCTCTTACCTCAGATGCTGCTCTCTTTAGGTTTCCTCTCACTAAGTAAGAGTGCGCCTCCATTGAGTGCCTGTCAGCCAGCATTGGTCTTCTCACCATTACAATTGATGAACATAGGAGGAAAAACACAACAATCAGCGCTACTACTCTGAGCAGGTTACTTTTTAACCTGTAACTTAGCGGCAGTTTATCATTATGCCTCTGTCTCTCTGTGCCTCTGCTACTTTGTGCCTTTGTGCCTTTTCTCGTTGCCATCACTACTCCGGCAAAAATCCAGACATAGGTGGCAATGCCTGGAATGTAGAGGTCAAAATATCCAAAACTGTTGATAAGAAAAGTGATAATACCTGCATAACAACCGAGGAGGAGAGCCTTCTCGGTTTTTTTAGAGCTTTCTCTGAACTTTCTCCATCCTGCTTTTAAGAAAGCCACCCCCAGCCACAGGAAAGACGCTATTCCCAGGATTCCCATCTCTGAGAAGACCTGAAGATAATTATTGTGCGCCATACGCGTTTCTTCAGCGAAAGGAATCTTATGCTGAGCATAGAGTGAGGCAAACGTTCCCGGTCCAGAGCCAAAGACAGGATAGTCTTTAATCATCTCCCAGGTAGCTCTCCAGTAGTCAAGGCGAACCTCAAGAGAGGCAGACATAGACCTGCCCATCCGCTCAACCCCCGGGATGAATTCCCTGGTATAGGGAAGGAGAAGGAGGAAAGCCGCAATCACGGCAAAAGACAGGATATGAACTCTATATTTCCGGAGAGAAACGAGGAGAACGAGAAAAATTGCAAAAAGTGAGCTTGCCCAGCCCCCGTAGGAGAATGTAAGGTAGAGGCAAAAGACTCCACTGATAAAGAGAATTGCAGGAAATATCCTCTTCCAACCAGAGAGATAAATAAAGAAAGAGAGGGCAAGGGGAAGAATCATCCCCAGGTAAGCGGCAAGAGCGGGGGCAAAGAGAAACGTTGAAAAAGCCTCACGTCCATAAAGAGCACGTCTCAGGAAGTCAGGATGAAATTCACTAATATCGTAATGAGCTATTAAGAATTCCCTCATTCGCTCCAATCCAAAGTAATACTGATAGATTCCATAGGCAATTACTAAAATGGCGGCAAGGAAAATTGCTGCAATGATAAAGGGTGAATGGTGACTGCCGACTGCCGACTGCCGACTGCCGACTGCTGACTGGTGACTGGTGACTGGTGAACCGAGGACATTGACGATGAGGAGGTAAAGAAGCGGGTAGCTCAGGAACTGGTAAAGCTGCCTTACGCTAATGCCCCTGGAAACAGAGTAGATTGTAGAGATTATAAGAGCAATAGAGAACAGGAGAATTGGCAACGGGATTCTATGAATGGAGAGCTCCCATTTAAGTAGCATTCCAATTACCCAGAGCCCAAGGAGGACAATGATGAGGATTTGCGCATATGTATTTGACCACTCAAAGGTAACTCCACAGATGAGGGGACGAAAAAATAGGAGGAGAACGACTCCAATGAAAACTCCCGGAGAAAAGACTGAACGCTGAAGGCTGGTGAATGGTGAATGGTGAATGGTGAATGGTGAATGGGTGAGTGGGTGAGAAACCCATCTACCCATCAACTTATTTACCCATTTACCCATTTTGTGCCTTTGTTTCTCTTTAATAGCTTTCAGCATTCCTGGTAGCCGCAGGCTTCAGCCTGCGCCGAAGTAACGCAACCTAAAGGTTGCGACTCTCAATTTTCAATTTTGCATTGTAATTTTGAGTTTTGAGTTTGTTTCGAGTTTCGAGTTTCGTATTTAGAGTTTAGGCTTCTCTGTGCCTCTGTGTAAAGTCACATCGCAAGACCTGACACCTAATTCTAGTTTCTTGCTTTAGAGACCTCAAGAAGAACAATAAGCCCGAAGACCGTCAGCATCTGAAGCAGGATAATGAATGCACCTCCCCATCCAACATCTCGCAGTAGTAAGGCACTTATCCCGACGCAAAAGGTCAGTAGATAGATAAAAAGTACTGCTTGAGACTGAGTCATGCCAAGATTGAGGAGACGGTGCGAGAGATGCCTTTTGTCCGCCTTAAAAATTGGCAGCTTCTTCTTTAGTCTGATGAGAATGACCGAGGCAGTGTCAAAGAGGGGAACTCCTAAAATGAGAAGCGGCATCACTATTGGCAGGTGAGTGGGTGCTCCTTCAGTATAGAAGGTGCTCAGGATAACGAGAGATGCCAATAAAAACCCGATGAACATACTCCCGGCATCTCCCATAAAGATGGCTGCCGGGTGAAAGTTGTACCGAAGAAATCCAAGAATAGTCCCGATAAAGGCAATCAGGATGACGCTCACCAAAAACTGTCCTCCTGTAAGGGCGACAACAAGAAAAATCAATGAAGCAATGAGCGCCACCCCACTGGAAAGCCCATCCATATTATCAAGCAGGTTGAAGGCATTGGTAATCCCCACTACCCAGAGAATAGTAACGAGTACTGCCGGATAAGTTGGCAGGAACAGAGTAAGTCGGACCCCAAACAGGACAAGAAGAAAGGCGGCAAAGAACTGTCCTGAAAGCTTAATTTTAGGAGAAAGCTTCCTGACATCATCTATTAACCCCAGAACCATGATAGAGGTTGCCCCAAGCAAAATTCCGATGAGTCTTCCATAAGTGACCTCTACTGTAGCGACTCTTTCCGCAATTACCTCGGGCAGAGAAGTTAGTAACTCAGGATTAATTTTCAGGAAAGACAGGATGCCGAGATTGATAATGACCGTCAGGACAAAGCCCGTATAAATGGCAATTCCACCTAAGAGTGGAACCGGTTTGGATTTCCTCACTTCTGAGGGGTCAAGGATTGAAAATCTTATGGCTATCTTTCTAACTATGGGAACAAGAAGAGCTGAAAGGAGAACGGCAAAAGAAAATATGTAAATGTATACTAATATCCACATTTTAAAGACAATAGAGGGGTCAGGTCTCCACACTCCACACAGAGAAGCTTAAACTCTAAATACGAAACTCGAAACTCGAAACAAACTCAAAACTCTAAATGACAACTCAAGGCTAATTTTCAATTAATTCTCAATTTTCAATTTTCATTGAATGTTTCAATTTTCAAATCTTGATTGTTTTATTCTGAATTCTGACTCCTAACTTCTGGCTCCTGACTTTGTGCCTATTTTTCTTCAGCAATTATCTTCTCACTGATGTGTGAAGGCACCTTTTCATAATGCGAAAATTTCATATGATATGAGCCGGTTCCTTTCGTCATAGAACGTAAGTTAGTGGAGTAGTGGTCCATATCCGCCAGCGGAACGACAGCATTAATTAGTGTAAGGCTCCCTCGCGGCTCCGTGCCTATTACCTGTCCTCGTCTCCCGTTGAGGTCTCCGGTAACGTTACCAAGGTACACATCGGGAATGGCTACTTCAACGCTTATAATTGGCTCCAAAAGCACCGGAGCTGCCTCCAAAAGTGCCTTCTTTATGGCAAGAGAACCGGCAACCTGAAATGCCATATCGGATGAATCTACCTTATGAAATGTTCCGTCGTCAAGGGTAGCCCGGAAATCAACAGTCGGGTAATTTGCCAAAACACCTTTTTGTATTGCCTCTTTTACTCCCTTTTCAACAGCAGGGATATATTTTGCCGGAATTGCACCGCCTACAATCCCATTTACAAATTCAAATCCTTCTCCGCGTTGCAGTGGTTCAACTCTGAGCCAGACATCGCCATATTGACCGCGTCCTCCTGACTGACGTTTAAACTTACCCTGAACACGAGCCTTTCCAGTAATTGTCTCGCGGTAGGCTACCTTTGCTTTTTCTATCTCAACTTCAACGCCGAACTTATTGCGTAGCTCATCAATGATAATCTCAAGGTGAAGTTCTCCAAGCCCGGAGATTATTGTCTGACCGAGTTCATGGTCTATCCGCGTCGCAAACGTCCTGTCCTCTTCCTTGACTTTTGCTATTGCTGTCATCAGTTTTTCCTGGTCCTTTTTAGCCTTTGGTTTGATAGCAATAGAAATTGTCGGCTCCGGAAACTCTATTGCCGGCAGGATAATCGGAGCTTTCCTGTCGCATAATGTATCTCCTGTGGAGGTTTCCTTTAGTTTTGCCACCGCTGCCAGATCTCCAGGGGCAACTTTTCCGACTTCTTCTTTCCCCTTTCCCTGCAGCATAAGAATCTGCCCTATTTTCTCTTCAACTCCCTTTGTTGCATTAAAGACTGATGTTCCTGAACTGAGAGAACCCGAATATACTCTAAAGAGGCTCAGGGAACCAAGATGCGGCTCAAAAAGTGTCTTAAAAACAAGGGCGCTAAACGGCTCATCTTCTCCTCTCCGCCTCAAAACCTCTTTTTCGCCTCCTCCTTTCCCGGTGAGAGGTGCTCTATCGCTGGGAGATGGAAGAAACCCCACTATAGCATCAAGCAACTCAGTAATGCTAATTGCCCGAAGTGCAGAGCCAACTAAAACGGGAATAATTTTCCCTTTAAGCGTTCCCGCCCGTAGACCTCCTTTAAGCTCATCTATTGAGAGGCTTTCTTCTTCAATGTATTTTTCTAAAAGCTCATCGTCAAGTTCTGCAATGTGTTCAATTAGCTCTTTTCGGTGCTTCTCTGCCATGCCTGCCATCTCCGCCGGGATTTCTCCTTCTTTCATACTAAGAAGGTCAATAACTCCACAAAATCCATTTCCTTCATCAATAGGCAACTGGAGAAGCACAACTCCATTTCCCCATGTCTTCTTTGCCGCTTCCAAAAGCGGTAGAAATGAGACATCTTCTCCATCCATCTTGTTCACAAAGATTATTCGCGGGAGACTTTCCTCATCTGCATATTTCCATACTTTCTCCGTGCCTGTCTCAATGCCGGATTGGGCAGAAACAATGATAACTGCTCCGTCCACAACTCGCAGGCTTTCTTTAACCTCGCCAGCAAAGTCGGCATAACCCGGAGTATCAATAAAATTAATGGTGTGCTCTTTCCACTGGCAATGAGTAAGTGAAGACCTGATACTGACTTTTCTTTTTACCTCATCCTCGGCATAATCACTTATTGTTGTTCCGTCTTCAACTTTTCCCTGCCTTTTGGTTGCTCCTGCCTTGTAAAGAATAGATTCAATGAGCGATGTCTTTCCCGCTCCTCCGTGAGCTATGAGAGCAACTGTTCTTTTTTTCATCTCTTCTCCTTCTATTTTCCAATGCAAAACCGGGAAAAAATCTCATTCAGGATATCGTCCGTTGTAACCTCTCCGGTTACTTCTCCTATACTTCGCAGTCCGTCCCTTAGCTCAAAGGCAATAAGTTCAAGAGGAATTTCTCCTGCTGTGGTAGTCAATAGACTATGAGCATTTTCAAGACATCTCAATGCTTTCTCCAGCATGGTTTGATGTCTGAGGTTAGCAAGGAATGCTGGCTCTGGAGAAGGAACTCCCCTGAATAGAGAAACAATTGCTCTCTTCAGGTCAGAGATGCCGCTTCCCTCCTTTGCCGAGACACTGACAATGTCCTCAGAGGAAAAAAAAATCCTCACTTTGTTTATTCTCATTGGCAGGTCTATCTTGTTAATCACCACAAGTGTCTTTTTTTTACTCACCTCTTCGGCAATTTCGGTATCCGCACCGGAGAGGGGAGTAGAACCATCAAGGACAAATAGAATAAGGTCTGCCTCACGAAGAGCCAGGCGAGTTCTTCTAATACTCTCTCTATCTATCAAGTTCTTTGCTTTTCTAATTCCTGCCGTATCAATCAGTCGCGCCGGCAGTCCGTCTATGTCCAGAAATTCTTCAATTGTATCTCTTGTTGTGCCAGGCAGGGGAGTAACAATTGCCCGCTCTCTCTCAAGAAGGCTATTTAAGAGCGTTGATTTGCCTACGTTTGGCCTCCCCGCGAGGGAAATTGTAATTCCTTCTCTGAGAAGTCTACTTTGTTTAGCAGTAGCGAGAAGTTCTTCTAAGACAGAGGTGATTTTAGCTATGCTCTCAGCCATTTTATCTGCGCTGAAAGTACCGATATCCTCTTCCGGAAAATCAATAGATGCCTCTACCTGAGCAAGTAGTTCAGTTAATTTCTCAGAAACTTGTTTTAGTCTTTTTGAAAATTCACCCCACAACTGAGAAAGCGCACTCCTGAGTCCTGACTCTGTTTTAGCCCTGATGATCTCTACGACGGCTTCTGCCTGAGTGAGGTCAATTCTTCCATTCAAGAATGCTCTTTTGGTAAATTCTCCGGGTTGAGCGAGGCGAGCTCCTTCTCTTAAGGTTAATTCCATAACTTTCTTTAAGAGAATAATTCCTCCATGACAGTTTATCTCCACCACATCCTCGCGGGTATATGTCCGGGGAGCTCTCATTACGGTGAGCAGGACCTCGTCCAGCACTTCTCCGTTAGAGGCTATGCAGCCATAGTGAAGAGTGTGGGTAGATGCCTTAGATGGTTTTAAGCCATTTTTGCCTTTAAATATCCGATCAGCAATAGTCAGAGAGCGTGAGCCGCTTAAACGAACTATTCCGATGCCACCTTCTCCTGGCGAGGTGGATATGGCAACTATTGTTTCTCTTTCCTCATTCATAATCGTAGCAGTCTACAGTTCACAGTTTGCAGTTTACAGTCCACAGTTTGCAGGTAAGTATTCTGAGTCCTGAATTCTGGCTTCTGACTCCTGACTTCTGACTTCCAATCACCAATCACCAATCACCTTTCTACTGCTTTTGGGCAAGGCGATGAGTAATCAATCGCGGGATACTGGTAAAAACATTAAAGCATAGCCAGTAAAGAACCATTCCTGCCGGAAATCCCAGGAAAAGAAGCGTGAGCACCGCCGGCATCATATAGGTCATCATTTTTGCCTGTCCTGGTTGAGCGGCGGTAACTCCCATTCCGGTCAACTTAGTCTGAAATATTTGCGCTACTCCCATCAGGATAGGAATGACAAAATATGGGTCTGGAGCTGACAGGTCTCTTATCCAGAGAATAAAGGGTGCCTGCCTTAATGCAATTGAGTTATTGAGCACTGCAAAGAGGGCAACAAAGACTGGCATCTGGAAAAGCAGAGGGAGACATCCACCTTTACACCCGGCGAGTGGATTAACTCCACGACGTTTGTAAAGCTCCATTGTCTCTTTCTGCACCTTTTGAGGATTGTTTTTATACTTCTGCTGAATTACCTTCATCTCCGGCTGAAGCTTCTGCATATCCTCAGACATCTTGCGCATTGCATCAAAACTTTTGCGCGTAAAGGGGTAAAGAATGAGGTTAACGAGGAGTGAAAGGAGAACAATAGACCAGCCATAATTTCCTACCCAGCGATACAACATCCTGAGAGCAGGGTAAATTGGCACTACCGATGCCCAGAAGCCAAAATCAACTACTTTCTCCAGCCCAGCCCCGACGTCTCTTAACACGTCAATACTCTTGGGGCCAAGATAAAGCTGGAGTTTGCCTACTCCATTAAATCCTAAGGCAATAATGTATTTTTCTTCTTTTCTTTCAATCCTTGCTGCGACTTCTTCTTTTTCAGGAATTAAAGCGGCAACAAAGTATTTGCTCTGTATTGCTACCCAGAGGAATTTTTCTCTATACATTCTGACAACTTCACCTTGTTCAAATGCCTCTCTGTTAGGGCTGTTCTCATCAGGAAGGAGAATCAGTGGACCCACATACATTGCTCTTCCGGCGTCAACTATCCCTGGTGTGCCAACCCCCGGACCGAACTCAAGGGAGAAGGCATTCCCATCAGCACCTTCTATCAAAGTTTTAACCCCAATGCTATATTCATCTCCAGAGATAATAAATTGCTGCTCTATTCTCAACTCGCCAGCCTCGTAAATAAAAGTGATTGTTTCTTCCTCTCCGGGAGGAATTACAATTGTCCCCTCTTTATCAGCACTGAACAGGCTTGTAATCATTTCACCATCATCAAGCCTCATTCCGGCGCCATAATATCCTTTGTGGCGAGCGCGGAAAGAGATGAGGTCTATATTTCTCCTTTCCGCTATTTCCCACCGAAGCTTCTGCGCTTCATTCCGAGTATTCATTTCCATAGCCGACTGCAGACGCCATTCTAATTCTTTTATTTGCACCAGATTTTCCATTGCATAAGCGGCAAACTCTCTTAATTTCCCTGCGCCAATACCAATCGCTTCGCGCCTGAGGCTTCCTGCTCCCCTCATTTTTTCCAGTGCTATTTCCTCCAGGCCTTTCTCTAACGCCCGGATGTCTCCTTCGCGCCTGACCAGCCTGAGAAAAAGATATTTATCCTTAGCTGCACTATAGATGAGACTTTCTGCATCTTCTTTCCCGAGAGCGGAAGCTACCTCAGCATCAAGAGTATTGTTAATAAGTCTAAGGGTAAGGGGCGGTGGCCGATTCCAGAAAATATCTCTAACCCCTCGCCGCAGTGGAAGTAAGGACTCCTCATATTCTTTCAAGATAAAACTTTTAATGCGAGCGCCACTCGTTGTCAAAACCAGACGGTACAAATTTGTATAAACTATGATATCTTCAGCATCAGCTTCTACCCCGGGAGCCACTAATGGCTCCTCTACCGCTATCTTGAGCTTTTCAGGAAGCTGCTCCGCCGGAGTGGTAATCGGTTGCGGCGGGAAAAGAAAAACATATAAAAGCATGAGAAGCATTGAAACAGCAAGAGCCAGAGCAAATCTTTTTTCCATTTTATTTTTCCTTTACAGGGTCATACCCGCCCGTGTTGATTGGATGGCAGCGGAGAAGTCTTTTTATTGCCATGTGGCAGCCTTTTTTTAACCCATATTTCTCAACTGCCTCGCGCGCATACTCCGAGCAGGACGGCTCAAAGCGGCACACCTTCGGCAGAAAAGGAGAGATAACCTTCTGATAGATAACGATTAAGTTAATCCCGCCCTCTTGCAGAAGGCGGGATAACTTCCATAAAAATATTGCTATTTTCATCTCTGCCCGCTCTCAATGTCGGTGGTAAAGCCAATGGTACATATTGTAATTTCTCAGGACTCTTTTTACGAATGTTCTTGTCTCATCGCGAGGAATCATCTCAATGAATTCGTCCATGTCAGAAAAGCCTCCTCTCCCGGTCCATCTTCGGACATTACCCTGTCCTCCATTATAAGCAGCAATAGCAAAAGCAACATTCCCATCAAAGACTTCAAGGAGGTGATTAATATACCATGCTCCCATTCTTATGTTTGCTGCCGGGTTAAAAGGAGAAAATTCTATGTTAAGTTTTTCAGCTATCCAGCGCCCGGTTGATGGAATAAACTGCATCAGTCCTCTTGCATCTGAAATGGATACCGCCTGCGGGTTAAATCGGGACTCCGCGTGAATAATTGCCCATATAAGAAATGGGTCTACTTCAAACTCCTGTGCGTAACGTTTCACGTATTCGTGAAAATGCCGTGGGAAGAGGTAAAAGAGAAGCTCTTTATAGAGAGAAGCCCATCTTTTGGATGCAATCTCTATCTGCATTATTGACCTGCGGTAGTCTCCCAACTCTGTGTAGAGAGCGGCTAAATTAAAGAAAAATTCCTGGTCTCTATTGATGGGACTAAGACGAATCTCCCCAATAGCATCCTCATACATCTCTGCTCTTATCAGGGCAACCCCTTTGCGAAAATTGACATTGACATCATCACGAAGAGTCATCTGTGAGAACATTTTCATCTCCCCGCTTACCGGAAATAAAATATAGTTATCAATAGTTATTTTCCCTAAAAGCTCATCATTTAATCGGTCAATCCGCTGCACTGCCTGAAAGCGGTAAAAATGAATGGGAAAAGAACTTATTAACGCCTGATAAGTCTCAATTGCTTTTAGATAATCTCCCATCTTTTCCTGAGACCTTCCAAGCCAGTACATTGCTTCTGGAGCAAGAGGGCTATCCGGATGATGGTGAAAGATAAAAGCAAAAAAATTAGCGGCCTCAGAAAAATCCTCTTTTTCCATAAAATAACGGGCAATCCGACGGGAGATTTTGTCTCCTAACTCTCCATCAGGGTATCTGGTCAAGATACGCTTATATTTGCTTATCGCTTCAGATAGCTTTCCTTTTTCTTCTAATAACTCCCCCTGTCTTTTCAAAGAATCCTCAGCAAGAGAGTGAGAGGGATAGGTAGCAATTAGTTGTTCATAATTCTTAAATGCCATCTCTAAATCACGGAGGGCATGAAACTCGCCGGCAATCATATAAATAGCACGTGGGCGGAGGTCGCTATGTGGAAAATGGGAGGAGAGTTTTTTGTATGCCTCTATTGCCAGATTATGTTCCCCTATGTTAGAATAAATGTCTCCAATAAGCATCTGAACATCGGCAGCAAGTTTTGAGGTAATTTCTTCCTGGGAAATTTCTATTAGTATAGCAAGCGCCAGCTCATATTGACGATGATGCTTAAGAACCCTGGCGTCTTCATATCTCTCTGTGACCGTTAATTGCGTGGTAAGTTCAGTTTTTATCTCTTTGCTTTTCCTGAGAGACGCAAGTGCCCGATCGCTTCGTGGAAAGTCAGAAATTACCTTCCGATAAAAGAAGAGCGCCTCAGCCCACTTCCTTAGAGACAGGTACTCTGTAGCAAGGAGAAAGTAGAGTCTATCCTGTGTAAAAAAAGAAGGGTCTTCAATAAGCCTGTGATAGGCAGTTATTGCCTCAGCATGTTGGGAGCCTTTAGAACGAAGTCCGGCTACCCGAAATAACGCTACTGATGTTAGGCGGTGCTGAGGATGTAGAGTCAGGAATCGTGAATAGGTTTTCAGAGCGCTTTCATCTTCACCAAGACGCTGATAAGATACTGCCAAGTAAAAAAGCGCATAGCAAGATAGAAGAGGATGATTTCTTGCTGCCTCTTTGAAATAGGAGGAAGCATCGGCATACCTCTTTTCCTGAAAGAGCGCATACCCCTGCCGCAGACTCTCCTCTCTTGCAGCAACTCCGGATGTACCCAGAGCGATGAGGATAATGAGCAGGAAAAAAATACCTCTTTTGACTTTTCTAACGGGTTGTAGTAGGGTAACCGAAGAGGAGGAATTATGGACCAGGTTTATATGTTTGTTTTTCATCATATGAGGTTGATTTTTATTGGAATAGGTATTGCCATGTTTATTGAAGGGATTATCTGGTTCTTCTTTCCGGAAAAAGTCACCAGATATCTTGCCGGTCAAGTGCTCAAATTGCGCATTGCCGGCGTCATCCTTCTTCTCATTTCTCTCACTCTTATTTACGCCACTATCTATCATTAAAATTAGGCTGAAGACCACTTACTTCTTTTTGTACTCCGGACACTTCAGAGCATTCGGTCTTTCGCGACGGAGGCAAACATTTCCCCAGTCATATTTGCAGGTATCGCAC
>NDHY01000017.1 GCA_003574845.1 candidate division NPL-UPA2 bacterium Unc8
GTAGAGAGATGAGACTGGTTATGTATCCGTTTAAAGAGATTGAAGCAAAGTGGCAAAGGCGCGCCGGCAGATTGTCCTATCCGACTGGCAGAAAGAGATGGAAACTCTTTTTCTTCTTATTGCACCGTTCGCTCCTCATCTTGGAGAGGAGCTCTGGACAATGGCGGGTCATAAGAGAAGTGTTTTTGATGAGCGCTGGCTTTTCTATGACAGAACGGCGCTTGAGGAAGAGGAAGTAACTGTTATCATCCAGGTCAATGGCAGAGTAAGAGAAAGAATTACACTTCCTGCTAACTCAAGTGAGGAAGTTTTAAGAGAAAATGCTCTCAAGGATAAGCGCATTCAAAAATGGCTTGCCGGGAAAGAAGTGAAAAAAGTTATTGTTGCCCGGGGAAAATTAGTAAATATTGTGATTTAGGAGGGAACCAGTGTATTCGGAAACAACTTTGAGTGGTGGGCTTGCAATTATCACTCATAGAATGCCGCAAAGCGCATCGGCGAGCATTGGTTTCTGGATAAGAGCAGGAGGAAGATTTGAGACAAGAGAAAACAATGGCATCTCTCACTTTCTTGAACATCTGCTGTTTAAGGGAACACAAAAAAGGACACATTATCAAATTAAAGAAGAAATTGAAGGAAGGGGTGGGAGTCTCAATGCTTTTACTTCCGAGGAGGCAACTTGCTATCTGGCACGAGTAATGAGTTGCCATCTTCCCATAGCCATTAATGTCCTCTCCGATATGATTCTTAATCCGTTATTAGAGGATGAGCATATTGAACGGGAAAGAATGGTTATACTGGAGGAGATTAAAATGTACCGTGACTTTCCTTCCGCATACGTTCATGCTCTTTTTGATGAACTTCTCTGGCCAGAGCAGCCATTGGGTTTTATGATTGCCGGAAGAGAAGAAGTGATTACCTCGCTGAAAAGAGGCGAAATATTTGACTATAAAAACAAGCTCTATAATTCGGCTAATATAGTGGTTGCTGTTTCTGGAAACATTAACCACGAAGAAATAGTTAGTAAAGTAGAGAGTGCTTTTTCACCTCTTCCCGATGGTCAACGTAACCACTTCAGTAGTGTGGTGGAGAAGCAATCGGAGCCTGAGGTAAAAGTTAAAACAAAGGATACTGAGCAGACGCACCTCTGTCTTGGAGGAAGAGCGCTTCGTAGAGACCATCCAGACAAATATGCCGCTATGGTGCTTAATACAATTCTTGGTGGGAATATGAGTTCAAGACTCTTTAATGAAGTAAGGGAGAAAAGAGGGCTTGCTTATGAGATTCACTCAAGCATTAGCGGGTTTTATGATACTGGTGTGCTGGTTATCTCTGCAGGAGTTGACAACAGAAAAGTCTCTGAAGCTGTGAGTATAATTTTAAAGGAGATGCGTAGGTTTAAAGAAGAGACGGTCTCTCATGAGGAGCTTGAACGAGCAAAGGAATTTATTACTGGACAGATTGTCCTTGGTCTTGAGAGCACCTCTGCTTACATGCACTGGCTGGGAGAAAATAAACTCCTTTTGGAGAAGACACTTACTCCTGTTGAGGTTACGGAAAAAATCAAGAGAATAAAAGCAGAGGATGTGCAGAGAATAGCCAACAGGGTTTTTGAACTGAAAGAACGCCTGAAGGACAAGCTTTATCAGTTTATAGATAAATATAAAATCAACGTGATAATTGCCGAAAACTGTCTGAGCATTCCCCTGCATATTCCCTTGGGGCTCGCTTTAACAGAAGTAATCGCTGAAACGGGAATCCCGACCATAGCCCATCACCACGACTTTTCCTGGGAGAGGGACAGATTTATCGTTAACGCAGTGAACGACTACATAGAGATGGCTTTCCCGCCCGATTTACCGACACTAAGACATGTGGTAATCAACAGCGTTGCTCAAAAGCAACTGGCGGCAAGGAAAGGCGTTCCCTCGTTTCTCATACCAAACGTGCTGGATTTCCATCAAAACTCTGACGAAAAGGGCGACCCCGAAAAGCGGAAACATTTCCGGGAAGATTTCGGATTTGAGGATAATGATATAATCTTCCTGCAACCGACGAGAATCGTAGCCAGAAAAGGCATTGAACACGCCATTGACCTGGTAAGAAGGCTTGCTAATCCCAGGATAAAGCTTGTGGTCACTCACTCTTCGGAAGACGAAGGGCTGGACTATTATAACTGGATAATAGAAGATGCCCGGCGAAACCGGATACCGATATGTTTCATCGAAAACAGATTGCATAACAACCGGAGAGGGCAAAATAAGAACGAAAGAATATACAGTTTATGGGATATATATCCCCACGCAGGTTTTGTTACCTATCCCTCTTCTTTCGAAGGCTTCGGAAACGCTTTCCTGGAAGCCGTATTCTACAAGAAACCCATTCTGGTAAACAGATACTCGATATTTGTGTCGGACATAGAACCCAAGGGGTTCAAGGTGATTTCCATGGAAGGCTACCTGACCGATACCACCGTGAATGAGGTTAAAAAACTTCTCGACAATCCCGACGCCCAAAGGAAGATGGTGGAAACGAATTTTCAAGTGGCAAAAAAGTTCTTCTCATATGACATATTAAAGAGAAGGCTGACAAGCATGTTCATATCTTTTTACGGAATGATAGGTTGGCCCGCCCTGCAGAGAGGATTACGGGTAAGTATTCAGTGAACACGTTATTCCTGGTAGCCGCAGGCTTCAGCCTGCGCCGAAGTAACGCAACCTAAAGGTTGCGGCTACCTTCAAACCTGCTTTTATACCACGTCTTTACTGAACATTTACGATTACGGCCAGGGATTGTGTTCTCCAAAATTGTTCTTTTAGGGAAACGGAAGAGGTGAGAATGGAGGGAACAGATGAAAATAGCCGTGCATATCAGTCACGAGTCGGCGAAAAAGATAGGAGGGATAGGGGCGGTTTTAAACGGGATGTGCACCGCCGGGGCCTACAAGAAGTTCTTTGATAAGACCGTCCTCTATGCCCCTCTTTTTGAGCCCGGCGGGGACATTTTCTCCCATCTTGGAGAAGGGGCGGAAGTTCTCTTTTCCAGCAGAGATGCGCACGATGCCGGTAATTATGAGCAATTGTTCGGGGAGATTACCAGGAAGTATCATATAGAGATAGTTTACGGAAGAAGAAAACTGGTCAGTGAGTTCGAGGCAGAGCGGCAAACAAGTGCCCACCTCTTCCTTGTGGGAATCAACACCATAAGCGATGTCGAATTAGCAAAATTCAAATATAGGCTGTGGGAAAAATTCCGTATTCAATCGGACATCTACAAGGGAAATTGGGACTACGAGCAGTATCTGAGAATTGCCATCCCTTTTCTGGAAATACTTGAGGGGTTCTATGGAACAGGGGCGGAATACTACCATTTTGCCCATGAATACATGGGAATTCCCTGTGCCTTATCGGTTCTCCTGGAAGGTAAGAAGCATAAAACAATCTTCGTGGCCCACGAAGTATCCACGGCCAGATTTCTGGTTGAGAGTCATCCGGGGCATGATATAAGCTTCTACAACCTGCTGCAAAAAGAACCGGGGGAGAAATCCCTGGAGGGAGTATTCGGAAGCCATAAGGGGAATCCCCGAAATGAATTGATAAAAAGGGCCGTCAGCTTCGACCGTATATTTGCGGTAAGCGACCTGGTGAGAAACGAATACCTCTTTCTGGTGCCGGACACCCCTCCCGAAAAGATAAGAACGGTGTATAACGGACTATCCGCAAAGGGTATAACCATAGACGAGAAAAAGGAAATCCGCCAAAAGATACAAAACTACCTGCGAACGCTTCTCAACTTCACTCCCGATGTCATACTGACTCATGTGACCCGGCTGGTCATCAGCAAGGGAATATGGAGAGATATTTCGCTGCTTTACAACCTGGACGAGATTTTTCATTCCTATAATCTCAAAGGGGCCTACATTCTCCTTTCCACACTCATAGCCACGGGCCGGCCGCCTGAGGATATCCTCAGGATGGAGAAAGATTACGGATGGCCCCTCTTACATAAAGAAGGTTGGCCGGATCTGGTAGGGATGGAAACGGAAATTTACCATTATCTGCAACTGTTCAATTCCAGGTCAAAGGCCATCAGGGGAATATTCATCAACCAGTTTGGGTTCGGCAAAAGAATATGCGGACAAAGGGTCCCGGAAGATACCACCTTTGCCGACCTCAGAATGGCTTCGGATGCGGAAATGGGTTTCTCTATATATGAGCCCTTCGGCATCGCTCAACTGGAAACCGTTCCCTTTGGCGGAGTTGCCCTTTTATCCTCATCCTGCGGGTCGGCGTTCTGGCTAGAGAATATTTTCCGTGACGCTGAAATAAAGCCGTTTTATGTCGTGGACTTTATAGAAAGCGGACGAGGAATGGGTTATGAGCAACTCCGGGCTTTGACAAAAAAACAGAGAAATACAATAGAAAGGGAAACGTTCTCCAGTCGGGCCAAAGAGATTTTCGACATTATACCCACCACCGAGAGAAAAAGAGAGGAGTATCTTGCCAACATCCCCGATTACATTTCCCCAATGAGCTGGGAAACGGTAGTGAAAAAGTATCTTCTGGCTAATCTGCCCACTTGACCAGCTCCGGATGAAGGTCCTCCACAATCGCATCCGCAGGTTTCAGGCGAACATTTAAATTCTGCTTCCCATATCCTTCCATGACAAAGGAGCACTTGTATTTGCCCGTTCCTTCCCTGCTTTCAACCAGTTCCATGGGGAGTATTTTATATTTTTCGTTTTGTCCGTCCAGGTGAAAGAGCTCTGCCTTGAAGAGCTCCGGGGAAGCGTCACCTAACTGCACCTGGCATTCAACTTCTACGGTCTCCCCCTCAATGATATGACTTCTCTTATCCGTATTGGTGAAAGAGCGGGTTATCTTCACTCTATCCCAGTGATTCAAAACTTCTTTTTCTTTGGACAGGGCTTCCCGGAGGAGTTTGTAATTGTCATCCTGTATCTTACGGGATTCTTCTTTCAAAGGAAGATAAAATTTCTTCACATAATCGGCAACGGCTCTGTTCATGTTGAATTCATGGCTTAAGTATATTGATTCCTTCATCATCATCACCCAGCGTTCGGGCAGGCCGGCTTCATTTCGGCTGTAATAGAGTTCAGCAATCTCCTCCTCAAGGAGAGTATATACCTGGCTGATTTCCGCCTCTTCCTGTAACTCCGGGTGGCTGTAAAACTGACCGGCTGTTATTGCCCAGCCGTTTTTTCCGTTGTAACCCTCCCTCCACCAGCCTTCAAGGGCGCTGAGGTTGAGAACTCCGTTCATGGCCGCCTTCATCCCGCTCGTCCCGCTGGCCTCCATATCTCCGATCGGGGTGTTCAGCCAGACATCTGCTCCCCAGATGAGCTGCCGGGCCATATTCATGTCATAGTTCTCCAGGAAGATGACCCTGTCTTCCAACTCGTGCTTCCTGGCGAAATCTATAATCTCTTTGATCATATCCTTGCCGCTCTGGTCGGCGGGATGAGCCTTTCCGGCAAAGATAAGCTGGGCCGGTCTTTTGGGGTTGGTGAGAATTCTTTTCAGTCTTTCCTCGTCCCTGAGAATCAGGGTGGGTCTCTTATAATTGGCAAAACGTCTGGCAAATACAATGGTGAGATAATCCGGATTCAACAGGCCGGTAATTTTGCCCCTGGCCTGAGAATATTTCCTCTCGGCGAGGTCCCGGGCAATTTTTGTTCTCACAAAAGAGACAAGAATCCTTTTGTTTTTGCCGTGAGCTTCCCATATCTCTCCATCGGGGATATCCAGGACTTTTCCCCAGATTTCCCTTTTTTCCCCGTGCCGTATGTAATCAGGTCCCAGGTAGCGATTGAGGATATATGAAAAACGTTCGCTTATCCAGGATATGTGCACGCCGTTAGTAACATAATCTATGGGAACTTCAACGATAGGTCTTTCCGGGAAGATGGTATCCCACATCTTCCGGGAAACGTCCCGGTGCTGGCGGGAAACCGCGTTGACGAACCTTGAAAATCTAATAGCCAGGGCGGGAAGCCAAAATAGCCCTTCTTTCCCTTTAACGAAACCGAGCCTGGCGAACTCATCAAAAGAAAGTCCCAGGTTCTTAACCTCCGACTCCAGATATTTCTTTATCAATTCCAGCCCGAAATGTTCATTTCCCTCTATAACCTGAGTATGGGTGGTAAACAAAGTGGAGGCTCTTATAATAGCTCTGGACTCGGAGAACGAAAATCCCTGCTCTTTCATCAACTTCTGTAGCCGGGCCATCACCAGGAAGGCGGAATGCCCTTCGTTGAGATGATAAATTGTGGGGGCTATATTCATGGAGTCAAGGGCTTTTATCCCGCCCAGCCCGAGAACCAGTTCCTGTTGTATCCTTTTTTCCCTATCGGCCACATAGAGCTCATCCGTAATATTTCGCAAGTGAGGAGGATTATCGTCTATATCGGTATCTAAAAGAATTAACCTGCTCCTGCCGATTTCCATATGCCATAGTTTAATCCTGAGAGCCTCATTCAGGATTTTTACCTTGATATAAGCCGGTCCTCCGTGTTCGTTTCGCAGCTCCCTCACGGGCATAAGGTAATTATCGAATTTCAGGAAAACTTCTCCTTGCCGGCCGTCTATGTTTATTTTCTGGGTGAAATATCCGTATTTGTAGAGCAATCCCACCCCGATAACGGGCAGGCCCAGATCGGAAGCACTTTTCAGAAAATCTCCGGAAAGAATCCCCATCCCTCCGGCATATATGGGAACGGATTCATGGATACCAAATTCCATGAGGAAATAAGCGGCTATATCCTTTTTTCCGAGACTGCGCTGGCTGCCGTTTTCATCCCTGAAGCTGCTCACCTCCTTCATATACCCCTCAAACTTTTCCCAGACCTTTCCCAGCTCGAAGAGAAAACCCTTATCTTTGGAAAGGCTGTCCAGTTTCTCTTTGGGTAAGCTCATCAGGAATTTGATAGGATTATGGTTGACTTCCCGGAAAAGCGGCGTGTCTATACGGTAGAATAGATTTATGCCCTCGTAATTCCAGGTCCACCAGAGGTTGTAGGCCAGTTCATAGAGTTTATGCAGATTTTCCGGGTATTTTGGGTAAACGAAAATATTCTTGAAAATCATGTTCCCTCCTCCATTCTCTTTTCCAGGTCTGCCAGGACGTTTATGAAATATACATAAGCATCTTCCGGCGACGAATACGGAGAAAAATACTTATGCACATCGCCATCCTGGAAGTATTTTGTACACATGTAGTAATAGAGGTCCGATGTGGAAAGTCTCCTGGCGATCTCAAGGAGGTCGGACCTTCCCCTCTCCTTTATCCTCTCCAATAAATCATAGGACGTTTTCATGGCATTCCCCTGGAGAGAATTGGACAGCCAGGCGGAAAGGTCTCTTTCCGTATCCGCCCATGATACCGGCTCGGGCACAGACAGGGACTCGGGCTCATAATTGAGGCTGTCAATCATTTCAGACGGCCAGGCGAAAGAAAGGAAATCCTTCTTCAGGACGCATTCGGGAAGATGCCTGATGAACTCGAATATCCCGGTATCGGACCATTGATGCTCGCCGAAGGTTTCATAATCCATAAAGAGGTTTAGATAAAGATTCTTGTTTTCTTTTTCTACCAGAGGCAACTTCGTTATCCAGTCAACAAATTTATCCACTTTTAGAGGATGCTCGACCCAGCTCCTATCGGAGAACCGGAAGGCAATGTCGTCGGAAAGGCGGTAATATTTGAGTAAAAGCAGGTGTTTCCGGTTATAGCTTTTGTAGGCGTAGAGCGGCGCTCTCCATTTAAGAATCTTATCCGCTCCCTCGGTAAGTATTATCCTGAACTGGGGCAGTTCCGAGACAAAATCCGAGATGCTGTCGCTGTATATTAACTCTGTATTACGGAAAGTTACCGGGCGGGCGCCGAACTCTTCCTCCAGGAGACGGGAATGCCGGCGAACCTGTTCCAGAAACTCCTCTTCATCAAAAAGACAGGAAAGGGAATGGTAATATGTCTCTCCGAGGAGTTCCACTCCCCCCTGCTGCACCAGGCCCCGGAAACTCTCCAGGACATCGGGACGGTTCTCCCGCAGCTGCTCAACGAGCGTGCCGGTTATACTGAAAGAAACCTTAAACCGCCCTTCAAATTTATCTATAAGTTCCTTCAAAATGCTGTTGGCCGGAATATAACATTTATCGGAAACTTTGTCTATGATGCTCCTGTTGAGCTCATCATCAAAATAGTGATGAGATTTACCTATATGGAGAGCTCTGTAGGGACGCAATCTATACGGCTGATGCACCTGAAAGTAAAGAATGATATGAAGCATTTTATCTCTCTTTTATCTCTTTATATACATCCGCTATTTTCCTGGCCGTCTCTTCCCACTGGAACTTCTTTGCTTCCTCAACGCTTTTCCTGGAGACCTCTCTCAGTTTTTCGGGCTTGCTGACCAGCTCCAAAATTATAGACACAATCCGGTCTATGTCCCAGAAATCTACTTTATAGACGTTTTTTACTACTTCCACTATGCCTGACTGCCTGGACACAATGGCCACGGCTCCGTAACTCATGGCCTCTAAAGTTACTATTCCAAAGGGCTCAGAAACGGAAGGCATGACGAAGATATCCGCCGCCCGGAGGATTTCCTCTACCTCCTCCCTTTTCAGAAAGCCGGCAAATAGAATCTTTGTCCCCGGAGCGAAGGAAGCGCTTCTATGGAGCATCTGCCTCTGCATATCTCCAATCCCTCCCACGATAAACCTGACATTCTTCTCTTTCTCCAATACCCTGCGGGCAACCTCCAGGAAGTAATCGGGACCCTTTTGAATAGTTATCCTTCCCAGGAAGAGGATGGTAATTTCTTTGAAGAGCCTTTTCTTTTCTTTTTCCTTCCCGCTGAGGGCAAAGGCATTGTGAGCCACCCGGATTTTCCGCTTGTCCGCCCGGTACCTTTCGGCAAGCATATTGGCGGTGTAACCGGAGACAGCTATAACCCGGTCGGCCAAACTGATACCCAGGTACTCTATATGGTGTATCCCTTCGGCTCCGGGTCCGCCGGCGCGGTCGAATTCGGTGGCGTGCATATGGACGGCCAGAGGTTTTCCCGAAAACTCCTTTAACAAAATTCCCGCCGGATAAGTGAGCCAATCGTGAGCGTGGATTACATCAAAGTCTAATTGTTTGGCAATGCCAAAGGCAAGGGTAGTATATCTTCTTACTTCCTGAAAGAGGAAATGGTCGCCACTGAGGAGTTGCCGAAGGTTGTCCAGGGAGCTGCTCTTACGATAGGCTTCCAACGGTTCCTCCTCCCATATCCTTTCCCATATCCTTTCCCATACCCTTTCCCCGGTGGTGTAATAAGCTCCGACAATGGCGCCTTCTTCCAAAATCTCCTTTATGGTTATCTTTCCCCCCCGCTTTTTTCGTTTGCCCGGGTCAGGGAAACTCAGGGGAAGAGAATCCGCGTCCTCTTCTTTTCTCAGAGGAAAATACACTTCTTCTTTGGTGGGAATTATAAGGTCCACTTCTATTCCCAACCTTAACAGAGCTTTCACAATCCCGTAACAGGCCATCCCCAACCCGCCGGTGAACAGGGGGGGGAACTCCCAGGTCAAGGTCAGCACTCTCATATCTTTATCCTCCCGAGCTCGTAAGTATTCAGTGAACACGTTATTCCTGGTAGCCGCAGGCTAAGTATTCAGTGAACACGTTATTCCTGGTAGCCGCAGGGTAAGTATTCAGTGAACACGTTATTCCTGGTAGCCGCAGGCTTCAGCCTGCGCCGAAGTAACGCCACCTAAAGGTTGCGGCTACCTTCAAACCTGCTTTTATACCACGTCTTTACTGAATATTTGCCCGAGCTCTTCGATGTTCTTTTCTATCAGAAAAACGGCGGCCACGGACCAGCACTGTGCGGATGCCCCTTTGGGGAAATGGGGGTCCCGGCCGTCATACAGTTCGGGCAGGGAGGCAATTTTCCCCTTCATAAATCCGTCTCTAAAACTGCAAATAAGCTTATTAAGTTCTCCCTTCAGCTTGTTCTTATCTTTCCGGTAAATTTTGGCAGCCACCTTGGCCAGGGGCAGGAGAAGCCATACCCAGACTGTTCCCTGGTGGTAAGCCAAATCCCGCATTCTCTGGTTTCCCATATACTTGCTTCTAAAAGCGGGCTGCCCGGGAGAAAGACTCCTCAGCCCGTAAGGAGTAAGTAATTTCTCCCCGGCTATCCGGTAACCGATGGACATTTCCTCTTTAGAAAAAATACTAACCGGAAGCGAAAGAGCTATAATATAATTAGGCCGCAACTCCATTATCAACCTGCCGTTTTCTATTCTGTCCGCAAAACCTTCACCGGTGAAGAATAGCTTCAGGGATTTGCCTGCTTTTCCGGCAAGGGACTTTAGCCCGGAGAGAGAAATGTTCCGGTCCCCACAGGGGATTTCCTCAATACCTTCCTTCATGGCTACAGGCAGAAACAGTTTAAGGAGGTTATACCAGAGAGCGTTTATTTCCACGGGCTTACCATACCGGGGAGTGACGGGCTGCCCATCCACTTTGGCATCCATCCAGGTGAGCCCAAGACCTGTATGAGGATAAATAGATATCAACCCGTCCTCAAAATCCACGTGAAAAGGCAGAGAAGGATTCAACAAATAATTTCCTATAACCTCCACAACATCCCTGAGCAACTCGGCCCTGGCGCTACTGGTAAACTTTTCCCGGGATTCCAGCACTCTTAACCCGAACCACAGGGAAGCGTCAACCGTGTCGTAATTCTGCCCCACCCCTTCTTCGCCCAGGGTATTGGGGATAATGCCGTTTTCCATATTCTCTCCATATTTTTTAAGTATTCTGTAAGCAAGGTCAGTTCCTCCCTCAAAGTGTTTTAGCGCTTCTAATGAAATCATGGCATCCCTGCCCCAGGCGGAAAACCAGGGAAATCCGGCTATCAGATCATCGCCGGCGAGGAATTCTCTCATAGCCTGTTCGAGAACCCGCAAATACTCTTTGTATTCAAATATGTTCAATCTATAGGAATTTCCTTTTTGGTAGCCGCAGGCTTCAGCCTGCGTTAATTTATTACCTTTAGGAGGTAAATTCATAAGAATTTTCCGGGGATGGTTCTTAAAGAGCAAGGGATGATTTAAGGGAAGGGGATAAGTTTGATATCTCTTCTCCGTCTCCTCGATCATTCTCTCAAAATTCTTTTCTTCTTTGTCCGCAAAAACGAGGCCCTGTTCTTCGCCCGGATAGAGCTCCACGGTTACCCTGAAAGGGGAGAAGATGTCCTCGGCCCCCTCATAACCCCGGATAATCTCAGACGGATATAGCACCTGGCGATATATAATAGGGTCGGATTCCATGGAGCCGGTTGAACTAAAGGCGAAAGCCTCTCCTTCCTCGTTGGCAATTTTTGCTGTTCTATCCTTGAGTTCAGACCTATAGGCCGCAGAATCCCGATAGCCGGGCTGATTCACGGTATGGTGGCCTCTCAGGGTGAATTTGGGTCTCAGGATAAGCCGCAGGGGAACTTTCCCTAAGTTCCTGTATCTTATGACCGTCGCATTGGAAAGAGGATGCATCTGGATGAATTTCAATATCAACACTTCGTCCGATGGCCGGATGGTAGAATATAAGAAAGCCGGAAAGGGGCGCAGAAAGTATTTAACCATATGTTTATAGCCCTGCGGATAGACGACGTTGGAATAGTTGCTGCTGTCCAGAAAGAACGAGGCTCTTCCTTCGGCTTCTATTCTTTCCTCAATGGAGGATACTAAATGCATTCTTCTCAGGTCCGGTGTTGAGGCAATTAAGAGGCCATGGTATTTACGATGGTTAATTAGATTGGCCGGGCCGAGGGCGTAGCTACCCGCAGAATTGGAAAGTATCCATTCGTAGGGCGTAAATTCATAAATGTTCATTCCGAGCCTCTCCTTTGCCGGTCTTTCGGTATTTTTTGACAGCCTGCCTGCGGTGGAAGAAACCAGAGCCGGGAAACCGAATTTTACTTTCTCCGGTTACCGGCATCTGGTTTCTTCCGTCAGTTCTTTGTTCACTTCTCTCTGGCAAGCCGGGCATCAACCGCTGCTTCTGCCGTTACCCAGTACCTACAGGGATCACCGCTGAAGTTATCCTTTTCCGCCTGCAAATATGCATGCTCCTGGATCATGCAGTAACGCTCCTCGGCGGTGACCTTTTCAGAAGCCGGTTTTATCCGCCCTCCTGCCGGACTTCGTTTTACTTTTTCCGTTTGCTTTATCAATAGCCCTCACCTCCTTCCGCGTTCCTGGTCTATCAGCACACCTTTCTCCTTTTCCCCTGTCCGATAGGAATAAACACAGGGAATGGCGAAGTCAACATACCGTATATCTATCTCCTTTTCCCAGCCCTCCAGAGGTTTATTTTTTTACCTCTCGCTTATGTTTTTTACTTCTTGTAGAATTTATCCTTCCACTCTTTCGGCTATAATTATAGATGAAAAAACAATCTTGTCAACAATATTTTGTCCCCCTGAAAAACCGAATCGATTTTTTTAGCTTGTCGTCGGAGGAGTCAAAACCAGTGTAGTGGATGCTTGATTTCTTGGCTTTATCTATAAGAGATACAGCTTGTTTTATAAAATATCCCTTCATTTCTCTAACATCAAGAGGCTTAACCATCTGCACAGGTAACTTAGATATATCGTCGGGTAACTCTTTGGCTTGATGAAATGCAATAGCCAGGTAATACTCGTCAAGCCCCGGATCTTTTTGCTTAGACTTCTCTACAAGTTCGTTTAAGGAAAATATTTCTTTTGCTAAGAAAAAAACATCCACAAAATCCCTTGGCTCCACCCTGCCAAAGAGAGTCAGAAGCTTATTTGTGGCTATATCAACAAGGGCATCTATCCTAACTCCCCACAGACTCTCCTCAGGTTCTTCAAATCTAAAGGGACTGTCCAATCCCAGATGAATTGGACATTCCTGACCTCCTTTTATAACTAATATCTCATAAAAGCTTTTTAGTTTTCTAATAGTCTTAGTTTCTATTGATTTTGCTTTAAGACTATTCTGAATACGGTCCCCCATATAACCAATAATCTCCTCTTCCTTTGTAAATAGGTCAAGGTCCCTGGAGTATCTATGTTTTAAATAATGCGCTGCCAGTGCTGTGCCACCCGTCAAATAGAAAAGATTTGACTCCTCTGTCTCGGCAAAGACCTGAAGCAATTCTTCTTGAAGAGTAGTTAAGATGCCCATTCTCTATGCCTTTTCATACCTAAAATAATCCTCCCAAAGGGACTTTATCTTTTCAGTTAAACGCAAAGAGGGCAGAACCTTTTTAATCTCATCAAAATTCAGACAACTTATGTTCTCAAATCTGCCGTGGATTAACACCTGCTGAATCCACCATTTTTTTAACCACGGGTCTTTTAAGTCCAATTTGTCCAGATCAGCATACCAGACAATATGTCCTACATCTTCCATCTTTACTCACCTCTCTGTTCGCTCTCCTTTTCGCATTTATAGTATGCCTAATTTTACATGGCTCGTCAATATTTATTTTCGCTGTGTATCAAGACGAAATAGAACCGTCGTCCCCTTTATACTGTTTCAATCCTGTCAAATTATTCGGAAAATTGGCATGATTAAAGGGATTATTAAAGGGATTATTAAAGGGATTAAAGGGTCAGGCCTCTTTAATTCCTCGTATGGCTTGAATTCTTTTCATGACGGGTGGATGGCTGTATTGCAAAAATACCTTTAAGGGATGGGGTATTAAATTCGATAAATTATCCACACTCAGTTTTTTCAAGGCGGTAATCATTGCTTCCGGTTGCCTGTATGTTGAAGCTGCATAAGCATCCGCTTCGTATTCATGTTTTCTGGAGAGAACATTGACCAGAACAGAAAAAACCATATTTATAGGTGCATAGAGAAAACCAAAAAAGAAGAGGCTGGCATAAATTGAGATTTCCTCCATTTTAAAGGCTGAAAACAATCCCGGGTTGTTTATAAACAAGGAAAGAATAAAGAACATTAACCCCATGATGATAGTGGAAATGACCATAAACTTAAGGATGTGCTTTTTCCGGTAATGTCCTATTTCATGACCAAGGACGGAAACAAGTTCATCAACAGTATGTTTCTCAATAAGCGTGTCGAATAATACAATGCGTCTAAATCTGCCGAAACCGGTGAAGAAGGCATTCGATTTAGTGGAACGTTTTGAGCCATCCATTTTGAAAACACCCTTCATTTTAAAGCCTTGAGATTCAGCATAGCCCTCAATAGCCTTTCTGAGTTCACCTTCTTCCAGAGGAATAAACTTGTTAAAGAGCGGCATAATTACTACCGGAGCTATAAACATCAGGAATATCTGGAATAGGGTTATAGCCATCCAGCAGTAGAGCCAGGCCAAATTACCGGCTTTACCGAAAAACCAGAGGATACCGGAAAAGGCTGCTCCACCGATTAGGGCGATTAAAAGCCAGCTTTTTAATATATCCAGGATAAAGGTTTTGACAGTGGTTTTATTAAAGCCGTATTTTTCTTCAATGACAAAGGTGTGATAGGCGGAGAAGGGAAGATGAAGGATTTGAAAAGTTAGCAACAGGACTCCCGCAAAGATGAGGCCGGTCAAAATAGGCCCTAAATGAAAATTTCTGGCCCACTGGTCAACGATGTTGAAACCACCCATCAGAATAAAGATGAGGATAATTGCCAAAAAAATTGTATTAGTAATCATTCCAAAACCGGTGTTTTCTTTCAGATAATTTTGCGCTTGTTTATACTTATCAGCACTATAGTATCCCTCAAATTCTTTGGGTAAATTGACCTTAAGGTGCCGGATATTCAAGTTCTCAACAACAAGATTTAAAACATAGTTACCCACCAAAACAGTTAGTATAATCACTAAGTAAATATTCATCTCAACCTCGCCAATCTGTGTGTTTCTTTAAATCCACCCCGTCCTGCAAAGGCACTATCAAAAGCTATAATTTTGGCAATTTGATAAGATTTCTCCCAGAGTCTGCTCTGAGCGCAAAATACTAAGATTCCTCGCAAGCTCCCTCGCCTGGCTCGGGACATGGCTCGGAATGACAAGGACGAAGGGGCCAAAATAACAATATAGACGTGAACGGTTGCCTACTCTTCTATCCCCTTTTCTACTTTAATCCCAAATATTTTCTGATGTGTTTTGCTAAGCCGTTATCAATTTCTGCATGCCTTGGGACAGGCTGCTTCTTACCTGTAGAAGGATTCATGTAAATGTCGTGCCTTGCTCCACGCCTTAATAAAACACATCCATCTTTCATAATCTGACGAATAAACTCTTTTCGCTTCATATTGCAATTTCTTTCATCTTGTGTTCTTCAGGTACATCATCCATAGCCATCAATAGATAGGCATCCTTAATATTTTCTTCCAATTCCTCAAGAGTCTTTGCCTGGGTCATGATTTC
>NDHY01000018.1 GCA_003574845.1 candidate division NPL-UPA2 bacterium Unc8
TAGGACATTTCTATTTTGTTATAAGAGGACATTATCATTTTGCTACAACAGAAAAAAATACTGAATATCTTGAAGTTTCAGCAGTAAGCGGCACCCAATAGACAAGGAGAGGAAGAGCAGTATAACCTTTTACCGTCGGTAAGAGAGTTGCCAATGGCTTTATTATCAGATGAGGGAGGAGAGCATAATAATAGTAGAAGACAACAAAGCAAATATTACCATTACCAGCGGGAGTGAGAGAAAGATTAAATGTTTGATTTTTTTATGAAGTTATGTTATAAATAATTAGTTATGCTATCTCTATTCAAGGCAAGTGAGGGAAGATACATTGGTTTCAAATGAGCAATGTCGGATTACAGTAGCGCGGGGTGATGGCATTGGGCCTGAAATTATGGAGGCTGCTTTGCACATCCTCACTGAAGCAGGCGCGCGCATTCGTCCTGAATTTATTGAAATAGGAGAAAGGGTTTACTCCTCAGGCCATACTTCCGGAATCACTCCGGAATCATGGGCAATATTGCGCCGCAATAAGATTTTTTTCAAAGCACCGATCACTACGCCGCAGGGAGGAGGGTTTAAAAGCCTCAATGTAACAGTGCGTAAGACATTAGGTCTTTATGCTAACGTGCGTCCTGCAGTTTCTTATCATCCTTTTATTAAAAATAAACATTCGAATATGAACATCATCATCGTGCGCGAAAATGAGGAGGACCTCTATGCTGGAATTGAACATCGCCAGACCAACCAGGTCTATCAGTGTCTCAAGCTTATCACTCGCCCTGGCTGTGAGAAGATTATCCGCTTTGCCTTTGAGCATGCCCGCCGATATGGCAGAAAGAAAGTAAGCTGCTTCACCAAAGACAACATTATGAAGCTTACAGATGGGCTTTTTCATAAGGTCTTTAATGAAATTGGTGAGCTTTACTCTGATATTGAAAAAGAGCACTGGATTGTAGACATTGGCATTGCCAAGCTCGCTGACACGCCGGAGATGTTTGATGTCCTCGTAATGCCCAATCTTTATGGTGATATCGCCTCGGATATGGCAGCTCAGATTGCCGGCAGCGTTGGTTTATCAGGCTCAGCAAACATTGGAACGGAATGCGCAATGTTTGAAGCAATTCACGGCAGTGCTCCCCGCAGGGCAGGCAAAGGCATTGCCAATCCATCCGGGCTTATTCACGCAGCAATTCTTATGCTACTTCATATTGGACAAAACGCAGTAGCGGAACGAATTCACAATGCCTGGCTAAAAACAATTGAAGATGGAATTTATACCTATGATATTGCTAAGGGGCAAGCCTCTGTGGGAACGATGGAATTTGCTTATAAGATAGTAGAGCGACTTGGCGAAAAACCGACTACGCTTAAGCCGGTTAGCTATCCACAATCTATAACTCCAATTACTATCAGTACCTCCGTAGAAATAACAATTAGGGAAAAACAGCAACTTATCGGCACTGATGTATTTATCAGAAATGATACAATAAGCGCAAGTGAATTAGGACAACAACTAACACAAGCTGTCAAACCTGAATTTCAGCTTATTATGATTACTAACCGGGGAATAAAAGTTTACCCGGGCGGATTCCCGGAAACTTTTTGCACTGACCACTGGCGATGCAGATTTCAAATGGCAGATGAGACCTCAAAGTGCACTCCTCAGGCAATTCGCAATTTATTAGAATTGATTGAAGGGGCAGGACTCTTCTGGATTAAGCTGGAAAATCTTTATACATTTGATGGTAAACCAGGTTTTTCACTTGGCCAGGGACAATAATCAAGAATTAATCAGGAAAATATGAAAAGAAATGATGTTAGTGATGTTATGGTAAAAATAGTCTCACTTTGCAAGCGGCGGGGATATATCTTTCAGTCAAGTGAGATATATGACGGACTGGCAAGCTGCTGGGACTATGGTCCTTTGGGAGTGGAACTAAAAAGAAATATCAAGGGCCTGTGGTGGAGAGCAATGACGCAGCTACGCAGTGATATAGAAGGACTGGATGCAAGCATTATGATGCATCCTAATGTGTGGGAGGCATCAGGTCACCTAAAAGGATTTACCGACCTGCTTGCAGATTGCAAAGACTGTAAGCACCGCTTTAAAGTTACTGAGACCCAGGAGAACAGGACATGCCCTGATTGTGGCGGCGAGCTGACAGAGGCAAGACATTTTAATCTAATGTTCAAGACTCACA
Source organism: candidate division NPL-UPA2 bacterium Unc8 (assembly GCA_003574845.1). Lineage (GTDB taxonomy): Bacteria > NPL-UPA2 > NPL-UPA2 > NPL-UPA2 > NPL-UPA2 > NPL-UPA2. The sequence goes on from NDHY01000018.1 coordinate 2,202, forward strand.
TGGGGCCCGTAGAAAAGAAGGGAACAATCATCTATCTTCGCCCGGAAACTGCACAGGGAATTTATGTTAACTTCCTGAATGTTCAGGCAGTATCCCGCCGCAAACTTCCATTTGGTATTGCTCAAATTGGCAAGGCTTTTCGCAATGAGATTACACCGGGAAATTTCATATTTCGCACCCGGGAATTTGAGCAGATGGAAATGCAGTACTTCGTGAAAAAGAATGAGGCTGAGGAATGGCTGGAGAGCTGGAAAGAAGAGCGGATGAGGTGGTATCACACACTTGGAATAAAAGCCTCAGCGTTACGGCTTCATAAGCACACACAAGATGAACTCCCCCACTACGCATCCTGCGCCTACGACATAGAGCATAAGTTCCCGTTCGGATGGCAGGAGTTAGAAGGGATTCATAACCGCACAGATTACGACCTGACGCGTCACAGCAAACATTCAGGAAAGGACCTTTCTTATTTTGAGACAGAATCAAAAGAGAGATTTATTCCATACATTATTGAGACCTCAGCTGGGGTGGATCGGACGCTCCTTGCCTGCCTGACTGATGCCTACGCTGAAGAAGAAGACAGAGTGGTATTACGACTTTCTCCGCAGATAGCACCGATAAAGGTAGGAATTTTTCCACTGGTTAAGCGGGATGGAATGCCTGAGATTGCCCAAAAAATTGAGGAAACATTGCGTCCGCACTTCAAAGTCTTCTACGATGAAGTTAGTTCGGTCGGGCGGCGTTATCGCCGCCAGGATGAGATTGGCACTCCATACTGTGTGACCGTAGATTCAGAAACTTTAAAAAACAATACCGTAACTTTAAGAGAAAGGGACAGTATGATACAGATAAGGTTAAGGATAAATGAGGTAATAGAGAAAGCTAAGAAGCTAATTGGTGGAGAAATTTAGATTTTAGATTTTAGGTCTCAGGTTTTATTAGTATTAGAAGAAAGGAATTGAGCTAAATGAAAAAAAACATATATCTCTTTGGACCTGGTATGGGAGAAGGAAACGCCGGAATGAAGGAACTTTTAGGTGGGAAAGGAGCAAATCTTGCCGAGATGTCCAATTTAGGGATACCCGTTCCTCCCGGATTTACGATTACAACAGAGGTCTGTACTTACTATGTGCAACACCGAAAATATCCTTCTGATTTAGGAAATGAAGTTGAACAAGCACTAAAACGCGTAGAAAAAGCGATGGGAGCAAAGTTTGGCGACCCGGAGAGTCCCCTTCTTCTATCTGTCCGCTCTGGAGCAAGAGCATCAATGCCAGGAATGATGGAAACCATACTTAATGTTGGCATTACTGAGGAAACCATTCCCGGACTCATCAAAAAAAGCGGGAATGAACGATTTGTCTACGATGCCTACCGACGTCTGATTATGATGTATTCCGATGTCGTTCTTGAGAAAGCACAGGGGATAGACCCGGAAGAGCATGGCATCAGAAAGCAGTTTGAAAGGGAAATAGAGGAGACAAAGAAAAGAAAAGGGCTAAAAGATGATACCGAGCTAAGCACTGAAGACCTCCGGCAACTTTGCCAAACATTCAAAGCAAAACTTAAAGAAGTATTAAAAGTTGATTTCCCTGGTGACCCGACTGAGCAACTGTGGGAAAGCATCAGAGCAGTATTTAAATCCTGGATGGGAAAGAGAGCAATCTCTTATCGCAACATTGAAGACATTCCTGATGATTGGGGAACAGCAGTGAATGTGCAGGCAATGGTGTTTGGCAATATGGGAGAAAACAGTGCCACCGGTGTTGCTTTTACAAGGGACCCTGCAACAGGAGATAAGATTTTCTATGGCGAGTTTCTCCCTAATGCTCAGGGAGAAGATGTCGTAGCAGGAATCAGGACGCCACAACCGCTGAATGAGGCAACAAAAGCCGTCTTAGCAAATGAGCTTTCATCTATGGAAGAAACGATGCCTCAAATCTATGAGGAGCTTAATAGCTTACAGAAAAAGTTGGAGACCCATTATCGCGATATGCAGGATATTGAATTTACCGTCCAGGAAGGAAAACTTTTTATTCTTCAGACCCGGACAGGAAAACGCGGTGGAGCCGCTGCTATCAAAATTGCGGTAGATATGTGTGAAGAAGGATTAATATCCCAGAAAGAAGCGCTGTTGCAGGTAAAACCGGAACAGATTAGTGATCTTCTCCACCCAATGGTCTCACCCAAAGCTGAAAGAACAGCAACAAAACTCGCTGATGGCTTGCCGGCAGGACCAGGAGGCGCCGTCGGGCAGATTGTTTTTACTGCTGACGATGCCGAAACCCAGTCAAAGGAAGGAAAAAAAGTCATTCTCGTACGCGCTGAGACCAGCCCGGAGGATGTGCACGGGATGCACGTAGCTGAGGGAGTCCTCACCTCTACAGGGGGAATAACAAGTCATGCTGCCTTAGTAGCAAGAGGATGGGGCAAGTGCTGCATTGTTGGCTGTAGTGCACTTAACATTGATGTAAGTACGCGCACAGTCAAAGTTGGCGGAAAAACCCTGAAAGAAGGAGACTGGATTACACTCAATGGAACAAAAGGAACGGTCTATGCGGAAACGCTTCCTCTATTTCCAGCCGACCCGGAAAAAAATCTTTCTTACAAGAAACTTATGATATGGGCAGATGAGATTAGAGGGCTTAAGGTGAGAGCGAACGCCGACACATCTGAAGATGCTAAATTGTCAAGAAAATTCGGCGCCGTTGGTATTGGACTCTGCCGTACTGAACATATGTTTTTCGGGCCTGAAAGAATCAAATTAGTACGGGAAATGATATTAGCTGATAACAAAGAAATGCGTCAGAAGGCGTTAGGAAAGCTGCTCCCTTACCAAAAAGAAGATTTCATTATGATCTTCAGGGCAATGAACGGTATGCCGGTTACCATTCGCACCCTTGACCCGCCATTACATGAATTTCTACCCCACAATAAGTCTGCTCAGGCGGAAATGGCAAAACAGATGAGAATTTCTCCGGAGGCACTCAGGGAAAAAGTAGAACTTCTTTCAGAAGTAAATCCAATGTTAGGACACCGGGGATGCCGATTAGGAATCACTTACCCGGAGATAACAGAAATGCAGGTACAGGCAATTATGGAAGCCGCCTGCGAACTCACCAAAAAAGGTATCAAGGTTCTTCCGGAGATAATGATCCCACTGGTGGGAACAAAGGAAGAGCTTCATAACCAGAGAGAAATTGTAGTAAGAATTGCCGAAGTTACAAAGAAAAAATATGGTGTGGATGTGAACTATTTAATAGGGACAATGATTGAGATTCCGCGCGCTGCAGTAGTCGCCGATGAAATTGCTGAGTTCGCAGATTTTTTCTCCTTTGGAACAAATGACCTCACTCAGTTGACATTTGGTTATAGCCGTGACGATGTAGTAAAATTCTTACCTGATTATCTTGAAAACAAGATTCTTGCCAATGACCCATTTCAGACAATTGACAGGAAAGGAGTAGGGGAACTGATGAAAATTGGTATTCAGCGCGGACGCTTAAAGAAACCAAATCTTAAAATTGGTATCTGTGGTGAACATGGTGGAGACCCGAAATCAATTGCCTTTTGCCACCAGATTGGAATAGACTATGTCAGTTGTTCTACATATCGCATCCCAATTGCACGACTCACGGCAGCACAAGCCAACATAAATAGTCAGTAAAAAGGTTCAGGAAAAAAGGATGACAAACGGGGTAAAAGAATTTCCAATATTACGAATTAACAGGGAAAGCAGACAGGAAATTAAAGATAAACTTGCTCAGGAATATGCTTTTACCATCATTTTGAACAACCAGGAATTGGTAACACTGCTCTGCTCTCCGATGAATTTGAAGTATTTGGCTGTTGGTTTTCTTTTCTCCGAAGGCTTTGTAAAAAATAAAGAAGAAGTTAAGAAAATGACACTTAATGAACAAAGAGGCGTGGCATATATGGAAACCAGTGAGACGATAGAGCCTGCCAGAGATTTATTTAAACGGCTCATAACCTCAAGTTGTGGAAGAGGAGTTACTTTTTATAGCACTGCTGACGCTCAGAGCGCAGCAAGGGTAAGCTCCCGGATGAAAATATCAGCTAACGAGGTTTTTGCACTAATAAATGAATTCCAACTTCGTTCTCGTATATATAGAGAAACGGGTGGGGTTCACGGCTCCGCCCTGTGTGATACAAAGAACATTTTAGTCTTTAGCGAAGATATAGGAAGACACAATGCCATTGATAAAGTCTTCGGTGAGTGTATCTTGAAAAACATATCGGTAGCTGACAGAATAATAATTACCAGTGGCAGGATTTCTTCGGAAGCTCTACTTAAAGTAGTTAGAAGAAACATATCTATAGTTGCCTCTATATCCGCTGCCACCGACATGGCAGTAAATTTAGCTGCTGATTTAGGCGTGACCCTTATTGGATTTGTCAGGGGAAGGAGAATGAATGTTTATACCAACAGCTGGAGAGTATCTTGATAGAAGCGAATCAGCACAATGCTGAATTAATAGAACGCATTCTGCGCCTCAAGAGACAAAGGAATGCCATCATTCTGGCTCATAACTATCAACTTGGCGAGGTTCAGGACATTGCCGATTTTGTGGGTGATTCTCTTGGGCTGAGTCGGACCGCAGCCAAAACTGAGGCTGATGTAGTTGTATTTTGCGGTGTGCACTTTATGGCAGAGATCGTCTCCATCCTTTGTCCGGACAAAATATCTTTGCTTCCTGATGCAAATGCTGGCTGCCCCATGGCTGATATGATTACTGCTGAGCGCTTGCGAGAGGAGAAAAAGCATCATCCAGGAGCAACAGTAGTCTGTTATATCAATTCCAGTGCTGCAGTTAAGGCAGAATCAGACATTTGCTGCACCTCTGCCAATGCAGTCAGGGTCGTTGAAAGTTTAGATGCCGAAGAGATATTATTTATCCCCGATCAATACCTGAGTCATTATATTTCCACCAAAGTTAGAAAGCGGATAATCCCCTGGCCCGGCTTTTGCTCTACCCACATCAGAATACAGCCACAGGATATCATTACATTAAGGCAAGAGCACACACAAGCTAAGGTGCTCATTCATCCAGAGTGTAGACCGGAAGTAATCGCCCTCGCTGATGAAGTCTTAAGCACTGGTGGAATGTGCAGGTTTGCCAATGAGACTGAGACCAGGGAGCTAATCATAGGAACAGAGATTGGAATAATACACAGACTGAGAAAAGAGAATCATGATAAGAAATTTATCCCGGCTTCTGACCAGGCAATCTGCCCAAGAATGAAACTAATTACACTGGAAAACATCCTCTGGGCACTGGAAGAGATGACTACAGAGATTAAAGTTCCAGAAGAAGTCCGCCTTAAAGCTAAAGCCGCTGTAGATAAGATGTTAGAGAGTAGCATTTGAAGACACAAAGTGGCAACTGAAGGCTGAAGGCTGAAACATTTAGAGTTTAGAATTTATTTACTGGTAAGTAAATGAGACGGATATATCTTGATTATGCGGCTACTACGCCGACGCATCCTGAGGTGGTAAAGGCAATGCTCCCCTACTTTACTGATGTCTTCGGTAATCCGTCAAGCATCTATTCCTATGGGCAAGAGGCAAAAGGGGCTATAGAAGAGGCGAGGAGCAAGGTTGCCGACCTTATTGGTGCCCAGAGCGAGGAGTTGGTCTTTACCAGCGGGGGGACCGAGGCAGATAACTTTGCCATAAAGGGTGTTGCTTATACTAACGAGCATAAGGGGAATCACATCATTACCACTCCCATTGAACACCATGCCGGGATGGAGACGTGCAAGTCCTTAGAGAGGAGGGGGGTCAGGGTAACCTACCTCCCGGTAGATGAGCATGGCTTAGTTGACCCTGACAATGTCAGAAGGGCTATCACCGATAAAACCATCCTTATTTCGGTAATGCATGCCAACAACGAAATGGGCACCATAGAGCCGATAGCTGAGATAGGTAAGATTGCCAGAGAAGCAAGAATCTATTTTCATACTGACGCGGTGCAGACGGTAGGGCATATCCCGGTAGATGTGAATGAACTGGGGGTGGATTTACTCTCTATGTCAGCACACAAGTTGTATGGCCCCAAGGGGGTTGGAGCACTGTATGTCAGAGGAGGCACCAAACTACTTCCCTTTATGCACGGAGGGGAGCAGGAGCGGAGGCGGCGGGCGAGCACTGAGAATGTCCCCGGAATTGTGGGCTTTGGCAGAGCGATAGAGCTCGCCAAACAGGAAATGGATGAGGAAGCGGAGCGGCTGACTTATCTTCGTGACCAGCTCATTAAAGGTCTCCTGGAGCGAATTGACCACATCCGCCTAAATGGTCATCTCACAAAAAGGCTGCTCAACAATGTCAATGTAAGCGTTGATTTCGTAGAAGGGGAATCAATGCTCCTAAATCTTGACCTGGAGGGCATTTGTGCTTCTACCGGCTCAGCCTGTAGTTCATCAAGCCTTGAGCCATCTTATGTGTTGCTTGCGCTGGGCCTATCTCCAGAGCTTGCACACGGCTCCTTGCGCTTTACCCTCGGTCGAGAGAATACCTCTAAAGATATAGACTACGTTTTAGAGGTTCTGCCAAAAATCGTCGCCAAATTGCGAGCTATGTCGCCGCTTTTGAAAAGCCGTAGATAGAAGAGGAAAACATGCGTGATGTCTTGTCGCTATATAGTGAGAAGGTGATGGAGCACTTCAAGAACCCGAGGAATGTGGGGGAGATAGAAAATCCCGATGGCATCGGACATGTGGGCAACCCGGTGTGCGGTGATATAATGGAGCTTTACATCAAGGTCAAGGATGAAGTCATCGTGGATGCCAAGTTCAAGACTTTCGGATGCGGCGCCGCGATTGCCACCTCAAGCATGGTGACGGAGTTGGTGAAGGGAAAGACTGTGGAGGGGGCACTCAAAATCTCTAACCATGCTGTGGCAGAAGCACTGGGCGGACTTCCACCTATAAAGATGCATTGTTCACTTCTTGCTGAGGAAGCGCTTAAATCAGCTATTGAGGATTACCTAACTAAAAGCAAAAAGGGGAAGGCACGAAGGCACAAAGAAAATGCAAAGTGCAAAATACAGTGATTAGTGATTGGCGACCAGTTACCAACAGAGTAGCGGTGCGACCCCGATTTGCATCGGGGCATGCTTATCGCACATTGTTTCTGAAGGCTGAATGCTGAAGGCTGTTAAACTGGTGACTGGTGCTCTAATATCGGGCGGCGCCAACAAGCTCGGCTATATCTTCTATCCCCTCTTTTTTCATGAATTGCTCTATTCCCTCTAAAATATCAAGTGGCGCTCTGGGATTAGTAAAGATAGCTGTGCCGACCTGAACAGCACTTGCCCCGGCCATTATAAACTCTATGGCATCGCTGGCGGTAGTGATGCCGCCGCAACCGATGACTGGCACATCTACCGCACCAGCTACTTTATATACCATATGTAATGCCACCGGCTTTATCGCTGGTCCAGATAGACCTCCGATTATGTTGCCTAATAAGGGTCTACGCATAATTATATCTATAGCCATACCTCTAAGCGTGTTGATTAAGGATATAGCATCGGCACCGGCTTCAGCCACCGCCATAGCTATCTCAGCTATATCACTGGTGTTTATGGTTAGCTTGACCAATACCGGCAGGGAGGTAGCTGTTTTGACGGCGGCGGTTACTTCGGCGGCTGATTTGGGATTGGCTCCAAACTCAGCCCCGCCAGCTTTAATATTGGGGCAACTGATATTTACTTCAATAGCCCTAATTCCAGCTACTCCATCCAGTTCATTAGCTATCCTGGCATATTCGTCAATGGTCTCGCCGGCAATATTAACAATGACCGGCACCTGCCAGCTTGCCCAGAGCGGCGCTTTTTCTTTAATCAAGGCGTTAACACCAATATTCTGTAGCCCAATTGAATTGAGCAGTCCAGAGGCTGTTTCAACTATTCGTGGCTGAGGGTTACCATCCTTATGATTAAGGGTAGTTCCTTTGCATACGATAGCCCCTAACTTTTGAATATCAAATAAACGGCTATACTCTGTGCCATAACCAAAGGTGCCCGATGCCGTCATCACCGGGTTGGTTAGTAGTAAACCCTGTTTATTTTTTGGAGCCAATTGAACTGAAAGATTCATCGCCTCTGTGCCTCTCTAATAGCTTTCAGCATTCAGCTGTCAGCTATCAGCTTTCCAATTTTCAATTTTCAATTTCTAATTTTCAATTTTGCATTGTAATTTTGAGTTTTGAGTTTGTTTCGAGTTTCGAGTTTAGAGTTTAGTATTTAGAGTTTAAGCTTCTCTGTGTGGAGTGTGGAGACCTGACCCCTCTATTATTTATTCCTTCTCACCATTACCCCTACTTCCTCAAGCTTCAAGAGGAGAGAGACTCCTATGAAGAAAGCCGCTCCGGCAGCGATTGGAATAAGCACTGCTAAAACCTCATTGGCAAACATTCCCATAAGTATGTGGCATAAGAACATCATTATAGCAGTTATTGGAATAATTTTAAAGAGAGAGTTAAGGATTTTCTTTCCATCAACTCCGCCAATTCTCCTGTTAAGCAGGAAAACGAGAATGAACATATTTATGACCGCTGAGATAGAAGTGGCGAGAGCAAGCCCTCCAAGCCCAAGAGGAAACATAAGAATAATGTTGAGCGCTACATTAGAAACCATAGCAACAATAGCTGCCCGGAGCGGTGTTTTCATATCCTGAAGAGAGTAAAATGTTTTGCTCAGGATATGAACTGCCCCGTAAGCAAACAATCCTATTGAATAGAAAAGAAGTGCAGTTGCCGTAATCTCAGTAGCTGTAGCATCAAAAGCTCCTCTTTCAAAGAGTAAACTGATAATTGGCTTTCTCAGGACAATCAACCCTGCTGAAGCAGGAATAAGAAGGGTAAGCGCCGTGCGAAATGAAAATGAGAACATTTGGCGTAGCTTTGCAATTTCTCCTTTTGCAGCATAGCCGGCAAGGCGGGGAAAAGTAGCAGTAGCAATGGCAGTGGAGAAGATAGCAATTGGAACCTGCACTATCCACACCCCATAAGTAAGGGCAGATATTGCTCCCTCTCCTACGATAAAGGCAAAGGAAGCACAAATGCGGTCAACAACGATATTTATCTGATAGATGGCAAGTCCTAAAGTTGCCGGAACTGCCAAAAAAAAGAGTTTTTTTATTTTCGGATGATTAAAAATTAATCTGAATTGCATCCCCTTCGCTCTTAATATCGGAAGCTGAATGAGAAGCTGCCCTACTCCTCCAAGAATAACCGAAACTGACAGAATTATAATTCCGGTCCTGCTTTCAGGAGCAATAAAGAAAAAGAGAGCGGCAATCATAAAGAGATTAAGAATAATCGGAGTGATTGCAGGGATAGCAAAATGCCGCAGGGAATTGAGAATACCCATACCAAGAGTGGCAAGTCCGATAAAGAAGATGTACGGAAACATTATCCGCAGCAGGTCTGTGGTAATAGCAGCGCTTTCTGCGTCAAAACCCGGAACCAGGAGCCTGGTAACAATCGGAGCAAGTAAAACTCCCAGGCCGCTGATAATAAAGAGAGACGCCATCAGGACATTAGTCACTGCACTTGCCATTCCCCAGGCAGAGCTACTCCCATCTTTCTCCATGCATTCTGTAAATACCGGGATAAAAGCGGCTTGCAGCCCGCCTTCGCCAAACAATCTTCTCATCACATTCGGAATTTGAAAAGCAATAAAAAAGGCATCGGCAAAGACCCCGACACCAAAATATTTAGCAATTAATACTGTCCTTACAAGCCCCAAAATGCGGCTTGCCAGTGTTGCCAACCCAATCCCGCCAGCCAGCCTCGTCAGTTTACCTCTGCCTGGCACTTCCTTGAGTCCTTCTTCCTCAAATCAAAATCAGACATTAAATGCATTAAAATGCTTCAGACCTTCTAAAGGAAAAATCCCTTTAAAAAATGTTTCACCCGGGATTGTAGAGCCAGGAAAAGCTACAACTAATTATAGAGAGTCTTAAAGGCAATGTCAATGTCTTTCTTAATAGGTGTCAAGACAAATTTAAAATGTCCTATTCTTAGCAAATTT
>NDHY01000019.1 GCA_003574845.1 candidate division NPL-UPA2 bacterium Unc8
AAGGGGGGGGCGGCCGGAGACCCCCCTCGCCCGGGAGCCGAAGCGAAACCCCGCCGCCCTGGAAAGTAACGGGGTCAGGTCTCCACTATGCCATATGGGGCTTTAATATCTTCTCATTTTGAATCACTACACTAGGATTTTGATTCTCTTCAGGCACGGGAAGACCTTTCTCTTTTAAAAGATTAATGTGTTCTTGAATCCCCCATTTGGCATTATAAAGGCAATCCTCTACCGAATGGCCAACACCAGTAAATCCCTCCAATTCAGGAGAATAGAAGCTAAAAAAGCCTGGGTCTTCTGTAGCTTCTATAACCAGAGAGTATTTTAAGTTAATCATTTTATCTTTCTCTCCTCTCTTTTAGCCCAGCGGCTTTTAAAACAGCATGGCAAGTACCTGTAGGCACTTGCTTTGAACCATGATAATCTACCCGAATTAATTTATCCCAACCAATCTTGCCGTAGTACCGTATAGAGCCTTTCTCTTTAATAATCTTAAATCCATTCTGTTCTAAAGCTTTAACCAGCTCATTAAATGTCATTACTTAGCGATTGCTCAAAAATAAAGTTTACTTTTTGCTCTTCGTAGAATTCATCGCAGCCCCTTGCTATCATAACTATACATGACAGCAACAACTTGTCAAGCGTTTTTTCGATTCACTAATTACCAATCACTAATTACCATTCACTAAATCCCTTGCCAGACAAGCAAATCTGTCTTATTATGCTTCTATCCATTTAAATCCTATGTTTAACTTTAAATTGATTTGTAAGGACGGAGAGGCACGGGCAGGAGAGATGGCAACAGCGCACGGGACCGTTTTGACGCCGACCTTTATTCCAGTTGGAACCCAGGCGACAGTAAAAACGATAAGCCCGATGGAGCTGAGAAAAATCGGAGCGCAAATTGTTCTTTCTAATACTTACCACCTTGCTTTGAGGCCAGGAGCGGCAGTTATTAAGGCAGCAGGAGGTCTGCATCAGTTTATGGGTTGGGATGGAGCAACTCTTACTGACAGCGGAGGATACCAGCTGATGAGCCTTGCTCCGCTATGTAAAATTAGTGAGAAAGGAGTGGGGTTTCAATCTCATTTTGATGGAAGGCGTTATTTTTTTACCCCTGAAAATGTAATTGAACTCCAGGGTGAGATTGGAGCAGATTTAATAATGCCTCTTGATGAATGCTGTTCTTACCCCTGTGAACATGACCAGGCAAAAAGAGCAATGGAGCTGACCTGCCGCTGGGCAGAAAGGTCAAAAAAAGCCCATCACAGTAATGCTCAGGCTTTGTTTGGAATAATTCAGGGTGGGCTTTACCCCGAGCTGAGAGTTGAATGTATTAAAAATCTTACCTCTCTTGGCTTTGACGGTTATGCGCTTGGAGGAATCAGTGTAGGAGAAGCAAAAATTCTCACCTATGAGCTACTTAATGAGTGCCTATCTCTTCTACCTGAGGATAAACCGCGTTATGTTATGGGTATGGGCACTCCATTGGACCTCCTTGAGGGAGTAAAAAGGGGAGCAGATATGTTTGATTGTATTCTGCCAACCCGCTACGGGAGAAATGGGACTGCTTGGACAAGTTCAGGAAAGGTAATTGTGCGAAATGCTGAAAATGTAAGCCTTTTTATTCCTCTTGATGAGAGTTGTGAGTGTTACACCTGCCGCCATTTTACGCGGGCTTATCTGCGTCACCTCTTCTCGGTGAATGAAATATTGGGAATGAGCCTGGTAACTTACCATAATTTGTTTTTTTATATGAGCCTGATGGCAGGAATGCGAGAAGCGATAGTTAAGGGAAAATTTCAGGAATTTTACAACGAATTCTTAATTAAAAATAAGGAGGTGGAGAATGTTTAATGAAGTAGGACAGGTATTATTGGCAGGGGCGTCTACTGGAGGGCCTTTTCCGATGTTCCTTCCTTTTCTTATCATCATTATGGTGGTGTGGGTTGTTCTTGTTATCCTTCCACAACGCAAAGAGAAGAAAAAACGAGACGAGATGTTAGCTAATATCAAGAAAGGGGACTCAGTAATTACAATGGGAGGAATCCACGGAATAGCAACTAATGTCAAGGACAATACAGTGGTGATAAAGGTTGATGACAATGTGAAGTTAGAGTTTTCCCGAAGTGCCATTTCCCAGGTTACTAAGAAAAGTCAACAGTGATTTCCCACAGGAGGTTTTGTTATGGAAGTTGCTCTTCTAATTGCTTTGCTCACCTTGTCTGTAGCGCTGATTGTGCTTATACTTCAGGGGAAGAAATCGGCGTCTGGAAACCAGCGGCTTGAGCAAATTATTCATGATGAATTTCGTGCTGACAGAGAAGAATCTACCAGAACATCAAGAGGGCTGCGCGAGGAAATATCGGCAGGACAAAAGACGTCAACGGAAACATTAGCCAGGACCATCAGTGAAATAGGCAAATCACAAACGGAGAATCTTGAGCTGGTTGCCAGGCGAATCAAGGAACTTACAGAATCCAATGAAGTCCGAATTGATAAAGTTCGCAGTACAATTGATGCCCAATTAAGGAATCTTCAGGAAAGTAACGAAAAGAAACTTGACCAGATGCGGCAAACCGTGGATGAGAAGCTACAGAATACGCTTGAAAAACGACTGAGCGAGTCTTTCAAGATTGTTAGTGAGCGACTGGAGGTGGTACAGCGTGGTCTCGGGGAAATGCAGAATCTTGCTACCGGTGTAGGTGATCTCAAGCGAGTGCTTACCAATGTAAAGGCACGCGGAACCTGGGGTGAAGTTCAACTTGGGGCACTTCTGGAACAAATTCTTACACCGGATCAATACGACAAGAATGTCCAGACTCGAGAAGGGTCGAGAGACACAGTTGAGTATGCGATTCGATTACCGGGCACTGGCAAAGACGTGAATTCTATTGTTTGGTTGCCAATTGACTCGAAATTTCCACAAGAAGATTATCAGAGACTTGTTGACGCCGCAGATACTGCTGACGCTGATGCTGTGGAAAAGGCTACAGGAGCCCTTGCTCGTGCAATTCAAACTTCAGCGAAAGTCATTGCAGATAAATATCTTGACCCTCCAAGAACAACCGACTTCGCAATAATGTTCTTGCCCACTGAGGGCCTGTATGCTGAAGTACTCAGGCAACCCGGTTTAGTGGAAAAACTCCAGCAGACTTACCGAATTGTAGTTGTTGGCCCTACCACACTTACAGCAACCTTAAGCAGCTTACGAATGGGCTTTCGCACATTGGCCATAGAGAAGCGATCCAGTGAGGTTTGGGATGTTCTCGCAGCAGTTAAGACGGAATTCGGTAGATTCGGTGATATTCTCATCAAAGTCAAAAAAAACTTAGACTCAGCTTCAGATACCATTGATCAAACTGGTGTTCGGACAAGAGCTATAGAGCGGAAATTGCGTGAGGTGGAGCAGCTACCAGAAGCCGAATCTGCCAGGCTGTTAAAGTTTGAACAACCAGCAGCAACTGACATATCCGACGATGAAAATGAAGTCAAAATTTAAAGAGTAAGTTCCGGGGACGGTTATGAAATTTTTATGTCTCCCCAAATACCCATTTTATCGTCTTTAATTATAAGAACACCTTTTACTCCTTTTATTTTTTTAGCAAACTCTATTCCTGAGGAAATATCCGATTCATCTTTTATAAGGTTACCGATGGCTGTAGCCGATGCATCCGCAAGGATAGTGGAAGGGGAAAGGACTACCACCGCATCGGCTTTCCCTAAACTTAAGGAATGTCCCACAGTGCCGGAAGAAGTGCAAACTCCTAAGGGAGTCTTCTCAGGTGAAATTTCTATGGCTATCTTTTTCGTGAAGGGTGAATTGCCGGCATAAATACCAATGCGTCTAATCCTGGTGGTCTTTACGAATATATCGCCTCCATTTTCTACGATTACTTCCGGAGTATAATCCAATAAATCTTTACCTACGAATTCAGCAATTGCCCCGGCTACCGCTGCCATTGGGCCCACCCCCGCTTTCCTTCCTGTTTTAGCCATTTCTCTGGCGATAACGGGAGCATCTTCCCCCAGGGAAATGGGTTCAAGACTATTTTCAAAAGCTGGATTCCGCCCGATATATTTCTCCAGAATTAATCTATATTTGGAAACCAACTTATATGCTTTCCCGGCTAAATTATTTTGTGCTCGAATATATAAATCGCTTTCCTTTACTACTACATTGAAGGAAACTAAGTCTTTATCCTCACACCAATTACGATAGAATCTTATCTCCGACATTTAAAAATGGACCTCCATGGCTCTGGGAGGACAAGCAGGAACACAGAGTTCGCAGGCAATGCATTTATTGTCATAAAAATGAACTTTTCGGGTAATAGAGTCAAGAACCAGAGCACCGGTTGGACATATTGTCACACAAGCACCACAATGAGTGCACCGGGCATCATTGCGAATTACATCCTGGCTGAGTGGCTGAACTGCCACTCCTATCCGGGTTAAATAATTCATTCCTTTATTGTAATCATCATCCTGTCCTTTAAGTTCCAACACCAAAAGCCCTTCTTCGCGTGGGGTAACATAAGCTTTAAGGATATTGAATTCCAGGTTATGCTCTCTGACCAGATTATATACAATTGGTTGCTCAACCAGACGATGAGGGAACCTTAAAACAATTCGTTCGGAAATCATTGATTCCTCCTCTTTTTATTCTATTGGTCTTTCCTTCAATGGTTTAAAGGTTAAACCTGATTCTGGTCCAGGAAGAGATGCTACCGGCTCGGGCAGAAGAAACTGTCCGCTCTTTATCCACTCTTTCAGAATCTCAACGATCTCTTTTGCTTTTGGATAACTGGAAAATGAAGCCGTAGGGACCTCTTTGCTTTGTATCATAATCTTGCCACTCTTCAGTTGAGCATAAGAGACTTCCCCTAACTCTACTTTTGGTTTTTCTCCATACGGATATTGTTTGCTGTAATCAACAACCGGCGCAAATATCTCTTCATCCTTTATGGCAGTATAACGGGCAATCTCTTCATCTAAAATAGGAATAGGAATGCCTATTCCTATTGTCAAAGTCGCCCCATACCCGAGCATGCTTGCCCCTATGAGCCATTCGGGTTTCATCTGCTTTAAGTCTCCAATTACGGCTAATGTGCCTGCTGGAACACAGGGAACATCGTTATCCTTTCTTTTGGCGGTTGGATTATGTTGAGTTCCCTGCCAGGCCACATAGCCAATTCCGCCGCCAAGAAAAATCCTCGTGCCAATGCCAATAGTTTTGTATAAAGGGTCGTTCAGAAGCGGGGAGAGTTGACCGGCACTACAATAGTTAGCATTACCTAAATCAGGTTTTAAAACACCCATATAGGTATAGATGATTTTATCCGAAAGATTCACCGCTACATTGTAGTTCTGGTAAACATTTCTCGGATTAAAGAGCACCGCTTCGTTAACATCTTTAATGTTTATCCATGTTTCTAATTTCCTTCTCGGATAGCAGTCTGTACCATAAGCAGCTGCCGTAAGTTTAATGTCCTTACCGGCAACAAACTCTTCAATTACATGACCACCTCCATATTTGAACTCACCGGGATAAACTTTATTTCGAGGGTCATCATCAGGCAGATGGGTACACCCCAAATAGATGTCCACAGCAGCAAAGCCGCAATAGGCAGGCACCTCATTTAAATAACAGGCTTCGCCACCAAGCTTTATCCTGGGATTAGCATGACCAATATTTACATACATTCCTGAGGAACACATGGGTCCGAATGTCCCGGTAGTTACTACATCCACCTCTTGAGCGGCTTTCTTTGCTCCCTTTTCCTCCACAATTTCAATCATTTCCTCGGCAGTTACTACAACTACTTGACCTCTTTTAATCTTGTCATTAATTTCGGCAATTGTTTTAGCCATTTTATTTCCCTTCTCTTATCAAGTTAAAAACAATTTTCATAATTTCACCTTACCCAATTCTTGCCCCTCTCGAGGCCATCCATGATCCATAACATAACTATCTCCTTATCAAAATCCCAAATTAGTCACGGAATAAATCTGTGCTCAGATAACGCTCCCCTAAATCCGGAAGAATCACCACAACAAGCTTTCCCTTATTCTCCTTGCGTTTTCCTACCTCTATTGCTGCATGCACTGCTGCCCCAGAAGAAATTCCAGCAAATATTCCTTCTTCTTTAGCCAGACGCCTGGCGCATTCTTGAGCTTTTTCATTAGTTACTTTGATTACTTCATCAATAATTTTTGTGTTTAATATTTCAGGAATAAAACCGGCGCCGATTCCTTGAATCTTGTGAGAACCCGGCTCCCCTCCGGAAAGGACAGGAGAATCTGTTGGTTCAACGGCAATAGCTTTAAATGACGATTTTTTTATTTTTATTACTTCAGCCACACCGGTAATTGTCCCCCCGGTTCCTACTCCTGATATAAGAATATCTACTTTACCATCTGTATCCCGCCAGATTTCCAGGGCGGTAGTTTTGCGATGAACTTCAGGATTAGCAGGATTCTTAAACTGTTGAGGCATAAATGCCTTACGATTCTTTCTCGCAATTTCTTCTGCTTTCTTTATCGCTCCCTTCATCCCCTCGGTGCCAGGAGTAAGGACGATCTCAGCTCCGTAAGATTTTAGGATGTAGCGGCGCTCAGCGCTCATCGTCTCGGGCATGGTAAAGATACATCTGTAGCCTTTAACTGCACAGACCATAGCTAAACCTATTCCAGTATTTCCTGATGTTGGTTCAATTATGGTTGAATTAGGAACAACTAATCCATTCTTTTCCGCATCTTCAATCATGGAAAGGCATATTCTATCCTTAACACTACCACCTGGATTAAAAGACTCTAATTTTGCTATAATCTGTGCTGAATCTTGCTCAATAATTTTATTAAGTTTTACCATTGGTGTATTACCGATTAAATCTAAAATATTATTTGCAAATCTCACAACCACCACCTATATACATAAGCTCTAATTTATCATCAGATTTAAGCAAAGTCACCTGAAACTTATCTTTTCTTATTATCTCATCATTTAATTCTACAGTAACAACTTCAGGTCTGAAACATTATACAGCTCTAAAATCTGTAGGAAATTTGTAATGAAAATTTCTGCATTCTCCGTCGAGCTACACATTACATTTTTAATTAGGTTACTACCTTATCTTATTGGAGAAATATCATAACCCACCCCTACACCTCTTCCCACAAGCTGAGGAATGTAAGTATTAAAAGAAGCCTCACTCAAAGGATTTCTCCAAAGGTCAATTCTGTCCCCATCGGAGAGTCCCTCGTTCTGGACCAGGGGGCCAATGTCGCTTATCTGGTTACCTTCAAGCCAGAGCCCGGTCAGGTTGGTGAGGTTGGCAAGGGGCGAGAGGTCGCTTATCTGGTTCTTCCCAAGTCGGAGCCAGGTCAGATTAGTGAGGTCCGAGAGAGGGGAAATGTCGCTTATCTGGTTACCCGTAAGGACGAGACTGGTCAGGTTGGTGAGGTTGGCAAGGGGCGAGATGTCGCTTATCTGGTTACCTTCAAGCCAGAGACTGGCCAGATTGGTGAGGTTGGCAAGGGGCGAGAGGTCGCTTATCTGGTTCTTCCCAAGTCGGAGCCAGGTCAGATTGGTGAGGTTGGCAAGGAGCGAGAGGTCGCTTATCTGATTCCCCCCAAGCCAGAGACTGGCCAGATTGGTGAGGTTGGCAAGAGGCGAGATGTCGCTTATCTGGTTACCTGTAAGGGCGAGCCAGGTCAGATTGGTGAGGTTGGCAAGGGGCGAGAGGTCACTTATCTGATCCCCCCCAAGGTAGAGACTGGTCAGATTGGTGAGGTTGGCAAGGGGCGAGAGGTCGCTTATCTGGTTCTTCCCAAGTCGGAGCCAGGTCAGATTGGTGAGGTTGGCAAGGAGCGAGATGTCGTTTATCTGGTTACCCGTAAGGGTGAGACTGGCCAGATTAGTGAGGTCCGAGAGAGGGGAAATGTCGCTTATCTGGTTACCTTCAAGCCAGAGACTGGTCAGGTTGGTGAGGTTGGCAAGAGGAGAGATGTCACTTATCTGATTCCCCCCAAGCCAGAGACAGGTCAGGTTGGTGAGATTGGCAAGGGGCGAGATGTCACTTATCTGATTCAGCCTAAGCCGGAGCCAGGTCAGGTTGGTGAGGTTGGCAAGGGGCGAGAGGTCGTTTATCTGATTCCCCCCAAGCCAGAGACTGGCCAGGTTGGTGAGGTTGGCAAGAGGCGAGAGGTCACTTATCTGGTTATCTTTAAGGTGGAGACTGGTCAGATTGGTGAGGTTGGCAAGAGGAGAGAGGTCGCTTATCTGGTTACCTTCAAGCCAGAGACTGGTCAGGTTGACGGCGTGTTCCAGGCCGGAGAGGTTAGAGATACGTTTTCCTGAAGCGCTGAACCTGGTAAGCTCTTCAAGGTCGGAACGGTAAATGTCTATATCGGGCTCTATTCCTAATGCCCTACGAATGGCTGCCTCAAGATTGGGGTCGGGGAAGGTTACCGGTACAAACTTAGCTTCTAAAGTTGAGGCTGTTGCTTCTGACTCTGCCAGGTTTGTTTGCAGGGCGGTAACATTTCCTTCCAGAGCAACTATTTCCGATTCAGCTTCTCTTAGCTTATCGGTCTGTTGCCAGAGAAAATACCCGGCAACAATAATCCCAATCATTAGAACGGTAATAACTGGAATGACTATCCGTTTATTCATTATCTTCCCCTCCTTATTCTCACCCCAACCATTTTTGACTGATATGCTACTAAAAATTTCTGTGCCCTGCCATAGGAAAGTCTGAATCCTGTAATAACCTCATCGGAAATCAAGATGCAACGCTTAGCCTCTTTGTATAAAATTTTTTATTCATTTCAAGCAGTCATCTATTTTAGCCTTTAGTTCAGAGGAAGAAACAGCTCCAACAATCCGTTCGGCTATTTCCACACCATTAAAGATTATTAGCGTTGGAATGCTCATAACCTCAAACTGCGATGCGATTAAAGTATTATTATCCACATTCAACTTGCCAACCTTAAGGCGCCCGTTATATTTCTCAGCCATCTCCTCTACAACTGGAGCGACCATTCTGCATGGCCCACACCAGGGTGCCCAGAAATCTACCAGGACGGGTAGAGTTGACTTGAGAACCTCTTTCTCGAAGTTTTTATCGGTTATCTCCTGAACCATTTAGCCATCTCCTTTTTTAACAGCTGTCAGCTATCAGCTATAACCGTTCAGAAACAATGTGCGATAAACATGCT
>NDHY01000002.1 GCA_003574845.1 candidate division NPL-UPA2 bacterium Unc8
GTTTCGAGTTTCGAGTTTCGAGTTTCGAGTATCAGCTCCTCTGTGCCTTTGTGCCTTCTCATCATTACCCCTTGAACCCTTTTATTTAAGTCCTAATTCCTCTAAGGTTTTTCCGCGAATTGTATCAGGTAGTCGGTATTTCCTGAATATCAAAAACCCAAGAAAAACGACTAGCCCAAATATGGGTCCAACCATTTGAATCCCAAGAAAATCTCCCGGGGCAACCCCTAAATGACCCAGGAAGCCGAAAACAAGAGCGCCAAGGCCACCCCCAACCTTCATCATAAAAAAGTAGACGCTGAAATACATTCCCTCACGGCGTTCTCCTGTTTTCAATTCATCATAGTCAGTTACATCCGATACAATGGCATTATGAAAAGCAAAGAGACCAGCCATTGGGATTATTATTAGCAAGAGGTATATCAGGCTCAAAGTGGCAGCCATAGGAAGTATTCCCACGACAAAGTAGAACGGAGCGCCCACCGCTATTAAAATAAGGCAGAGAAGGAATGCTCTTTTTTTTCCATAGCGGTTACCCATCCAGCGCCAAAGGAAAAGAGCGGGAAACATAGCAATTGCAGGCACTCCTTGATACAGCATAACATCGCCTTCTGTCAAACCAAGGACAGCAGTGACGAAAAAAGGGAGAGACATCATCAATAGTCCAAATCCAAAATGGAGACATATTAGGGGTATCATAGAAAATAAAAACTGTTTGTTGCTGAGAGTTACCCTGAGAGCATCTTTTAGATTAAGCCTTGTAACAGGACTTACCTGACGAGGTTTTTCCTTAATTCCAAGAAGAGCAATATAAAAAGCCCCCAGGACTATCAGTCCGAAAACTATCCCCATAAGTGGATAGCCTGCTTTTTCAATAAGCGGCCCCGCAGTAGTAGTGGCAATGACTACGCCTATTGTGCCAAAAATAGCCATCCATATTGAGACACTTATTCTTTCATTAGATGTAGTAGCAAGTTCAGGGACGAGAGAACTATGAGGCACAGCCACAACGGTTATAAGGAAAAAGTGAAGGTTAACTATTAAAAAGAAGTAAATAGCAATACCTAATATCCCGAGCGGTGGAGGATTCCAGATGAGAAAAAAAGTAAGAGCAAGGAGAGGAGCTCCTGCAAGTATAAATGGAACTCGCCTTCCTCTTCTGTAAGTGGCGTTGTCACTCCAGAATCCAACCAACACATCAGTGAAAGCATCTATCACCCGTCCGGCGAAGAGAAGCCCCCCTATCAGCGCCATCGGAAGAGCTGCTCTTCCACCCATAGGAGCAGCATAAAAAAAGACTAACCATGTAGCTATGACTATCCATTCAACATTTAAACCCAAAGACCCTTGAGCAAAAAATACCTGATCTCTTTTCCTAAACATCTCTCCTCGCTTTGTTCACGAAACCCATTAAAATAGTATTTTAGCTCTCATTACCTCTTTTTTATGCCACAAGTACGAGACCTACCCATTGGGAACAGGGTATCTTGGCCGGGTCTGTTTCAGGCTACAGTTTACAGTTCACAGTTTACCTGTCTGCGAGCGCTCTCGCTCAGGCAGGCAGTTCTGAATTCTGACTCCTGTATTCTGACTTCTTGAATAGTTACCTTTAATCTAAATCTATGGGGTATTTACCTGCTGTCTGACAAACTCTGAGCATAGCTTGCATATTTCTGTAAGTCATATCTCTTGGAATCTCGCATCCTCCACTAAGCCAGAAACCACCACCCTTTGCTGCTGCCTTAATGGCTTTTATAGAGGCTTTTTCCACATCTTCTACAGAGCCTAAATGCAGGAGTCGGTTACAGTCCAGATTTCCCATAATCGTGATTCTGTCCCCGATAAGTTCTTTTGCCCACTTGAGATTTATCTGATAGTCAAAATTAACCACACCTCCAGGGGCTACCTCGGGCGCAAACGGGAGAGACTGAGGAACATTACCACAACAGTGAATGAGAGGCAATGCCCCTGCCTCCGTTATTCTCCGATAGGCATCCTTCTGATAGGGATAACAGAATTCCTTGAACATCCCGGGCGACATCCAGTAGGAGGCAGGTTCCCCGGAGAATATAAGGTCAGCTCCAGCGGCGATTAATTGCTTTGCCATTGCAACTTCATATTCAACATACCATGCCAATATTTCATGCATAAGACTAGGATCCGTCTTTGTAAGAAATATTGCTGCTGGATCTGCTCCTAACGCCAACATACTGCCCTGGAAAGGCCCTTCTGATGAGCCGATAACAGCGCACTCATCGCCAAGCTCATCTTTTATTATTTTTACCGCCCTGGTTGTTTCAGCTGCCCTACCTATTCGCGCATAGTACTCTGGTTTTTCTTGCTTTAGTCTCTCAAAGTCTTCCCTGGCGGTGGCAAGCTTTATGGCTCCCTCTACAAGCCTGGGAACATCATCCTCCGGATACTCTACTTTTGCGCCAAGTGGTTCCGCAAATCTACCTACATCAGAACATGTTGTAACCCCATCCCATCCAAACTCTCTCACTGCTTTTATCTGTGCCTCTGCCATTGCCTCACCCGATTTACAGAACTTTGAGTAGGGTATTCCAGCAAATTTTGCCGAAAAGGTCATGGAAAACGGCACTAAGGGAACCCGGTCTGGCTCCTTAAACTTGAGCGATGTTCTGATTCGCTCAATGGGAGTCATCTCAGAGACAATCTCCTCGGGAGCAGCTTTTTCCACAATAAATCTTTTAGCTGTTTCAACTATGCTTATAGCGTCTTTTGCATATGCGTCAAAACCGCATTCTCGGGCTATACTTCTATTTGCTGAGGGACCGGAGAGGATTGTTTTTACTTTTTGCCGTATGCCTAACCTGAAGAGTTCTTCCTCAAGTTCCTTGAGCCGATGAATCCGGTAGGACAAATACAAGCCCACAGTAATAATATCTGCATTCTCTATTTTAGCGCATTTCGCAATATGCTCGGGTGAAACATCACTACCAGCATTAATAGCTTCAAAGCTTGCCGCTCTTAAATTTGCCAATACTAAATTTGTTCCTATCGTCCAGGGCCCGCACATTACCCCCAAAACAACCTTGCCAATGGTTGATACTCCTTCTTCTTTCAGGTAGCTGGAGACAGATTCCATTCCAAATTGAAAGGCAGCTGCAGCCCAGGCAGTGTAATCTAAATGCAATCCCTTGTTCCGATATAATCTGGTGATTCGGTTCATTCCCTCCGAAAGTCCATCAGTAACAATATCAGCTGCGGGAATTCCTTCTTTATGCGCTTCCTCTGTTAGTTCGGTAACCTTCACAACATCACCAGCAACCACACTCTTAGCCAATTCTTCCAATATCTTACTCATAACAACCCTCCATCCTAAACAGTCTACAGTTTACAGTTCACAGTTTACAGTTTACAGTTTACGGTGTAAGTATTCAGTGAACACGTTATTCTTGGTAGTCGCAGGCTTCAGCCTGCGCCGAAGTAACGCAACCTAAAGGTTGCGGCTACCTTCAAACCTGCTTTTATACGAAGTAACGCAACCTAAAGGTTGCGGCTACCTTCAAACCTGCTTTTATACCACGTCTTTACTGAATATTTACTAGTTTTTTAATCTTCCTCCAACACCCAAGACCTAACACTTAACATACTACGTCCACAAAGGGGACTCTGGATTCCCGCCTTCGCGGGAATGACAGTGTTAAGCCGGAATAACAATCTTAAGCCGGAATAACAATCTTAAGCCGGAATAACAATCTTAAGCCGGAATGACAGTGTTAAGCCGGAATGACAGGCGATGCTACCAGAAAGAAAGCTGGCGTGTCAAGCCTTTTTTTTCAAGAGTGACCACCCCTTTAGCAATGCCGGTAATCTCATATCCACCAATTTTATCTCCTATGGTTAGAGCTTTACCATTTATGATGGCGCTTTTTTCAACCCCGAGAAAAATAGCTCCAAGATGGAGCCTGACATACCCGACTTCGGCGGCGGCAAGGAGAAATGGGTCGGGGCCCCAGCCCCGGGCATACCTTTTTCGCGCTTCCTTTAGTAATTGAGGGCAGAGAAAAACTTCCCCCACTACCGGGAGCGGCGCTACCGGCGCCAGAGGACGGACCTCGGGAAGAGCTGCTCTCTCAAACCCGAGCGGGAGCTCGGCCCCTCTCCTCTCCCCGGCAGGAAGAAGCAGAATAATCATCAAGAGAAGTACTCCCCCTCCTAAAAGAAAGAGAATTTTCTTTCCCTTGATACCGGCAATATCCTCGCGAAATCCCATAATACCCTCTTTAGCCTATCCATCCGTCTATGCTCAGTTCGACTCTTAAGCCTCTGCCATCGGGGCATAACTTTATTATAGCATATCTTATTTTCAAAAGCAAATGAGAATTGTGAAGGTTCTCAATATAGGCGCCAAAAGAAGAAAATGAGGGGGCATTTACCGTCATCTCAAATCCCTGCCAGTTACCTTTAGCCTCCACGAGCCTGATTGGAGATATTTCCACTTCAGTGGCAAGTTTTAAGAGAGTATCCATGATGTGGAGCGGAGACCTTTTCATAAGATGCTCCTCTATCCCGAGGTGTTCTATCTTAAGGCTTAAGGCAGCAATCTCTTTCTCAATAAGAGGAGTTCTTCGGGCAGCAGCATGGAGAGCATCTATTTCTTTTTCAAGTCTAACTGATACGGCTCTTGAGGTTTTTATCTCCCTGGCTGCCGGGGTATAAACAAAGAGCCATACTACGGCTGTGGCACATAGCCCAATAACCATTAGAAGTAATTCTTTTTTAAGATATCTCACCTGAAGACCTCCGGCGGTAATTTCCGAATGATAATAGATAAGGAAAAACTTCTTGCCGGCATCCCGCCGGCATCGGGGCCGACATAGTTATCAATGTTTAGCAAAGATGCGCCAATAAAAAAGGGAGAGTTCTCAATCTCCTCAATAAACCGGGCAAGCACCCTCTCGGGAAAAACGTTCTCCTCCAACTGGAGAACGATTCCATTAATGAGCAGGACGCCCTCATCTCCATCAAGCCTCATCTCCCTGAACAGGACTCCGGCAGAGGTAATATTGGTTATCTCCCGCATGACACCTGCCCATATTGGCTGTTCTCTCCCGGCAACTGCATAGTAGTGGGCAAGCTTCCGTGTCAACTCTTCTTTCTTCCCTTCCAGAGCCACATCTCCTTCCTCGCCCATGAGAATCGCAACTTCTGTCCTCATTGTATCTACAGTTTTACTCAAGATAATGGAGTTTATGCGGGTAAAGATAGACATCAGTAAAACACTTCCAAAAACCAGTGCTAAAGATACTCTTATTCCTGTCCCTACCTGAGTTAATTTTCTCCGGAGCTTTGCCTCTGGCGGAAGAAGCTCTATTCCGGCCCTTCTGCCTGAACTGCCGCCAATGGCAGGGATAAGTAAAGAAAGCTCAGGTATTGATGTCTCCTCCGGAAGAGACATCTCAACCTTCATGGAGGCAGCATTGCCTACTGTTACATCAATGTTGAGTTTATTTGCAAGATAAGGAGCAAGATTTCTAAGCTGAGTTAGACTGCCTATTAAGTATATTTTCTCTATTACTTCCTCTCCCTGTTCTTCTACCCACTGTTTTAATGCTCTTCTTGTCTTAATTGCTAACTCATCAACAAAAGCGCGTATCTCCCGAGCTCCTTCAGGAGGCTCTGAAAGAGAGAGCCGGGATAAATCTTGAGATGAAAGCAATCCATATTCGCTTTTTACTGCTGAAAGCTCTAATTCTACTCCAGCTTCGGTGAGCATACGGTCAAGCTCATCTTCTCCGGAGCCAATCCTTCTTTCAAATTCAAATTGTCCATTTCTATAGATAAGGAGACCGGTGGTCTTTCCGACATCAAGCAAAATGGTAGTACCACTTAGAGCGCTCTCCTTAAGAAAAAGAGCGATGGCAGAGAAAGGATGAAGCAACCCAATTGGGATAAGTCCGGCTTTTGTGGCAATCTCGAGTAGTCTTCTCGCCTCTTTTATCTTAATGGCTCCCACAGAAACGGCAATCTTTTCAACGCCATACTTATCTCTTACTTTTCCTTCAATGTGATAATTAAATAGAGCTCCTCTCGGGTCAAATGGCATAACAGAGCGCGCCTCCCATATCACCGCTGCTCGGACTTCACCGAGTGGCATAACCGGAAGATAAAATCTCCCTAAAAAGGCATCGTTATTCCTTGCCGAAACAGAAGCAATAAGGACAGCTTCTTTTTCTCTGATATTGTGCTCCATGAGAATGGCTTTTATTGTCATGGGGATTTCATCCTCAGGGTGAGCTGAGGAAACGGGATAGGTGACAGCGCATTCTAATGATAGGAGATTATCTTTGTCTCCGGGCGCTGCCCTGAGCAGAGTAATCCTGTCTTTATCTATGTCTATTGAAAGGTTATATTTCATCTGGCGAACTTTACCATATCCCACATTGGCATAAAGACAGCCATGGCAAGAAATGCCACTCCTATTCCCATAGAGAGAATGAGCAGGGGCTCAATGGAGGCGGTCAGTGTCTTTAACTTGTAATCCAACTGATTGTTATAATTATCAGCTAAGTGATGAAGCATCTCTTCTAATTTGCCGGTCTCCTCTCCCACCGTGAGCATATGAGGTATGAGAGAAGGCATAAAAGGACAGGTTTTGAACTGTGATGAGACTGATTCCCCTCCTTCCACCGCTCTCCTTGTCTGCTCTATGAGGTTAGAGAATATGGAGTTGTCCATAGTACCCTTTAAATAAGTGAGAGTGCGAATGATCGGGGTGCCGCTTTCAATAAGCAGTCCAAAGAGGCGGCACAATCTGGTCAGGGTACCGGCGAGGAGAATCGGACCAAAGACAGGGAGTCGAAGTTTTAGTCGGTCCAGAATAGATTTTCCTTTTCCGGTTTTGCTCCAGAACCCGAGTCCAAAGAGCAAGGCGGCGAGCCCCACCAGCACAAAGAGGCCGTATTGCTGCCCTAAGTGATTGATGCCAATAAGAATTCTCGTAGGCAGGGGAAGCTCTACCCCAAAACCTGCAAAAAGTTCTACGAAACGAGGAATAACAAAACCCACCAGGATAATGGAGGCAAGAATCATAACTGCCACTACAATAAATGGATAGCGAAGAGCAGAGTTAATCTTTGCTCGGGAGGCAAAATCGTGCTCTGTCATCTCGGCAATTCTCTCAAGCATATCCGGTAACTGCCCACTCTCCTCTCCAACTTGAATCATACTTATATATACATCCGAGAAAAGGTGTGAGGCATGTTGCTGAAAGCTTTCCGTCAAGGTAGCCCCTGCAGAAATAGTGTTTATTATTGCAGAAGTGATGCGCGCGAGCTCCGGATTAGCGGTCTCTTTTCGCATTCCTTCCAGAGCAGAGATAATAGGCAATCCGGCATTGATGAGCGTGGCTAATTGCCTGGTATAGGCAACAATCTCAGCGAGTTTTACCCGCCCACTTCTTATGTATCCCTTTATTGTCTTTGAGGGAAGTATCTCTTCCATAGAGATGACAGTATTTCCCTCCTTGCGGAGCTGGGAGGCTACTTCCTCGGGTAATGCCGCTACCATCTCCCCTTCCACTACCTGACCCAGCCAATCCCGGGAAAAATATTTAAACTTAGACATACCCTTCCCCGGTCACCCTCAATAACTCCTCAACGGTGGTAATGCCCTCG
The DNA here is from genome assembly GCA_003574845.1 of candidate division NPL-UPA2 bacterium Unc8. GTDB lineage: Bacteria > NPL-UPA2 > NPL-UPA2 > NPL-UPA2 > NPL-UPA2 > NPL-UPA2. The sequence goes on from NDHY01000002.1 coordinate 7,644, forward strand.
GTTATCTTTTCAATTCCATCCTCTATCAGGGGCTGCATTCCGCTCTGGATAACTATCTTTCTCATCCTGGCCGATGTTGCCCTGGAAAGGATGGCTTCCTCAATTTCACTATTAACGGTAAACACCTCAAATACCCCGATGCGGCCTTTGTATCCTGTCTTCCTACAGGTGAAGCATCCTTTTCCTTTGTATGTTTTTATATCTTCCTTCAGTCCCAGCTTCTCCCGTACTGAGGCTGGAGTTTCATCTTCAACTTGACAATTCTTACATATTTTTCTCATTAACCGCTGGGATATTACTCCAATTAGAGTAGAAGAGAGAAGGTAAGGCTCTATTCCCATATCAATAAGCCTCATAATTGCAGATGGGGCATCATTAGTATGAAGGGTAGTTAACACAAGCTGCCCGGTAAGAGCCGCTTCTGTAGCCAACTCTGCTGTCTCGCTATCACGCATCTCACCTACCATAATTATATCAGGCGCCTGCCTCAGCATTGAACGTAGCGCTGACGGAAAAGTATGCCCAATCTTTTTGTTGACCTGAGATTGCCTGACATGGGCAATATTATATTCAACCGGGTCCTCAATAGTGAGAGTGTTCTTGGTCTCATCAGCCAGCTCATTGAGAATAGTATAAAGAGTGGTAGTTTTCCCGCTGCCAACAGGCCCGGTTACCACGAGCATACCATAAGGTTTGCTGATAAGGGCATTGACTTTCTTCTCGGTTACGGAGGAAAAGCCAAGCTCTTTTCCTCCCACCAGAGTTGCAGATTTCTCAAGCAATCTCATTACTATATTTTCACCAAAGACGGTGGGGAAAATACCTACTCTCACATCCATCTCTTTATGGGCAGCTTTAAAGGATAGCCGGCCATCCTGGGAGAGTCTTTTCTCAGCAACATCAAGCAGGGACATTATCTTTATCCGGGATGAGATAGCAGAAAATAAAGCCATTGAAGCTGTAGCAACTTGAGATATTATCCCATCTACCCGATACCTGATTTCCATATGAGACTCATCGGGTTCTATAAATATGTCCGAGGCACGTTCCCTTACCCCATGAGCAAAAATAAGGTCAACAAGCTCTATTATAGAAGATGAGCCACCTTCTTCCTCTCCAAACTCAAGGACCTTCTTCGGGTCTATAGTATCAATCAGCTCCTGAATATCGCTTTTTGTTTCATAGTATTCATCTATCCCTTTGTGAATTTCACTCTTTGTCGCTATTACAACATCAATGTTAATTCCGCCAGCAGCTTGAGCTGCCTCATCAATAGCAATCGTATCCCCCGGGTCTGCCATAGCTATGGTAAGTGTTTTATCAATGAGAAAGAGAGGAATGAGAGTGAGCCTTCTGGCTACTTCCTTATTGATAAGAGCGATCACCTTCGGGTCTATGACATAATCTTCTATCTTTACACAGGGTAAGTTCTCCCCCGATGCGAGAGCATAGGCAAGTTCTTCTTCACTTGCTATTCTTAACTTTACAAGGGCATCCACAAGGGAGATGCCCAGCCTTGCCGCCTCTTTTCTGGCAGTAAGCACCTTCTCCGGCGGCACAAGCCCACTCCCGAGGAGAATTGCCTCAGTAGATTTTATTCCCATCTATTTTATCCTCTTCCGCCTAACACCCAAGACCTAACACCTAATTTCAAGCCTTTCACTTCTTACCTTTAGTAGCATTTTCGGACATTATCTTTTTAATCCACTCATTTATGGTAGAGCGGGTCTCATCAGATATATCAAGAAACTCAACACCCATACAGTAAAAATGTTCGTCTTTGTCTCTTCTGGAAGAGATAATTTTTGCCTGAGTGTGCACCACTCTTGAACTTGTCTTCAGAGGAAGAGGAAAGCGCGGTTCTTCATGATGCACCACTCTTGAGTTTGTTTTCAGAGATGCTGGCAAGCCGTTAAAGTCAGGGATTTCAATCTCAACCACAGACCCCCTGGGAATGAAGATGGAAGAGATAAGCATAGCGCCGCCGGCTCCTACATTTCCAACAATTCCTTTAATTTCTTTATCCGCGCGGAGTTTTATACTTGAGGTCTTAATACGAACAGGAAGATGCTCTACTAAGTTGTACCTCTTATATTTTCTTGCATCAAAAGTAATCTCTTCTGCCATTTACTTTTCCTCCTCCTTCCCCTTCGGGGATACTCCTGTCTCCACCCACACTTACAAGAATTCAACCTGGTTGGCATGTATGCATATATTCATATCATAGAAAAGATGTCAAGAAAAAATTCTATGCAATGGTTGTGAATTTAAGATATAATTCAGAAAGAGCAATCGGCAGTATGCGTTGACCAAAAACTGGGATTATAATTGAAAACCTTATAAAATGCAACTGGAAACAAAAAGCGCTGCTGAGACAAGGAGAGTGGGCAGGAGAATAGGAGAAGCTCTCGGGCAAGGTGACCTCATTGCTCTCTTTGGAGAGTTAGGAGCGGGAAAGACCTGCCTGACTCAGGGAATAGCTACAGGCTTGGATATAAAAGGTAATGTGAGTAGCCCTTCATTTGTCATTATTAAAGAGTATAGAGGCAGGCTTCCTCTCTATCATATAGATTTTTTTAGATTGCAAACAGTAAAGGAAATTGAATCAACTGGCTATGATGAATACATTTGTGGAGAAGGAGTAACTATTATTGAATGGGCAGAGAAAATAGAAGATATTCTTCCGGAGAAGTACTTTAGAATTGAGTTAATTATCTCTGGCAAAAACAAGAGACGCATTCTCTTCAAGCCGGTTGGAGAAGATTACGAAAGGATAGCGAGAGAGGTATATGAAAATTCTGGCGCTGGATACCTCAAATAGAGTTAGTAGCGTTGCCATTATTGACGAAGAGAAAGTAATTGCCGAATATCTACTTGATGTTAGGGAAGGTCATTCACGGAAGTTACTTTACCTTGTCAATCAGATTCTTAAAGATTCCGAATTAACAATAAAAAAAATAGATGGATTTGCCGTTGCGGTGGGGCCTGGTTCATTCACTGCCCTAAGGGTTGGCATTGCTACCGCAAAGGGGTTGGCAATAGGTGCAAAGAAGCCGCTTTGCGGCATTCCCACACTGGATGTCCTTGCAGCTAATGTCTATACAACAGGTCTTATTTGCCCAATTCTTGATGCTAAAGCAAGGTGGGTTTATGGAGCGGTTTATCAATATCATCAATCTGAGCTAAGGAAGGTAATTGCTGAGTTTCTATTGCCGCTAAAAGAACTGTTTAAAAAAATAAGAACTCCAACTGTCTTTTTGGGCAATGCCGTTTTAATCCATCAGGGTTTAATTGAAAAAGAATTGGGAAAGGACGCATTCTTCGCTCCGCAGGAATTTTCTCTTGTCAGGGCAGCTAATGTAGCAAAATTGGCGCTTAGAAAATTAAGGGCAGGGGAAGTCCCGGAGTTATCAGGCATAAAACCGATATATTTGGAAAGAAAAAGGGCCTAAAAGCCAGTGGTCATAGAGAAGATGACGGAGAAGGATGTGGGTGAGGCATTAGCAATTGAGCGGGATGTTTTTCCTTCTCCATGGACAAGGGGAATGTTTCTACAGGAGCTCAGTAACGAGGACTCCTATTTTATAGTGGTAAGAGAGAAAGAAAAGTTAATTGGATATGGTGGTTTTTTTATGATTGGGGAGGTGGCACGACTGGAAAATCTCGCTGTCCATCCCGATTTCCGCAGGCGCGGAGTAGCAACAAAGCTTTTGAGAGAGCTTCTTGCCACAGTCAAGGCTAATGGTGGAGATGAGACGACCCTTGAAGTCAGGTCTGGAAATCAAGAAGCTCAAAACCTCTACAGGAAATTTGGCTTTTTGATATCAGGGAAACGCCCTGAGTTTTACGGTGACAACAGGGAAGACGCTTTGATTATGTCAAAGAAAATAGTTGAAAGGGTTGCGAAAGATTGACCATCTGGAGTCTTTAAGATGAAAATAAGTATTATTGGAAGTGGTAATGTAGGAACAACTGCTGCCATCTACATTACCCTTGAAGGGCTTCCTGTGGATGTTTTTCTTTTTGACGCTGTGGAAGGGCTTCCTCAGGGGAGAGCAATTGACCTGGGGCAGGCAGAAGCCCTCAAGGGTTCCGATGTCAGCATAAAAGGGTCAAATAACTATGAAGATACGGCAGGCTCTGAAATTGTTGTAATTACTGCCGGAGTGGCAAGGAAGCCGGGAATGAGTCGGCTGGACCTCCTGAAGAAAAATAAGGAAATAGTAACACCTGTTGTTAAGCAGGTGGTAAAGCACAGCCCGGATGCCAGGCTACTTATAGTTACTAATCCTGTAGATATAATTACCTATCTGGCACTAAAGATTAGTGGCTTTGAAAGAAAAAAGGTGTTTGGTATGGGCGGAGTTCTTGACGGGGCTCGCTTTTGCTATTTCCTCTCCAGAGCATTAAAAGAACAGCCCAGAGACATTTATCCCCTAATCATTGGAGAGCATGGCGAGGGAATGTTACCTTTGACTAAATATTCAACGGTATCAGGGAAACCGGTCAATGAAGTTATGGGTAAAAAAGAACTGAATAAGATTATTGATAAAACTCGTAATGCCGGCGCCGATATCGTTTCCTTTCTTAAGACAGGAAGTGCATATCTTGCCCCCGGGGCAGCGGTTGCCAAAATGGCGGCGGCAATCATTTCTCCGCAAGCGGAAAAGGAGATTCTACCTGCCTCTGTCTATCTAAACGGTGAATATGGTCTTCGGGACATTTGTCTTGGTGTTCCGGTAAAGTTAGGAAGGAATGGCATAGAAGAAATCATTGAACTAAAGTTGAGTAATGAAGAGAGAGGTGTCCTCATCCACACTGCAGGGAAACTCAAGGCAGTTATCAGAGAAGTGCATCTATAGGAGTTAACCACTGATTTGCATTGAGCAATAATATACATTAATGGTATAATTCAGGTCAGGAAAAAAATTATGAAGTGGAAGACAATATTGGTTTTAGGTGTTATCGCAATTTCTCTTTACTTTGCGTATGCTAACTTCAAGTGGTATTCTCTTCCTGAAGAAAAGAGGGAAATTGCTGAGCTTGTTGCAAGAAGGGAAGCGGGTAAAGCGTTAAGCGAGGCAGAGAAAGAAAAAATCGCTGAACTGACTGAGCAGGAAAAAGCTGATTATCACAGACTTGGATTGTTAAGAGGTAGGGTACTTAGCCTTGGGCTTGACCTCCAGGGGGGGGCGCATCTTGTACTTGCAGTAGATACTGATAAGGCGTTAGAGATAGAAATTACTCGTCACCTAACAACCCTGAGGCGAGAGTTGCATCACATTGAGGGGGTAAGATTACTTCAGGATAAAAAAATAGTGAACATTGAATTTGCCCGTGAGGATGACTATCAAACAATTAGAGATATTGTTGATGAAAATATCTGGAGTCTGGATAGAAAGAGCCCTACTGAAATTGTCCTTGCATTTAGCCACCGGCGCGCTACAACAATTAAAAGAGACGCCGTTGTGCAGACATTAGGACGAATAAGAAGAAGGGTAGATGAGTTTGGCGTAGCAGAACCACTGATACAGCCGCAGGGGGAGAGAAGAATAATCGTTCAATTGCCAGGAATGAGAGACCCGGAACGAGCAAAGGAGATTATCAGAAGAACTGCTTTTCTTGAATTTAAACTCGCTGCGCCAGTTGGATTGATATCCGAGATTATTTCAAATATAGAGGCAACATTAGCAATAAAAGAGGAAGAAATCTCATTCCCGGTTCATCATCGTCAACTACTTACCGACATTGGGGCTCCATTTGATATGGTCTCTTTCAGTGAAGACGACTTCGCCCGGATAAACTCAGTTCTTCAGAAAGAGGAGATATTAGCTCTCATTCCCGAGGGCTACTCCTTTGCAATAACTCGTAGTCTTGGAGAAGCAGGAAGAAGGTTTCGCAATCTTTATCTGTTAAAGGAGGACCCTGTTCTCACAGGTGCATTGTTAGAAAATGCCTATCCAAGTTTTGATGAATTCCATCGCAGAGTAATTCAATTGGAGTTCAACCGTCATGGTGGGGCAATAATGTCCCGAATCTCTCGCCGTGCTGAGAGAGCATATAATGAGGAAAGAAAAGCTACAATTCTAACAATACTTCTTGACGATGTGATTTATTCAGCTCCATTTATGAAGGTAAGGGTAGGAGGCAGACCAATCATTACAGGGGATTTTACCCGAGAGGAGGCGATGGACCTCTCTCTCGTTCTTCGTGAAGGAGCACTTCCCGCTCCCATCTCTACTGAAATGGAGATGATGATAGGAGCCTCTCTGGGAGCTGACTCAATTCACGCCGGGATAAGGGCAGGAATTATTGGGTTCATCGGCATTGCTTTTCTTATTGGTATTTACTATCTCAAAGCAGGACTAATTACCATTTTTGCTCTTTTTTTAAACCTTATTATTGTATTGGCAGTGCTCTCAATGTTAAGAGCAACCCTTACCCTCCCTGGAATTGCAGGGATTATACTTGTCATCGGTATGGCTGTTGATGCCAACATTCTTATTTTTGAGAGGATTAGAGAAGAAGTAAAGAGTGGAAAGGCAATACGTTCGGCCATTTCCGCCGGTTACCAGAGAGCATTTCTGACAATCTTAGACGCCAATCTTACTACTTTAATTGTAGCAGTAGTTCTCTTCGGATTTGGGACAGGCCCCATCAGGGGATTTGCAACAACCTTAAGTATTGGTATTATCAGCAGTATGTTCACTGCGATTGTGGTCACAAGGTTAATTCTTGATTTAATGGCCAGGCGGAAATCTTTTACGGGACTTAAAATGCTCCAGATTGCTAATGCTCCCCAAATAAGGTTCGTCAGGCAGAGAAGAAAGGCGTTTACTCTTTCAGTATTGGTGCTTCTTGCAGGTATGATTACATTTTTTGCAAGGGGGGAGGAGAATTTCGGTATTGATTTAAGTCCTGGAGGAGGAGTGCTTCTTGAGCGTCATTTTACTGCTCCTGTTTATGCAGGGGATATCAGAGAGGCGCTTATTTTTATTGGAATAGAAGAGGCAAGGATTCAGCAGTTCAATGATAATAAAGGAGTTTTGGTCAGAATAGGAAAGGGTGAGGATTACGAGGTAACTGTGCAGACAATAGATGCTCAACTCAGCGAAAAATTTCATGGCTTATTCATAGATGATGAGGAGTTCAAAAGGACAGATGTAATTGGACCAGTAATGGGAAGAGAAATGCAACGCAATGGAGTCCTTGCTCTCATTTTTGCCCTTGCTGCAGTTGTTGCCTACATTACCTGGCGTTTTGAAATCAAATTCGGGATTGCAGCGATTATTGCACTTCTTCACGATGTTCTGATTACCGTAGGGATACTTTCTATTTTGGAGGTAGAATTCAATCTTGCAACAATAGCAGCACTTTTAGCCATTATTGGATATTCTCTGAATGATACCATTGTCATTTTTGACCGTATCAGAGAGAATCTGAAGTCAATGCATGGCAAGTCATATGCAGAAATTGTTAATACAAGCATTAATCAGACTCTTTCGCGAACGTTCCTTACCTCACTAACAACTCTTCTTGCAATGGTTTCTCTTTTTGTTCTGGGCGGAATAGCTATTAGCGGATTTGCTCTCACATTGATAATTGGGATATCATTGGGGACATTTTCGTCAATATTTATTGCGGCTCCAATCCTTGTTGAATGGCAAAGGCGAGGAGGCATTTTAATTCAAAATGTCTGACTTGAGGGATTAACTTGAAAGTAATGTTTCCTGGAGGAATAAAGATGAAAAAGGATAGAGATTACGTTTTGAAAACGGTAAATGAGAAGGACATTAAATTTATCAAGCTTCTCTTTACCGATGTGCTTGGCTTTCTGAAGAGCTTTGACATCACAGCTGGAGAACTTGAGGCAGCATTGGAGAATGGTATAGGATTTGATGGCTCCTCAATAGAGGGATTTGCCAGAATTGAAGAAAGCGATATGGTAGCTCTTCCTGATCCATCCACATTTCGTATTATTCCCTGGCAGTCAGGCGGCAGAAAAGTGGCAATGATGTTCTCTGACATTCTTGAGCCAGATGGAGGTGTCTTTGAGGGTGACCCGCGCTACATATTGAAGAAAAATCTTGCCAGAGCAGAGGAGAGAGGATTCACTTATCACATTGGTCCTGAGTTAGAGTATTTTTATTTTTCTAACTCCCAGGAGGCAAAAGCTCTGGATCAAGGAGGATATTTTGACCTGACTCCTCCTGATATCGCTCGCGACTTTCGTCATGAGACAGTTGCCGTTCTTGAAGAAATGGAGATTCCAGTAGAATACAGTCATCATGAAGTCTCTCCATCCCAGCATGAAATTGACCTTCGGTATGACGCCGCTCTGCAGATGGCAGACAAAGCAATGCTTTATCGTTTTGTAGTAAAAGAAGTTGCCCTGCAAAAAGGAATATATGCTACTTTTATGCCAAAGCCAAGCTATGGTGTTAACGGCAGCGGAATGCACGTTCACCAATCTCTATTTAAGGGAAAGAACAATGCTTTCTTTGACCCCGATGACAAATATCATCTTTCTAAGACAGGAAAATGCTTTCTTGCCGGACTGCTTGTGCATGCCCGGGAAATAACTCTCATCACTAATCAGTGGGTTAATTCCTACAAGAGGCTTATCCTCGGGTATGAAGCTCCTGTTTATGTCTCATGGGCACAACGCAATAGGTCTTCCCTTGTGAGAGTTCCCGGATACAGGCCGGGCAAGGAAGAATCAATGCGCCTTGAAATGCGCAGTCCCGACCCCGCTTGTAATCCCTATCTCACCTTCACGGTAATGCTTGCCGCCGGGCTGGAGGGAATTGAAAAAAATTATAAGCTTCCTCCACCAATAACAAACAACATATTTTCTATGACAGAAGAAGATAGAGAAAAAGCAGGGATAGTATCTCTTCCTGATGACCTCTCGGAAGCAATTAAAATAACTGAGAAAAGCCCTCTGGTGAGAAATGCTCTTGGCGATAAGATATTTGATTATTTTATCAAAAATAAGAAGATGGAGTGGGAGGAATACAGGTCACAGGTAACTGAGTATGAATTAAAGAAATACCTTCCGCTGCTATGAAGTTGGGAAGAGGTCTTCTATTCGGATCAGTGTTGATTTTTCCCTGATTACTGTTAGCTGGTCAATCAGCTTGAGTGCTCTATGAACATTCTCTTCTTTCGCTTCATCAGTAGTCATAATAATTGGAGTAAAATTATGGTGACTTTCTTCCTTTTGCACTACAGTCTTGATGTTGACCTGATGCTTCCCTAAGAGAGATGCAATCCGGGCAAGGACACCAGGTTTATTTTCTGCATTAAAACGGATATAGTACTTAAATTTTACCGAATTCATTGGTTTTACTGATAATTTCTCTGAAGCTTCCCGCGGCCAGATAGTGCTTTTCCCTTCAGCAATATCAATAAGGTCAGAAATAACGGCGCTGGCTGCCGGAGCACCTCCCGCCCCTTCAGCAAAAGATGCCACCTGACCTATTGAGCGGTCATTAATTTGAATGCCATTCTCTACCCCTTTTAAAAGAGATAATGGCGCTTCTTCGGGAAGAAGGCAGGGATGCACTCGCGCTTCAATTTTATTACCATCGCGCCTGGCGATGCCCAGTAACCTTATTCTGTATTCCATCTCTCGTGCAAATTGAATATCCTGAAGTGCTATGCCACTTATTCCTTCTATGTAGAGCTCATTCATTCCTAAAGTAGTAGCAAACGCCAGCCTGATAAGGATAATCAGCTTGTGAGCCGCATCTACTCCGCCGATGTCCAGCGATGGATTTTGCTCTGCGTAGCCATATTTCTGCGCTTTTTTTAAAATTTTCTCCATACTTTCATTAGCTTGCTCCATCCCACTCAGAATATAGTTTGAAGTGCTATTAAAGATGCCGGTGATTGATTGAATTGTGCTGGTGTGAGCCAGATAGTTTAATGTTTCATGGCAACCAGTAATTGCTGCCCTGAATCCCAGGTGGCAATTGTTTTTTTCCACTTCTCTTGCAATGCAGTTGCCATCCATAGCTAATAATGCTTTGTTTGCAGTAACTACATTCTTTCCAGCTTTAAGCGCTGTGAGGATTATTTTTTTTGCAGGGGAAACACTGCCTATAAGTTCAATTACGGTGTCTATTTCCGGGTCATTGAGGATGTCATCAGCTAAGGGTGTGAGTATGCTCTGCGGAACCATTTTTGCCTTCTCGCTATTCAGGTCTATTTCCACAATTCTTTTTAAGTGAAGTTCTATATTATAGCGCCGCTTAAGCTCTCTTCTCCCTTTTGCCAGTAACCCGACAACCTCACTTCCGACTGTGCCTAATCCAAACAACCCGATACTAAGTTTTCGTTTCTTCATTTTCTATTTTCCCTGATAGATACTCGTTATTATCTATCAGACAACAAGCAAATGTCAATAAAATCCTTGATACTAAGTTCATACTGTGTTAGTATACAATTCAGATACAGATAGGCTGAAGGCTGTAGAGATAAATTCAAAAATCAAAAGTCAAAATTACAATGCAAAATGCTATGGGCGTAGTATGTTAGGTGTTAGGCGGTGCGACCCCGATTTGCATCGGGGCATGTTTATCGCACATTGTTTCTGAAGGCTGAAGAATGAATGATGAGAGATATATGAAAGCTGCCCTGAGGCTAGCGGTAAAGGGAAGAGGATATGTATCTCCTAATCCAATGGTGGGAGCAGTTATTGTCTATGACGGGCAAATTGTGGGAAAGGGCTACCATAAAAAAGCAGGGCTCCCTCATGCCGAGATAAATGCCTTAAAAGAGTCTGGTGAAGCTGCAAAGGGAGCTACTCTCTATGTAAATCTTGAGCCATGTAATCACCAGGGGAAGACCCCTCCATGCACAGACAAGATTATAGAGGCAGGAATAAGCAAGGTAGTGGTAGCAATGGAGGACCCAAATCCGTTAAACTCAGGAGAAGGATTTCGTCGCCTTAAGTCTGCAGGAATAAATGTGAAAACAAGCATTCTTGAAAATGAGGCGCGGCAACTGAATGAAGCCTTCATTAAGTTTATCAAAACAGGAGAGCCATTTATCACAGCGAAGATAGCTATGAGTCTTGATGGGAAAATTGCTACCCGTACCGGGGAGTCAAAATGGATCACCGGTATAAAGGCGAGAAAGTATGTCCAGAAGCTCCGCTCAGAGGTAGATGCCATCCTTGTTGGCATTAACACTATTATTAAAGATGACCCCGGGCTAAAGGCAGGGAACAGAAAAGAAAAGCCAATCAGGATCATTCTTGACAGCCAGGCAAGAATTCCCCTTAAAGCCAGAGTCCTTACAGGTAGACCAAAAACGATGATTGCTATCACAAAGTATGCTACAATAAGCAAAATAAATGAGCTAAAAAAAACAGGCGCTGAAGTCCTTATTACTGGCGAGAAGGGAGGGAAAATAGACCTCAAAGAACTTATGAAAAAGTTAGGAAAATTAGGAGTAACCAGTCTCTTACTTGAGGGTGGAGGAGAGGTTTTATCTTCAGCACTATCGGCAAGAGTGGTTGACAAGGCTCTCTTTTTTATTGCTCCAAAGATAATTGGTGGCAGGGATGCTCCTACCACCGTTGGTGGTGAGGGAATAAAAAGTATCAGCGAGGCAGTATCTCTGAAAAGAATTAAGGTAAGGCGATTTGAGGAAGACGTACTGATTGAAGGATACTGTGTTTACAGGGTTGATTGAAGAAGTGGGTAAGATAGGGGAGATAAGAAAGGGAAGTGACTCTACCTTTCTTACAGTCAAGGCGTCAGGAGTGCTGAAAGACATAAAAGTTGGAGATAGTATCTTGATTAACGGGGTATGCCTCACCGTAAAGGTAGTTAATTTAGATTCATTTTCAGTTGATATTATCTCAGAAACCCTCAAAAGAACTAACTTAGCTATGCTCTCAACGGGAGAGGCGGTAAATCTGGAGCGGGCGATGAAATTAGGTGAACGGTTGGGAGGGCATCTCCTCAGCGGGCACATTGATGAGGTTGGCACCATAGAGGAAAAGAGGGGAGTGAAGGATAATTTTATCCTCAGGATTAGTGCTTCACAAAAGATAATCAGGTATATAATTCCTCAGGGCTCAATTGCCATTGATGGAGTAAGTTTAACGGTAGTTGACTGCGGCTATCACAACTTCACTGTGGCAATCATTCCTCATACTGCACAAGCTACTACATTAGGAGTAAAAAAAAATGGAGAGGCAGTCAATTTGGAGGCAGACCTCATATCAAAATATGCAGAAAAATTATTGGGAAAACAGGGTGGTAATATTACAAATGATTTTTTGATTAAGCTTGGATATCAAGCAAACCAATCGGAGACCTTTTAACTATGAAATTTAACTCTATTTCTCAAGCTATCAACAGTATTCGTCAGGGGAAAATGATCATTATTGTTGATGATGAAAGGCGGGAAGACGAAGGAGACTTGGTTATAGCTGCAGAAAAGGTTACTCCTGAGGTAATAAATTTTATGGCGAAGCATGGACGGGGGCTTATCTGCCTTCCCATTACAGAGGAGAGATTAAATGAGCTCAGACTTTACCCAATGGTAAGTAATGGCGGCGATCGCTTTGGAAGTGCCTTCACTGTATCAGTTGATGCAAAAGAAGGGATAACGACAGGCATCTCTGCTTATGACCGGGCATTGACAGTAAAAGCCATTGTCAACCCGGAGACAAAGCCGGAGGACCTGGTCAGTCCAGGGCACATTTTCCCCTTAAGAGCTCAGCAAGGAGGAGTGCTCAGGAGAGCCGGGCATACTGAAGCCGCTGTTGATTTTGCCTTGCTTGCCGGGTTATATCCTGCCAGTGTGATCTGTGAGATTATGAATGATGATGGTATAATGGCCAGAGGTAAGGAGCTTATAGAATTTGCCGACAAACATAAACTTCACATTATAACCATTGCTAATATTATTGCCTATCGTCGTCAGACAGAGAAATTGATTAAAAAGGTCCTTACTACCGACTTTCCTACAGAGTTTGGTGAATTTAAATTGATTATGTATGAGACAACCATTGACAAAGAACATCACCTTGCTCTTGTCAAAGGAGATGTAAATAACAAAAAGGACGTTATGGTCAGGGTTCATTCAGAGTGCCTTACGGGAGACGTTTTTCATTCCAGGAGATGCGACTGTGGAGAGCAATTAACTGAGGCATTAAAGAAAATTGCTGATGAGGGGGAAGGAGTTCTAATCTATATGCGGCAGGAAGGTAGAGGAGTTGGACTTCTCAACAAACTGCGCGCCTATGTGCTCCAGGATGATGGGCTGGATACCGTAGAGGCAAATAAGAAGTTAGGATTTGAGTCTGACTTAAGAGATTATGGAATTGGGGCGCAGATACTGGCTGATATTGGTCTATCAACAATCAGGCTGCTTACCAATAATCCCAAAAAGATTGTCGGGCTGGAGGGGTATGGACTTAAGGTGGTGAAAAGAATTCCCATTGAAATTCACCCTCATGAGTTTAACCGGAAATACCTGATGACAAAGAAAGTAAAATTTGGTCACTTTCTGAAAGTTCATTGAAATAAAGGCGCAAAGGCACAAAGGGGAGGTAAATTATGGTAAAGGTAATGAAAGGGCAGTTAGTTGTCACAGGGAAGAAATTTGGAATAGTGGGAGCAAGGTTTAACGAATTGATTACTGAAAAACTCATTGATGGAGCCATTGATACTCTAATGAGACACGGCGCGAAGGAAAAAGAGATAGAAGTGGTCTGGGCTCCTGGCTCATTTGAAATTCCTTATGTAGCGCAGAAGATGGTGAAAAGCGGCAGGTATGATGCTGTTATCTGTCTCGGGGCAGTTATCAGAGGAGCAACACCACATTTCGAATATATTGCCAGCGAAGTTGCCAAAGGAATAGCAAATATTTCGCTTGATACCGGTGTCCCGACAATCTTTGGAATTATTACTGCCGATAATTTAGAACAGGCATTAGAAAGGGCAGGAGTAAAATCAGGGAACAAAGGAAGAGATGCTGCTCTTTCAGCCATTGAAATGGTAAACCTGTTTGAAGAAATGAAATAGAGATGGGCAGGCGCAGGCAGGCACGGGAGCTGGCACTGCAGGCTCTATATGAAATGGAGTTCAATAATATAGAGACAACTGTGGCGTTGACTAATTTCTGGAAGAGTCATCACTGTGGCAATGAAGTACGGGAGTTTGCAGATAAGCTGATTAATGGAACAAAAGAGAATTTACGCTCCATTGATGCTACTATCTCAAGTTATGCTGACAATTGGGAACTTAAAAGAATGGCTGTCGTAGATAAGAATATTTTAAGGTATGCCACCTATGAACTTCTTTTTATGGATGACATTCCTCCTGTAGTAACAATAAATGAGGCAGTTGAGATTGCCAAAAAGTTTTCCACTGAAGACTCTGGTGGATTTATTAATGGAATCCTTGATCGGATAAAAAAGATACATTATAAAGATAAAAATGGCAACTGAAGCCTACGTTGATCTTCACCTCCACACTAACTTCTCCGATGGAACATTTTCTCCGAAAGAGGTCGTGGAACGCTCCATCAAGTGCGGACTGAGAGCAATCAGCATTACCGACCACGACAACACTGACGGGATTGCTCCGGCTATATCTGCCGCAAGAGGGTCCGGCCTGGAGATAGTCCCTGGAGTGGAGCTCTCCGCCGATGGAAAGAATAATCAGGAAATGCACATTCTTGGTTATTATATCCAGTGGGAAAATAATCGGCTTCAGGATGAGTTAAGAAATCTTCAGGATACAAGGCAATTACGCGCTAAAAAAATGCTCGGGCGGCTGGGACAACTAAAAATAAATATTCCTTTCAGGGAGGTGGAAGAACTTGCCGCTGGTGGGGTTCCAGGCAGGCTTCATATTGCCAGGCTTATGCTTCAACACGGTTATGTTTCCTCTACCGACGAGGCATTTGACAGATACATCGGCAATGGAAAGAGAGCTTACATTAAGAAGCATCGCCTCTCCTCACAGGAAGCAATAGAGCTCATCAGGGCTGTAGGGGGAATTCCTGTTCTTGCCCATCCACATCTTCTGTCCAATATCTCCAGCACGGTCGCCAATCTCCTCGTTGAGGGGCTCATGGGGATAGAAGCATACTGCAATTGCCGCTGCCCTGGACCCTCACAGCAATATCTTAAACTTGCTAAAAAACATCATCTGATTTCCACGGGTGGCTCTGATTGCCATGGACTGGCAAAAAATGAAGTTTTAATGGGGAAAACAAAAACACCTTACTCTACACTCAAAGAATTAAAGAATGCCCTTAATTCCCACCGCGCTCTCCAGCGGTCCAATTAGAGCTAAATTTAAATTTTCATTCACAAAAACCCTGTTGGCTATTCTCTGCACATCCTCTGCTTTTATTCTCTTGATTTTTTCCGTAACCTCAACAGGAGTAAGTGTCTTCTCCAAAAGGAGTTTATTTTCTCCCAGCCAGTGCATGTAAGCAGAGGTGCTCTCAAGACCAAGGACAATCTGTCCAGTAATAAATTCCTTTGCTCGTTCAAGCTCCTCATGAGAGACCGTCTCTTCTTTAAACCTACGCATCTCCTTTAAAATTATACTCACAGCTTCAGAGACTTTTCTGTTGTCAACTCCTGCAGAGATAACCAGCACACCAGTATCATAAAACCCGCTAATGCTTGAGTGAATCTCATAAGCAAGCCCTCTTTTCTCCCTTACTTCATTAAAGAGTCTTGAACTCATATTCCCACCAAGAATTGTATTAAGCACCATAGCGGCATATTTGTCTGGATGGTCTCTACGAAGCGCTCTTCCTCCAAGACAGAGGTGCGTCTGCTCAGTATCCTTTGTTTTAACTTTTACCTCAGGCTCCGATTGCTTCTCCACCACACTACTGAAGTGGTTACGTTGACCATCGGGAAGAGGTGAAAAAGCACTCTCTACTTTACTAACTATTTCTTCGTGGTTAATGTTTCCAGAAACAGCAACCACTATATTAGCCGAATTATAGAGCTTGTTTTTATAGTCAAATATTTCGCCTCTTTTCAGCGAAGTAATCACTTCTTCTCTTCCGACAATCATAAAACCCAATGGCTGCTCTGGCCAGAGAAGTTCATCAAAAAGAGCATGAACGTATGCGGAAGGAAAGTCACGGTACATTTTAATCTCCTCCAGTATAACCATTCTTTCCCGTTCAATATGCTCATCCTCTAATAACGGATTAAGAATCATATCGGAGAGGACATTAATGGCTATGGGAAGATGGCGACTCATTACTCGTGCCAGATAGCAAGTTGCCTCCTCGGAAGTAAAAGCATTGAGACTCCCACCCCTTCCTTCAATTTCTTCTTTAATTTGATAATGTGTCCTTTTTTGTGTTCCCTTAAACAGCAGATGTTCAAGAAAGTGAGAGATGCCATTGTTTTCTCTTGTCTCAAATCTTCCTCCTGCTCTTATCCAGAAACCAATGCTCGCCGATGCGCTTTGCGGCATTCTATGAGTGATAATTGCAAGCCCACCACTCAAAGTTGTTTCCGAATACACTGGTTCCCTCCTAAATCACAATATTTACTAATTTTCCCCGGGCAACAATAACTTTTTTCACTTCTTTCCCGGCAAGCCATTTTTGAATGCGCTTATCATTGAGAGCATTTTCTCTTAAAACTTCCTCACTTGAGTTAGCAGGAAGTGTAATTCTTCCTCTTACTCTGCCATTGACCTGGATGATAACAGTTACTTCCTCTTCCTCAAGCGCCGTTCTGTCATAGGAAAGCCAGCGCTCATCAAAAACACTTCTCTTATGACCCGCCATTGTCCAGAGCTCCTCTCCAAGATGAGGAGCGAACGGTGCAATAAGAAGAAAAAGAGTTTCCATCTCTTTCTGCCAGTCGGATAGGACAATCTGCCGGCGCGCCTTTGCCAAATAGTTAACATACTCCATCAAGGCGCTAATTGCCGTATTGAAGTGAAATCTTTCCATCTCAGCGGTAACTCTTTTTATTGTATGGTGCTTTATCCTTTTTAACTCCTGAGAATTAGCCGTTATCTTCTGATGGTGACAGTCCTCACTTGCCATTTTCCAGATGCGGGTAAGGAAGCGGGAAATTCCCCTTATTCCATTATCATTCCATTCACCGCCTTCTTCGTATGGTCCCATAAACATAAGATACATCCTGAGGACATCAGAACCATACTGATTGATTAGAGCGTCCGGATTGACAACATTTCCCCGCGACTTGGACATCTTTACACCTTTGTTTGTAATCACTCCCTGATGAACCAGTCTCATAAAAGGCTCATCAAAATGAATTAACTTGAGGTCATAGAGAGCTCTGGTGATAAAGCGGGCATAGAGAAGGTGGAGTACTGCGTGCTCAGCCCCGCCAACATAGTGGTCTACCGGCAGCCAGTTTTTTACTGCTTTCGGGTCAAATGCCCCCTTTTCATAGTGAGGGCTTGGGAACCTCAGATAATACCAGGATGAACAGACAAAAGTGTCCATCGTATCTACTTCGCGACGCGCTTTCTTTCCGCATTGAGGGCAGGGGGTATTGACAAAATCCGGAATGCTTGACAGAGGAGACTCTCCACTGCCATGTGTTTTTTTTAGGTCAATTTCAGATGGCAGGAGAACAGGAAGGTCATCTTCAGAAACAGGCACTTCTCCACAGGACTTGCAGTAAATTATCGGTATTGGAGCGCCCCAATATCTCTGCCGCGAGATAAGCCAGTCACGCAGCCTGTAATTAATCTTCCGTTTCCCTTTTCCTTCTTTCTCCAGGCAATCAGCAATCCTTTCCCTGCCATCTCTGGATAAGAGTTCATTAAAGGAGCCGGAGTTAACCATTTTTCCTTCTCCAGTATATGCCTGCTCATTATTAGGGGCTTTCTCTGGAACAATTACCTGTCTGATAGGAAGATTAAATTTTTTAGCGAACTCAAAATCTCGCTGGTCATGGGCGGGAACCGCCATAACTGCCCCGGTACCATAAGAGGTGAGGACATAATCAGCTATCCAGATGGGAATTCTCTCTCCACTTAATGGATGAGTAGCATAGCTGCCGGTAAAGATGCCTGTTTTCTCTCTGATGATGGAGGCTCTTTCAATCTCAGTTTCCATTTTTGCCTCCTCAACGTATGCAGCAACTTTTTCTTTTCTTGAGTGAACAGTTAACTCATTCACCAGAGGATACTCAGGGGCAAGCACCAGATAAGTAACACCAAAAAGTGTATCAGCGCGAGTAGTAAAGACATCTATTGTCTTACTGCTTCTCTCAACAAAAAAGCTCATTTCTACCCCTTCACTCCTACCAATCCAATTTTTTTGCATAAGAACTGTCTTTTCCGGCCAGTCTATTTTCTTATACCCATGGAGGAGAGCGTCAGCATACCTGGTGATTTTGAAGAACCACTGCACAAGGTCCTTTTTTGTTACTGCGGAACTGCATCTTTCACATCTTCCATCAATTACCTGTTCGTTAGCAAGGACGGTATGGCATTTGGGGCACCAGTTGACCGGAGCTTTCTTGCGATAGGCAAGTCCATTTTTGTAAAGCTTTAAGAAAAGCCATTGTGTCCACCGGTAGTACTGTGGAGAGCTGGTATCTATTTCTTTATCCTCAAAGTCATACATTGCCCCAATTGCCTTGAGTTGTTGTCTGATTTGCTTGATGTTTTCTGCTGTTGAATGAGCAGGATGGACGCCTTTTTCAATGGCATAATTTTCTGCCGGCAGCCCGAAAGCATCGTATCCCATCGGTTCAAATACCCGGAATCCCTGCATTTTTTTATATCTTGCCCATGTATCCGTCGGACCATAGTTATACCAGTGCCCAATATGCAATTTATCAGAGGAAGGATAGTTAAACATAACAAGACAGTAGTACTTGTGCCTCTCCGGATGAGAAGTATCAATCCGGTGCGTGCCGCTTTCTTCCCACCGCCTTTGCCACTTTGCTTCAATCTCTTTAAACGGATACATAACCAGTCTCATCTCTCTACTCTCTACTTATTTTGCATTTTGCATTTTTGATTTTCTTTGTGCCTCTGTGCCTTGTTTAAGTTTAATCTCACTTATTTTGATGTGGATTAAAAGGATTTTTCTGCCCGGGGAGGGCCGAGAATCTCAGAGAGGACAATGCCATGACGAATTAAATCAAGATTCATCTCCTCTTTAAGTAACCTTTTCTTTTCACCAGCAATGATATCCTCTCGTGTTACCACCGGCCGTCGGCGAGGCTGTGGTGGAAAAGGGGGCTGCGGAAGGGGAACCGGCTGTGGTGGACGGGATACCTCAGCCTTAGTTGGAGTTGGTATCACCGGTTGGGGTTGTTCCTCATCTGAGAATACTCCAAGGAGCCGTTCCAGTACCTGGTTTTTTTCTTCTCCCGGCTCTTCTTTCTCAGGTATCTTCTTCTTCGCTATAGAAGAGATTATTGAAAGAAGAATAATTATAACCCAGAAGATTAATACCAAATGTTCCATTATATCTCCTGTCTACTTCAGGTTGTTTTACCTGCAGCCTATTAGCCTAACAGTTTATTTACTTTTTTTCTTTTCTTCTGGGGAGATTCCAGCGATTGAGTCGCGCATTGAAGTATCAGACTGAATATTCTTCATCCGATAGTAATCTATTATTCCAAGATTTCCTTTGCGGAAAGCATCAGCTATTGCCCTGGGAACCTCTGCCTCTGCCTCAACTACTTTTGCTCTCATTTCCTGCTCTGCAGCAACTGCCATTGCCCGACGTTCTTCAGCCCTCGCCTTGGCAATCTGTAAATCAGCCTCCGCCTGCTGTTGCTGAAGCCTGGCTCCAATGTTTTCTCCGACATCAATATCGGCAATATCAATAGAGAGAATTTCAAATGCCGTTCCGGCATCAAGCCCCTTGGCAAGCACTTCTTTGGAAATCATATCAGGATTTTCCAGAATTTTCTTATGCGTCTCAGCAGAGCCAATAGTAGTAACAATCCCTTCACCAACGCGGGCGATGACTGTCTCGGTCCAGGCGCCTCCTACCAGTCGGTCAAGGTTTGCTCTGACCGTAACCCTTGCTTTTGCTCTTAATTCAATCCCATCCATTGCAATGGCAGAAACTTTTGCCATTTTCGGGTCGGCGTAGTCTTTTGGGTCCGGCGCATCAATCACCTCAGGTGTAACACTTATTCTTACTGCTTCAAGAATGTTTCTTCCTGCCAGGTCAATCGCGCAGGCGCGTTGAAATGTAAGCGGAATGTCGGCTTTGCTCGCAGAGATGAGCGCCGGGATAACTCTGAGCACTTCCTTGTGAACTATTATCTCACGGGAGCCGCCAGCCAGATAATGTGCCTCAAGATCATCGCTGGAAATATCAATTCCTGCCTTGTGAGCCATAATCATTGAATTAATGATTACGGGCGGCGGCACACGACGCAACCTCATCGCAATAAGGTTAGTCATCCCCACCTTTACTCCTGCCGCAAGAGCAGAGATCCAGAGTTGCACTGGCACCAACCATGTCAGGAGCAGCAAAGCAACAACTATTAAAACCGCAATTATCCACACTGTCATCTCTATCCTCCTTCCTTAAAAATTCCCCCCTATGTCTTCCTGACTACAACCCTATTTCCTGTGACAGCTACCACCTTTATTCGTGTGTGTTCAGGAATAAATACTCCTTCAGTAACTACATCTACTTTTTTTCCATCAATCCTTGCTGCTCCTGCCGGGCGGAGCATTGTTATCGTCTCACCTTCTTTGTCTATTAATTCTGGATTAGCAGAGATAATATGGCTCTTATCCTGGGCGCTAAGACGAAGTTGCTTCCAACTGCTTGTCTTTGGAAAATAGAGGAAAAGAGCAATAATAACAACTATAGTAATGATAAGGGTGACTGCTCCCCATAGTGGGCTCAATCTTGTCCACGCTAAATAAGTGGCAAGCCCAAGGGTTGCCAACCCGGTAATCTCTGCCACCCCAAAGCCGGGAATGACAAAAAGCCCCACCAGCATCAGGATAAAACCAGCAAGAAATAGCAAAATAACAATAAAATGTATTTCCATTCAGGATCCTATCTTTACAAGTTAGATCGCTTCGCTCCTAACTTCCATAGGGGCTCTCGCCCCTCTGGCGTTCCAAAAATGCCGTGATGAACATTTTTTCCACTGTCACCCCGCAGGGGAAAGCAGATTCTTTCCCCTACTACCCCTAATCATTGTATCGGAATTTTTAAAATTCCGATGCAACAACAATAATTCTGTTTCCCACAACATTAATTATCTTTACTTTCTCGCCAACATTGATGAACTCTCCTTCAGTTACCACATTAAGTATGTCTTTGTCAAACTTCGCTCTTCCTGCCGGTCTGAGAATTGTCTCTGCTACTCCTTCTTTTCCTATGAGCTTCTCTTGAGTGACAGGAGTAGCGCGGTATCCAAGCTCCGAAGCCTGAGTGGGAACAAGAACAAGCCGATGTCTTACGTGCTTCCAAAGATTTGTCTGTGGTATAAACCTTAGTGATAAAACAATGATAACAAAAGCAGCAATAAAAGAGTAGGAAATAATCTGGAGCGCTTCTATGTATTCTCTCCTTATGCCGGGAATTGGGGGAAGAGGGTCTCCAATAAGAGCAAGAAAGATACTAACAACGATTGCAATTATTCCACTGATGCCAGCGACACCAAAACCGGGAATGACGAAAATCTCAAGAGTAAGGAGTAATATCCCTCCAACAAAAAGAATAGGAATTAAAATCATTGCCCATTCTGCCATCCCTGCCAAAAACCGTCCTCCGAAGAAAAGGGCAAGGCTAACGAGTCCAATAGTTCCTCCCACTCCCCAGCCAGGAATTCTTAGCTCAAACACCAATCCTAACATCCCAAGTGTGAGCAAGAGACTACTGACGATGGGGTGGGTAAGGAAACGAACCAGATTTTCTGACCACGTAATGGTGGCTCTTGTAAGCAGGGCTTTCTCCATTCCAAAAAGTGGGGGAATATTCTCAATCTGTGCAACTTTATAATGAGCAAGCCCGAATCTGACTGCCTCATCGGCAGTAAGGGTAAGGAGCTTTCCCGCTGAAAAACCCTTTGGGATGCCTACCATTTCAATTATTATCTCCTCTTCACCCAGCTTCTCTTTTTTCTCTACAACTTCTTCAGGAGTCAATATATAAAGTCTGCCATCAATAGTTACAGCTTTAAGCTCTATCCTTGGGTCAACCATTGCTTCAGCTAAATTCTTTGAGTGGTTGCTTTCCTCTGCCGTTGCCCTGAACTCAGCTCTTATAAAAGAGAGTGTTTTCTCATCCATTGGTGGAGGCTCTTTTCCCTGCGGCGCAGGAGCAAAGGCAACCGGCGTGGCGGCTCCGATTGTGCTTCCTGGAGCCATCACAATCTCCTGAGTAGCAAGAGCAATGAGCGCTCCGGCAGAGATTCCACGTCTTATAAAGGCAATTGTTTTGAGTTCTGTCTCAAGGATAATATCTTTAATCTCAATGGCAGCGTCAACGCGGCCGCCAAATGTCTCAATGTCAAAAATTATTGCCGCTGCTTCTGCCTCTTCTGCCTCTCTTACAGCACGTTCAACGAAACTTGCGAGGCCAAGATCAACTACAAAAATATGTCCATCCTGAACGGGAATGATACGGATTTCTTGTTTTTCTTCTTCGGCGGCGACAACTAACCCTGCGCAGGCAATAAGCGCTAATAAGGCAGAAATTACTTTTTTATTGCCTGACATCATAATTTTCCCTCTATTTATTTCTCTTGATGGAGCTACTCATAAGCCGGGTTCTGTATAGTGGTGACTATTTATCTGTTCATCAGATTGCTCTGATGAATCAAGCAGCCTACCCGGGGGTCAGACGGAACGGGCAATTCCTTCCCCCTTATTTGGCCTTGCTCCAGGTGGGGTTTACCATGCCCTGCCAGATCACTCCGGCAGGCGGTGAGCTCTTACCTCGCCTTTTCACCCTTACCCTTAACATCAGAGATGTCAAGTGCGGTATATTTTCTGTGGCACTTTCCGTCAGGTCACCCTGCGTCGCCGTTAGCGACCACCTTGCCCTCTGGAGCCCGGACTTTCCTCCCGCCTAAGGCGAGCAGCCACCTGAGTAGCTCCAATTAAAGGCTTAAATCAATTGCTTTATTTGCTAACCGATCTGCTTCTTTGTTTTTTCCCCTGTCTATGCATTTGACAGTCAGCTTTTCAAATCCAGTGGAAAGATGCTTTATGAGAAGAAAAAGATTCTTCAAAAAATGATTTTTAATTTGATAGCGACCATCAACTTGCCGCACCAGAAGTTCGCTATCGGTGTAAATTGTTAGATTTTTAGCTTTCCTGATAATCCCCTCCTGAAGCCCGTATATTACTGCAATGTACTCGGCAACGTTATTGGTGGCTTTTCCCAAGTATTGCGCCTCCTCCCATAAAACTTTTCCCTTGCTATCATAAATTATAATTCCAATCCCTGCGTTCCCTGGATTACCACGAGATGCCCCATCAACATAGATTACCAACTGCTTTTTATCCATTTTCCTTCCAGTATAGCATTCGCGAGCAGCGCTCACAGACGATGAGCTTATTACCCTTTATTACTTCATTCACCGTTTGATAGGGAATTTCAGTAAAGCAACCACAGCAAACGTTGCCTTCCACTGGAGTAAGTGCCATGCCTTTCTTTGCTTTTCGTATTCTCTCATAACTCTCAAGGAGTGGTTTTTCAATATTTCGGGATAGTCCTTCTCTTTTCTCTATTTCGGGCTCTCGTATTTTTTCTAACTCTTTTATCCGCTGGCAATTCTCTTCCTCTTTTCTTTTTAACCTTTCCCCATCAGCAGCTAACTTCATTTTCTCATCTTTGATGAGGTGCAGAAGCCCATCTCTTTCCTCCAAAAATGTTAGTATTTTATCCTCAAGCTGAGAATTTTCCTGCTGAAGATTGTCTATCTCAATCATCAGAGCAGAATATTCTTTGTTGGTTTTTATTTCATGTATTTGTGAACGATACTTGTTCAGGTCATTTTCTTTTGCCCGAAGAATCCGTTCATAATGCCGCTCCTCTTTCTCCGTCTCCTCCAATTTAGCTTCTATGCCGGCAAGGTTTTTTTTTATTTCTGCTATAATTTTTCTGAACTCCAATATATCCCCGGGAATTAAGGCTATATCTTTCTCTAACTTTTGAATCTTCATATCTATTTCTTGCAATTCAAGTAAAGACTTTATCTCTTTCTGCATCTCTGTTCATAATCCAGCAACATCCAATACCCCCGGCACAATTTTCTCCCAGCCAATAGCCATAATATGCACCCCTTGACAGATGTCCCTCAGCTCCTTGATTAGGTTAGCAGCAATTTCTATCCCTGTCGCCGCTTTATCTTCAGCCTCAGCCATTTTGTTAATCAATTCTTCAGGGACGAAAACACCAGCCACATTTTTATTCATATATCGTGCCATACCAGCTGATTTCAAGGGTATTATTCCAACCAAGATAGGGATGCCAAATCCTTTCACCCTTTTCATAAATTTGGCGAAGGCTCCGGGCTCATAGACGGCCTGGGTTTGAAAGAACCTGGCCCCGGTTGCAATCTTTTTCTCCATCTTAATAAGCTGTAATTCAAAGGCAGCTTCACTACCCATCCCGGGATTTACTACTGCTCCAGGAAAGAAATTTGGCTTACCCTTGAGCTCATTATCAACCATATCGTAACCTTCGTTTAACCTTTTTATGACCCACAAGAGCTGCACCGAGTCTAAGTCGAAAACTGGCTTGGCCTGGGGGTGGTCGCCGAGAGAGGGTAAATCGCCGGTGAGTGCCAGAACATTTTCAATCCCCAGGGCATAGGCACTCAACAGGTCTGATTGTAGCGCCAATCGGTTTCTATCGCGGCAGGTCATCTGTAATATCGGCTCGAGCCCGCTTTCTTTCAACAGGTGGCAGACAGCCAATGAGCCCATCCTCATCACCGAGCTTTGCTGGTCAGTAACATTGGCAGCATCCACCCTTCCCCGCAGAAGCTCAGCCACCTCCACAATCTCGGTGGTGTCGGTTCCCTTCAGCGGACCGACCTCAGCCGTCACCACAAACTTTCCTGCCTCAAGAAGTGATTGCAAACTCATTTTAATCCTTCTCCTACCTTGAATGTGCGCGGTCTTTTCATCTTGGCATAATCCACCGACATAGCCATTTCTTTTAATTTATCCAACTCACCCAGTTTCTTTAACCGATCATATATCAGTATCCAGGCACAGTCGTGCTCAGGCTCTTGCTCGCACTTATCTTCCTTAGTGCCTCCACACGGGCCATTTAATAGTCCCTTGGAACACTGGGTCATAGGACATATGCCAGCTGTCTGCCCCAGGACACAATTTCCACATTGCATGCATATCTCAGTAAGACAGCCTGGGGTCTTTTCTTTGGCCATACATAAAGTATTTAATGCTGGATAAATACTCTTATCGGCATAGAGACTGACTGTTTGAACACCGAAGGCACAGGACATCACCAAGATAGCGTTAGCTGCCTTGACCTTCCTGGCATTTATCTTCAGGGCATCCCCGGTAAGCTTGTCGCAAGCGGTAGGTATCATCATCCATCCGGTAACTTTTTTGCCGTCGGCTTCAAGCTTGTTTTTCATCTCCAGGACCTCGGATTTCCCGCCGGTGTGGAGCATGGTGGCACAGGTGCCACAGCCGATGATATACACTCTCTTACATTTCCCAAGACACTGCATAATTTCATCTAAAGGTTTTTGTTCTGTAATCGTTATCATATCATTACACCACCTTAATTCTGTCGGATTCGGTTTTCATAGACACTTCTAAAATACTGCAAACTATTTACTACCGGAATAGGAGCAGCTTGCCCCAGACCACATAGAGAAGAAAGCATCATGGCGCTGGCTACTTCCTCTAAAAGGCTAATGTCTGTCTCCAACCCCCCTCCCCGGGAAAACCTCTCCAGAATTTCAACCATTACTTCGGTCCCTTCTCGGCAGGGAGTGCATTTGCCGCAACATTCTTCAGCTAAAAACTCCATGACTCTATAGACGATATCTATTATGTCCCTGGTCTCATTAAATACAATGATGGCTCCCGCCCCAAGAATACTTTCAAAGGCAAGGGGCATATCTATCATCTCATAGGGTATAATTCTTCCCGTGGCACCACCCACCTGAACCATTTTAACCTTCTCGGCTAAGGCTAATCCTTCGACTAATTCCCTCAGCCGACTCCCCAGGACTAATTCATATACGCCAGGCTTTTTCACATCCCCACTCACCGAGAAAACTTTAGTGCCCTTGCTCTGCTCTGTTCCCAATTGACTAAACCAGTGACCTCCGTTAAAGATGATCTGAGGTATATTCATCAGGGTTTCTACATTATTGATAATAGTTGGTTTTCCCCACAAACCTCTTGATGGCGGGAACGGAGGTCTATACCGAACCTCCCCCCGCTTACCTTCTATAGAATCCATTAGCGCTGACTCCTCACCACATATATAGGCGCCAGCACCTTCACGAATATCAATGTCAAATTGGTCTAAAAAACCCCCCTCTTTGGCTTGACCAATAGCATTTTTCAACAAATCAAGCAGACAATGATATTCGGCACGCAGATAGATGTAGCCCCTCTTTGCCCCAATGGCATAGCCAGCAATAGCCATAGCTTCAATCAGAGTGAACGGGTCCCTTTCCAGAATATATCTATCCTTAAATGTTCCTATCTCCCCTTCATCGGCATTGCAGATAACGTATTTCTCATCCACTTGAGCTTTTCCTGCCAACTCCCATTTCAATCCACAGGGGAACCCAGCCCCTCCTCGACCCCGCAGCCCCGATAGCTTTATTTCGTCTATTATTTGTTCCTGAGTCACCCCAGCCAAAGCTTTTTTCAAAGCTTTAAAACCATCCCTATCCAAATAAGTGGATATCTGCATCGGGTCGATAACCCCGCAATTTCTTAAGACAATCCGCTGCTGCGCCATCAGATAACCTCCTTGCCAGGGTTGTAATCAAGTTTTTATTTATGTGCCTTCAAAATCTGCGATATTTTGTTCGGGGTTAAATCAATATAAACTTCACTATTAATCATCATTGCCGGAGCTTTATCGCAAACACCGATACAGTTAGTTAAATGAAAAGAGAATTTACCATTGGGAGTAGTTTCGCCGGGTTTAATCCCAATTTCTTTTTCAACGGTTTCAATTATGACCTGCGAGTTTTTAAGAAAGCAGGGCACGCTTTTGCAAATCCTGATTATGTTCCTACCCTGTGGTCTGATTGAGAAAAAGGAGTAGAATGTGGCTACTCCATATACATCACTTATAGACATATCCAGGGATTCAGCTAGTTCAATCATAACTTTTTCAGACAGATAACCAAATTTGTTTTGTGCCTCTCCCAGCCGAACTAATAGTTCTTTCTGTTCCTTGTTCTGCATATAAATTTCTCCATTGATTTTATTCATTTTTCTTGTCCTGGTTAGCCGCTTATAATCAATGGCTCACCTTTCTTTTCTTCTCCTATTTCCCCGTGCTTGCTTAATGCACCGGTTGGGCAAAAGGAGATGCAGACATCGCAATCTCGGCAAACATCCTTATCTATTGGTTGGTCGAAATCAACCACAACCTTAGAATCAAAGCCTCGATAAGCTATGCCGAATACTTTCTCCTTTTTTATTTCATTACACGCACTTACGCATCTCCGACATAAGATACACTTTGTTAAATCACGGACGATGAACGGACTTGCGTCTTCTACAGGATAATAACGTTTTTTCACCTGAAATCGGGGCAGCCCCACCTCTAAGTCAGTAGCAATACTGCGTAATTCACATATGTTAGCCTTATCGCACATAAAACAGTTCCCACAGTGACTGGCCAGTAAAAGCTCTACCATTGTCTTGCGGACTTGCAAAACCTTCTTTGAATGGGTATGGATAACCATGCCCTGGGCGATTGGAGTATGGCAAGAGCCAACCAAAGTCTCGGACCTCTCTACTTCAACAACGCAAATCCGACAAGCTCCAATAGGAGATAGTTCCTGTCTATAGCACAGAGCGGGAATATCTATACTATTTTCTTTGGCAACTTCGAGAATAGTCATCCCGGAGCTTGCGCTTAATTGACGGTCATTTATAGTTAAAGCTATCTGCTCCATCTTTATATTGTACCACTTTCTGCAATCACTCTGACATCTTCTCCTTCATCTTGTTAATAACATTAAGTAGCTTCCTGAGTTTATCCACCCCAGTATCTTGCAAGGTGATTACGGCATCTACATGGCCCGCGTGTCCGCATAGAGCAATTGTATAGCAAATAGTGCCATCTCTAACAATCTTCAACGCCACATCAGCATAGGGACAGTCTATTCCCACAAAGACAGAGACATCGTACTTATTGTGCCCGATAACTAAATCGCCATGATAGGGATTAATTTCGGTGGCAGATCTCATCTTTGGATACTCGGGACGAATGTCGGTGATGGGAAGTATCTCCGCTCCTATTGCTTCTGCCAGTTCTCTTAACACCTCGGCTTTTTCTGGTGCTCCTTCTTTCCAGGGCCAGAGAATAATATACGCTGAGGTGAAAATAACGGGATTTTTAGCATTTAGCACTTTTTCAGCAATTTTCTCTAAAGCCTCATCCTCAGAAACATCCTTTTCTTCCACCGTAGCTCTGCCTTTTCCGGGATGCGTCATCTTGGACACCGCTTCTGGACCAAGAAGCCACCGATACCTGACCTTATCTATTTCTGCAATCACTCTGGCACCTCTTTTCCATTTACATAGGTTAAGCTTTCTCGATCCGAACGCCACAACTCTTAAGTCCGGAAGCCACCGACATGTTGCACACCGCCGGGTTCATCAGGACGTTAACCGGGGACTCGGCGAAATGGAAGCTCATACAGACCAGACCCGGCGGAACGCGGTCGGTAAGATTTATCTTAGATTTAATTGAGCCGCGGCGGGAAGTCACTTTAACGGTATCCTCGGCATCTAACCCCAGTCCCTCTGCGTCCTGTGGATTTATTTCCATCCGCTCTTCTTTGATGAGGCTGTTCAAGCCATCGGATTTACCCGTCATGGTTCTGGTATGGTAATGGTAGAGCTTGCGTCCGGTTGTCAGGATGAAGGGATAGTCTTCATCGGTAGCATCAGCGGCCAGTGGTCGGTATTCTACAGTGGAGAACTGGCCTATGCCGCGGGCGAATTTGCTTTTGTGCAGTATGGGTGTGCCGGGATGGTCGATGGCGGTGCAGGGCCATTGGAGTCCGCCGGCATCAAGTCGCTCATAGCTCATGCCGCCAAAGTAGTGTGGTGTCAGCTCTCTTACCTCATCCCATATTTCTTCAGCAGAACTATAGTTCCAGTTAAGGCCGAACCTGTTGGCCAGTTCCTGGATGATTTCCCAGTCAGCTTTGCTGTCGCCGCGCGGTTTGATGGCACGGCGGATGAGCTGTACCCGTCTTTCTGTATTGATGAAGGTACCGTCTTTCTCGGCAAAGGAGGCTGCCGGCAAGACAACATCGGCGTATTGAGCGGTTTCGTTCAGGAAGATGTCTTGGACTACCACGAAGTCCATATCTTCTAAGGCTTCACGAACAAGTTCAGCCTGTGGGCTGGTAAGAACAGGGTTTTCTCCCATGATATACATGATGCGACTGCGCCTGTGAGGGAAATAGTGGAACATCTCAGCTATGGTGCGGCCGGGCACATCGGAGAGCTCCACTCCCCACGCCCTGGAGAACTTGGCGCGTATCGTATCGCTGACACTCATATTGAGTGATATAGGCTCATCAAACTCTATACTTTCAATAACCGAGCTATCAGCCCCCGCCTCCTCCCGGCTGACGGCTGACGGCTGACGGCTGACGGCTCCCTTGAGCCGTTGCCAGTAGGTACCCGTGTCTCTGTCGCTGTGTACTGGCTGGTAACCGGTCAGGACGTTGGGCAGGCAACCCATATCGCAGGCGCCCTGCACGTTGTTTTGGCCGCGCAGCGGGTACATGCCGGCATGTGGTTTACCCAGGTTGCCGGTGAGCAGGGAGAGGTTGGTTAGGGCGACGACATTTTCGGTACCGCAGGTATGCTGTGTTACGCCCATGGCGTAGAAGATGGAGCCGCTGTCAGCTTGAGCAAAGAGCCGGGCGGCGGTGATAATTTTTTCTGCCGCTACTCCGGTTATTTTGGCGACGTAGTCCGGTGTGTATTTTTCAACCATTTTTTTTAGGTGTTGGAAATCCTGAGTGCGGGTCTCAATGTATTCCTGGTCTTGAAGCCCTTCTTTTATGATTACGTGCGCCAGAGCATTGAAGAGGGCTATGTCTGTCCCGGGCTTGAATTGCAGGTGTACGTCGGCTATTTCTGCCAGCTGTATACGGCGCGGGTCGGCAACGATCAACTTAGCGCCATTCCTGACAGCCTGGCGTATTCTGTAACCAATAACAGGTTGACTTTCGGTGGGGTTAATGCCGGTTACTAAAATGGCCCCGGCGCCTGCTATCTCGTCAACAGTATTTGTCATTGCTCCGCTGCCTAATACGGTGGCCAGACCGACCACGGTGGGGGCATGTCAGAGGCGTGCGCAGCAATCAATACTGTTGGTGCCCAGAGAGCGCAATAACTTCTGGAAGAGGTAGTTTTCCTCGTTGGTTACCCTGGCTGAACTTAACCCGGCCAGGGCTTCGGGACCGTACTTCTCCTGCGCTTCCTTAAATTTGGCTGTCACCAGGTCGAGGGCTTCATCCCAGGTGGCTTCCACAAAGACACCGTTGCGCTTAATCAGAGGGGTGGTTAAGCGATCAGGATGATTGACAAAGTCATAGCTAAAGCGCCCTTTCACGCAGAGCTGCCCTTTATTGACGACACTATCACGGTCGCCGCGGGCAGAGACTATTTTGTCTCCGCGTATGCCTAGATAAATCCCGCAACCGGTACCGCAGTAGGGACAGATACTCTTCACTTCACGCTCTGGCTTCCGCATATTTTGGGGGACTAAGGCGCCCACCGGACATCTCACAACACACTCTCCACAGGACTCACATCTGGATTCTACAATGGGTTTGTCCTTGAGGGTGCTGATTCTGGTATCAAGTCCCCGAAAGGCAAAGTCGATCGCACCGACTCCGTTAATCTCTTCACAGGTCCGCACGCAGATGCCACACAGAACACACTTATTGGGATCACGGATGAAGAAGGGATTTGAGTCATCAAGGGGAAGGTCTCGGGCAGTTCGCTTCAAGCGCTGAAGACGTCCTTCCTCGATGCCGATATAGGCGGCGATATCCTGAAGCTTGCAATCCGTGTTCCGGGCACACTGGAGACACTCGGAGTAATGGTTTACGATGAGCAGTTCAGCGGCGACTCGACGCATCTTATCTATCTCCGGACCTTCCGTCCGCACCGCTATCCCCTCCTCAACCGGCGCCTTACAGGAAATGGTGAGACCCCTTCCCTCGATCTCAACGACGCACAGACGGCACCCTCCGAAGGGCTTTAAGTCGGGGTGATAGCAGAGATGCGGGATATAGATGCCATGATCGAGTGCCGCTTGAAGTATGGTATCCTCTTTGTTCGCCATAACCTCTAAGTCATCCAGCTTAAGAACAACCTTATCCATGAATCTTAACCTCCCTTCCTGGAATAATTTCCACCGCACCGAAGCGCTCCGGGCATACGCTCAGACATACCCCGCACCTGGTGCACTTGTCCTGGTCAATTACATGAACCTCCTTCTTGCCGCCTTTGATTGCTTCGACGGGGCACTTGCGGAGGCAGATCATACAAGCCTTACATTTATCCGACACGATAATATAGGAAATAAGCCCCTTGCACACCCTCGCTGGACACTTCTTTTCGAGGATATGGGACTCATATTCCTCGCGAAAATAACGAATGGTACTGAGGACCGGGTTCGGTGCGCTCTGTCCCAGACCACAGATCGAGCCTATTTTAACGCTCTCACCCAGTTCAATGAGCAGGTCGATGTCCTCGATCCTGCCGTTCCCTTCCGTTATAGCGTTAAGGATCTCCAGCATTTGCACGCTTCCCAAGCGGCACAAAGAGCACTGTCCGCATGATTCCTTCTGGGTAAAGTCCAGGAAATAGCGGGCGAGATCAACCATGCAGGTATCCTCATCCACCACCACCATACCCCCGGAGCCCATCATCGAGCCAGCGGCGGTAAGCGAATCGAAATCAATGGGGGTACCGAGCAGGCCTTCAGGCAGAACGCCCCCCGAAGGCCCCCCGGTCTGCACCGCCTTAAAAGTCCTGCCGCCGGGGACCCCTCCCCCGATGTCAAAGATAATCTCACGAAGGGTGATTCCCATAGGCACCTCTATAAGCCCGCAGTTTGTTATCTTACCAGTCAGTGAAAAGATGGCCGTTCCTTTGCTCTTCTCAGTGCCCTGGCTGGCAAACCACTCCGCCCCTTTATTGATAATCCAGCGAATGTTGGCGAAGGTCTTAACGTTATTAAGAAGCGTAGGCCTACCCCACAATCCCACCTCGGTGGTGCGGGGACGAGGGAGGGGCTTGGGCATTCCCCTCGCCCCCTCAAGGGAGAGAGTCAAAGCAGTGGACTCACCACAAACAAAAGCCCCTGCACCCTGGAAAATCTCAATATCAAAACCGAATCCATTGCCTAAAACATTTTCCCCCAGAAAACCCCGCTCCCGAGCCTCGGCGATGGCAATCCCGAGACGTTTTACCGCCAGGGGATATTCCGCCCGGACGTAGACATAGCCTTTTGTCGCTCCCACGGCGTAGCCGGCAATGATCATCCCCTCTACGACTGAGTGAGGGTCGCCTTCCAGGACCGATCGGTCCTGGAAGGCCCCGGGGTCGCCTTCATCGGCATTGCAGACTACATACTTCTCGTCCCCCGGCACGCGGCGACAGGCCTCCCACTTCCGCCCGGCAGGAAAGCCGCCTCCTCCGAGTCCACGCAGCCCCGAGCGTTTTACCGCCTCGATAACCTGCTCCGGGGTCATCTCAGATAGAACCTTGCGTAGTGCTTGATAACCGCCGACGGCAAGATAGTCATCAATCTCCTCAGGGTCAATATAGCCGCAATTCTTGAGCACGGTGCGCTGCTGCTTGTTATAGAAGGTAATGTCGCGGTGATGAGGTATTGCTCTGTCAGTAACCGGATCGCGGTAGAACAGTCGCTCGATCGGCTGTCCCTGCGGCAGAAGCGACCGAGCAATCTCCGGTGCATCGTCCACCTTGACCTCTGAGTAGAGAAGGCCCTCGGGCTCGATAATGACAACAGGATCTATTTGGCTGAAGCCACGGCAGCCGGTGTGCTTCACTTGAACGGTACCTGCCAAATCTAACCGTGCTATCTCCTCCCTCAGCGCGGCTGAAATTTGTTTGGCTCCTGCTGATATGCAGCATGTCCCCTGACCGAGCAGGACAGTCCTAACCGGCATCTTGTCCCTCCTTTTTGGTGGAAGCAAAGATATCCGTCACCTTCTTAGGAGTCAATCGACCATGAACATCCTTGTTATTAATTATTATACAGGGCGCCAGCGCGCAACAACCAATACAGGCGACGGTTTCCAGGGTGTATTCCAGGTCGGATGTTGTCTCTCCCTCCTCCACAGCCAGTTGCCTCTTTACCTCATTGAGAATCTGTGGGGCACCTCGAACATGGCAAGCCGTTCCGCGGCAGACCATGACCCGGTTTCTGCCTATGGGGGTGAAACGAAATTGGGCATAGAAGGATGCTGCACCGAAGACTTTGCTTTCGGTTACTCCGCAAAGCTGGGCGACCTTGACCATCTCCTCTTCGGGAAGATAGCCGAATCTTTCCTGAATTTGCTGCAGAATCGGTATCAGCTTGCCTCTCCCTCTCTTATAGGATGATAAAATCTCTTTTAGACGGTCTTTCATAATCTTACTCCAGTTTTACCCATTACCTCTTCCTTCCCTCAGCCCGTCTTTTTCTCTTCCTAAGCCAGTCCAGCGGACAGCTTAGCGGCTCTTACTGTGTTTAGCATAAGCATGGTTATGGTCATCGGTCCCACCCCACCAGGTACCGGGCTAATAGCTTTAGCCTTCTCCTTAACCGCATCAAAGTCAACATCCCCAGCCAAAATAGCTTTGCCTTCCGCTGTTTTTCCAATTCGGTTAACGCCGACATCAATCACCACCACTCCTTCCTTAACCATATCAGCAGTTATCGCTTTAGCTCTACCAGCGGCTACAATCAGTATATCGGCTCGCCTGGTATGAAAAGCCATGTCCTTGGTTCGGGTGTGGCATATAGTCACCGTAGCATTAGCCCCCTCTTTCTTCTGGAGAAGGATATTGGCTATAGGTTTGCCCACGATGTTGCTTCTACCCACCACCACTACTTCCGCCCCTTCAATCTTAACCCCGGACCTGATTAGAAGCTCCTGAATTCCGTGTGGGGTGCAGGGCAGGTAATCTGGCTCCCCTATCATTAATTTGCCCACATTCACCGGATGAAAGCCATCAACATCCTTTTTAGGGTCAATAGCGTAAAGAACCCTGTTCTCATTGATATGCTCGGGCAAAGGTAACTGAACCAGAATCCCGTGAATCCTGGGGGCTTTATTTAACTTATTAATTAGAGCCAGCAATTCTTCTTCACAGGTGTCGACCGAAAGGTCGTGTCTTTCCGAATAAACACCCAGGGCGTCACATGTCTTTCCTTTCGCTCCAACATAAACCTGGGATGCCGGGTCTTCACCCACCAGAACGGTAGTTAGTCCTGGTATGAGATTATGCTTTTCCTTGAGTTCAGCGATTTCTTGCTTTAGCTCCTGGCGAATCTTCTTTGCAATCTCAGTGCCACTAATAATCTGTGCTGACATTTTTACCCCTCTTAAATTTAATCTAAGATTCTTTTATTTTGACCCGCTTCTTATGAGAGCAATGGCTTCTGCTCTTGTTTTCTCATTCTTCTTAAATATTCCCCTCACAGCCGAAGTTGTAGTGAAAGTGCCTGGTTTTTGGATGCCGCGCATACTCATGCAAAGGTGCTCAGCTTCAATAATAACTATTACCCCGCGCGGTTTGAGTTTTTCCATAATTACATCAGCAATCTCAGAGGTAAGCCGCTCCTGAACCTGAAGTCGCCTGGAGAGAATCTCTACCACACGAGCCAATTTACTCAATCCTGTAACTCTTTTGCCTTGTGAAATATAGCCAACGTGTGCTTTTCCATAGAAAGGAAGAAGGTGATGTTCACAGATAGAATAGAGAGGAATGTCTTTTATTAGGATGATTTCATCATATTCTATTCCTGTGGTAATCTTTATCTCCTTGCCTGCGTCTCTACCTATGCCCGAGAAAATCTCTTCATACGTTCTGGCAACCCGCGCCGGCGTTTCAGCGAGTGCCAGACTTTTTGGGTCCTCTCCAATTGCCTTGAGGATCATCTCAACTGCCTGTTCTATTTTATCTTTATCCATTTTTGCTACCATTAAAGCGTCAAATTTTACTGTTCCCCTCCACTATTTTGGCTCTTCCCTAATTCTCGCAGCACGAAGCATATAAGTATTCTTTCTCTGCTTCAAGCAAGGGGTTCTGGTTTGCAAACCAGAACCCCAGTGCTAACAGCCTACCTTTGTGTCTTTGTCTTTGTCTTTGTCTTTGTCTTTGTCTTTGACCTTAGATTAAGCTTCTAAAACAAAGATAACCTCTATCCTGACCCTGTATTCCTCTATCTTATTTTCTTTAACATGAATTCTGGACTCAATAATCCGCAATCCAGTGATTCCTCTAAGGGTCTTAGTAGCTCTTTTAAATCCCGTTTTGATTGCATCATCAAAACTTACCGGTGACCCCGCGACAATTTCCGTAACCCTTGCTACTCTTCCCATTTTCTCTTCCCTCCTATTCCTATTTGCCCACAACAACACAAAACATCCTCCTTCCGCTAAATTTTACTCACTTACTCCAGACTTGCCTCAATATAAGCTATTAATTGCCCGATCTCAATTATTACTTTCTGGATTACTTTCATCTTGTCAGATGGGTCAACTGAGGATGTATCCTCAAGCTCGGAGAAGGTAGCAATAAGGACATCATCTTCCTTCTTAAAGATTGTTTTTGCTTTTTCTAATAACCGATTATACCTGTTCACGAATGGAGCGGCGCTATAGTATCCCGCTCCACGTTGCTGAATATTTTGCAAATCAGTAGCTAATGCTTTGACCATTCTTAAGAGCACTTTCTTCTCGTCCATTCCGGTATTCCTCCTTTGAAAGGTATTATAGCATATTTTTTCCGCTCCTGACAATCAAAAAATTATAAGATGGGCGAGTTTTTAATTTGTAGACCTTATCTTATTTTTGTGATATTATCAAGAAAAATAAACTTATGCGAAATCAAATAAAAGGAGGGGGTGGATTTTATTCATGAAACTCTGGCAGAAGAATTATAAAATAAATAAAGAGGTAGAAAGATTTACCGTTGGGGAGGATACCATCCTTGATAATGAGCTTATTTTTGCTGACGTCCTGGGAAATATTGCTCATGCGACAATGCTTTCCAATATAAACATTCTTACCAAAAGTGAACTTAAGAAAATAAAAAAATCTTTACTGAAGATATTGGAACTTGAAAAAAGCGGCAAGTTTATCATCAGAGATGAGGATGAGGACATTCATACGGCAGTTGAGAACCATCTGACCAAAACGCTCGGAGAAGTAGGGAAAAAGATTCATACTGGCCGCTCCCGTAACGACCAGATAATGGTTGACCTGAGACTTTACAGCAAGGAAAAGCTGTTGAATATTGAGAAAGAGCTTCTTCTTTTCTGCCAAACTCTCCTGAAATTCTCTCGCAAAAATGAGAGGGTTGCTATGGCTGGCTATACCCACTCCCGCCATGCGATGCCTTCCTCAGTAGCACTATGGGGAGGCTCATTTATGGAGTCCTTACTTGATGACCTCATTCTTCTCAAAGCTGCCTATGAGATAAATGACCAGTCTCCATTAGGGTCGGCTGCCTCATATGGAGTCCCCTTGAACATAGACCGCAAATTTGCCTCAGAGCTGCTTGGTTTTGGCAAAGTCCAGAACAACGTCCTGTATGTCAGTAATAGCAGGGGGAAAATAGAATCCATCATCCTGGGGACCCTTTCCCAGATAATGCTTGACCTTTCCCGTCTTTGTGAAGACTTGATTCTTTTCACGCGTGAGGAATTTAACTTTTTTTCACTCCCTGATGAGCTTTGTCCCGGCTCAAGCATAATGCCGCAAAAGAAGAACCCTGCACCTCTTGAAATTGTAAGAGCCAAATCCAGTACAGTTAGCTCTTATTTATTTCAGATAACAAACATTGTGCAAAAGCTTCCCTCAGGTTACAGCAGCGATTTGCAACTCACCAAGGGATCGTTGATGAAAGGGATGAGGGATACGGAAGGTTCAATAAAAATCTGTAATTTGATTATGTCAAACCTGATAGTGAATAAAGAAAAGCTGACCGCTGGACTCAGTGGAGAGATTTTTGCTACCGATGAGGTATATAAGCTTGTTAAAGAAGGGGTTCCTTTCCGTGATGCCTACCGCCAGATTGCAAAAAATATTAAGAAATTGAAAGTTAACGACCTTCAGGAAGCTCTTCTTTCCCGCAAACATATTGGCGGAACAGGAAATCTTGGATTAGCGCTTATTGAAAAAGAAATCAGAAAAAATCTGACACTCCTGACAAAAAGAAAAAACCAGTTTGAGGCAAAAAAGAAAGAACTACTTAATCTCTGATTTAATGATAAATCTTCTTCTCTTTGTCATTACTATTGGTTCCACTCTCTTTGTCGGTGCAATAGGTGCCAATGGTAATCCAATTAGGAATATTGGTGATATTCTCCTGGGAATACCATTTTCTTTTAGCATTATGAGCATCCTCTCCTTCCATGAGCTTGCTCACTATGTCGCTGCTCGATTTCATCGGGTAAAAGCAAGTCTTCCTTACTTTATTCCTGCTCCCACACTCATTGGAACACTTGGTGCGGTTATTGTAATGAAATCACCTATGCCCAATCGAAGGAGCCTTCTGGATATAGGAATAGCAGGTCCCATAGGAAGCTTTGTTCTTTCAATTATATTTCTGATTATTGGACTTAACCTGTCAACGGTAAATATTACCGCACCGGAACCAGAAAGAATTGCACTTGGAAGCTCAATTCTTTTCTCATTTATAGCAGATCTGATAAAAGGGCAATTACCCGATGGTTATCACATCATGCTTCATCCCATTGCCTTTGCTGGCTGGATTGGGCTGCTGGTAACAGGATTAAATCTTATCCCTGTCGGACAGCTTGACGGAGGGCACATCGCTTATGCACTGTTAGGTAGATGGCACGCTACAGTTGCTAAGATTGTATTTGTTTCTCTCCTTCTTCTTGGTTTTTTTACATCCCGCATCTGGCTCTTCTGGGCATTCTTAATATTTTTTATGGGGCTGGAGCATTCTCCACCCATTGATAACATAACATCACTGGACGGAAAAAGAAAAATACTGGCTATCTTTGGTCTAATAATGCTTATCGTGAGCTTTGTTCCCGCGCCGATAAAATGAAGAATAAAGAAATAGCACAGATTTTCAGTCAGATAGCTGATATTTTAGAAATAAATGATGAGAATCCATTTCGGATACGTGCTTATCAGAATGCCGCCCGCATTGTGGAAGGACTCCCTGAAGAAGTGGAAAAGATTGAACAGCGTGGAGGAATAGGGGAGATATCTGGAATTGGCGCCGGTATTGCTGATAGGATAAGTGAGCTCGTCAGGACAAATCGTCTTTCTTATTATGAAGAGTTAAAAGCAAAGACCCCGGAAGGTCTCGTCAGAATGCTTGACATTCCAGACCTTGGCCCCAAAACGGTAGCTCTTCTCAAGCAGAAATTAGGTATTGAAAACATTGAACAGTTGGAGAAAGCAGCCCGGGAAGGCATCTTGCGAAACCTTCCCGGAATGGGAGAGAAAACTGAGGAGAATATCCTTTCGGGAATAGAGTTTCTCAAGTATCACCGTGAAAGAATTCTCCTTGGAAAGGCTTATCCTTTGTCACAATCAATCATTATTCTCTTGAATAAAATTTCTTCAGTTAAGCGGATAAGTGCGGCGGGTAGTCTGAGGCGAATGCGGGAAACAATTGGCGATATTGACATTCTTGCTACCTCAGAGGAGCCGCAACAGGTAATGAAAGTATTTACTGGTATGCCGTCAGTAACCAGTGTTCTGGCTATGGGAGAAACGAAGTCCAGCGTTTACATAGAAGAAAATATTCAGATTGACCTGCGCGTGGTGGCGGAGGAAAGCTTTGGAGCGGCGCTCCAGTACTTTACCGGCTCAAAATCTCACAACATAAAACTGCGGGAACTTGCGCATAAACGTGGATTAAAAATTAACGAGTATGGAGTTTTTAGAATAAGCGGAGAGAGGATAGGGGGAAGAGAAGAAGATGATATCTACAAGGTTCTTGCCCTCCATTATATTCCCCCGGAACTCAGGGAGGGTCTGGGTGAGATCGAGGCTGCCCAGCAGGGTAGGGGACTGCCCGAGCTGATTACGCATGAAAAAGTAAGAGGAGATTTCCATGTTCACTCTAACTGGAGCGATGGCGCAAATAGCATCCCGGAGTTAGCCGCAGCAGCAAGGAGGCTCGGATATGAGTATCTGGCAATCTGCGACCATTCAAAGTCTCTTGGTATTGCCGGGGGCTTAAGTGAAGAAAGATTACGAAAACAGATTAAAGAAATCAAGGCGCTCAACAAGAGTTTCAGTAATTTTCAGATTCTCTGCGGAACTGAAGTGGATATTGACAGTGATGGAGAGCTTGATTTTAGCGATGATTTACTATCCGAGCTGGATATTGTCATCGCCGCTATTCATACAGGATTTAAACAAGAAGGTTCCAGGATTACTGAGCGTATCATCAGCGCAATGGAAAATAAATTCGTCAACATAATTGCCCATCCAACGGGGAGACTGCTTGGAGAGAGGGAAGGGTATGAGCTTGATATGGAGAGGTTAATTGGAGAGGCAAAGAGGACGGGAACAGCTCTGGAACTTAATGCCCTTCCACAACGGCTGGACCTGAGCGACGTTCATTGCCACATGGCAGGCAGCGCAGGAGTGTTAATTGCTCTTGGGACGGATGCCCACAATGCGGCACAATTAGAGGTAATGCAATATGGGGTAGCTACTGCCCGTCGCGGCTGGCTGGAAGAAAAGAATGTCATCAACACGCTTTCCTTGAGCAAACTATTAAAAAAGCTCAACAATGGAAAAACATAAATTTTTAGTTAAGGACGAATCGGCACGGCTGGATGTATTCCTGTCTCAGCAAGGTCTTTCCCTTTCTCGCGCGGCAATCCAGAAATTGATTAAAAACAAAAATGTTCTGGTCAATGGATGCCCGCTAAAACGCAACCATTTGGTAAAATCAGGAGACGAGATAGCCGTTGAGATACCGAAGACAAATTTTAATATGGCTGAAAATATCCCGCTTGACATTCTATATGAGGATGAAAGCATTCTTGTTATCAATAAACCTGCCGGTATGGTCGTGCACCCCGCTGCCGGTCATCACCAGGGAACATTGGTTAATGCCCTCCTGGGCTATACCGAGCGCCTCTCTTCCCAGGATTGCCACCGCCCTGGGATTGTTCATCGGCTGGATAAAGACACATCAGGAGCACTGCTCATTGCCAGAACTGACGCTGTTCACCTTGATTTGACCAGACAAATGAAAGAAAGAAGTATCAAAAAAATTTATATAGCTCTGGTCCATGGAAAGGTTGAACCCGAAAAAGGAGAAATTATTGCTCCTATTGGAAGGCACTGCCAGCGGCGAGGAAAAATGGCAATACGCTATGCAGGCGGAAGAGAAGCAGTAAGCTATTAT
This sequence comes from candidate division NPL-UPA2 bacterium Unc8, assembly GCA_003574845.1. GTDB lineage: Bacteria > NPL-UPA2 > NPL-UPA2 > NPL-UPA2 > NPL-UPA2 > NPL-UPA2. The sequence goes on from NDHY01000002.1 coordinate 48,497, forward strand.
CGTGTTTTAGAAAGGCAGAAGACAACAACTCTTCTTGAGATAACCCTCTCTACAGGCAGGACGCACCAGATAAGAGTGCATTTATCATATATTGGCTATCCGATAGTCGGAGATAAGATTTATGGGCGTGACAGCGGGCAAAAAAGGAGCAAAGAGCTTTTACTAATTGATTCTTTTCCGCGCCAGGCGCTCCACGCCTACAAGTTAGGATTCATTCATCCTGCAAAAAAAGAATATGTAGAGTTCACTGCCCCTTTGCCGGAAGATATGAAAATGCTGCTTCTATGTCCCTGCCTCCCAGGAGACTAAGTATTTTTTTTGCTCGGAGGTAAGGTTGTCTATTTCTACTCCCATAGATTTTAATTTTAGTTTGGCTATTTGTTTATCTATTTTTTCCGGAACAGGATATACTTTTTTCTTCAGTGTTTGACTTTTTTGTACTATAAACTCTGCCGATAAAGCCTGATTGGCAAAACTCATATCCATAACACAAGCCGGATGGCCTTCTGCCGCCGCTAAATTTACTAATCGTCCCTGACACAAGATATTAATGCGTGGACCATTTTTAATGGTGTATTCTTCAACAAATTCCCTGACTATTCTTTTTTTAACCGATATCTTCTCAAGAGCGTCCAGATCAAGTTCAACATTAAAATGACCGCCATTAGCCACAATAGCCCCGTCTTTCATTAGCTTGAAATGCTCTTCCGAGATTACTTTAGTGTCGCCGGTAAGGGTGATAAACACATTGCCTTTGGGGGCGGCTTCTTTGATGGGCATAACCTCATATCCATCCATAATCGCTTCAAGTGCTTTCAATGAGTCCGTCTCAGTTACAATTACCCGAGCGCCCATACCCCGGGCGCGCATAGCCACACCCCTGCCGCACCATCCGTAACCACAGATAACAACATTAGCTCCGGCAAAAAGTATATTAGTAGCTCTGATAATACCATCAACCGTAGACTGACCGGTCCCATAACGATTATCAAAAAAACATTTGGTTTGTGCATTGTTAATTGCTATTATAGGAAAAAGCAAAAGTTCTTTTTGCTCAAGACTCTTCAGTCGGATAACACCAGTTGTGGTTTCTTCAGTTCCGCCTAAAATATCTTTAACCAAATCTTTTCTTTTCTGATGAATAGCCGAGACTAAGTCCGCACCATCATCCATAGTGATATGAGGATGGACATCAAGAACTTTGTTGATATGCTGATAATAGGTGCTGTTATTCTCACCATTAATAGCAAATACAGGTATTTTATGATTTTTAACCAATGAAGCAGCCACATCATCCTGAGTGCTTAAAGGATTAGAGGCGCATAAATTTACTTTGGCGCCACCTTGCTTTAAAGTAATCATCAGATTGGCTGTCTCAGTAGTTACATGAAGACAGCAACTAATGCAGGTGCTTTTTAATGGTTTTTCTTTACTAAATCTATCGCGAATGATTTGCAGAACAGGCATATTCCGAGCTGCCCATTCAATGCGCAATTTACCTTTTTTTGCCAATCCGATATTAGCAATGTCGTAATCCATACTGCCTTCACACTTTTATACCTTTACACCTTGCTGCTGACTGCTGACCGCTGACCGCTTACTTGCTACTCCTTTTCAGCTTCTTTTCTCAGAGTATCTACTTTATCTGTTTTCTCCCATGTAAATCCTTCTTCATCGCGGCCAAAGTGTCCATAGACTGCAGTTTGTTTATAGATAGGGCGGCGCAGATTAAGATGCTCAATGATTCCCAGAGGTGTAAGATTAAATACGCGCCGAACCACTCTGGTAAGCTTTTCATCAGAAATTTTTTGCGCATCAAATGTATCCAGGAAAAAAGAAATCGGCTCAACGATACCAATGGCATAAACAAGTTGTACTTCACACCGCTCGGCAAGTCCGGCAGCAATGATATTTTTGGCAATGTACCTTGCCATATATGAAGCTGAGCGGTCTACTTTTGTTGGGTCTTTTCCGGAAAAAGCACCGCCGCCATGACTGCCAACCCCTCCGTATGTATCGGCAATTATCTTTCTTCCAGTTAATCCCGTATCTCCCTGGGGGCCGCCAATTTCAAATATTCCTGTTGGATTGATAAATATTTTCATCTCCTTACTTATTAATTCAGCGGGAAGAGTAGCCATAATTACCTTTTCTCTAATCTCTTCCCGAAGTCTTTCCATCTTGATACCCGAATCATGGTGAGCAGAAACAACAACTGATTTTATTTCTATCGGCTTTCCATTATTGTACTGCACGGTAACCTGAGTTTTTCCATCTGGCCTCAGATAGGTTATTTCCTTATTATTTCTTACCTCGGCCAACCGACGCGCCAGCTTATGAGCCAATACAATAGGAAGCGGCATCATCTCAGGAGTCTCATTTGTAGCATAACCAAACATCATTCCCTGATCGCCAGCTCCTCCCTGGTCGACACCAATGGCAATGTCGGGAGATTGCTCTTGAATTGCAGTCATTACGCCACAGGTCTGATAATGAAATCCGTATTCCGGCTTCGTATATCCTGCCTCTCTGATTGTTTCACGGGCAATAGTCGGAATATCAATATAACACTTTGTCGTTATTTCTCCAGCGATAAATACAAACCCTGTTGTCACCAGTGTCTCGCAGGCGACTCTTCCATTCGGGTCCTCCTTCATCACTGCATCCAGAATTGCATCGGATACCTGGTCAGCAATTTTGTCTGGATGTCCTATTCCCATGGACTCAGAAGTAGATAGATAACTCTTGCTCATTTTTTTCCCCTCTACAATCTTTAAGCTGCTTTTTCATTACTGGTCAGACTCACTGTATTTTTTATTTACAAACCGATAGAGGTCTGCATCGCCAATATCATACCAGTTTCCTGTAAATGTAAAGCCGTATACCGGCCGATGGCGATGGAGCCAGGCAATATAAAAGCCCGTTGCGTCAGGATTTCCTCCTTCCTTAATGTAATTTGCAACAAAACCCAGCTCTTTCTCAGGAAAGATATACATACAGATAGCGATAAGGGTCGTTACAGGATTCTCCGGCTTTTCTTCAAAACCAACAATTCTTTTCTCACTGTTAAGTGTCACAACACTATATTTTTTGATTTCTTCTCTGTCGTCTACATTGTAAAGCGCTACCGTTGCTCTTTTTTTTATATTAAAGAAGCGGATAAAATCAGTAAGAGAAAAATCAAAGAGATTGTCTCCGCCAATGATGAGCAGCTCATCATTAATTTTTTCCTTATCAATCACGAATTTTATGTCACCAATTGCTCCTAATTTTTCATCATCTGAGAATGTTTCATCGTTTATAATTTTTAGCTGTTTTTTTCCCTGATAGCCTTCGCCCCACCTGCGAAAGTGCTTAGAAAATTTACCATTTGTTACTATGTAAACTTTGTCTATATCTTCTATCTCCTCAACTCGCTCCAAAATGTATTCAATCATTGGTTTCTTACCAACAGGGAGAAGAGATTTTGGCCTATCTTTTGTTAGAGGATAGAGGCGCGTGGCATAACCAGCACACAAAATAAGAGCTTTCATTTTTTATTATCTTTTTTTGTCATTCTTGAGTAACGATAAAATTTACAAATCCAACATCAATGCCAAGTGAATCCATAAACCAGTATTGACCTTCTTCAAAAATAGGAGCGAGTTGAAAAGGAAAGGAGCCATGCCTTCCCCTCGTAGTAAAAAACTCACGCAAATTTCTATGTCTGTCCCGGCATACCAACACCACAAAATTGCTGGGAGCATTGAAATTTGTTATTTTATCACCAGGATATTTAATTTTGTCGCGCTGAGAATGTAATTCCAGGCGCCTCTCAAGTGTGGCAATATTTTCATCTGTTCCTCTTGTAATTATAATTCCATAATCAAGAATCCAGAAAAACACACCCACCGCCCCTAAGATTATTCCTAAAAATAAACCAAGCAACTTCATTTTTCCCTCCCTAATGTATACTTATTTAGTAGTTTTGTAATTTTATATCATCAATAATTTTATGACAAGGAAATTAATATTGCAACTGACTGTTGAAATATTGTTTTGCTTCGCCAACGAGGTAAAGGGACCCTGTAATACAAACTGGAGCCTGAGAAGAAGATTTAGTTAAAGCGTAAGAGATGGCATCTCTTGTATTTTCTCTAATAGTGACATTTGAAATGTGTTTTTTTGCCTCATTTGCCAGCTCATGTGGCTTTATCGCTCGTTTTGTCTGTGGCTGAGTTACCACAACCTCAGTCGCCAGAGGAGCTAACTTTGCTATTATTCCCGGGGCGTCCTTATCATTAAGAATGCCAATAACCATGATAAAATTGCTCAAGCCAAGGTCAGCGAGCGTCTTTCTTAAAGCATTAGCAGCAGAGGGGTTATGAGCGCCATCCAGCACAATAAGTGGCTTTTTCCTGATTATCTCAAATCTTCCTTCCCATTTTGCTCTCTTCAATCCTTCCCTTATACTTGCCGGAGAGATGGGAATACCATAGTTCCTGAGAGCCTCTACTGCGCCAATAGCCGTTGTTGCGTTGACAACCTGATGCATTCCTATCAAAGTAGTTTGCAGCCGAGAATATTTTCGGTATGTTCCTTTCACTGTGAAAGTTTCACCTCCAAGATTATACTTAAGTCGGGTGTATTTCAAATTCTCGCCAACGGCAAGTAAAGTCGCCCCTTTTTTCCGACATATCTCCTTTAGTATTGACAATGCTTTCTGCCGGGAGGCAGTAACAAGAATGCTGTCTTTTCTGATTATCCCTATTTGCTCCCGGGCAATTTTAGCAACAGTTTTTCCCAGCTCGTTTGTGTGGTCAAGCTCAACATTGGTAACTACCGAGATGATAGACCTCAGGACAACTGTAGCATCAAATTTACCCTCAATACCAACTTCGCATACAAGAAAGTCTACCTTCTGCCGGGCAAAAAAAAGAAAGGCAATAATGGTAACAGTTTCAAAAAAAGTCAGCCGTTCTGCTTTTGAGAGCAGATGGAGTGCACCTCTAACCTCCGCTACTAATTTAGCAAGCTGTCGTCTGGAAATAAGAACGCCATTAATGGCAATTCTTTCCCTTAATTTAGTAAGATGAGGAGAGGTGTAGGTTCCAACTTTGTACCCGGCACTACGAAGAATTGAGGAAATAAAAGATGCTGTGGAGCCTTTTCCATTAGTTCCACTGACGTGAATTGACCTTAACTTGAGGTGTGGATTTCCAAATAGCCCGAGGGCGGTTCTAATGCTTGTAAGCCGAAACTTTTGATTTCTCCCTCCAAGGCTATAAAGATAGACAATTGCCTCTTCATACTTCATGCCAGACTACTCAAAACTTATCCAGCAGTTCAGAAAGAACTTTCTTTAGCTCTCCGCGAGAGACAATCATATCAATTAACCCTCGCTTGAAGAGAAATTCTGCCCTTTGAAATCCTTGCGGGAGCTCTCTATGTATTGTTTCCTTGATAACGCGTGGACCGGCGAAGCCAATCAGTGCTCGTGGTTCAGCAATGATAATATCGCCAAGGGAAGCAAAACTGGCAGCAACCCCTCCCATCGTTGGGTCCGTGAGAATGGAAATAAAGAGAAGCTTCTCTTTATTGAGTTTGGCAATAACTGAGCTGGTTTTTGCCATTTGCATAAGAGAAAGCATTCCTTCCTGCATGCGAGCGCCACCACCAGAGCCAGATATAGTTAAAAGCGGAAGCCTCTTTTCAATCGCTCTTTCAGCTGCCCGCGTTATCTTTTCCCCAACAACTGAGCCCATAGAACCCATCATAAACCGAGAATCGGTAACTGCGATGACAATGGGGTGATTATCCAGATATCCCTCCCCGGTGATAACAGCTTCAGTGAGTCCTGTTTTCTTTTGCTCCTCAACTATTTTATCCCGGTACAGTTCTAATCCCTGAAAATTAAGTGGATCGTGGGAAGTCATCTGCGAATCACATTCCTCAAAAGTGCCGTCTTTAAGTAGTAGACTTATCCTTTCTCTTGCTCCGAGTCGGAAGTGATAATTGCATTTCGGGCAAACCTTTAGCATTTTCTCTAATTTTTTGCCAAGTATAAACTCGCCGCAATCATTGCACCTCATCCCGAGACCATTAGTTCTTTCAACTTGCTTGCGTGGCCAGATCATTTTTTTTGCCTCAACTGCCTTCAGCGCGCTTTTTTATTGCCTCAAGAAGTACAAGTGGAGGAGATAAGTTTAATGCAAGGTCTGCTCCTGGTATTATTCTTACCATAGCAGCAACTAGCCCTCCCATCTCTTCAAGACAGGGTGCCTGCTCTGAGACAATAAGCAGGGTTTTCTCCCCTACGGAGAGGACGCTATAGAAACCGGTTTCCTCCGACTTTTCCGGACAACGAATGAATAATTTTGGCTTCTCCGGTCTGAATATAGTAGTATATGAAAAGGAAAATGGAATCATCATAAATCTCATTGCAAGGGTAAAATCAACCGTTACTGTGTCTTCTTTTGTTTGAACAATTTTTGATGACCTCATCATTGGCACAAACTCAGACCATCTCTCAAAATCGGTGAGCACCTCCCAGACTTTCTCGAGGGGAGCATCAATTAGTATTGAGCCTATTCTGTGAACTCTTTCCGGCTCTGCTTTCTCAAGGATCATCATCTGGCCCCCTCTTTCAAGGCTTTCTCTAAGGAGAATGTTAAACTCTTCTGGAAGAGGTTCTGATGAAAAGGCAGAACCCCCCTGGAGGAGAACAATGCTCAATAACACCAATCCTATAACAACCTTCTTCACCATTATCAATTTCCTCCTTTCACCAATCACCAATTTTAGAATATCACATTGCGCAGAATTTGCGCAACAAATTTCTTCATGTCTGTCAAAATTAACAAGGCACAGAGGCACATATAATAAAAACTTTGTTGACTTGATTCGAGAGTTTTCAGTAGAATAAGAGTATGTGCAAAGATCAGGAGTAATCAGCATGCAAATCGGGGTTATTGGTTCTAACAGATGTTCAGAAGAGATAGTTAAGATTGCTACCGATGTTGGCAGGGAGATTGCCAGGAGCGGAGCAACTCTGGTCTGTGGTGGTATGGAAGGAGTTATGGAGGCAGCCGCCAGAGGAGCGAAAGAGGAAGGCGGAAGGACAATCGGAATTCTCCCGGGATTTAACAAGAAACAGGCAAATAAATACATAGACTTTTTTATCGTTACGGGAATGGGAGAAGGAAGAAATGTCATTGTCGTCAAATCTTCAGATGCGATAATTGCCATTGCAGGCGGCTCCGGAACGCTCTCTGAGATTGCTTTTGCCCTAAATGCTTCCATTCCTGTAGTTGGACTAAACACCTGGGATTTAAGAATTTCGGGCAGGAAACCGGAAGGGATAATCAGGGCAAGAAGTGCAAAAGATGCTGTGAAAAAGGCACTCACCATGATTAAATAGGAAATACTTTGCTTTTCTTCAACAGCTTATGATAAAATTATTATCGTAAGGAAAGGATTCAAGAGGTAAGGAGGGACAATGGGAGGAGCTGAACTGATTGGCGGAGAAGAAAAAGATGCTATAGCTGAAGTTATTGACCGCGGGGCGGTTCTTTTTCGATATGGATTTGATAAGCAGCGCCACAGCATCTACAAAGTAAGTGAGTTTGAAAAGAAGTTTGCCGAATACTCAGGGGTAAGATATGCTCTTGGAGCCTCTTCAGGAACAGCGGCATTAAGGATAGCATTGGCTGCTCTGGGCATCAGGCGCGGGGATGAAGTGATTATGCCGGCATTTACTTTTGTTGCCACTGCGGAGGCGATAATTGAAAGCGGAGCAACACCGGTTATTGCCGAGATTGATAGTTCGCTAAACCTGAACCCTGATGATTTTGAGAATAAGATTACAGAGAAAACAAAGGCAGTCGTTCCTGTGCATATGCTCGGCGTCGCAGCAAAAATGGATCGGGTGATGGAGATAGCAAAAAAACACCGACTCCGGGTCTTAGAAGACGCAGCTCAAGCTTGTGGTTCAAGTTTTAGGGGAAAAAAGGTAGGAACAATCGGAGACATTGGCATTTATAGTTTTGACTATGTCAAGACAATAACTACCGGAGAAGGTGGAATGCTTGTTACCAACGATGAGGATTTATATTTGAAAGCGAGTTCCTTTCACGACCACGGGCACGAGCACCAAACGGACGTTCCGCGAGGAAAGGACTTAAGGAGAGAACATGGGTTTAACTTTCGCATGTCAGAATTGCAAGGAGCAATGGGAATCGTTCAGTTAGGACGGCTTGATTATGTCATCTCCGAGCAAATAAAAAACAAAGAATCAATAAAAGAAGCTATTAAAGAAATAAGAGCTATCAGGTTCCGGGAACTCCCTGATGCGGCGGGGGACGGAGGAGATACGCTTGTCTTCTTTCTTCCCAATAAAGGAATGGCAAGTAATTTTGAAGAAGGATTGACACAAGAGGGAATAGGAACAAAAATCCTTCCATCCGCACTTAACTGGCACTATGTTGCCTACTGGGACCATATCCGATTAAAGATAAAAAACCCCAACGCTACCTGGCCATCTACCGACAGCATCCTCCGCCAGGCAATTGCCATTCCTATCTCAGTAAAGATGGCTGAGGCGGAGATAGAAAAAATAATATCCGCGGTCAAAAGAGTGGCAGGAGATGTCCTTTTATAGGCCCTATACTCCGGAGGTTTATTCCCAGCCGCGAATGGAGAAGGAATTAAACGTTCCCTGATGGGGGAGCCATTCTACCTCCACGTTATGAACAACTGCCCCCGGAGGACCCTGATGACACCAGGAGATAAGCCTTTTTACCGACTCTTCTTTTCCTTCAAGAAGAGCTTCAACCTTTCCATCCAATCTATTCCTCACCCAGCCACCAATTCCTTCTTTCTCCGCCTCTCTTGACATCATAAAACGAAAGAATACTCCTTGCACTCTTCCTGAGACGAGAACCCTTGCTCCTACCATTTACTTTAGTATCTCCAGTGTTAGCGTTTGGATATCAACGATTAACCTTTATTGCACAGCTTTTTTATCTATTCCACAACTTATCCACAGGAAGAAAGGGCTTGTTTAACTGCGGTAATTTTAGCCATGAAATACAGGATAACGATGGGTAGCCGTCATTTTTATCAGAGAAGCTCATCCTGCATTTATCCCGATTTATCCACAGGGTCTTCAAATATCTCCTAATACCACTAATATCTGAGGTAGGTGACTACATATTTATTTTGTCAAATAATTCATCATCAGGCAACAATTTCTTTAATATGCATAAATTGACAAGTTATGAGTAATTATGTCATTATTGTATTGAAAAGTAAGGAGAGAATATGAAGCCTGAAAAACAATTAGAGATTTTCAGAAGAGGAGCGGTTGAAGTTATCCCGGAGGAAGAGCTCCTCGCCAAAATTGAGAACGCTCGCAGAAAGAAACGAGGGCTACGGATAAAGTTTGGCGCTGACCCATCAGCGCCTGATATTCATCTTGGGCATACCGTCTGCCTGCACAAGCTGAAAGAACTGCAGGACCTCAAGCATGAGATAATTTTTGTGATTGGGGACTTTACCGCCACAATTGGCGACCCCAGCGGACAGACAAAGACAAGGAAGCCGCTCAGCAGAGAGGAAATAATGAAGAACGCAGAGACCTACCAGAACCAGGCCTTTAAGATACTCAGTCCCTCTCAGACAAAGGTTGTCTATAATAGCCAGTGGTGTGATAGATTAGCGCTTGCTGAGGTGTGTGAGTTGGCTTCTAAATATACCGTTGCCAGAATGATAGAAAGGAACGACTTCCAAAAACGTTATCAAAGTGGGCAGGAGATAGGCATCCATGAGTTTTTGTATCCTCTCATTCAAGCGTATGACTCCATTGCCCTGAAGTCAGATGTGGAGGTTGGCGGGACAGACCAGAAATTTAATTTTCTTGTTGCCAGGGAGCTCCAGCATCGCTATGGGCAGGAGCCGCAGGTAGTACTTACTCTGCCCATTCTTCCAGGAACAGACGGAGTGCGGAAGATGAGCAAAAGCATGGGAAACTACATTGGTATAACCGAGCCGCCGCAGGAAATATTTGGCAAAATTATGTCCATCTCAGATGAACTGATGTTCACATATTATGAGCTGCTCACATCCATATCTTCTGCCGGATTGAAGAGGATGAGGAAAGGAAGTTCTCACCCTCGTGATTTGAAAAAGAGTCTGGCAAAAGAGATTGTGGCGCTTTATTATGGAAATAAGCTGTCATTACGAGCCGAGGAGGAATTTGAAAATGTTTTTAAGAAAGGAAGAGCGCCGGAAGAGATTCCATCTTTAATGCTATCAAAAAGTGAACTGAAAGATGGGAAAATGGAACTTGTAAAAATTTTACTTCTATCGTCTATGGCGAAGAGCAAAAGCGAGGCAAAGCGACTCATTCAAGCAGGAGCAGTCAAGATAAACAATGAAAAGTGCAGCAATTCAGAGATAGAAATAAGGAAAGGAATGGTTATCAGAACAGGCAAGCGAAAATTTGCGGTGATTGATATCTCGGATTGAACAAAAATCAAAACAAAAATGAGTAAGTTAGATAGTTTTAAAATAGGAGGAGAGCCGGCGCTGGTAGCAGTTATCTGGGGTGAGAACATAGGGGAGTTAGGAGCAAAAGCAAAAGAAGAAGGAGCCGACATTTTAGAGCTCAGGCTTGATAAATTCAGGCAGCTAAACCAGTCATTACTTTTGGAGTCCATCGGAGAAATAAAAAAACTCGGCTTACCTCTCATTGCCACCGTAAGACGCATAGATGAGGGAGGAGAAAGAGAGATTAAAGAAGAAGAAAGGCTTCGTCTTTTGCAGTCTATTTTCCCATATGTAGATGCCATAGATATAGAGCTAAGGTCATCATCTATTATTAATGAGATTGTCTCTCGTGGGCAGGAGTTAGAAAAAACAATAATTGTATCCTACCATAATCTAAAGGAAACCACGACGGAGAAAGAGCTTCATAAGATAGCTGAGAAGGCAAAAGCGACTGGAGCTGATATTGTCAAGATTGCCGCCTTTGCCAGAGAGGCAGACGATATTGCCCGCCTGATGAATTTTACCTACCACTCTTCCATTAAACCAATTGCCTCTATTTCAATGGGAGTAATTGGCACTATTTCCCGGATTATTGCCCCTTTATTTGGCTCCTGTTTTGGCTATGCTTACCTGCATCAGAGCGCTGCTTCCGGCCAGCTCAGCGTTTCTAAGTTAAGAAGCGAGTGGAGAAAGTATAAGATTTCTTATAGGCCTTAACGAAGAAAACAGGGCAGACCATATTCGCGGCCGTTCGCATTATTGAAAGGTATGGATTGCGGTGGACTTGAAAGCGAGGTAGATGGAGGCTCCCTCCCTTAAGTCTAACTCAGAGAGAGCATTCCCGGTTATCAATACCTTGAATATAACCCAGCCCACTTTTACCTGAACTTCATAATAGAATCCCTCTCTGATGATTTTAGAAATCACGCCTCTGAAGTTGTTACGCATACTTGAGGAGAGTCTCTCCCTGCTTATCACTATATCCTCTGGTCTAATAGCCAGATACCCTTGAGCATCCTTCATCTCCCTTCCCAGTTCCACCTCCAAATTCTGAAGCCATGCCTTGCTACCCTTAAATTCCACCAAAAAGATGTTCTTCATACCCACGAACTCCGCCACCTCTCTATCTCTGGGGAAAGCAAATACCTCACTCCGCTCCCCGACCTGATGGACCTCACCATTTATGAGCACAACTATCCTATCCGCCAGGCGCTGGCCCTGGGCCATATCATGCGTCGTCATTACTATCGTGGTGCCATACCGATGGATAATATTTGTTATGAGTTCTTCAATTCTTGATGTTGAAATCGGATCAAGGTTTGCCGTAGGTTCATCCAGTAGTAATACCTCTGGCTCAACCGCTATCGCTCTGGCTATTGCCACCCTTTGTGCTTCGCCACCAGACAGTGTTCCGGCATTTCTATTCTTATGGTCTGAGAGATTAACCATCTCCAGAATATTATCAACTTTTTGGCGAATACTACTTTTCCCCACCCCTCGCCATTTCAGCCCATAGGCAATATTATTATAGACAGTAGTGTTAAATACCACTGGTTTCTGACTTACAAACGCCATTCGTCGCCGTGTCTCTAATCCAACCTTCCCAAGCTGGGTAACATCGGTGTCATCAAAATATATCCTCCCCGATGTAGGCATATCAAGCAGGTCAATCAGGCGTAAAAGCGTAGTTTTACCAGCACCAGTGGGACCAATCAGGGCAAGAACCTCACCACTTTCCACCTTGATATTGATATTTTTCAGGGATTCTTTCTCGCCAAATCTCTTAGATAGGTTTCTCACTTCTACTATGACCATTATTACCTCTGCTGTATTCTATTCAGGACTACGTTGACTATGAAAGATAGCGACAGGAGAATAATCCCCAGAGCTATTGCCATCTCTAACTCACCCTTTTGTGATTCCAGCGCTATCGCCGAAGTAAGCACTCTGGTGAACCCCCTTATATTCCCACCGACCATAAGAGCGATTCCCAACTCTGAGACGGCTCGTCCGAAACCCATTATGATAGCGGCGACAATGGCGAACCTTGCCTCTTTTGAGATAATTATAACAGCCTGAAAGTCGCTGGCGCCAAGCGATAGCGCCGTATCCTTAATCGCTTTATCTACACCACTGAGAGCCGAAATGGTTAGACCGAGCAATATCGGTGTGATTAACATCATGTGCCCGATGACCATAGTAGTTGGCGTGAAGAGTAGATTTAAGCCACCGATCGGACCGGCCCGAGAAAAGAGGACAAAGACAAGTAAGCCAATACAGACCGAGGGGATACTGAATAATGTCTGGATGACATTTATCAAAACTCTCTTGCCCGGGAAACGGTAAAAGTGGATGAGACCGCCAAGCGGTAGGCAAATAAGAGAGGCGAGGATAACGGAGGTCGCTGAAATCCCCAGCGACCTCCCGGCTATCTCCATAACCTCTGGGTCAAGCGAGACGATAAGCTCGATAGCTTTGATAAAGGCGTGCCATACTTCAATCAATGGATCTTACTCCTATTCTTTAGGTTCTGCCCCGGCACAAGGGATGAATAGCGGCATCCCAAACTCCTCAACGCCGTAATTGCCGATGAGTTCCTGTATTTCAGGTGAGGTGAGGAATTCTATGAGGTTATTGGCCATCTCAATATTGGTTTTGGGATGCCTTTCTGGATTTATGGCAATGGCGGAGTAAACATTGAGCAATATAGCTCCTTCATCCACGAGCGGCACCAAATCCACTTCACCCCCGAAAGCGAGAAAAGTCCCCATATCAACCAGAGTATAGGCCTGCTTCTCACTGGCCATAAGGAGGGTTGGACCCATTCCTCTTCCCGCTTCTATATACCACTTCCCGGCTCTTCGAACTGCTTCATAATCATAGCCCGCTCCTCTCCAGATTGCCTTCTCCTTGCCATGGGTCCCAGAAGCATCTCCTCTGGAAACAAAGCGCCCGAGGCCGGTTTCCATCAATCTCTTGAAAGCTGCCTCTGGGCTTAGACCTTTAATGCCTGCCGGGTCATCTGGTGGTCCCACAATGAGGAAATAGTTGTAAGCAAAGACAACTCGCTGGACACCATAACCCTCGGCGACGAATTTCTTCTCATAGGCTTTGGCATGAGTAGCGATAACATCTACATCTCCTCTCCTTCCCCACGCCAAGGCTATCCCGGTTCCGGCATAAATGATATCTAACTCTACATTGAATTCCTTCTCAAACATCGGTTCCAGGTGCCCCCACAGACCGGTGTCATAAAGGCTGGTGGTAGTAGCTACTCTCATTCTTTCCACGGGCCGCAGTGCCTCAACCGTTGGTGGTGCGGGAGGCAGTACCTCAACCGGTGGTGGTACAGGAGCACGTCCCACCCTACCTATAAACAGGCCAAGGAGTACTATTACTACCAGTCCTCCTATCATCTTACCTATTCTTTTACCTCTTTTACCCATTATTTTTCTCCTTATTTTTTCATTTACCCTCATTTTTCCCGCTGAACAACAGTCCCTTAATGACTTTGAAATTTTAACATTTTCCCCAACATTTTCCCCTCCTTGTCTTTTTTTATTTACCCTCATTTTTACGGTCTGCTTTCACAACATAAAAAAACCAGCTCCCATGAATTTAGAGAGCTGGTTATCGCCGAGACGCCAAAGCCTGCTGAGACGCTGAATTATTTCCTGCGTTTCTGCGGCCAAAGGGTTCTGCGTTTGCTCCTTTCCAAACACGGGAGGTATCCCGATTTCTCAAAATGCCCTATCGCTCCGATGCCATATCTCATTATTAAGACTTAGGCGCCCGGAGTCGGAGCCATATTTAATTGTTAAAGCATATCATGCCACAATATTAGGGGATGTCAAGAAAAATCTTAGGAAGAGAAAACATGGTCAGACCTCAACAAAATGAGTGGGTAGTAGGTAGTAGGTAGTGAGCAGGTAACAAGTCATTAGCTAAAGTAAAGTATGAGCAAAGTAATGTTAACATATTGAATTTCAATCTCCTACATTAGTAAATAAAGGCACAAAGAATTAAGTTGTAAGTTGTAAGTTGTAAGTCGTAAGTTGTAAGTAGAGAGTAGAGAGAAAAGAGAGATGAAATTGGAAATTAGAAATTGGAAATTGGGTGTAGTGTAGCCCTTTATGGGCGTAGAGAGTAGAGAGAAGAGAGTAGAGAGAGATGAAAATGGAAATTGGAAATTGGAAATTAGTAAGTGGTGGGTAGTAGGTAGTAAGTAGTTTAGGGTTTAGGGTTTAGGGTTTAGGGTTTAGGATTTGTAATTGATAACTGGTGTTCTGGTGCTCTGGTGATCTGGTGATCTGGTAAGTTATTTTTTGTGTTCCCTACTAAGGATACATAATATATCTTATGTCAAGTAAGCAAAAAAACTAAAGAGGATAACACCAAAATACAAAACAAACCTCCCATTAACCAATTTTACCATCAAAAACTTCCTGAAAATCATATCTACTTTTAAAGTCATCCTTACTATCCTGATCAGTCTTACTCATAAGTCCCATTTCAATCATGTTGAATACAATCTCTCCAAAGTCCTCTGTTTTCCTTATTCCCCAATGTTCAAAAACAGTTCGGGTCATCAAGCCAAACTGCTGCAAGCCATATTCCCTGATTCCATCCAGAAGTTCCTGTCCACTTACATGCAGCTTCTTCAGCCTGCTTTGGGTAAAATTAAGAGCATCCATTGTAAAGCTATATGCATCAGGATGATAGCGATTATCTTTTTCAGCAAGTTCTTCTATTTTTCTGAAAAAATCAACCATTTTAAACTTTATCTCATTGCTGCTCCATGACTTGCATCAAGACAACCTTGTTCATACCAGCTCAAACACCCCTTAATGTCTCTTTCCCGTGGTTGCCATTTTTTTATCCGTGTTTCAAGTTCATCCCTGCTAATATCCAGGTTAAGTTTTCTATTGGGAATATCTATTGAAATATAATCTCCCTCGCAAACAACTGCTATTGGGCCTCCAACCGCTGCCTCCGGCACTATATGACCAATACAAGGCCCTCGCGTACCTCCAGAGAATCGCCCATCGGTAATCAGCGCTACTGAATCTGACAAACCCCGCCCGCAGATAGCGGCAGTCGGAGCAAGCATCTCACGCATTCCAGGGCCACCCCTTGGCCCTTCATATCTGATGACTACCACATCTCCTTCTTTTATTTTATCTGAGGTAATTGCTTCATAAGCATCCTCTTCACATTCAAAGACGCGCGCCGGCCCACGTACTTTGAGCATTACATCTGCTACTGCAATTTGTTTTACCACTGCTCCATCAGGAGCCAGTGACCCTTTTAGTATGGCAATGCCGCCTTCCTTGTGCACAGGATTGGCGAGAGGACGAATTACATCTTCATTTGATACAGAAACATCAAAAATATTGTCCACTACCCTCTTTCCGTTGACAGTGAGGCAATTTAAGTTAAGCAATGTTTGTAATTGCTTCATTACTGCAGGCACCCCGCCAGCATTTTCCATATCAATCATAAAGTATTTGCCACCTGGCCTCATATCACAAAGATGAGGAGTATCCCGACTTAACTCATCAAAGGTTTCAAGGGGAATATCAATCCCTGCCTCGCGGGCAATCGCCAGCACCTCGAGCGTATCATTGGTAGAGCCTCCTATTGAAAGAGACACTCTTATCCAGTTCAGGAATGCCTTTTTAGTCATTATTTTCCTTGCATTAATGTCATTCTTAATAAGATTGACGACTTGCCTGCCACTCATCTCTGCTAAATGCACCTTTCTCTCGCTAGCAGCATGAGAAGTAGCGCATCCCGGGAGAGATAATCCCAGTGCCTCTGTTCCACAAGCTAAGGTATTGGCGCTGAACATCCCGGCACAGCTTCCTGCCCCGGGACAAGCACACTCCTCCAGTTCGCGGAGCTCATCCTCCCTCATCTCGCCGCCAGATGCCTTACCTACTGCCTCAAAGACACTGATTATATCTACCCTATCTCCCTGAAAATTTCCAGGAAACATAGGGCCACCCGTAACGACAATAGTTGGAATGTCCAATCGACCAGCCGCCATCAGGTGACCGGGAACGACCTCATCACATGCAGCGATAAGAACCATTCCATCAAGAGCATGCGCCTCAATCATTATTTCAATAGAGTTAGCAATTACATCTCGGGATGGCAAAGAATACTTCATTCCCTTATGTCCTATTGCCAGCCCATCGCAGACGGCAATAGTACTGAATTCAAATGGCATTCCACCGGATTTCCTTATTCCCTTTTTCACCGCATCTGAGAGTTCTCTCAGGTGAATATGACCAGGCACAATCTCCGTCCAGGAATTAACCACTGCAATGAACGGCTTGGTCATATCCTTTCTTGTTACTCCACACGCCTTTAAGAGAGAGCGGTGAGGTGCTCGTTCCAACCCATCCTTAATTAAATTGCTTCTCATTTTTACTCCTATTTTCTATTTAGCATCTAACATTTCCCTTTGGTAAATAGTAAATATTGCCTTGTGGCATCCTTTCAGCAATCATAGCACCGTATTTGGGTGACTGACAAGGGAAAGCTATCAAAAGGTTGACTTATTTTTCCAATTTTGTTAGAAGCATACAATAAGTGAACGAGTAAACTCCGCCAGAAGAGGCATGAGTTTCTAGCTGTAGTCACGCTAATCCGCTGACAATTATATCTGACAGAGAAAGGAAGATAGGTATTGCAAAGGGGTCATGGGGTCAGGTCTTGCAATATAACAAAAGATATGCTATATTGGCAACATGACCAGACCATTACGGATAGAATTTAACGGAGCAGTTTATCATATCACTTCCAGAGGAAATGCTAAGCAGACGATCTTCCTTGATGAGAAAGACTTTGCTGATTTCCTTGGAGTCTTATGTCAGGTGGTAAAAAGATATCACCTCATATTACATGCCTTCTGTCTGATGAATAACCATTATCATCTGCTTATTGAAACCCCTGAAGGTAACTTATCAAGAGGGATGAGACAATTAAATGGTCTATATACCCAACGATTCAACCAAAGACATCAGAGAGTTGGGCATCTTTTACAGGGCAGGTACAAAGCGATTCTGGTAGATAAAGATAATTATTTACTGGAACTTTGTCGCTATGTGGTGTTAAATCCGGTAAGGGCAAAAATAGTAAAAGACCCCAAAGACTGGAAATGGAGTGCTTATCGGGCAACTATAGGCTATAAAGGAATTCCCTGTTTAACGACAGATTGGATACTTTCTCAATTTGGCAACGAGAAAAAAGCAGCCTCCAGACAATATCAAGAATTTGTCTACTCCGGGATAAAAGCAGAATCACCCTTAAAAGTGGTAAAGGGGCAATTGTTTCTTGGCCAGGATAATTTTATGGATAAGATGAAATCCTTGATTGCAGGCAAAGAAAAATTAAAAGAGATACCGAGAGAGCAGCGCTATATAACCAGGCCACCCTTAAAGGAAATTTTTGATTATAAGGACAAGGAGTCAAAAGATCAAGCAATGTATGAGGCTTGCTTACAGTATGGCTATACCTTAAAAGATATAGCAGAATATATTGATGTGCATTATACTACAGTGAGCAGAGTGATTAAAAAAATTGAGGGGGAAAATGAAAAGTGATATTGCAAGACCTGACCCCTTCACAACACAAGGTAAAAAAAGGAAATAAAAAGATAAGTCTTATGATTTGGAGTAATAAAACCAAAAGATTATTTAGACTAAAAATGCTAACTCAGAGTGGCTGTAGTTACGCTAATCCGCTGACAATTATATCTGACAGAGAAAGGAAGATAGGTATTGCAAAGAAGGAAAGGCTTATGGCTACATTGGCATTATTAGAGGGAAAAACCTTAGATGTGGGCTGCGGGAAGAACGAGTTAATTAATATCTATAGACAACAAGGGGGAAATGGGATAGGGGTTGATATCTTTCCATTTGAAGGCGTTGACCAGGTCCTTGACACTGCAAACCTGCCATTTAGAGACGAGGAGTTTGATACTGTTACTATGATTGCCTGCCTTAATCATATTCCTATCAGGAAAAGAGATAAAGTTTTATCTGAGGCTAACAGGGTTTTAAGTAAGAGAGGAAGATTGATATTGACAATGGTCGGTGGTTTCTCCGGCTGGCTCTGCCACAAGCTCTGTCTGCAAGATTTTGACCAGGATGAACGAGGAATGGACCTCCAGGAAGAACATTATGGGTTGCCGAGGAAATATGTTATTGAAATAGCAAGTAAAAATGGATTTACAATGGTCCACCACAGACGATTCTGTTATGGTTTAAATAATTTATTTATCTTTAAAAAAAATCTTAATAAGAAGTCGTCCAGAACGTGATGCCCTTATCTATAAGAGATTACGAAAGAACAGGTTTCATAAAAAATGAAGTATAAGAATATTAAGAATGCCTTGTGTATCTATCCCTACAGAATAGAACTTGGTAGACAGGGATGGGGATTCTGCCCTCCGTTAGGGTTAGAGTGCATCGCTGCCTCTATAAAAGAAATAGTAAGTAAAATAACAATCGTTGATATGAGATTTGAAGATACCGTCGCAGAATTTATCAATGATGAAATTGACCTTGTTTGCATCAGTAAGAATTGGGATTTTGAAGAGGACCTTTTCTGTGAGATTTTGAGTAAGATTCCCGAGTATATCATGACTATTGTTGGAGGAAGAAATGCCACGGAAAATGTCATTGAGTTATTTAATAATCATACAAATATAGATGTAATTATAAGGGGAGATGGCGAAGAGACAATCAGGGAATTATTTGAGAGTGGCTCACCTCGCAACATAGGAGGGCTCTCTTACCGAGAAAACGGAAAAATTATTCACAATCAGAACAGATTATCTTCCTCAATTAGTGATACAATTTATCCAGACAGGAAGCTACGTCGTTATAAATATAAAATTAAGGGAATTGGGACAGAGTTTGA
The DNA here is from genome assembly GCA_003574845.1 of candidate division NPL-UPA2 bacterium Unc8. GTDB lineage: Bacteria > NPL-UPA2 > NPL-UPA2 > NPL-UPA2 > NPL-UPA2 > NPL-UPA2. The sequence continues at coordinate 67,955 of NDHY01000002.1, forward strand.
CACCATCTCTGGTTCTCGGGGATGCCCCTTCAACTGTAAATTCTGCACCTTAAAGCTAAATCCCTATGGGACGAGGAGAGAATGGTCGGGACGCAGCCCGGAATCTGTAGTAACAGAAATAAAAACTATTAATGCAGACTTAATCGGTTTTACTGATGAAAATCTCACCCATGACATGGATAGGATGGGTAAGATCTGTGACCTGATATTGAAAGAAAAGATAAAAAAGAAGTTTATTGCCAACGCAAGAATAGACATTGCCAGACGACCTGATGTGCTTTTCAAGATGTATAGGGCGGGATTCAGAGTTCTCTTATTGGGGATTGAGTCAACTTGCGATGAGACATTGAGATTCTTGAACAAGGGATTCACTACATCTCAGATTAAAGAAGCTTTCCGAACTCTAAGAAAATTTGGCATTTTCTACCATGGTTATTTCATTATCGGAAACATTGGCGAGGATGAAAAAGACATGCTCCGCATTTCAGAATTTGCCAGGGAGATAGGATTGGATTCAATAGCTTTGTGTCGACTGAGAGTTGACAAATACTCACCATTGCGTGAGACAATTAAAGAAAGAAATGGCTATCACATTGGAGAGGATACCAGGGTTTATTCAGATAGATACAGCGTAGAAAAATTAGGAAAGATTACCAGCCAGATTAACTACCGCTTTTATAGTTTTTTTCATATATTAAAAATCTCAAGAAAATTAATCGCCGGAAGAATAGTTACGGCAAACACAATTTGTCGTCTGGTATGGCATTCTATTGCATCTGCTGGTAAGCGACGCTTAAGGCGACGGCTGTAGTGGGTTACGCACATCACTAATTATTTTTTAAATGGATATTTAAGGAATATAATAAGCCCGATAAAAGTTATGATTCCTGCTATTGGTCCAACTATTATGATTCCAAGTGGCTCTTCTATGGTTTTTCCAAAATGATGCAGAAGTTGAGTAAGAGCAAACATAGAGATACCAATCGCTATCTTGGTTATTAATCCATTGGCGCCAAAATAGATTGCTTCTCTTCTAAATCCTGTTAAAGTTTCATCGTAGTCAATCACATCAGCAATTATCGCATTTTGTAAAACCAACAGCCCGGAAACCGGTATTCCGAGCATAGCAACAATAAACAACCCATAATAAAAAGGTGAAAACGGCAGTTTCCCAATAGTTGCCAGTAAAAACAAGAAAAAGATAAAAAGACCAAAAACAGTTATATAGACTACTCGCTTACCAAACCTCTTTGCAGAATAATTAATCAAAGGAAAGGACAGAGCAGCTACTGCCATCATTATTCCTAATGCATATCCTGCCCACCCTGCAGTCGCCCCCATTAATACCGTTACCATAAAAGGGACAACCCCAGTCACCATGCCAAACCCTAAGAAGAAAATGCCAGTTGCAGAGACATAATAAAGGAACGGCTTGTTCTTGAAACACTGTGTCAGTGCTTTGAACGGGGACAAGGTTACTTCCTTTGCGGAAGACCAGGAAGTTTCCCTGATAAATATTACCGGAAAACAAAAACTAACAAGAGTAATGCCCCCCATAACAATAGCCATCACTCTGAAGCCAAACTGGTCTATCAGATAACCCGAGCCCAAAAAAGCAATAAAAAGCCCTAAAATACCAAAACTGGCAAGATAGGTTGATAAGTTTATTCGCTGGCGGTGAGTAGAAGTAATTTCAGGGAGAAGCGCTAAATACGGGGCAACTGTAACAGTAAAGAAAAACCAGAAAAAACCCAATACTACTGCCAAATATAAAGCATTACCCATTACTTTATCGGCAACAGGTGGATAAAAAAGAAGGGTCCATGCTACAACTAAAAAGGGAGCCCCCAGTGCAATAAATGGAATTCTTCTCCCAAAACGGCTTCTATGTTTATCACTAAAATATCCGATCAACGGATCGGCAATGGCATCTACGATCCTGCCAAAAAGCATGGCATATCCTACAAATATGATAGGAGCATAAATTATTCCTTTTCCTTCTGGTGGCGCATAGAAAAAAACTATCCACATTGGAATAAGCTGACTAACGAGCAATGAACCTAGATTGCCACTACTGTAAGCAAGGCTCTTAAACAAACCCAGATTTTTCTCTTTATCCATTCCCGATTCTCTTCCCGATTCTTCTTTTTTGCTTTTTTCCTTTCTTGATAGAATTTATTCCACCATTACGTATGACATACCCTGTTTCGTCCTTCATATTTGGCTTTATACAATTGTTTATCTGCTTGAGATATTAAGCTATCTTCATCTGTTACTTCTTGAGATGGGAATGTTGCCACACCCAAACTGATAGTTACTTTAAGCGGACTGTCCTGTCCGGGAAAAGGATGTTTTTCCACTAAAGTGCGCAATCGCTCAGCAGCAACAGCAGCCAGTTCAGTATCAGTATAAGGATATATCACTACGAACTCCTCACCGCCATAGCGTGCCGCTACATCTCCTGCCCGCAGGCCTTTCTTTAGTAATTCAGCTATCTCCTTCAGTACAATATCTCCCTGAGGATGACCATAGGTATCGTTGACTTTTTTGAAATGGTCTATATCAATCATAATTAGAGACAGTAGATAGTCATATCGTCTGGCACGACTTATATCTTCAGTTAACTTTGTCCCGAAATGACGACGATTAAACAGCCCGGTTAGTCCATCAGTTATGGAAAGAAGTTCAATTTTTTCATATAACTGAGCACTTTCCAGTACTGCAGCAATCTGATGAGTCAGAGTTTCCAGAGTACGTATCATAGAGGGCTCTGGCTGACCAACTGTATCCGTTCCCACTGCAACCACTCCTTCAAGTTTATCCTTGACTATCAGTGGACTAAAAAGGTGAACGCTGTAGCGGTCTTTTCTTCTGAGGATCTTCTTCTGCAAAAAGTTCTTTTTATTTGATAAGGGACGGATAGCTAATTGAGGATTTTTCTCCTGAATCACCTTGTTGAGCGCTTTCTCATCTACCTGCCAGTCGGTTCTGTCCTCATTAGAAGGATAGGTCTTTTCCTGAAGCTTTCCACCCATAGCAAGAAAAAGCTTTAATCTGGAATATCCAAGTTTATTAGCAATACCCTCCAGCATTGAGTTTAATATCTCATCTATTTTCAGAAAGCCAGAAACCTTCGTGCCTATCTCGTACAGAGCAAGGAGGTCCACATTGAGCTTCTCAAGTTCCTTCTCTTTTATCTTTATCTTGCTGGCTACCTGGCCGGTAGAATATGTGATTAAACTCAGAAACCCCGACAATGCAACAATGCTCATCACAATGTGAGGAACACTCTGAAAAATAGGTAAATCTCCTACCATTATTTCCGGCCCAAGATAGGGAATTACCTCAAAGTATGTCCACCCAAGAAGGGTACTGTAAAGCATTATTGACAACATACTCATTATTACGCTCAGCCTGTAATTAGCATGAAGAGCGGTCCCGGAGGCTTGAAGTATATAGCCAATGATGATTGGACTGAGCAATCCACCTGTGAGGTAGATTATGATGGTTAAGACAATAATATCTATCGTAATGATAATATTGGTAACGAGGTCAAGATGCAATCCTTTTCTGAAAAAGTAATATGCCCCACAGTTAGCTAAAAGATACAGGAGAATTACTACAGAAGCCACCCGCGGATAAAAGAGCAGACCAAAGTAAAAGAATAGAACTATCGCAAAAAGTGTCAGGAAAGTTGCTACAAAGCGGAATATTGCAGCCCAGACGAGCTTCTGTTGTTTTTCAGCAAATTCTATGTCCATCGCTTTATCCATCGTCTTCCCCATCTTATTAATCACCTCCTCTCTACTCTCTACTTACCACTTACCACTTACGACTTACGACTTAATTCTTTGTGCCTTTGTGCCTTTGTGCCTTTGTGCCTCTCTCTACTCTCTACTTACCACTTACTACTTACTACCTACTATCTACTCATTTTACCTCTATTCATACCAGCTAAGTCAGTTGGTGTCAAACTTTTATGAAGCGAGAATCACTTAATTGTGATATAAATAAAAAAGCATTCAGTATTTGACCGGGGTTTAATGCATAATATTAAGTTGATAATTGAATATGATGGAACGGATTATCACGGCTGGCAGCTTCAGACAGAGTTACCCACAGTACAAGGAGAGTTGGAAAAGGCACTGAAGAGCATTCTCCAGGAAAAAGTAAAACTTATCTCAGCCAGCAGAACAGATGCCGGCGTTCATGCCAGAGGACAGGTCGCCAACTTCAAAACCAGGACCACCATTCCCACCAATGGCTTAATGTCAGGACTTAACAGTGCTCTTCCTTGCAGTATAGCAATAAAGAGTTGTGTAAGAGTGAAGAGCTCTTTTCAGGCGCGCCGCTCGGCAAAGCAAAAACTATACCGCTACACAATTTTAAATAGTCCTTGCCCTTCACCACTACTGAGGAATTATGCCTATTTCTTCCCGCGTCATCTTGACTTAATAAAGATGAGAGAAGGAGCAATAATACTCACTGGAAGGCACAATTTTTCCTCATTTTGTGCCTCTGCCGAGACAAGAGAGAAACGAATATGCCACCTATTGAGCCTTCAGGTAAAAAGAAGAGGAGCCCTTATTTATATTGACATAGAAGCCGATTATTTTCTCCACAATATGGCACGAATCGTTAGTGGAACGCTCCTTGACATTGGCAGAGGAAAAATTTCTCCTCAGGAACTACAGAAGATACTGCTCGCTCGTGACCGCCGTCAGGCCGGGCCTACCCTGCCACCACACGGTCTCTGCCTGATAAAAGTAAAATATCCCTCACTTCGTTCGGGAAAGGCCTGAGGGTGAAAGGTATCAAGCTACTTCTTTAAGACTCAGCCCGATCTTTCTCTCTTCCAGGCTCACCTTCAAAACTCTGGTTTTTATCACATTGCCAACGGAAACTGCATTAGAAGATGAGACGTTCTCAGCAGGCAGTTCTGAATTATGAGCTAATCCCTCAATACCATCCTCCAGTTTAATGAATATCCCAAAGTCAGTGATTTTGGTAACCTCCCCCGAGACAACATCGTCTATCTTATATCTTTCATCAACGGTCAGCCACGGGTCAGGAGTAAGCTGCTTCAGTCCAAGAGAAATCTTCTTTCGTTCAGAGCTAACTTCAAGCACTATAGCCTTTACATTCTTGCCCTTTTCTACAATCTCAGATGGATGCTGTATCTTTTTACTCCAGGAAAGATCCGAGATATGAATCAGCCCATCAAGTCCTCCCTCAAGTTCAATAAAGGCTCCATAATCTGTAAGATTGCGAATTTTCCCTTCAAGTATAGTTCCTACTGGATACTTCTCCTCTATGGTTTTCCATGGGTTAGATTCTAATTGCTTTATCCCCAGAGAGATTTTTTTCTCTTCTTTATTGATGTTTAAAATCACAACAGCCACTGTCTCTTCCATTGCCAGTGTTTCTGAAGGATGATTGATCCGTTTTGTCCAGGACATCTCTGATATATGTAGTAGCCCCTCTATTCCCTCCTCAAGCTTAATAAAACTTCCATATGGAGTAATGTTGACAACCTTGCCCTTTGCTGTTGATCCGATAGGGTATTTCCCCTCTATCTTGTCCCATGGATCCTCCGTCTTTTGTTTCAACCCCAAGGAGACCCTCTTTTTTTCTTTGTCAAAGTCAAGAACTACTACTTCTATTTCATCTCCAACGGCAACTATTTCTGATGGGTGAGAAGTACGATCCCATGACATGTCTGTTATATGTAAGAGCCCATCAAGTCCTCCCAGATCAATAAAAGCACCAAAGTTAGTAATGCCTCTTACCTTGCCGCGACGCAGTTGACCCACCTCCAACTCAGCAAGGAGCTTATCCCTTGCTTTTCTCTCTGTCTCTTCCTTAACTATCCTGGAAGAAACAATGACATTTCGCTGAGCCCTGTTAAGATTGATAATCTTAAATGAAAGTTCCTTTCCAACGAGCCGGTTGAGATCTGATGATGGACGGGATTGCACCTGGGAAGACGGAAGAAATGCTTCAACTCCAATATCTACATTAAACCCTCCTTTAATTTGCCTACTCACGGTCCCTTTAACAACCTCGCCTTTTTCAAAAGATTGAGTTACATGCTCCCATCCTTCAAGCTGGTCAGCCTTCCACTTTGAAAGAATGACACAACCGTTCTGGTCCTCTATTTTCTCAATTAAAACGTTGACCTCGTCCCCAACTTTTATCTCCGGCTTATTGCCAAATTCTCTGATGGGAACAGCTCCTTCTGATTTGAAACCGATATCAATAAGAACATCCGCACTGCTTATTTTGACCACTTTTCCTTTAAGAATTTCTCCTTCAGCAATACTTCCGAGCGTCTTTTCATAAAGACTTGCCATTTCTACTTTATCCAATTTAACCTCTTCCACCATGATAAAAAAATCTTTCTCTTCTTATTCAGTGTCTTAATTTATCTAAGACCTCTTCAATTATCCAGTCGGGGGTTGACGCTCCTGCGCTTACCCCTATTCTTTTCTTTCCATTAAGCCAATTATACTCAATCTCAGCAGCTTCTTCTATCTGATAGGTTTGGCAGCCTGTTTCCTGGCTAATCCGGGAAAGTCTTTGCGTGTTGGCGCTCTCCAATCCACCGACAACGAACATAAGATCAGCTTTCCGAGATAGTGCGGCAGTCTCCTCCTGCCGAGATTGCATTGCCTCACATATCGTATTAAAAGCCCTTACCTCTTCGGCTATTGCTACTGCCCTGCTAACAACTCTGCAAAAATTATCTACCGACTGTGTCGTCTGAGAGAGAATGCCAAGTTTTTTTTCTCCTATCTTCCTCAGTCCTTCCGGACTTTTAACCACCCTTGCGCCCTTACCGGCAAATCCAAGAATAGATTTTACTTCATAATGATTGCGATCTCCAACAATAATAACTACATAGCCATCACTATGGAGGAGTTGTGCCACGTTCTGCGCTCTTTTCACGATTGGACAAGTGGCATCAATCACGTTTAACCGTCTCTTCTGCGCCTGCAGAATAACAGATGGAGGCACACCGTGGGAGCGAATAATAACTGTTCCCTTATTAATCTGATCCAGGCGATGCACTACCTCTACTCCTTCTTGATGCAGTCTCTCTATCACCTGCGAATTATGGATAATGGGTCCCAGGGAGTAAACTTTCCCATTTTCCCTTGCTGCTTGTGAGGCGAGTTCAACTGCCCTTTTCACACCAGAGCAGAACCCTGCATGAGGAATAAGCATAATCTCCATTTTCGTATCATATCATTCATTACTTGATACGTCATCATTTTAACGACTAACATTTTCAAGCACTGCTTTTACTACCTCTTTAATGCTCATCATAGTAGTATCAATAATAGTGGCTCCCTGAGCTATCTTCAAAGGAGCAATTTTTCTTCCCCTATCCAAGCTATTTCTGAGATGCATCTCATCAGCAATTTCTCCTAATACTACTTTATGCCCTTTGGCAACTAATTCTTCGTAGCGCCGCTGTGCTCTTTCTTCAAGTGAGGCATCTAAATAAAATTTATAATCAGCGTCAGGAAAGACCACTGTCCCAATATCTCTTCCCTCAGCAACAACTCCACTATTTCTACCCATCTCTCTTTGTAGGTTTGTCATTAGCTCTCTCACACCAGATAAAGCAGCAAGGTATGAAACATTTCTGGTTACTTCAGGTGTCCTGATCTTTTCACTAACATCCTTACCATCAAGATAAACGTTTGACCCACGACGGTCACCCCTAAACCAAATCCTTGCTCCATTAGCAAGCCTGACCAGTGCTGCTTCATCTTCAAAGTTAACTCCATCCTGCATTGCCTTATATGTAATGGCGCGGTAGATAGCACCTGTATCAATATAAGTGTAATTTAGTTTCTGTGCCACCAGCCGCGCAATTGTGCTTTTCCCGGAGCCAGATGGCCCATCAATGGCAATAACTAATTTCTTATTCACCTTTGCCTATTCCAAGTACCCTGCGCGGTTTATTCCCATCAAGAGGCCCAATCATTTTTTCTTCCTCCATGCGATCAATGAGACGGGCAGCACGATTATATCCTATTCGGAATCTTCTCTGAAGGGTAGATGCTGAAGCAATGCCTGTCTCCATCACAAAATGCACCGCTTTCTCAAACAGTTCATCGCTTTCCTCTGATTCAGGAGAAGGATAAATGTCTTCCCTGAATACTTCCCTGTGACACTCCGATTTTCCCCATCGCATCTTTAAAAAGCTAACTGTTCTTTCCACTTCTTGATCGGTAACTAATGGGCATTGACACCTGATTGGCCGTGCCAGCCCAGCAGGAAGAAAAAGCATGTCTCCTTTCCCTAATAGCCTCTCTGCTCCTATTGCATCAAGCACAGTACGAGAATCAACTCTGGATGCAACCTGGAATGAGATACGGCAAGGAAGATTGGCTTTAATTACCCCGGTAACTACATCTACCGACGGGCGCTGAGTAGCTAAGATAAGATGGATGCCAACCGCCCGTGAGAGTTGAGCAAGCCTGGTTACTGCATCTTCAACGGACACCCGCGCCACCGCCATCAAATCAGCTAATTCATCAATAACTACAATTACATATGGAAAAGGGGTTTCCTCGCTTAACTGATTGTACCTTTCAATATTTTTTACTCCAACGCTGGCAAGCTGGCGATACCTCTCCTCCGTCTCATCAATGACCCATCTAAGAGCTGTAGCAACCTTCTTCGGATCAGTGATTACATCACTAATTAGATGCGGCAGGGCATTGTAGCAGGAAAGTTCCACCATTTTAGGGTCTATCATTAAAAATTTTACTTCAAACGGAGTCGCTTTATACAAAATACTAAGAATAAGAGAGTTAAGACAGACGCTTTTCCCGGACCCCGTTGTTCCGGCTATGAGTAGATGAGGCATGTCCCTGAGATCGCCAATAATGGGATTCCCTTTGATATCCTTTCCAATTGCTATGGTTAACTTTGAAGCCGCCTTATGAAATTCATTACTACTGAGCAGCTCACGCAGATAGACAAGGCGAGGCTTCTTATTGACAATTTCTATTCCGACTGCCGCCTTTCCAGGAACAGGAGCCTCAATGCGCACACTCGGACTCTTCAGAGCAAGAGAAATATCATCAGCAAGAGAAACTATGCTATGCACCCTTACTCCACTTGCCGGCTGCACCTCATAACTGGTAATTATAGGTCCTTCATTTACTTCAACTACCCTTGTTTCTAACCCAAAATTCTTAAGCGTCCGTTCAAGGAGCTCTGCATTACCTGCTATATCTTCTTTCTCCGATTCTATTGCGGGAGTTGGATCAAGCAGAGAAAGCGGTGGAAGTTGAACCTTGCTTTCTTCCTCACTTTGCATCGCTATCCTTTCTTGTATCCTAACTCTTTTCTTTTCTTTCTTTCTAAACAGTGAGATAGCCACTCGTAGAATTTTCATCAAAAGGATACCAAGCAACTTTACTGCTCTCAAAATGTATTTCGGAAGCGAGGTAAGAGAAAAATCCATCATCAATCCTAAGCCAATGACAAGAAGAAATGCTATGACAAGATATGTTCCAGTTGCCCCAAAGAGATGAGAGATGCCCGTTGCAAGAAAATATCCCACCCCACCCCCTGTTATTCCTGGATGAGATTTCAAAAAGGAAAATTCCCGAAAGGCGAGGAGCACGGAAAATCCTACCAGCAAAGCAAAGAGACCACCCGACTTAAGCAGCGACTTCTGGAGAGGTGCTCCCGCAAACTTACCAGTTGACCAGACCAGGACCAACGCGGGGATAAAATAACCTGCCCAGCCAAAGACACGGTAAATGCCTTCTGCTAAGGAGTATCCGACCGGGCCGGTGAGCATAGTCGGAGGGTCCATGAAAAAAGAGACAAGGCTCAGGATAGCAAAAAAAGTAACAACAAGGAGAGATAAGCCCCACATCTCATTCTTTTTTTTCTGACTGATGAATGAGAAGCGCCTCCCCTTACTGTCCTGTGTAGCCAAATCCTCTCTTATTACGCTCGGTTTCTTCAAGACTATCTACCATTTCCAGCTTGGCTCTCGCAACGGGTGAGATAACAAGCTGCGCTATCCTATCTTTTCTTCTTATGATAAATGGCTTTGACCCATGATTAACAAGAATTATTCCTACCTCTCCGCGGTAATCAGAATCAATCGTCCCCGGACTATTAACAATACTAATTCCATTTTTTAAAGCAAGTCCACTGCGCGGACGAATCTGACCTTCAAAGCCGGAAGGAATAGCTAATCGGATAGCGGTAGGAATTAGCCTTACCTCCCCTACTCCAAGGGTAACTTCGCCTTCTACGGCAGCATAAAGGTCAACTCCACTTGCCCCTGCACTCATATATTCAGGGAGAGGAAGATCGCTATTTCCCGGAATCCTGGCAACTTTTACCTTCATTCTTTCCTACTGCTTTGCGACTCAGGCTGATTTTACCATCTGCATCTATCCTGATTACCTTAACCGGAAACTCATCATGCACTTTTACCTCATCTTCAACTCTTTTTACATGATAATCAGCCAACTGCGAAATATGAAGCAAGCCTTCCTGCTTTGGCAGAATCTCAACAAAGGCACCAAAGTCCATTATCTTTTTCACCTTCCCGGGGTAGACCACGCCAACCTCTGCACTACTGGTAAGAGCTTTGACCATCTCTAATGTCTGCTGCGCTCGCTCGCTATCCGGTGCCGAGATGGAGACCTCCCCGCTATCATCAACATTTATCTCGGAATCTGTCCGCGCCATTATTTCCCTGATATTTTTTCCTCCAGGACCAATTAAATCTCCAATCCTATTCTTGTCAATACAGGTGAGTACTATCGTGGGGGCAAACTGAGAAACAGACGACCTGGGAGAAGAAATTGCCTCATCCATTTTATCAAGAATTGACATTCTGGCAGATTGCGCTCGCGAGAGTACCTCCTTCATAATTTTAGCATCTACTCCATCAACTTTTAGGTCCATCTGGATTGCCGTAATTCCATTTCGCGTACCAGCTATCTTGCAATCCATATCACCAAAATAGTCTTCGGCTCCACTAATATCAGTAAGGATTTTAAAATCATTACCCTCTTTGATAAGCCCCATCGCTACCCCGGCGACAGCAGACTTTACTAATACCCCAGCATCCATCAAGGATAACGATCCACCGCAGACAGTCGCCATTGACGATGAGCCATTAGATTCTAAAATATCGGAGACGATGCGAATCGTATAAGGGAAATCCTTCCCTGAAGGAATAACCGCTCTGAGTGCCCGCTCTGCCAATGCTCCATGCCCGATCTCTCTTCTTCCAGGACCTCTCATTGGCTTGACCTCACCAGTACTAAAAGGAGGAAAATTATAATGGAGCATAAAAGCTTTTTTGTACTCTCCTGCTAATTCATCCATTCTTTGCTCATCACGAGAGGTGCCAAGAGTGGTGATAACAAGACTTTGTGTCTGCCCGCGAGTAAAGAGCGCGGAACCATGGGTGCGAGGTAAAACTCCCACCTCGCAACTTATTGGCCTGATTTCCTCAATACTTCTTCCATCAATCCTTTTGCTCTCTGCCAGCACCTGCTGACGTATGCTGCGCTTTTCTACCTGCTCAATAGCAGCCATAATTTCTGCTTTTTTCCCAGGATACAGGGCTATGCAACAATTTAGTATATCACCATTGAGTATACGTCTTTTTTCTTGCCTTTTCTGCCGCTCAGTAATAGCAACAATTTCAGTCATTTTTCCATTAGTAAGTTCTTCTACTTTGAGTTTGATTTCCTCACCAATTTCAAATATGTTCAATCTACGCTTCTCTTTGGAACCAGCTTGTTCAATCAACGTTTCAATAAGCGAAATAATACCTTTCAGCGCTTCATGTCCAAAAAGGAGCGCATCCAAAACAATCTCTTCGCTTACCTCTCCAATGGCTCCCTCAACCATATTGATTCCATCAACTGTTCCTGCAACAACAAGGTCCATATTCCCTTCAGCAATCTGGAGGTTAGTCGGATTAACAATAAAATTGCCATCCTTTGATGCACTTAAACGACCAATCCGCACTGCTCCCATTAACTTCTGATATGGAGCGCCCGAGAGTCCCATAGCGGCAGAAGCACCAATAACGGCTAAAATATCAGAGTCGTTCTCGGCATCTGCAGAGAGAACAGTAGATATTATTTGAATATCATTTCTCATTCCAGATGGCAATAGTGGACGTATTGGTCTATCAATAAGCCGCGATGTTAAAATTTCTTTTTCAGTCGGCCTGCCTTCTCTTCTAAAGAATCCACCAGGAATTCTCCCCGCTGCATAAGTCCTCTCCCGATAGTCAACAGAAAGAGGAAGATGGTCTATATCACTCCCTGCAGATGCCCCGGTAACAACAGTTGTAACAACAACTGTGTCTCCATAGCGGACTACGGTGGCTCCATCAGCAAGTTTTGCCATTCTTCCCGTCTCAATGCTTAGCTTTTTTCCTTCCAATTCCATCTCTACTTTTTCTACCATTTTTCTCCTTATTCCTTTTTTCTATCTCCTTAATCCTAATTTTTTAACAATTGTCTGGTATCGACCCACATCCTCTTTTTTCAAATAATCAAGCAACTTTCGCCTCTGCCCCACTATCATAAGCAAACCTCGCTTGCCATGATGGTCCTTTTTATGTACCTTGGTGTATGTGGTAAGACCATTTATTCTTTCCGTGAGAAGCGCAATCTGCACCTCTGCGGAACCAGTATCTTTCTCATGAACTCTAAAATTGCTAATAATCTCTTCTTTCCCTTTCTTACTCATCATTCTTCCCCCTAACAATTCAGTCAACCAGCAAAGAGCTTTCGGGCTACTCTTTCATCTTTCATCAATTGCTTTTTCTCATCGCTGTGAGTGGCAAATTGCTGCCACCCTCTTATCCTGCGCAGAAAAAAAACTTTTATTTTACTATTATAGATGTCATCTTTAAAATCGAGGGCATGGACCTCCATTAATCCATTTGCCATTCCAAGAATAGCAGGATGAAGCTGTTCTCCTACTTCCATCTGGGCAATGTAAGCTCCCTTTGCCGGTAAAATTTTCCTGCGGATTCTGATATTTGCAGTAGGATAGCCGGTAGCCGCTGCTAATTTTTTCCCTTTTATAACCCTACCGGAAATGCTATATGGTCTACCCAAAAGCTCTCCCGCCTCCTTTACTTTTCCATTTTTAATTAACAAACGTATCCGACTACTGGAAACTATTTCACCCCCCCGGCGAAGCGGTCTGATGCTATTGACCCTGAAGCCCAATTTTTTTCCCATCTGTCGAAGAGTTGCCACATTCCCCTTTTTCCCCTCCCCAAAGAGATAGTTAGAGGCGACAAATATTTCGTTCACCTGAAGGCCACGAGAGAGAATGTGCAAAATAAAATCAGCAGGAGAAAGGCGGGCAAATCTCCTGTTGAAATTAATGACCATACATTTTTCAATCCCAAGACTGCCAAAGATAGATATTTTCTCATCCATTAAGGTAATAGGGTGCGGAGAGTTTTGTGGATTGATCAGGCTACATGGATGCGGATCAAAGGTAAGGACCATGCTTGTCCCGTCTATCTGACGGGCCCGTTCAATTACCATCTTAACAATCTTCTGGTGTCCCAGATGCACACCATCAAAAACACCAATGGCAAGGACTAAATTATTTCCCCTTCCTTCCTTTATTCTTTTTAGCCCTTGAATGAGCTTCATTGGTATTTCCAGAGAAGTGCCTCAGGTTGAGAGGCTTGCCACAACTCATCAATAGTCAGCGAATCTTTGATGTGAAATCGACCTGCTCTTATTCTGACCAGCTTTGCCTGATGTGCACCACAGCCAAGTACATCGCCCAGATCGGAACAGATGGTGCGAATATATGTCCCTTTCGAACAAACAATATTAAATCGCACTTCAGGGATTTTAATTTCTATAATTTTAAATGAGAAGATATTGATTTTTCTTGGCTTTCGCTGTACAACTTTACCTTGCCTTGCCAGCTCATAGAGCCTCTTCCCATGGTAGCGAACTGCAGAAACCATAGGCGGAATTTGCTCCTGCTCTCCCTCAAATCTCCTGGTCACCTCTTTAATTTCTTCCTCAGTAACCTTAAGATTGTCTACCTTTTTTATAATAGTACCACTGGAATCCTGGGTATGAGTAGAGATACCTAAAATTAGCACACTCTCATATTCTTTTTCATCATTTGATAAAAACCGAACCATCTTCGTTGCTTTACCAAGACAGATAACAAGAACCCCGGTAGCATCAGGGTCAAGAGTGCCCGCATGCCCGACTTTTCTCATCTTAAATCGCTTTCTCACTTCAATGACGACATCATGGGAAGTTATTCCTGCCGGTTTATTAATGTTAAGAATTCCATCCATCTCTCATCCCTGCTTGTTGATCTGTTTTAAGGCGTCCTCCACACGTGTTCCCTTCTCAATAGAATTATCAATCTTAAAGGTAAGCTTTGGCAAATAACGGAGATGTAGCTTTTTCCCGATCTTTCTTCTAATGTAATTACTCCCATCGCGAAGCCCGTATATGGTCTCATCTTTTACCTTTTCTTCTAAATAGGTACTGACAAAAATAGTGGCACACCGCAGGTCACTACTTACTTCCACAGCAGTAATTGTTACAAACCCAATTCGCGAATCAACTACTTTTTCCTCAAGAACCCTGGAGACCTCCTCCTTTATCACCGCAGCAACCCGCTCTGTCCTTCTTGACATTCAGTCGTTTCACTCCATTTGTAACAGTTCACAGGGGTCAGGGAACTGATCCCCGCGAACTGCTTATCGGAGCCTTCTTACACTTTCTTCCATATGATATGCTTCAACAATATCCCCATCTGCAAGATTTTCTATGCCAGAAATTCCAATGCCGCATTCATAATCAGATTCTACTTCCCTGACATCTTCTTTGAAACGTTTTAAGGAATTAATACCTCCCTCACCTATAGACTTGCCATTCCGCAGCAGAGTAATTTTTGAGCCCCTTACAATCTTTCCACTAATAACATAGGAGCCGGCTATCTGACCGCTTCGTGAGCTCTGAAATATCTGGCGCACCTCAGCTCTGCCAAGAATTACTCGCCTATAAACAGGCTCAAGAAGTCCTTCCAGTGCACTCTTGATATCTGATATCACCTCATAGATAATGTCATAAAAGTACAAACTAACGCCTTCCTTATCAGCCAATTCTCTTGCTCCCACCTGTGCCTTTACATGGAATCCAACAATAATAGCACCTGACGCTATAGCCAGCATAACATCAGATTCGCTTATTATGCCAACTCCGGCATGAATAACCTTTAGCTTTACATTATCAGTGCTTAATTGTTCAAGTGAATGTTGCAGCGCCTCTACGGAGCCATTCACATCCCCCTTAATAATAATTGGAAATTCTTTTATCTTTCCTTCACTAATCTGCTGGTAAAGCTCATTTAGGGTAATCTTTTTCATACCCCTACCCTTCTTCTTCTCCTCCACAAATCTTCGCTGAGAGACAACCTCCTTAATCTTTTTCTCATTGCTGACAACATGGAAGGAATCTCCTGGAGCAGGAAGCTCAATAAAGCCCAAAACCTCAACCGGCGTGGACGGAGCAGCTTCCTTCAAATTTACACCTTGGTCATCTATCAGTGCCCTTACTTTTCCACCACAAAAACCACAGATAAAATCATTTCCAACCCTGAGTGTTCCATCTTTAACAAGAAGAGTGGCCACCGGCCCCCTTCCTTTGTCCAGCCTTGCTTCTACAATTACTCCATTTGCCAAACGAACTGGATTTGCCCGCAGTTCCAGCATCTCAGCTTCAAGAAAAAGAGCATCTAAAAGATGATCAATTCCTATTTTTTCAATTGCGGAAACTTCAATACAGATAACCTTGCCACCCAACTCCTCAACGAGGATATCATGCTTCATTAACTCCCTTTTCACTCGTAAGGGATTGGCATCAGGCTTATCAGTCTTGTTAATTGCCACAATAACAGGAACATTAGCAGCACGAGAATGATTTATTGCTTCCACCGTCTGCGGCATAACTCCATCGTCAGCAGCAACAACTAAGACAACAATATCTGTAATCTGTGCTCCACGAGCACGCATGGCGGTGAACGCCTCATGGCCAGGAGTATCAATGAATGCAATCTCCCCGGCGGGTAGCTTAATCTTATAGGCACCAATATGCTGAGTGATACTTCCTGCCTCTGACCGAACAACCCACGTATGTCGGATTGCGTCAAGAAGCGTTGTTTTTCCATGATCAACATGCCCCATAACAGTTACTATGGGAGCACGTATGGTGAGCGAAGATTCATCATCGTCAGAAAGCACCTTTGCTTTATAAACAAGTGATTTTCTCTCTTCTTTTTCTTTCTCAGTAATAGATTCGGAAATAATTTCAGCATCAGTCTCATCCAGAGCACTGATTGAGCTTTTTTTCCCTACGCCCATCTCCTCAAGCTTAGTTATTATTTTTTTGCTATCCACGCCAAGCTTCTTCGCCAGCTCATATATCCTTATTCTTGCCATCTCTTAAACTACTTTCTCCGCTGCTTTTTTAAGGGCATCGGCCTTACTTTTTCCTATCCCCGCGATACTGGTCAACCTTTTAATATCAGCAGTTGCAATCTCTTCTAACTCTCTCAACCCTGCTTCAATTAGATTTTCAGCAAGCCTCTCTCCCACACCAGACAACTTCGTCAATTTGTCAATAGCTACTCTTCTTGCCTTAATTACTTCAGTTTCTCCCTCAATACTTATCTTCCAGCCCGTCAGCTCCACTGCCAGGCGAACATTTTGCCCCCCCTTGCCAATTGCCAGAGAAAGTTCTTCATCAGAAACTATTATGTTCGCCGCTTTCCTTTTTTCATTTACTTCTATCTTCATAATCTTCGCTGGACGCAGAGCATTAGCAATAAAATTTTCTATTTTTTCATCCCAGTGAATGATATCTACCTTTTCTCCGTTCAACTGCTGCATAATTGCCTTCACCCTCATTCCCCTTGCCCCAACACATGCTCCAACAGGGTCCACGTTTGCCAAAGTGCTACCAACAGCAACCTTGGAACGGCTTCCAGGCTCACGGGCAATAGATTTTATTTCCACAATTCCCTCATGAATCTCCGGAACCTCAAGCTCAAATAACCCTCTTACCATTCCAGGGTTAGAGCGAGAGAGAATAATTTGGGGGTAGGAACCACTTTTTTTTACTTCAAGAACATAGGCGGTTATTCTCTCCCCAACACGGAATCTTTCCCCTGCAGGGCGTTCCTGAGAGTGGACGATAGCTTCCCTTTCTCCTATCATAACTATCACGTCTCCGCGCTCAAATCTTTCAACAACACCTGTGATAATTCCTCCGACCTTTTCCTTGAATTCATTATAAATGCTGTCTCTTTCTGCCTCGTTTAACCTCTGAGAAATAACCTGCCTGGCGATTTGGGCAGCAATGCGACCAAAGTTACCAAGAGCAACTTCCTTCTTTTCAGAGAAAACCTTTATTTCTCCACTAACTCTGTCAATAGAAACCTCTATGTCAGATAGAGAAGCAAAGCTCTTTCTTGAGGCAGAAAGGATTGCTTCTTCTAACACTTTTAGTAGAACTTCACGATCCAAACCTCTCTTTCTTCCCAAGCCATCAAGAATTGATAATAAATCTTGTTTCAAGATATTCCTCTTACTACTTACCACCTACCACCTACTATTTTTGCATTTTGAAATTCCTATACCTTAAAAAAGGATTATAGCACTTTGTTGAATATCTGACAAGAAAATTCAGAAGTAAGAGAAAAAGCAGGAGAAAAACACCGAACTGGTAAAAGCAGAGAAAAAGGCAGAATGAAAAAAATCCCGGCAGTGCCTTACTCTCCCGCCCCGTCTCCAGGACAGTACCATCAGCGCTAGAGGGCTTAACTTCTCTGTTCGGAATGGAAGAGGTGTGGCCCCTCCGCTATTGCCACCGGGATATTCTTCAACTCTAATAAATTCCCTAAAAAGGCCAACTGCACAAGGCAAAAGATCCTAACGCTAAGAATTAAGTCAAACGACTGATTAGTATCAGTAGGCTCAATATGTTGCCATACTTACACCCCTGACCTATCAACCTTGTAATCTTCAAGGTGTCTTCAGGGATATCTTATCTTGAAGGAGGCTTGGCACTTAGATGCTTTCAGCGCTTATCCTTTCCGAACGTAGCTACCCAGCGATGCCCTTGGCAGGACAACTGGAACACTAGAGGTTCGTCCACCCTGGTCCTCTCGTACTAAGGGAAGCTCCTCTCAAATATCCTACGCCCGCGACAGATAGGGACCGAACTGTCTCACGACGTTCTGAACCCAGCTCACGTACCGCTTTAATTGGCGAACAGCCAAACCCTTGGGACCTAATTCAGCCCCAGGATGCGATGAGCCGACATCGAGGTGCCAAACCTCCCCGTCGATGTGGACTCTTGGGGGAGATAAGCCTGTTATCCCCGGGGTAGCTTTTATCCGTTGAGCGACGGCCCTTCCACGCAGTACCGCCGGATCACTAAGTCCGACTTTCGTCCCTGCTCGACTTGTTAGTCTCGCAGTCAAGCTCCCTTATGCCTTTACACTCCACGCACGATTACCGACCGTGCTGAGGGAACCTTAGGACACCTCCGTTACCTTTTAGGAGGTCACCGCCCCAGTCAAACTACCCGCCTGACACTGTCCCCCTCGCCGATTCAGGCGAGCTGGTTAGGACATCTATACAATAAGGGTGGTATTTCAAGGGCGACTCCACCTCCGCTGACGCGGAAGCTTCTCAGTCTTCCACCTATCCTACACATATCTGTACTAATACCCAGTATCAGGTTATAGTAAAGGTTCTAGGGTCTTTCCGTCTTGCTGCGGGTAACCGGTATCTTCACCGATGCTTCAATTTCACCGAGTCCCTCGTTGAGACAGCGCCCAAGTCGTTACGCCATTCGTGCGGGTCGGAACTTACCCGACAAGGAATTTCGCTACCTTAGGACCGTTATAGTTACGGCCGCCGTTTACTGGGGCTTCAATTCAAAGCTTCTTCCGACAAGTCGGAATAACCCCTCCTTTTAACCTTCCGGCACCGGGCAGGTGTCAGCCCCTATACATCATCTTGCGATTTAGCAGAGGCCTGTGTTTTTGTTAAACAGTCGTTTGGGCCTGTTCACTGCGATCCGCCTCAGCTTGACAAAGACTAATTGCCTCACCGTGGCGGACACCCCTTCTCCCTAAGTTACGGGGTTAGATTGCCGAGTTCCTTAACGAGGGTTCTCTCGATCACCTTGGGGTTTTTTCCCCAGCCTACCAGTGGCGGTTTGCGGTACGGTCACCCAATAAACTTCATAGAGGTTTTTCTTGGCAGCTCGTCTTTGACCACTTCGTCCTCTCCGTGGATTGGACTCCCTATCACCTCTCCCCTTTAATGCCCTGAAGGATTTGCCTCCAGAGCAGGGTACCGGCTTAGACGCGCTCTTCCACTCGCGCGCTTGGTCATCAGCTCTGCGTCACCCCATAGCTCTTATCCATAAATGAATAAACGCTTACCAGGTGGTACAGGAATATTACCCTGTTGTCCATCGCTTACGCCTTTCGGCCTCAGCTTAGGCCCGACTAACCCTGGGCGGATTAACCTTCCCCAGGAAACCTTAGATTTTCGGCGAACCCGTTTCTCACGGGTTTTATCGTTACTTATGCCGGCATTATCACTTCTTTGCCGTCCACCACTCCTTACGGTATGGCTTCACTCAACAAAGAACGCTCCCCTACCAACATCAGTCCACAGTCCACTATGTTTCGTTTTTCTCTATGGACTATCGTCTATGGACTATAGACTAACATTTCGCAGCTTCGGTAGCAGACTTTAGCCCCGGAAATTATCGGCGCAAAATCGCTTGACCAGTGAGCTATTACGCACTCTTTAAATGATGGCTGCTTCTAAGCCAACATTCTGGTTGTCTATGCAACCTCACAACCTTTACCACTTAGTCTGCTTTAGGGACCTTAGCTGGCGATCTGGGCTGTTTTCCTCTCGACTATGAAGCTTATCCCCCATAGTCTGACTCCTGTAATACGAGCAGTAGTATTCGAAGTTTAACTGGGTTCGGAAGCCTGGTAGGGCCCCTAGTCCAATCAGTGCTCTACCCCAACTGCTTATTATACAAGGCTATACTTAAATATATTTCGGGGAGAACCAGCTATCACCGAGTTTGATTAGCCTTTCACTCCGACCCACAGCTCATCCCGCAGGTTTGCATCCCTGATGGGTTCGAGCCTCCATCCGCGGATAGGCGGACTTCACTCTGGCCATGGGTAGATCACTCGGTTTCGGGTCTACTCAGTGCAACTATTGCCCTACTAAGACTCGCTTTCGCTACGGCTGCTCCACTTAAATGGATTAACCTTGCTACACTTAGTAACTCGCCGGCTCATTATGCAAAAGGCACGCCATCACGCAGTCTATGAACAAAGTTCACGGACATAACGCTTTGACCGCTTGTAGGTATATGGTTTCAGGTACTATTTCACTCCCTTCTCAAGGGTTCTTTTCACCTTTCCCTCACGGTACTTGTTCACTATCGGTTGCCAGCGAGTATTTAGTCTTAGCTCGTGGTCGAGCCTGATTCCCATGGGATTTCACGTGCCCCACGGTACTCGGGTTTCTGACCCATTCCCTATACTCTGATTTCGTTTACAGGACTATCACCTTCTTTGGTTGATCTCTCCATATCATTCAACTATCAGAATATATTTATTCGGAACGATTGAGCCATATCTCAATCTGGCCAAACCCCACAACCCCGAACATGCAACGCACATGGGCTATTACACATGTTTGGTTTAGACCCCTCCCGTTTCGCTCGCCGCTACTCAGGGAATCGCTACTGCTTTCTTTTCCTCAGGATACTGAGATGTCTCACTTCTCCTGGTTAACTCCTATGCTCTATATATTCAAGCAGAGGTTCCATTATATTACTAACAGACGGTTTCCCGATTCGGAAATCTCCGGATCAATGTTTGGTTGCAACTTCCCGGAGCTTATCGCAGCTTCCTACGTCCTTCATCGCCTGCTGGCACCAAGGCATTCTCCATATACCCTTACTAACTTAATCTCAGCAAAGATATCACTTTTACCTTATGCAGTTGTCAAAGAACAAATTGTCACACAGGACAAGCTATCCCGTCCTCTACAAGAGGGCAAGATACAAAAATCAAATTGCAAATTTTTTGTGGAGATGAGCGGCCTCGAACCGCTGACCTTCGGCTTGCAAAGCCGACGCTCTCCCAACTGAGCTACATCCCCTCCTTAAAAAACAAATCCGAAACTCCCTGCCTGCGGCAGGTAAATCCAAAAAAAAACATCAAAAAATCTTTTCGTATTTCAATATTCGAGCTTTGAATTTCCCCGCTTCAACGGGGCGTGGTGGGCCTAGATGGAATTGAACCATCCACCTCACGCTTATCAGGCGTGCGCTCTAGCCAACTGAGCTATAGGCCCCGACTAAGTAATACTTTAGCCCTACCTACTATTTACTACCCACTCTTTTTGCATTTTGAACAGGGTGCACTACCCGTAATTTTTCTCCTTGAAAGGAGGTGATCCAGCCACAGGTTCCCCTACGGCTACCTTGTTACGACTTCACCCTCCTTACCAAGCATACCTTCGATCTGCTAAAAGCAAAGCTTCGGGTACACCCGACTTGGTTGGTGTGACGGGCGGTGTGTACAAGGCCCGGGAACGTATTCACCGCGGCATGCTGATCCGCGATTACTAGCGATTCCAGCTTCATGCAGGCGAGTTTCAGCCTGCAATCCGAACTTGGGCTGGCTTTTAGGGATTAGCTCCGCTTTACAGCTTGGCAACCCTTTGTACCAGCCATTGTAGCACGTGTGCAGCCCGGGACATAAGGGCCATGAGGACTTGACGTCATCCCTACCTTCCTCCCACTCAAAAGTAAGCAGTCTCCCCAGAGTGCCTCTATCATAAAGACAGGATGGCAACTAAGGACAGGGGTTGCGCTCGTTGTAGGACTTAACCCGACATCTCACGACACGAGCTGACGACAGCCATGCAGCACCTGTGCATCTGCTCCGAAGAGAGACTCTGTTTCCAGAGTTGTCAAATGCATGTCAAACCCCGGTAAGGTTCTTCGCGTAGCATCGAATTGAGCCACATGCTCCACCGCTTGTGCGGGCCCCCGTCAATTCCTTTGAGTTTCAATCTTGCGACCGTACTCCCCAGGCGGGGCACTTAACGCGTTAGCTACGGCACATCCGCCTAAGGCGGATACACCCAGTGCCCATCGTTTACGGCGTGGACTACCAGGGTATCTAATCCTGTTTGCTCCCCACGCTTTCGCGTCTCAGTGTCAGTAGTAGGCCAGAGAGCTGCCTTCGCCATCGGTGTTCCTCCTGATATCTACGCATGTCACCGCTACACCAGGAATTCCACTCTCCTCTCCTATACTCAAGTTACCCAGTTTCGAATGACATCCTCCGGTTGAGCCAGAGACTTTCACACCCGACTTAAATAACCACCTACACGCTCTTTACGCCCAATAAATCTGAACAACGCTCGCCCCCTCCGTATTACCGCGGCTGCTGGCACGGAGTTTGCCGGGGCTTCCTCTCCAGGTACCGTCAAGTTGCCTGACTATTCATCAGGCTATCTTCTTCCCTGGTGACAGAGCTTTACAATCCGAAGACCTTCATCGCTCACGCGGCGTCGCTTCGTCAGACTTTCGTCCATTGCGAAAGATTCTCGACTGCAGCCCCCCGTAGGAGTCTGGGCAGTGTCTCAGTCCCAGTGTGGCCGGTCACCCTCTCAGGCCGGCTACCCATCGTCGCCTTGGTAGGCTATTACTCTACCAACTAGCTAATAGGACGCAGGTTCCTTCCCAAGCGACAGCAGTCTTTAAGACTTAAGCCACCTTTTATTACTGAGAGATGCCTCTCTAGTAGTCTTATCCGGTATTAGCCTACCTCTCGATAGGTTATTCCTGTCTCGGGAGTAGATTGCCCACGTGTTACTCACCCTTGCGCCACTAGTCAGTGCGGTGCTATCGCTCGCTGCATTGCTGCAACTCGCGGTTCACTCCACGCTAACCCGTACGACTTGCATGCCTAAACCACGCCGCCAGCGTTCGTTCTGAGCCAGGATCAAGCTCTCAAAAAACACTCATAAACTCACATTGACGGGTAATACACCCTGTTCAATTTCCAAAGAACACTTAAATACTTTCTACTTCTAAATGAAGTGTACCACTTGTATTATTTCCTGTCAAGCTTTTTTTTATGCTGCTTTTTCTATCGCTTTGTAGGTAAGCTCAATGGACTCGCTTCCTACATCTCCTCCTGCGCCAGGAGCAGCAATAGAGTCTCCAACCAAAAATAGATTTTTAATTCCTGGCACTTCTGAAGTAGGCCGCGCCTCAATTGTCTGCTCAGTATTTACCTGCACCCCATCTATCACCCTTAGCTTTGACACTCTTCTCCATTCAATGTACTTTTCAATATCAGGGAAATACATCCTTATCGCTTTCCACAGCTCATTCTCCCTCTTGCCGGCAGCGGCAGAATCCTCCATATCCTCCAATGTTGTTGGGAAAAACCAGGTCAGAAGCTGCTTGCCTTGCGGAGCAACAGAAGTCTCAAGATTTGAAGTTATTAATCCAAAAGTCTTTGGGTCATAGGTATAAAGCAAGCCGCTTAAGTCACTAATATGTTCTTTAAGTCCGATATCAATGAAAACTCCAGAGGTTGGAAGCAAATTCTTGCACATTTTCATATACTCTGACTCAAAGAGGTCTTCCGACAGGACGGAAAACATCTCCTGGGCAGGTATATTAATAATCACACTCTTGGCATTATATGTAGTTTTACCTACCTTGACTCCGACAGCCCTTCTTTTTTCAATTATAACTGAATCAACGCTGGAGTCCGACTTTATTTCCCCATTGCGCGCGATTGTTCTGGTGATTATCTCATAAATAGGCTTCCATCCTCCTTTAGGATACTCCGCTGAATGACCCAGCCTTGCAACCTTCTCCATATTATGAAGCATCTCACCAACAGAGACCTTCTCAATGAATGGGCAGACCATCATAGAGGCAGATACAAGATGAAAATACCGACCAAGCCCGCCACTTATTTTCATTTCCTCCAGCCACTCTCTGAGGCTCTTTCCCATATAATCATCAAAGTTAATTTTCCCTTTTTTTATTTTCAACATCACCTTTATTGCGCTCAATTTTTCTTTGAAAGAAAAAAGGTTTGTTTTTACAAAATCCACAGGTTTAGTTGGAAATATTTTTCTTTCGCCATCCTGGTCAACAACAAAAGATTTTCCTAATTTCACAAACTCTATTTTCTCCCCAATATGATTCATAACCTTTGCCAGAGAGCTATGAGGACCAAAGCGAACGAGGTGAACCCCATAATCAACGATAAATCCGTCCTTTTCCCACAGGAACGCCCGTCCACCAATGCGCGGAGCTTTCTCAAGGATTAACACCTTCTTTCCATCATGAGCAAGCATTGTCCCCAAAAGCAATCCATTAATTCCGGACCCAACAATAATATGGTCATACATTCCTTATCCTCCTTATATGTGCCATTCATTAACCCCTTAAGCGCTCAAGTGCTTCCTCTGCCCGTTCTTTTGCTTCTATACCCCACCACCGGTAACGTTCCTGCAGTGGCAGCTCAATTACCTTCTGCCAATACTCAATGGCTTTATCATTTTTTCCCATCTTCTCATAAGTCATTGCAATATCTTCATAATTATTAAGAAATCCCGGGTCAAGCTCAACTGCTCTTCTGAGATATCTCAGCGCTTTGCGAGAGCTCCCCCCTACAAACCAGGGAGTATCTCTGAGTCTCCTTCCGCGGACCGCATACATCAATGAACGAGGAGGATAATCAGGCCCATAAAACTTCTCACTCAACCTCATAGCAGTCACAACGTGCCGATCAAAGCCTATTAATTCAAAGAGGCTTTCAAGTATGCCAACATGAAGAGCTCTCGCGCCCATCGCACCTCCAATGTAAGCATGAGCAAATGGCAGATACCTATCCTCCAGCCCGAGCTCAATCGCTCTACCCAAGACTTTCACTGCTTCATCAGTGTGATAAAGTATACCTTCTTCAAGCTCAAGCATAAGGTATCTATCTACAAG
This sequence comes from candidate division NPL-UPA2 bacterium Unc8, assembly GCA_003574845.1. Taxonomy (GTDB): domain Bacteria; phylum NPL-UPA2; class NPL-UPA2; order NPL-UPA2; family NPL-UPA2; genus NPL-UPA2. The sequence continues at coordinate 93,115 of NDHY01000002.1, forward strand.
TATAAAGTGCACTATGCCAATCTGGTAGAGTAACATAGTCGTTTCGCCTTCTTCAGCAAGGGTTTTCTTTCTTTCCTCAAGTAGTTCCTTAAGAGCAGGGATATCTCCTGTGCTGCTGGCATGTAGAAATCTCTCTGTGAATTCATCTTGAAGAGGAATGCCGGTCATCGGGTCAACCTCATCAAGACAGATGCCAATCTCTGGATCAACTTCTCCACATCTTGCGTAACTCTCTGCAACAGCAGAAATGCCCATTAAAAGAACCAATAAAGCCACTATTGCTTTCATTGTCATTCCCTCCATTTTCTTAAACAAGACATCCTTGCTTTCGCTAATAGACTATAACCTATCAGTCTGCTTTACTATCTACTTCTACGGATGTCTTTCTTTTCTTGGGTTTCAAAGTACTAAAAGTATTTTACATTGTTTCGGCCGCGGTTGTCAATTAAAAAATGGTTTTCACGCTCGGAGCTTGACAGAATTTGATTTTCCCTGTATTAGCCTTTCCTATGAAAGGTATCCAGTTCTCTTGCAGGGAGCGGAGTAGCTTGAAAGCATGGGAATCCGACCAGTGAGAAGAGATGACTTACAATAGTAAATTTAGACACATTCTGAATGAACTGCGACACCATGCGCCATTTACAGCACTCAGCGCTTGTATAGCAATAGCCCTGTTGCACATTTACACGAGAGTAATTTTAGCAAATAATGGACAAATGGCTGAATTTGCCTGGAGATGGTTTCATATATTTCACCCTGTCCATATTTTCTTATCCGCTGTGGCTACAACGGCTATGTTCTACAGGCATGAAAAAAAGTTATTTAAGGCAATAATTATAGGGCTGGCAGGGTCACTCGTAATCTGCGCTATCAGCGATGTGTTCTTTCCATTTCTGGGTGGAATTATCTTCGGCATTGAGTTAAATTTTCATCTATGCCTCATTAAGCACTCTGAGGTCATCTTGCCTTTTGCGGTCTTTGGTATTTTTCTGGGATTAATACTGTCATGGAAAACTTATGGGAGAATCCAGACAATATTTCCCCACAGCTTGCATGTTCTCATAAGCACAATGGCGACAATGCTATATCTTGCCGCATTCGGACTTACAATGCCTCACATTGCAGGAATATTTCTCATCGTATTCCTGGGAGTTATAATTCCCTGTTGCTCAAGCGATATAGCACTCCCACTCCTTTTTAACAAAAATATTGATATTTAATCCAAATTCTATTAGCGAGAAGTGTCAATCTACAATTATTCTTGCATCTACACAAGTTGCTTTCTGCCCTTTCTCCTGAACAATTAATGGATTCAGATCCAACTCTGCAATTTCCGGGAAATCATTAACCAATTGAGAAATTCTGAACATCACTTCAATTAAATAAGAAATATCCGCTTCTCTTTCTCCCCTTACTCCGTAAAGCAGGGAGGAGGACTTTACTTCTTTCACCATTCCCCTAACATCATTCAAAGAAAAGGGGATAACTCTGAAGGAAACATCTTTTAATATCTCCACATATATTCCGCCCATGCCAAACATTAAAACATGCCCGAAACTCTTGTCTCTTTTTACTCCCAGTATCACTTCCCTGCCCGCCTCCACCATCTGATACGATAAGACACCTCTCTCCCGGGCGGAGGGAAAATTTTCCTTCACCTTCTTTAATATCTCATAGTATGATTCTTTAAACTCTCGCTTATTTTTTATTCCTATTTTTATTCCATCTATATCTGACTTATGAAGAATATCGGGAGAACAGATTTTCATTACCTGTGGATAGCTTATTTTACCGGAAACCTCTTCCAATATTTCCGCATTTTTTATATGAATTGGTTCTACCGTGTTTATTCCATAAGCCCTTAAAATTTCAAATCCGTCCAAATCGGGTATTTTGCCCTTAATATTTTTTCTCAATATTTTTTTTACTTTAGATTTATTTACTTTGAAGGATAATTTCTCATCTTCTTTATCCCGCAGGAAATAATCACGATATTTCGCCAAAAGCTCAAACATTTCTTCCGGGTTGGAAAATATAGCCATCGGCGCTGCCTTGTTTACCAGGCTATATGTTTCTCTATCAGAGATAAGGCAGAAAATAAGGGGTTTATTATATTTTTTGCCTAAATTTCCAAAGATGGAGCTAAGGCTCTCGGCTAAAAACTTAAATTTAATGATGTTGGGCTGAATTTCAACATCAAAAAATACAGATACAACAGCATCAATGTTTTCCTGCTCCAGGGATAGCTCAAAAGAGCGAAGAATTGCCTCAGGCGCAAAAGCATCACCTAAGTCAAGTGGATTAGTAAACTTGATGACACCGGCTCTGGAATATTTTTTTAGCCCTTTGGTAGTTTTTTCAGAAATTTCCGGAAGTTCAAATTCGTTTTTTTCTGCGCAATCAGAAGAAATTACACTCCACCCTCCAGCCACATTTATAGCCGCAATTTTATTTCCCTTTAAGGGCGGCAAAGAAGTGAGCATTTTGGATAATTTTGCTATTTGATGCATTTGTGAAACCCTAATTATCCCTGTTTGTCGACACATTGCTTCTACCACCCTATCATCAGTAGCAAGTGCTGCCGTATGAGAAAGAGCTGCTCTTTTTGCCACCTCACCTCCAGTATTTGCCTTATAAAGGATTATGGGTTTCTCTATCTCTCTGACAATTTCCACAAACTCTTTGCCCCGGGTTATGCTCTCCAGATGCAGGATAATTATCTCTGTGCTCTCATCTTCTTTTAAGTATCTCAAAAAATCCACTTCATCCAGATCATCTTTATTGCCCAGGCTTACAAATTTATTAATATGCAAATTTTCATTGGCAAGAAGTATTATAATGGAAAGGCCCACTCCGCCTGATTGAGCAAGAAGCGCAATATTTCCTCCCGGGGGTATTTTTTCAACGAGCGCAAATGGAAGACACAAACCAATCTCAGTATTTATTACTGCAATTCCATTTGGGCCTACAAAACGAATATTATATCTCCTGGCTTCTTCTTTAACTTTTTCAATTAAACCTTTCCCCCTGTTGTCCAGTTCGGAAAATCCCCCGGTAGAAATAGCAGCCCTTTCTATCCCTTTTTCTCCACATTCCCTTAGAATCTGCGGCAAGGTGCGAGCAGGAGTTAAAATTGCTGCCAGGTCAACCTCCTCCTCTATTTCTAAAACTGATTTGTAAATTTTTCTACCAAAGGTAAAGCCACCCTTAGGATTAACCAGATAAATGTTTCCTTTATATTCCCAGTTAATTAAATTCTGGACAATATTTCTTGCCAGGTTGCCTTCATTTTCCGAAACACCTATTACTGCCACATTTTCAGGATAAAATATTTTTTGCAATTTTTTATCTCCTTTTACTGCCTCTCTATTATTGCCCGAGCTCTTAATCTTCCAACTCACTTATGCTTCTCTCCCCACTTTGCACCTTCTGCAATTAAGGAATTGAACCCAAACCCAAAACCGAAGGCAAGGCAGAATAGCTTAATTGATGCCTCAAGGCCAGCACCAGGTTGAACAACATTGAATTCCGGGAATATTAACAGTGTAGTAATTAGACCTAAGATAAATGAGGCAAGGGCTGATATCCAGTATCCTTTTTCAAACTCCTTAATTTTCCCCTGCTTTAGTTTTCTCAAGTATGGTACCAGTGTCCTGGCCAGGACACCAAACAAAATACCTAATAATTTTAAGGCTTCTTCCATAATTTACCTCCTCTTTATCTCCCTCAAAAGTATAAAGTTGAATTAATCTGTAAGGTAACTCTATTGGGAAAGGTGCTGGGTGTCCCAATTTACGAGCAGGTTCTGCTGGAAATGTCCAAACACTCTTAGTAAATTCAAGAAACTCCTCTTTAGATATGGAGCTTTCTCTCCCATCATTAGTATTTCTTCTAAAAGTGAGGCAGTCGCTTCTTGATTTTCTCTATGAGTTTGTTATCTCTTGAATACTTCTTCTAAACGAATTACTTCATAAACCCCGTTAGAAATTATGTCTTAGTGGGTAGCAAAATTGATATTTCTAACGGGGTTTACGTCCCGAAATCGGTATATCTTGCGAAGTATCCTTATACTTTCCTAACCTTTGTCGCTTTAGAGCGACCCCTGCCGTCTTTCTCTATCTCAAATTCTACAGTATCCTCTTCGGCCAGAATTTCAAGTCCTTCTTCCTTAATAATATCAGAGTGATGCACGAAACAATCATCGCCTCCATCATCAGGGGTGATGAATCCGTAGCCTTTCTGCTTACTGAACCATTTCACTTTACCTTCAGGCATGATTTAGCCTCCTTTCTTTCTATACTAGATTATCTCCTTCTACAATCCTCTCTTATTCTCCCTTGCCGTTTCTCCCCACCTATACATCCCGGCTCCGCAATCAGGACATTTACCTTTCATTGCCTTATGGCCATTCTTTATAGTTACCTCCTTTGTTTTTTTTTGGCATTTCATCAAATCAGAGGACACAATACCTATTTCCCTTTTTTCCTGCGTCCCGCTTAATGGTCATCCTTTTCTCTGCTCTTGTCAATAAAATTAGTATTGTGTCTCTCTAATTCCATTGAATTCTTTGTCAAGTCAAATAGAGCCGTCCCTTTTACCGCGCTTTAAATGTAACCATATTTCCGGGAATTCTCAATGATGCTCCGCGCTACCTCCTCCGGCTCATCGGCAATACTATAAAGCAACATGTCTTTCCTAAAAACATATCCTTCCCCTAACATACTATCTCGCATCCATTCCCTCAATCCCTTCCAATAGCCCGAACCGAAGAGAACTATTGGGAAATGCTCTATCTTTCCTGTCTGAGCGAGGGTAAGAGATTCAAAAAGCTCATCCATAGTGCCGAACCCGCCGGGGAAGATGACGAAAGCCACCGAGTACTTAACAAACATCATCTTACGCACGAAGAAGTAACGGAAGTGAAGGCTTATCGTCTGGTAGGGATTAGGAGTTTGCTCAAGGGGAAGCTCAATATTACAACCGACGGAGGTGCCGCCCGCCCGGTGGGCCCCTAAGTTGGCTGCTTCCATAATTCCCGGACCGCCGCCGGTGATGATGGCTAATCCTGCCCTGGACAGGTTTTCCGCCGTCTTTACTGCTGCCTGATAATAAGGATTCTCTTTCCCGCATCGGGCTGACCCAAAAATAGCCACTGCCGGCCCTATCTTGGAGAGAGCATCAAACCCTTCTACGAACTCCCCCTGGATTCTCAATGTCCTCCATGGGTCGGTCTTGGTGAAATCCTCCCTGGCCTCAACGGTAGTTTTGAGCAGCTCCCAATCCTCGTCGGATTTATACTGCTCCCTGCTTCTATCAATGCCCCTGGCCATATTAACCTCCCGGATATAACATTTATTAAATGCTTATTAACATATCAAGACTTAATCCCTTTCTTCTTCTACCATAAAAACTGGGTAATCATCAAGAGGATGTTCATTTTCTTTCGGCTTAAATTTCCTTTTAGGACTTATCGCTACTTCTTTTATAGGAGTTGCTTTTAATCTATTAAGATTTTTTAGTATCTCTAAATACTCCGGCTGATAATACTCAGCATCCAGCCGATGCGTACCTTCAAGTTGGGATTTTTGGATAATGGAATAGGTAATCATTATTTTCCTCTAAAATCTTTTTTTATAAAATTAATCAGTCCTTTAACATTTTTGAGGTTTTCTTTAATTTCTTCTAATGATATTTCTGTTTCGCCGAAAGGATATTTCTCTTCAAAATAATATTCAGTTATCATATCTAACAAGTCATAGTAATTATTAAATATTGGATTATGTTTTACCGCTTCATCAAGAAGTTCTTTTAAGTCATGTGTTTTTACAAGCTTCCACCCCTTGCTTATTAAATATCCTTTAAGATATTTTTCAATACCTTGCTGTAACAATACGCCTGCTACATCGGGATGTCCGGAGCCTTTTAAAATATCATTTACAGCGTCAAAATCATGGTCTGCCTTTTCAAACCATTCTTTCGCCCTTATCTTATTATTCTCCATATAAAACTTCTCCTTTTTCCAATATTTCTTTTATAAAATCGTCCTCTATTTTTAATCTTTTATGAAGTTCGTCTTTTGTAAAGACCACTGGTTGAACTGACATGCCTCTTATATCTCTAATTATTTTTCGGACTTCACAGAATCTATCTATTCTTCTTTTATTTGATTCTTTAATAATAAACAAATCTATATCGCTACCCTCGGTGGGTTCTCCATAAGCATAAGAACCAAATAAAATAATCTTCTCTGGTCTGTATTCGGTTTTAATCTTTTCTACTATTCTTAGAAGTATCCTTCTGGCCCTTTCATCTCTGCTCATTTATCTCACCTCCACCATTCAAGCCCTTCTTATCTTGACAAACTTCACAAACCCTTCGGCAATTTCATCAAGGTCGTGTTCAAGGACAGGGCGTCCTTTTTCATCCAAAAGTTTATTTCCGAATCTATCTTTTTTATAGATATACTCACCGGAATTATCCTTGCCTGGTTTTTTACTTACTGCCATAAAAATTGGGTAATCATCAAGAAGCTGTTCATTTTCCTGCCATTTTTGTAAAAATTAGAACCGCTCTTTTATCTTTCGCTAAATAATCTTTCAGGCCAATCTTCATCATCTAAAAATAATATATGATGTTCTTCTATATATTTATCTTTTGAAAGAGGCTCTGTTCCTCTTTCTATCAATTTCTCGTACGGGGTTTTGGAAAGTATAAAAGATTCCAATGCTACATTATCCTTACCAAGTTTTTGTTCTAATTGCTTAATGTCATCTTTAAGTTTTATTTTCTCATCGTCCAATCCTTTTGTGTGCTCTAACCCCTTAGGGTCGATGAAGATCATATTCTGCTTTTTACCGTTCTTAATCCACATAATAAAATCAGGATAGAATCCACTTAGACTGAAGAATCCTACTCCTGATCTTGGATAATTTCTTAAAAGATACACCTCAACACCAGAAAATTTATCCGTGTTCTTTTTCAAATAATCTCGTAGGCCTGTAACAAATTCCTTCTCGCTATCTACAAGACCAGCAGGGGATATCTTATCTATTTCCTTACTTTGAAGAAGTACCGGTACATAGAGATGTTTATCAAAATAAAACCGCGGCAGAGTTTTGGTATCTTCTTTAAGTAGTTTATTTAAATCTCTTGCCAGTATATTTATCTCTTTGATTAGTTCTTTTTTTCTTTTATCTATCTGCACTGTGTAGCTATATCCACCTTCTGGTTTTTCAAAAACAAAAAGGGGCAACTGTTTTCCGACAGTATCATAATATAAGTTTTCCGTCTCAAAGCGCTTTGCATATTTTCTATAAAATAAATCCAGATATTTTTTGATAACCAAAAGCGCTATATCTTCCACCCGTCGGACATCATCCTCGCTTTTGACCTCCAGAGTCTCAGGAAGTGCCATAATTTTATACCTATCTGATAAAAGTAAGTTTTTTAGTACAGCTCTATCCAGAACCAAATTCCAGTATCCTTTTACAATTTTGAAATCATAAATTTCCTGCCATATCCTTTCCCAATCAAGCAAATCTACAATATCTTCTGTGATTCTCAATCCCTCAACCTCTGCTCTTATCTGGTCTATTTTAATCCCCTCTTCTTTTCTCTCCTTTGTCAGACCTGCCTGTGCCCTGGCAGACAGGTATATTGACACCTTTGGCAGAAGGTCTAATGTGAAATGAATCCTATCATCAATCTCTAACCTTCGAATTTCTTCTTCTTCAAACTTCTTACTCTCATTTTTAGAAAGAGTATAAAGAGTCTTCCATTTTTTCTCATGTTGAGGTTTAATAGGTATTCCAATAGCCTCAAACTCCACTTCCTCTTTTCTGATTGACTCTAAAAACTTGCTTAAATAGTCAGCCTTGATCCCATAAATATTGAGCATCTCTAAGAATTGAACTTGGGTTTTCTCTTCGCTTCTTTTAAGGGACATCCCTTTACCTTTCAGTCGGACTCCTCTCCCAAATAACTGAATAATCTGAGGCCCCTGACCTCTACCAATATTCAAAAGTCCCATAGAAGAGACCCGCCATGTATCCCAGCCTTCAATAAATTTCTTTGAGCCAATAAGAACACTTATTTTGGAACTCTCTTTTTTTATTACATCAAAAAGGGAATCTGATACAGCATCCTGAGCTACAGATATTCCTTTTTTCTCTAATTGCTTTTTAAAACCTGATACATCACCGATATTTATCACTCCAAAATATTCATTTTCTCCAATCTTTAACCCCAACTCTCCCTCAGCATTTTTTAACCCATATATACCAAAACTTCCTTTTCCTCCAAAAACTCTTTTGTATAAGTCCCCAAAATCAATGCCTCGCTTCTTTAGATACTCAAATTTGCCAGAAAATACATCTTTATCATCTTCATCTTTCAGTTTTGTATTGCCATCCAAAATATTTTTTACCCACTTCTTAACCCAGTCTTCATTCTGGATTACTCTTTTTATAAACCCCACAATCTGAATAACATCGGATTCCTCTTCTTTTCCAGTAACCGTTGTCCCAACAAAAATCCAGAGAGGTTTTTCAAGGTTATGTTCTAATGCTTTCTTTTTGTTCTCTTCAAAGGTGAGAGTCTGCTCATAAAAAGATAGGAGATTTGCTACAAACATTATTTCCGAAAATTCCTGCTCACTGATTCTTGCCTGCTTTACATTTAAAACAGAGAAGTCCTTGCCATATCCGTCTAAATAGAAGTATTTATAGGAATAATCAAACAGAATTGATTTGGCATATTCTTCAAGTGTCTCTTTATTTCTTTCGCTTAAAATCTGCCCAAATGTTGCACTGTATTCAAATACAAAACCGTTTTTCGCAAGTTTATTTCTAAGTCTTGCCCATTTTTGTTCTTCTGACCTCTTGCCTTTATGACCTTCATCCACAAAAACAAGATTTCTTCCCTCAAACACATCAACTGATAGAGTAACCCCCCCACCCTTTTTCTCTTCCACAAATTTTGTCATCTCTATTACCAAAACTTCACGCTCGTTAGTTATTGTTCCAAGACCGCTCAAACTACCTGTATAAAGCCTGCAAGGAATTCCACTTTTTTGCAATTCCTCAAAGTGCTGTCTTGAAAGTCCTTCATTGGGAGTAATTAAAATAATATTGTCAGGAGAGAATAAATTGTAATGGAAGAATTGATAGTAGCTTATATGGGTAATCAGTGTCTTCCCGGAGCCCGTTGCCATCCAGAAGGCAAGTTTTCTTAAATCATTTTCGGTAAATGAATCTATAAGTTTAATGTTTTCTTCTTGCTTGTAGTTTTTCAAGAACTCATTCAGCTCATACAAAAACTCAAATTTTCTATTCTTCAGGTTATCAAGGGCAATCTCTACGGAAAGCACAGCCAGATACTGGAAATACTTTAGAGTTACAGGCTCACGCTTGTAGTTTATTTTCTTTACATAGGATTGAATATTTTCATCGTATCTGAGGAGTGTGTCTTCTGGAAGTCTAAGCTTCTCAAAAGATGACCGCAGGACATTTACAAAATAACTTCTCCCATCGCTATTATCAACGCCAACTCGTGCATCTTTTAATTTCTCCTGCAAATCTCTGAAATCACTCACTCCAAAGAGAGAAAGTAAATATTTGTTTAGCACAAGGTATTTTTCTATATTCATGGTTATCCCATTAAATTTTTAAATTCCGGCTCAACATAACGAATTTCTGCTGTGTGCTTGCCGAGTTTCGGAGTCAAGACACTTTGCCCATTTATATAGACAATATGTGGCGCCCAGGGTTCAAGTTCCTGAATAATAAACTCTTTATCCTTCTTGAAATCATCTTCATTCCAATTATCATTGTATTCTCTCCAGGCAATAGCTATCTCTTTTCCCTCTTTTTCACCAAGAATAAATAAATATTTTCTCTTAGATCCCTCTCCCCTTGCGGGAGAGGGTAAGGGTGAGGGGGTCTCTCTTGCCTTTATCTTTTTAACCTTCAATCCCAGAAGATAATTAAATGTCTCCGGTACATCCACAATCATCTCCTGCGGTTCACCAACTTCTTCAAGATTGACTTTAAGTTTGTAAGAGAAGGGATTTTTAAGTTTTTCAATGTTTAAGAGGCTGGGATTTCCCCTGCCTGTGCCGTGCCCGCCACGGCAGACAGGTCTTGTTTCGCAATCCAAAAAGTATTTCAAAAGATAATCATCACCAAATTTCAATTCCGCCTGTCTGTTTGAGGTAAGTTCAATGTTGTCTAAAGTGTCTTCGTATTGTTCTAAAATTTGGTATTTGAAGAATTGACTGATGCCGTCTGTATCTTGTGGTGTGCCTTCTTTCCAGTTGAAAGAGTAACAAACTTTCTTGAGTCTTGGAATGATAACTGTATCAAAATAATCTGCCATTTCCACAAGAATATATTTTCTCTTACCACCATCTTCTTTATTAAGTTTCATAACGGCGTCGGCAGTGGTGCCTGAGCCAGCAAAATAATCAAGAATAAAGGATTCATTGGATGCACCTATTTTTATTACATGTTTTATTAGTGAAACAGGTTTTGGATAAGATGTAAAAACAGCATCTCCAAAAAAATTTTCTATTTCTTTCGTTCCAATCTCATTTGTAAAATCTAACAATAAAGTTCTATATGGGTTTTCTCTTTTTGTCGGGTTTAACTCATTGTCAACGAATTGATATTGTTTAAAATATACAGTCCACCTTTTATTTTGTTTTTTAAATACTATTAAATGATTTTTGATTCCCCATTCTACTTTTTCTTTAGACCATCTCCATGTCCATCTTTTATCAAGAGGGTCTCCACCTGGCCATATTTCAATATCTTCCTGTAAATCATATTCTATGATTTTACTTCTGATCATTAAGTCAATTTTAGAACCCTTTTTCAACTCAATTGAATAGTCAAGACTTTCTGAATAGTGGATGCTCCCTCTATCTAACTTGTTTAACTTAAATTTCCCTCGCTGGGTAATAAACTCATCTTGAAATGGGTAATCTTCTAATTCAGCCAACTGTTTATTTATAGATGCTTTTTCAAAATTTTTAGCCAAACATAAAACATAATCATGCTCAGTAGCGATGAACTTTACATCCATTCTGGGAGCAACTCCACTTTTCCTTATAAAACATGAAATAAAGTATAATGAATTCCAAATAGACATTTTTTTAAACTCTTCAATTTCATTATCATCAATACTCACAAAAATCACTCCATCTTCCCTCATTAATTTCCTTGCTAACTGCAACCTATTCTCCATCATACTAAGCCAGCTGGAATGCTGATACCTATCTCTATACAAAAACTCATCGTTCCCTGTGTTATATGGCGGATCAATATAAATACACTTGACTTTCTCTTTATACTTCTCTAAAAGCAAGTTCAATGCCTGAAAGTTTTCGCTTTTAATAAGTATGCCATCCAAAAGGTCGTCGAGAGGGATTGCTTCGTCGCTACCGCTCCTCGCAATGACAGGAGAGGAGGTAAGTTTCTCGAGGAGTTTTTCTTTGAATTCCTGGCTGAAGTATTTTGTATCAATCGGTAAATGAAGGTTTTTTAGAGATTGCTTCGTCACTTCGTTCCTCGCAATGACGAATCCTAATTCTTTCCATTCTTTTAGTTGCTCTTTGCTCTTTAAAATCTCATCATAAAACTCTTCCGGTATTCGGTCTGTGGTTATTACATACTCGGTCTTTAATACAAACTTCTTTTTCTCCCATAACCTCTTCTGGAAGTCCTCGATCTGGGAGAGAAAATCAATGAGAGACTCTCCGATCTCCCGCACCACCTTGGCACGGGTGATGTGTTTATCTAAAAATCTTTCCTTTTCCAGTGTCTCGAGAGATAAAACCTCGGCTTTGATAAAGTAGTCCAATTGTTCGGCGAGGAATTTCTTAAGGTTTTTATGGATGAAATAATCCTTTGTGTTTTTGGCTGTGAATCTTGAAATCTGATAAAGAAGAAGGGGTCTTTCATTTTTATATTCCTTGCTCAAAAATGATTTTAATTCAATACCCTCAATTTTCTTTAGAACTTCATCATAAATCTTCTGGTTAATTTTCTCCTGCTTTGAAGTGTTGCTACCGCCTTCCACGCCGTAACTTTTTACCTCTTCCTCGGTGAGTTCTCTATACTGAAAGCGGATGATTAAGTTCTTATTATCCCCCTCACCCTTACCCTCTCCCACAAGGGGAGAGAGAATTATTTCTACCGGATTTTCATCATCCAGAATAAAAAATCTTGCCTTTGTAGCTTTCTTTGCCCCTAATTCTTCTCTAACTGAAACGATACGGAAAATAACTTTATACTCATTGGCTTCAAATGTGTAATCCCGAAAAAGAAGACCAGTTTTTGTGTAATACTGCTCATTATTTGCCCAATAAAGTTTTACTTCTTCGCCGTTATAAGGAATGGCATATTTATGCCCTTTTATGGAGTAGCGGTAATGGGGAGCAAAATCGCCTTCTTCGTAGTATCGAGAGAAGAAATTATAGAGGTCGTTGAAAACCTGTAATTTGATTTCGTCAATAGCTTGCGCCTCATCTCTTTGTGCTTTTACTGAAAGAAAATCTCTGCCAAGAGGTGTATCCTTGAACTCTTCTTTAAGCTCTCCGGTAGGGGTAAAAGACTTTGTTCCTAAAGCTTGAACGACCTTCTCTTTTGCCTCTTCAAATCTCCGATTTATGTCGGTTAGTCTTTCACCTTTATGTTTAGCAAAGGCAGATTCAACCTTATTTTTAAGATCTTCTTGAATAAATTTCTCAACCCTATCTCGTTTGTAGTTCAGAACACGATAAATCCCGAAATCCAAATCGGAAGCTTCAAACTGAAAAAGCCTTTTAAGTAAATTCTGAAATTTTTGAATGGTATCCATAGTTACCTCACTTATTTACTTTTTTATCTTTCCTCCCTGCAGAATTGTTCTTCATTTCTCCTCCCATACTAAACCATACTTCTTGCGCTTCTTTAATCGCTTGATTTCTTTAATCAAATCTTCTTTTCTCCAGTTTTGATAATCTCTATTTTTAGGCATAAATAATATTTCTGATTTTGGTTAATACGTTCTTTACAAATTCTGTAAACTCACCGCACTCTTTTTCTGTAACCTCAACTCCACCTGCATAGAAATCAAGATTTCTCTTTGAACGCATAATATTTCCCATTGTCATAATAGAATCGTCTTTAAGAATCTGAGCGATTTTCTCGATTATTTTAAAATGGTGGCCGGGAACGCTTTTTATTTTTACTTGATAAAAACTTAGTAAGGCAATACCCGCCTTAATGAAGTCGGTATAAACATAATTGAATTTTACCTCTAAGAATTTGTCTTCCTCAGCAATGTTTAGATCTTTCAGCGCATTTTTAAAATTGTTGTTGATCTGTTCTTTGGTAAATTCGAGTTTGCTAAAATACCTTTCGTCAAACTTCATAAGTTTATTCTAATGTGTTTATTTTTTAAAATCCCTGTTATGAATGGATCCTTATTTTTAATTTTTCTCTTGAATTCCTTTTCACCAATATCAACGACATTTATTTCTCTATTAATTTCCTTCTGTAGTTTATTAAGTTTTTTCTGAAGTGAAATAATACTATGGCCACCTACAACTATTAAATCAATATCACTGTGAGTATCCATTTTATTTTTAGCATATGAGCCGTAAATATAAACCTCTCTTATTGCCTTAACATCCTTTAGGGCGTTCCTTATACCCTCCTCAAATCCAATTGTTTTGATGACTATTCTTCTATACTCGTTGTATAGAGGATAATCTCTATTTATAGGATAGAGTTTAAGATTTCCTCTAACCTGACTTTTTAGAATTCCTTCTCTCTCTAATTCCTTTATTTTCTTAACGAGGTTTCTCTTATCAAGGGCAAGATTTCTCGATAATTCGTTTATATAGAGACTCTCTTTCGGATTAAGAAAGAAATAATTTAACAGTTTCCTTGTTATCTCAGATTTCAAAGAAATCATCGGTTCTCCTTATATTACACCGATAAGTGTAATGTATTACACCGCTTCTATCAATGAAATTATGAGGAATCCAGTGGTCGTATCAATCTTCTCTCCTTAAAACTAAAGAAAGCATTTTTAGCTACAATAATGTGGTCAAATACCTCTATGTCCAAAATCTTGCCGGATTCTATTAATCTTTTGGTAATTTCTAAATCGTCTTCCGATGGTTCGGGATCGCCTGAAGGGTGATTATGGATAACTATAATTTGAACGGCATTGCGGGAGATAGCTTCTTTGAAAACCTCCCGAGGATGAACAAGATTAGCGGTAAGGGTCCCAACAGAAATTATACTTTCTTTGGCAATTCTGTTGCGGGAATCCAGGGGGAAAATTAAAAAATATTCCTTCTTTTTATCTTTCAGAATGGGTTGAGCAAATTCTGCTACATCTTTTGGGGAAGAAATAACAGTATCCCCTGATATTTCTTTGTCTTGGGTTTCTAATCGTTTTAATATCTCAAAACAGGCCTTAATTTGAGCTGCTTTTGCTGAACCAATTCCTTTAATTTCACAAAGCTGTTCAATAGTTGCCTCAGAAATCCCTTTAAGATTCTTAAATCTTGCTAAAAGTTCCTGGGCAATATTTACTGCCGACCTGTTTGGAGTTCCCCGGGCAATAATTAAAGTCAGAAGCTCCTGGATTGAAAGAGATTCGGAGCCTAACTTTATCAGTCGTTCCCGTGGACGCTCTGTTTTTGGCAGGTCATGGATAGTAAAAGATTTTTCCATAGTACGAATTAACGGGGTTAGGGTGAGCGACGGGATTCGAACCCGCGGCCACCAGGACCACAACCTGGTGCTCTAACCGAGCTGAGCTACGCTCACCATGCAAAATCAAAAGTCAAATTTTGAAGCAGTAAGATATTCTTTAAGTAACTTTATCCTTTCTGCAGTTGGAGGATGAGTAGATAGCCATCGGCGGCTTAAGCCTTTCTGCCTTTCTTCCTCCCTGAACATCTCCAGAACTCTGACTTTTGCCCAGGGGTCAAATCCAGCCCTATGGGCATATTTCACCCCCTGCCTGTCAGTCCACAGCTCCTCTTCCTGGCTATACCCCATCATAATGATTGAAAGCGCCGTTGCCGCAAAATAAGCCATTCTACCAACTTCACCGCCAGATACCATAGCTCCAAGGAGGAAGGCTTGTCTAAGCTGGTGAGTTTGAAGCCTTTCTACTCCATGACGGGCAGTAATGTGGGCAATCTCGTGCCCAAGGATAACCGCCAGCTCATCATCATCCAACTCATCAAAGAGCCCGCTTGTCATAAAAACAGGGCCACCGGGCAGGGCAAAAGCATTCATTTCTTCCTCTTTAATTACCTGGAAACTGTAAGGAAGGGCAATGTTGCTTGATACAAAGGCGACCTTTCTGCCAATTCGTGTTAAATATTGAGACCTCTCCTCACAAATTTCAAACTCTGCCCTAACTTCCTCCGCTGCAAGTTGACCAATGGCAATTTCTTCTTCACGACTAAAGACAATCCACTGCTGCTCTCCTCTTGCCGGGTTGTAAGTGGGAGCACAACCAGCAATGAAAGCAAATGATGACAGAAACACAAGCAACCAATACTTCTGCTTATTATTATTTGACCTCACTTCTCAAGCTCCTTCGGTCCTTTTATATCATAAAAAAAGGTTTTTGTAATTATAATTTTTTTTGCTTAAAATTAATAGGTATCTTTTGGAGAAATAATCCTTTAACTCAGCAGGGAGTTAAGATGAGCAAGGACGCATTGGGGGAGATATCCTAAGTTATACCCGCCTTCTAAGACTGATATGATTCTACCTTCAGCAGAACTTTCAGCAATTTTTTTAACAATGTCGGTAAACTGGCTAAAGTCCGATGCGGTTAATCTTAGATTATTTAGCGGGTCATCGATATGAGCATCAAATCCTGCCGAGATAAAAACTATCTCAGGGGAGAAACTTTTTACTCGTGGAATGAGAACATCGTTAAAAATACGC
The DNA here is from genome assembly GCA_003574845.1 of candidate division NPL-UPA2 bacterium Unc8. Taxonomy (GTDB): domain Bacteria; phylum NPL-UPA2; class NPL-UPA2; order NPL-UPA2; family NPL-UPA2; genus NPL-UPA2. Next base: position 109,080 of record NDHY01000002.1, read on the forward strand.
AAAAAGTCCTTTGCTTCGCTTCCCCAGGAAAGGGGAAAATTCAGGGTAAACCCCTTTCCGTCTCCTTTTCCTGTCTCATCGGAATCTCCCGTTCCGGGGTAATGGGGATATTGATGGAAAGAGACAAAGAGAACTGATGGGTCACAATAAAATATGTCCTGAGTTCCATTTCCATGATGGACATCCCAATCAATGATTAAGACCTTTTTTAATCCATATTTCTTTTGCGCATATTTAGCGGCAATAGCGATGTTGTTAAAAATGCAAAACCCCATTCCCCTATCTCCCAGGGCATGGTGTCCAGGGGGACGCACCAGAGCAAGGGCATTCCTGACTTTTCCCTCAATAACGGCATCGGCAGCAGCAAGCACTCCGCCGGCAGCCAGCAGTGCAATCTCAAAAGAGGAAGGTAGAACGTACGTATCAGGGTCAAGGTATCCCCCTCCCCTCTCGCAGAGTGATTTTACTCTAACAATGTAATGAGCAGAATGGACATATTCAATTTCCTCTATTTTTGCCTGACGTGGGGCGATGCTCCTTGTTGCCTCAAGCATTCCCTCTCTCTCAAGTGTTTCCATAATTGCCAGGAGCCGCTCGGCATTCTCGGGATGACCTGCCATAGTATGCTTAAGGTAATCAGGATGATATATTATACCAGTGTTCATTTTTTAATCTGTGTAATCAGACCCAGGGAAGTAGCAATGTCAAGTGCAGCCACATATTCTTCTCTGGTTGTCCTGCGAGATAGCAAAGAAAAATTAAATGCTTTGTAACAGGGATGATACTGGTCCATTATGTTCACATAAGTGTCTTTAGAAATATCTTCTGCAATGAAACGGATAACATCAGCCGTCCCGGCAAGGTTATGAGGCAGAATTAGGTGGCGAATGAGCAGTCCCCGTTGGGCAATTCCATTTTCATCCACTTTAAGATTTCCTACCTGACGATACATTTCTTTCAATGCTTCCTTCATTATCTGCGGGTAATCAGGAGCATTGGAATACTTCCTCCCCTCTTTCTCAACTCCATATTTGGCATCGGGCATATAGATATCAATTATCCCATCCAGAAGATAGAGAGTTTCCACTGACTCATACCCGCCGCAGTTATAGACGAGAGGAAGAGTAAGCCCCCTTGCGACTGCAATTCTCAGTGCTGAAATAATTTGCGATATAAGGTGAGTGGGAGTAACAAAATTTATGTTATGGCATTTATTTTTCTGCAGAGTGAGCATTTTATCTGCCAGCTCTTCAATGGAGATTTCTCTTCCCACCCCGAGTTGGCTTATCTCACAATTCTGGCAGAACTGACAGGAGAGATTGCAATTCGTAAAGAATATTGTCCCGGAACCAAAGTGTCCTGCAAGTGGGGGTTCCTCCCCAAAATGAGGACCAAAGCTGGAAACAACGGGAAGTTTTCCTGTCCGACAATAGCCATTTTCATCATTCAGCCTGTTAACTCTGCACTTTCGTGGACAGAGAGAACAAGATTCCAGTATTTTATAAAATTTTTCTATCCTTTTATCAAGCTCACCACTACGGTAGAGCTCTCTATAGTTCATTCCACAGTAACGCTTTTTGCCAAGTTTCGCGGCTGGTCCACCGGGCACTTTCTCTTTATCGCAATATGATAGGCAAGAAGCTGTTTCCAATATATCCAACTATTCCGCACATTTTTTTCTCAGCTCTTTTCCTAATTTTCCTCCAGGGTGAAAGCGGGCAAACTCATCCCTGGCAAAACCTCGTTTATCAAGCAGCGCCATTGCCAGTGCATCTCCCATTGCCAGAGCGGCAGTTGTGCTTGCCGTAGGAGCAAGACTTAGCGGACAAGCCTCACGGTCAACGCTTATGTCAATGACAATATGACTGTTTTTTCCCAGAGTAGAATTAACTTCTCCCGTAAAAACAATTATTTTCGCGCCCATCTCTTTAATCAGCGGGAGGAGCTGGAGAACCTCAATAGTTTCTCCACTATTGGAGATGGCAAGAATGATATCCTCATTTGTTACCATGCCAAGATCGCCATGAACAGCCTCGGTGGGATGAAGAAAAAAAGCAGGAGTGCCGGTACTCGCAAGAGTTGCAGCAATTTTTCTTCCGATGTGACCTGACTTACCAACACCAATAACAATTATCTTTCCTTTATTCTCAAGAATCATTTCTACAGCGCTGGAAAAATTATGGTCAACCCTATCAATCAAGCCATTAATTGCCTCCGCCTCCAGATGAAGAACATCCTTTGCCCGCTTTATTACTCCTTTAGTGTCCAGGAGAAATTGTTTTTGATTTTTGGTTTTTGGTTTGCACGTTTCTAAAAACTTATCTATGCTACGCGCTTCAGCAGAGGTTATTGGCTTTCCTCCTACCGCCAGGCAATCATCATCAATTCTGCCAAGTTTCTTTAAGGCATACTTGATTACCGCCGACGGATTTTCAATGCATACCTCCCGAAAATCCATCAACATCTCACCTATGTTCCATACCATTGAGCAATAATCAGGGTCTTTCTTGCGCGCATCATAAGGGTTCAGAGAGAAGTTTACGGCATCTTTCCACTGCTCAGGAAAAACATTGGCCCCGGCAGAGATGACTCCACTCATGCCGGGGCATTTAAGAAAACTTGCCTCGCTCCCGTCATAAACCCTGAAATCCCTTCTCTTCCTCACTGTCCTGAGATAGTTAAGTCCCCTAAAGAGGTCTCCTGCATGTTCCAGTCCCACTATTTTATCATTTAAGCTTAATTCTTTTAGAATAGCCGTTCTGATATTTCTTCTCATCAGGCCGCCTTTCCTTTTCATGATGAGTAGTGGATTGTTGTAAAGAATAAAGGGATGCTCTGTCAGCTTCCCTAATTCAAGGTAGTTATCACTTAATCCACGATTGCCGTGATACCATAGAGGGCAGTCAAAAAGAAATATTCTTCCCCGATAGTCAAGCCTGTCAATTTCTTTTTTCAACTTCTTTATGTTTTCTCTGGTATCCTCTAAATCCTCACCTGTAATTCCCACAAAAAGATTGGTTCTGCCGGCTACCATTTCCAATGTCAACCTAATTAACTCAAAGCGGTGATTATTTTCAAGAAGAAACCATTCCCCTATAATGCTTGCTCCGACAAGAATTCCATCTGAATGAGGGATAATTGACTCAACAAGTGTCCCAAGACTCTCTTTATCTACTCCCCCACTGCTGTTCAATGGAGTAATAAGAGCCGTAATTAATCCTTTTGGTGGTAAAGTATTCATTTGGATTAGATTTTACCCACATCTCTGGTTGCCGTCAAGCTACCTTTAAAAAACTGCTCTTACTCCAGCAAAGACAGAAGCTCCCGGAGTTCCATAGCCCCTTGCCTCCTCATAGTCCTCGTTGAAGATATTTTCACCACGCAGAAAAAGCTGGAAGTCCTCCGTCCAGTCATGAGAGGCAGCAAAATCAACGCGGGTGTAACTATCCAATCTTTCTGTATTTGCGGCATCGTCCCAGCGAGCGCCAATATGGTTAAAGTGCAAGTTTAGATTGACTCTCTCCACGGGACAGTAGTTGAAGCTGAGGCTATGCTTAATCTGCGGCCTTCTGGCTAATTCATTTCCTTTATGCACACCCTTTAAAACCACAGTATCAGTGTGGGTGTAGTTAGCCGTTACCCTCATATTTTCAGCGGGCAGAAAAGAAACCTCTAACTCTATTCCTTCTGTTCTTGCTTCATCCACATTGCTCGGGGTCCAAAACCAGGGCCTTACTTCTGCCCAGGCAATTAAGTTCTCAATGTCATTATGAAAATAAGTTGCTCCTATATGGAATCGCTCGCCCCAGAAATCTATGCCTAAGTCGTAACCGGTGCTTTCTTCGGGCAAAAGATCTGGGTTACCGGCACTCCAGGGAGTAGCGGGCCAGAAGAGGTCATTAAGAGTAGGGGCTTTAAAGGCAGTGCCCCAGTTTCCTCTTAATTTTACCGGCGCCTCCGGAAGAAGATAAGCGATACCTATGTTGTAATTAGTATCGCTGCCAAAGGTCTCGTGGTCATCTATCCTGATACCGGTAATGAGAAAAAACTTTTCTTCTAAATTCCATTGATGCTGAAGGTAGTAACCCCGGTTAGTAATTGACTTATCAAAATTTTCCACTAACGGGTCCCCACCTTTAGAGACTCCTTCCTGCTTCTCCCGCTCAATACCGGCGATAAAAGTGCTCGTCTCTCCTGCCGCAAATTCATGCTGCCAATTGATGGTGCTTATGCGAGTATCCAGCTTGAAATTATGCCATGGCGTGTCAGGGTCTTTGTCCTCCAAGCTTTCGTCACTAATGGAGGTGTTCACCTTATGGCTCCATCTCTCGGTGAGCAACTGGTTGAAGTTAGCGGAGAAAATCAGAGATTCCCTATCGCTGGTGTAATTCAGGTCGTCAACAAGGCCCACACCCCAAACTAAAGCATCAAGGTCAACGCTGGCATCGGTGTGGCGCAGGGTAAAGTCTAATTCTGCATCTTCAAACACAGGAAAGCCAAAACGGGCAGAAAGAGATGTGTTTTCAGAGCCATCATCTTCTACCCCAACCTTTGCCCGTGATATTCCATCGGTGACAAAGTTGGAGATACTAAAGGAGTGGTGGAATGGTTCAACACTGCCTGAGGTGGCAAGTGATACCCGACGAGTGCCAAAGGAGCCAGGCTCAACCAAGAATTCCCACCGGGCAGGTCCCACCCCTCTTTTAGTGATGATATTGATTACCCCACCTATGGCATCCGAACCATAAAGGGTGCTTTGAGGACCGCGGACAATCTCAATCCGCTCAATATTGTCCACCGTCAGGTGGGCAAAGTCAAACATACCGGTGGTGGGACTGTTCACCTTTACTCCATCCACCAATACGAGAGTATGACCTGAGTTAGTTCCTCTTAGAAAGACTGAGGTAAGTGCCCCCGGCCCTCCGCTTTGAACTACATCTAACCCGGGAAGACCGCGCAGCGCCTCCAAAACTGTTGTTTCTCCCCCCTCGGCAATTTCCTCAGCACTAATTACCGTAACTGAACTGGACAGCTCTGCTACTGTCGCTTCCCGGCGGGTAGCAGTTACTATTATCTCGCCCAAATCAAAAACGGGCACTTCTGCCCGACTAATCCCCGCTGTAGAGACAAGAATCCCCACCAGCGCAATCCCAAAAACAAATTTCCTTAAATACTTGCTCATTTTTCTCCTCCCTCGAGAATACTTTCCAGGATAAGCAATGGACCGGACTCTCCGCCAGTAGGCGGAATCACCGTTGCGGGGCAGCGAAAGGAATCACACCTTCACTTCCTTTGCCTATCTGGAATTACTTATTACTTTTATCCGAGCAGAACCGCAGGCATGCTTTTCTCACCTCCTTTTTGCCCAAATTAATTCTGCCGTTTTCCTAATCTTCTAACCTCACATTATTCAAAGTAATTTACATGAAATATACCCTAATGTCAACATACGGATTTTCCGTTTTTTTTAAGTAAAGCCTGAACGGCTTCCTTTGCCTCTCTGGTCTTAGCCACTTTAATAAAAGATTCCCTTTCTATCACCAATCCTTCATCAAGAGTGCTATTTAACCCCTTGTTGACGCAAAAGATAAGAGTTCTGGTTACAAGAGGAGATCGTTTAGCAAGCTTTTGAGCAAGCTTTTTAGCCTCATCAATCACTTCCACTTTTTTTGCTAATTTATTTACCAATCCTACCCTGAGAGCTTCATCAGCAGTTATTTTAGTGCCAAGTATCATATATTCCAGAGCTTTAGCCCGACCGATAAGTCGCGGCATTCGCTGTGTTCCGCCCCATCCCGGTATGATTCCCAGACTGGATTCCACCAGGCCAATACGAGCGCCCTCTTTCATTATCCGAAAGTGACAGGCCATGGCTAATTCACAGCCCCCTCCTAAAGCATGGCCACCAACAGCAGCAATTACCGGCTTACTGCATCGCTCAATTTGATTGCACATATCCTGCCCCATCATGAGAGCTTCAGCAATATTTTTTGCTCTAATTATATCAGCAAGGTCAGCGCCGGCCGAGAAAAAGCTCTCTCCTGCCCCGGTAATAATAATCACCTTTATATTTCTATCCTCTTCAAGCTCACCAAGTATCTTACCAAGCTCTTCAATGGTAGCAATATTCAACTGGTTAGCTTTAGGGCGATTAATGGTTACTACAGCATAACTTTCTTCCTTTTTTATAATCAGATTTTCACAAGCCATTGACATCTATCCTTTGACACTTCTCTGTGCCTTTGTGTCTTTTATTGAATCTTTAAATCCTTTTCTCATTAGTATCTACCTTCTGTCAAGTAGAAATGGCATTTGAGCTCCTTGCTCCTTTTTCTTCTCTGTGATATGCTTCGTCAACCCGGAGGTGATAAAAAATGAAAAATTGTTTGTTCTGTCAAATTGCAGCAAAAGAAGTGCCAGGCGAAATTGTTTATGAAGATGACGACATCCTTGCATTTAAAGATATAAATCCTATGGCACCGGTTCATATTCTTATTATTCCCAGGAAACATATCTCAGGAATAACATCCTTGAAAGAGGAGGATAAAGAGATAGTTGGAAAAATTTATCTCACTTTTAGTAAAATTGCCCGTGAGTTTTCTGTCTACCAGTGTGGATTCAGGGTTATCGCAAACTCCGGCCCGGATGCCGGACAGGCAGTTGACCATCTTCATTTTCATCTTTTAGGAGGAAGGACACTGAGCTGGCCACCTGGATAATATACAAAAATATGGAAAATTCAGCCAGTAAAATTAGAAATTTCTGCATTATTGCTCACATTGACCACGGTAAGAGCACTCTTGCCGATCGGATTCTTGAGTACACTCATACTATTAAGGAAAGAGAATTTCGCGAGCAGGTGCTTGATAGCATGGACCTGGAGCGCGAGCGAGGCATTACCATTAAATCCAAGACAATAAAAATTAACTATCTTGCCCGTGACGGAGAGCAATATACTCTAAATCTGATTGATACGCCGGGGCATGTGGACTTCAGTCATGAAGTCTCCCGCAGCCTGATTGCTTGTGAGGGTGCCCTGGTAGTGGTTGATGCTGCTCAGGGATTACAGGCGCAGACGATTTCAAACATTTACCTGGCAATAGAATATAAATTACGCATCATACTTGTAATCAACAAGATTGATATGGAAAATGCAGATGTGGATTTAGTGAAGAAAGAGCTTGCCGGTATTCATGAGCTTGATGATGCTCCATGCCTTCTGGTTAGCGCCAAAGAAGGCACCGGCATTGCTGAATTGCTTGAGGCAATCGTAGAATACATTCCACCTCCGAAGTGCAGCAATGAAAACAAAAGCTCTAATTTTAAAGCACTGATATTTGATTCCACCTTTGATACATACAAAGGCGTTGTCGTCTATCTTAAAATAGCTTCCGGTGCGGTAAAGAAAGGCGATATGGTGCAGTTTCTTTCCAATAGAAAGGAATTTGAGGTTAACGAGACAGGCATCTTCAAATTGAAGATGGAAAAAAAAGAATCCTTGACTTGCGGCGAAGTTGGATATTTAACCGCCAACATTAAAAACATTCAAGACGCTCGTATTGGAGATACAATAGTTTCCAGTCTCAACTCTGCAGAAGAACCAATTGCAGGATACAAACCGGCAAAGCCAATGGTTTTTTCGGCTATTCACTCAATAGAATCCCAATATTATCCATTATTAAGGGGGGCGCTTGACAAATTAAACCTTAATGACCCTTCTTTTACCTATGAGCCAGAAACCTCATCATCATTAGGGTTTGGATTTCGCTGTGGATTTCTTGGACCGCTTCATATGGAGATTGTTCAGGAGCGGCTGGAAAGAGAATACGACCTTGACCTTATTTCCTCAGCACCGAGTGTGTGTTATCAAATAAAAATTAGGGGAAAGACTGTGCTTATTGACAGTCCAGCAAAGTTTCCTCCACCCCAGGAAATAGAGAAGACGGAAGAGCCGTTTGTCAGGATAAAGATTTTCTCTCCGGATGAGTACATGGGAGCATTGATAAAACTTTGTAAGGGGAGAGGAGGTACCTACATCAGCACCAGCTACCTTGACCCCACACGAGTTGTTATCACCTTTGAGATTCCAATGAGTGAAATAATAGTAGATTTTCATGATAGGATTAAGTCCATAACGCGAGGATACGGCTCTCTTGATTATAAAGATATTGGCTATAGAGAAGCAAACGTTGTCAAACTTGACATTCTACTGAATGGCGAGAAGATAGACGCACTTACCTGCATTATGCCCAGAGAGAAGGCGCAGGAGAGAGGTAGAGCGCTTGCATTAAAACTCAAGGAAGTAATTCCCAGGCAACAGTTTCCCATTGCTATTCAGGCAGCTATTGGTAGTAACATTATAGCCCGGGAGACAGTTAAATCCTTTAGGAAAGACGTTACCGAAAAGCTCTACGGTGGGGATGTAACAAGAAAAAGGAAGCTACTGGAGAAACAAAAGCGCGGCAAGAAACGAATGAAGACATTGGGCAAAGTGAACATTCCGCAGGAAGCATTTCTTGCCATTATGAAAACACTCTAACCCCGTTGGAGCCAAGATTTATCTCAATAGAGAATAGGAATAGCTTTAGCCTCTGCAATTTTCCACCTTTCCTCTGTTTTTTCCCAGTGCATTTCAATATCCCGTATTTCTCTGGCGGATGCGTGGGTTACTACGGCAGTCTTGATAGATATAGCCGTTACTTTATTTTTTCTTATGGTAATGGAAACATCGTGAAAAGCAACTTCTACCTCATCAGCAACCATCTTTCTTATCTGATAAATTGTGGCAATAAGTGCTTCCCGCCCATGAATTTCCGGGATGGAGTCGCCCACCACAATTCGGCAGTCATCAGTAAAAAACGCCCCTATCCTATGGATTTCAGCCAGAGCTACAATCCCACCTCCATTTATTGATTTAGACAGCATAGCCGCCAGGGAAATTAAGTAACCATGAATTTGTCGTTCATCATTATGACGGGTAACAATAAGGACAACGATAAAGGAGATAACGAGCAAGAATATTAAAGTCAGGACAATCTTCTTCAAAACAGGGGTCCTCCTGCAATTCGGTGACGCTGGACTCGCCCGAAATCATGAGCCTCAGGAGGCATCTGCCTGTTGTCACCAACCACGAAAAACTCATCTAAGCTAATCTCCACCTCAGGCGTGGTCCAATCGTAGCTGCTCTTTAGATAAGGCTCCGGAGTTAGGTGTCCATTTATGATAAGAGTGCCTTTCTTAAACATCAGCCGTTCCCCGGGCAAGCCCACGACTCTCTTAAGTAATAAAATCTGTCTCCCGGCCAGCCTAATAGCCACTACATCTCCCCGGGCAGGCTCACGGAATCGGTAGCGCAGAGTATTCACGAAGTTGACGGAACCATCACGATAAGCGGGCTCCATGCTGATACCCGTTATGCGAATCGGCAAGAGTATAAACCCGAACACTACAAAACAGACTATTGTTAGAATTAGAGCGCGCAACAGCGTCTGTCGCGGGTTTTTGCCCCAGATAACCCTCTTTACTATTGTACTCACTTTGGTTCACCAGAAAGTCTATTGCGCTTAAAAATATCACTATCTGTAAGAATTTGCAAGTATTTATCCCCTACTCCATTATAAATGAGAAAATTAGTTATAGTAAAAAGGTAAAAATATGATATAATCCCACAGACTCCCAAGTGGAGCAAACAGTCATGTATAAACCCTGTTAAATAGCAAGCATCTAATGATGTAAACGAAGTGGTTCGGATATTTTAAACAAGAATGCAAGTCAAGAATTGTCAAAGGTATCGAATCATGTTGAAAAATAGGAAAATAGCATCCATAGAGATGAGTGGACACAAGGTGAAGAGCTTCACGCCACCTGATACAAAGAATAAGCTACCTAAACTATATGTAGTCAAATCTGGATCGGAAGTCATCTATGTCGGTGTAACGTCTCAAAGCATCCAAAGTCGTTTGAGATATGGTCTAAAGGCACAAGGAAAAGGTGGCTACCACGGGTATAAGTGGAAGGACTTAAGCGAAGTTGACATCTTAATATGGCACTTCCCAAACGAAAGTCGGGACTATGTAGAAGCAGTAGAGGCAGAGCTGGTATATTTGTTTCGCAAGTGCACAGGAAAATGGCCTAAGCATCAGATGGAAATCCACTTTCATAATACTTCAGAGGATGAAATTAAGGCAGTAAAAGCAATCTTTAAAGAATCTTGTGAATAGAAGGCATTACATCCGATAACAGAGCGTATCTGGCTTCGTGCCTTCGGCACTTACCCAAACTTCGGGTTTGCGTAATCCCTGATGAGATTCGCAAATCCCTTCGGGACTTCGCATACACCGATACCGTTATCTGAAATCGTATCAGTTAGAAAATAATAGATGTAGTTATGGGAGGTAGAGGTGTTAGGTAGAGAGAAAAAGTTTTATAATAATGTCCTCTGTGTTTATCCTCATCAGGAAGGGGTTCCGGAAAAAAAATATTGTCCTCCTATTGGGTTGGAATATATTGCTACTGTTTTAGAATCCCTGGTTGAGAAGGTTACCCTTATTGATATGCGATTTGAGCCAAACCTGAATGATTTCCTTAAGGAAGCTGATTTAGTCTGCTTGTCTGTAAACTGGGATTACCAGCGAGAGGCCGCTATAAATATTATTGCTCAAATTTCTTCCGATATCAAGGTCATTGTAGGAGGAAGAGACGCTACGGTTCATGTAGAAGAGCTTTTTGCCGCAGCCCCTAATATAGATATTATTGTCAGAGGAGACGGGGAGGAAATTATTCGGGACATAGTCTCGGGGCTATCTCTTGGGGAGATTACCGGCATTTCTTACCGTGAAGACGGAAAAATTATTCATAATAAAGTTCGCGACCTTCACTCGTTGAATGATGCCATCTATCCTAATAGAAAGATGAGGCGGGCTAATTATAGACTTTTATATGGAGATATAGACCTTGGCCTGGGCATGGACTTTATTTCAACTTCCAGAGGGTGCCCTTATAATTGTAAATTTTGCACTTTTACTAATAATCCTTTGGGGCAGAAAAGGGATTGGAGCGCCAGGTCAGCGCGCTCTGTTATTGAAGAATTAAAGACTATTGATGCCGGGTTTGTTTTTATAGTAGATGACAATTTTGCCATAGATATGAAAAGGGTTGAAGAAATTTGCAATTTGATAATTGCCGAAGGTATTAAAAAGACATTTATGGTTGCCTTAAGACTTGAAATTTATAAGCATCCGCAAGTCTTAAAGAAGATGTTTAAGGCAGGTTTTAAGATACTTACAATAGGAATTGAATCAGCCCAGAATAAAACTTTAAAAGCAATGCAAAAAGGTTTTGATACTACTTTAGCCAAGAAAGCATTTGCCAAGATCAGGAAAACAAATTTTTATATCCATGGCTATTTTATTATTGGATGTATAGGAGAAAGTGAGTCAGAAATGCTGGAGATTGCCTATTTTGCCAGGGAGCTCAAATTGGATACCATTAGTCTCAGTTTACTGAGAACAGAAAAATACTCCCCTCTAAATGACCTTATCTCCAGTTCAACAGGTTATTATGTAGGTGAAAACAATATAGTGTGTTCCATGGAATACCCATTAGAAAAGTTGGGGGATATTAGACGTCGTATAGGTAGGAGCTACTATAATTTTCCTACTGTGCTAAGAATAACAAAGAAAATATTCACTGCTCGCTTAATAACCTTTCCTCACCTGGCTAAATTGATATTTATTCTTTTTCTTAGAGGGGTATTAAACAATAAGAAAAGGAGGAATTATGGAATATAAAGAGGAGCAGGGGGTAAAGATGAAAAAGATAATTTTGCTTGCAGGTATTTTTTTAGGGCTGTGCTCACTTAACTTAGTGGCAAGAGCAGAGCAAAGTGAATACTTATACAGTTCGCCATAAGGAATTAGGAGGTGAGGAAATGAAATTCAATGCAAAGCGATTTATCAATGAAAAGTTGGAAGAGATAAAAAAAGAAGCAGGGAATGGAGGAGCTTTGGTTGCCACCTCAGGTGGTGTTGATAGCATGACGTGTGCTCTTCTATCTTACAAGGCATTGGGCAAAAAAGCAGTTATACTTTTTATAGACGATGGCCTGATGAGAGAAAGTGATAAAAAAATAGTCAGGGAGGGACTTAAACCCTTTGGGGTAACTGTAAAGATAATAAAGGCACAAAAGGATTTTTTCAAGGCTATAAAAGGAAAAGAAAGCCCTGAAGAAAAACGAAAAGCCTTCCGCCAGGTCTTTTATAAAACCCTGGGTAAAGCAATTAAGCAAAATAAAGTAGAGTCATTAATTCAGGGCACTATTGCTGCTGATGTTATTGAAACTAAGGATAATATCAAGACTCAACATAACGTCTTAAAGCAAATAGGAATTGACCCAAAAAAACGATTTGGTTTTAAAGTCGTAGAGCCCTTGCGAGAAATTTTTAAGCATCAAGTAAGGCAAGTGGCGAAGCAATTAGGATTCTCACAACGAGTTTATAAACAGATGCCCTTTCCCGGGCCCGGGTTAGCAACCAGAATAATAGGCGAGGTGACACCCCGGAGGATTAAGGTTCTGAGGCAAGCCACAGAGATAGTGGAAGAAGAGATTAAGGAACTGCGACCATTTCAGGCATTTGCTGTCTTATTGAAGGATAAGGCCACAGGTATTCGAGGAGGAAAGCGCTTTTTTGGTAATATTATAGTGGTCAGGTCGGTAGAGAGTAAGGATGCTATGACAGCATCCGTTACCAGGGTTCCGTGGCGAATCTTAGAGAAAATCAGAGATAGGATTATAGAAGAGGTTCCTCAGGTAATAAAAGTTCTATTTGACATAACTCCGAAGCCACCAAGCACAATTGAATTTATTTAAGTTCAAGCCGCTCCCTAAAAAATAAGAGGTAAATGAAGAATATTTTGGTGACTGGCCGCCCGGGTGTTGGGAAGACAACATTAATCAAGAAGGTCATCAAAGACTTTGAGCTGGATGCCGGTGGTTTCTATACTCAGGAAGCGAGAAAGGGAGGCATCCGCCAGGGATTTGAGATTGTTACCCTCAGTGGAAAGAGAGGAACACTGGCTTCTGTGAACTTCAACAGTCCTTACCGGGTGGGAAAATATGGAGTGAACCTTAGAGACTTAGAGGAAGTAGCGGGAGGAGCCATTGAGGAAGCTCTTGAGAAGAATAGCTTCCTTGTCATTGATGAGATCGGCAAAATGGAGCTATTCTCCGAGAAGTTCATTTTCCTTCTCAAGAAAGCGCTGGAAAGTTCGGTTAAGCTCCTGGGAGTGATTAAGCTCAAGGATAACCAGCTTACCAGCGAGATAAAAAATCGTCCCGATACCGTGGTCTATACCCTGGACAGAGCCAACTTCCATCTGGTGGAAGAGAAGATAAAACGAGACCTGGGTGATCAGGAAAAATAAAATTATGAAAAATTGCAGATTTTTAGGGTTAATCAAAATTATTGTCGGTTTTCTATTTTGTATTCTGTTACTTGGTTGCATCATTTACGCAGGTGAGTTCTATCGTTAGGTCATAGGAGAAAAATGAATGAATCTGTATGATGAACTCTTTTCCATTGTGCGTAAATTCTCAAGGAACGATATCAAATATTCAGTAATCGGTGGTATAGCAATGGCGTTACATGACGAACCGAGATTTACGAAAGATATAGATTTTTTGATAATGTCAGAGGAAATCAACGATGTTAGAGGATTGCTTGAAAAGCTCGGGTATTTTGAATCAGCAGAACCATGGAAATTTAAGAATATTGCTCTGACGCTACATAGATTTATGAAAACGGAGGGAGAAGAACATTTGGCTGTGGATATTCTGCTTGGAAATGAAGAAAAGCACAAGAGGATAATTGCTGACTCAATTGAAGAGGAGTGGGAAGAAGGTAGAATACGGATAATAAATAAGGCTGACCTTATTTGGATGAAAGAGCTTAGAAATTCTGACCAGGACAGAGTAGATATAGGGAGATTAAAAAATGACAAAGATTGAGAAAATAATTAAAGATGTTAGTGATTTGCACCAGTTCTATGCAAAGATACAAAAAAGGAAGAAAATTAAGAAAATAACAAAAAATAAGGCAAAGGTTTTAGCAGGAGCACCCAACAAATCACTGCACCCGACCAAGAAGCTGGCGCTTTTTGGCAGGTGATTTTCGGCGTTAGATAAAATAAATAATAAAATGTTTGCAAAAAAAGGAGGGGGCAAATGACGGTTGATATATTGCGTGGAGTGCTAGGGTGGTGCGCTGTAATTAATATGGGATTGTTGATATGGTGGTTTTTATTCTTGGCATTTGCTCATGATTGGGTTTACCGTATGCATAGTAAGTGGTTCAAGATTTCGGTTGAGCAGTTCAATGCAATTCATTATGCAGGTTTTACTTTTTTTAAAGTAGCTATATTTGTTTTTAATATTATTCCGTATTTTGCGTTACGAATTGTTGGATGAAGTTATAACATCTAAGGCACTGCAGCTGACCGCTATTCCGCTGCGCTTCATAGCCACTGGTGAGCTTGAGCGTTATATGGAGAAAATATTATGAGAATGATAGTTGTCTTTTATTCTTTCGAAGGTAATACAAAGCTTATTGCAGAGAGTATTGCTGAAGCAATAGATGCAGATATTCTGGAATTAAAGCCAAAAAAAGAAATGAAGTCAAAAGGCTTTATGAAATATGTCTGGGGCGGAAAAGCAGCAATGATGAAAACAAAACCCGAATTGCTTGCTTTTGAGAATAATCCCCAAGACTATGATGTTTTGTTCATTGGGACTCCCGTCTGGGCATGGACTTATACGCCACCTCTCAACACTTTTCTTTCAACTTGCTCGCTATCAAATAAAAAAATAGCATTATTCTGTTGCCATGGCGGGGGTAAAGGAAAGATTTTTGAGAAAATGCAGAAGGCTTTAGAAGGAAATCAAATTTTAGGCGAAATTGATTTTCGTGACCCACTAAAAAAGAATACGGATACAAATATTCAAAGAGCAAAAGAATGGGCGAAAGATATAACAAAGACCATTTAACAAATCACTGCACCCGACTTTTTCCCGCCGATTTGCTCTGGGAAAAAACAGGTAATTTGCAGCGTTATAAGCAAAAAATATGACAGGAAATTAAATTAGAAAAATATTTTTGGAGGCTGTAACAAAAATAGCGAATGCTGATTCAGGTAGAAAGAATTAAGATTATTTTGCAAGAAGGAAAGAGGCAGAAACAAAAAGCCCTGATTTTTTCGGTGATAATGTTCTTCCTCTTTTAGTATTGATGAATTCTTTCAAAAATTAAATATGAGAGATGGCTATGCTCAAACCCGTATAAAGTGGAACAATGAGGGTAAAATAACTGAGCTAAATATTACTGTCTTTGTAAGTAGAGACAGGCCACACATAGGCGTTGTGAGATATTCTATTGTGCCACATTGGAATGGCACGGCATATTTTAGCTCAACTATAGATGGTAATTTCAGCACTCAGTATGAAGAACAGATTAAGGGCAGAGAGAAAGCGTGGAATGTAAAGATTGGAATTTTGTCAAGTATTTTTCCTTAGAAATTCCTATATTTATTAGTAATCGGCAGTCTTCTGTCCCTGCCAAAAGCGTGGGAAGTAATCTTTATCCCAGGCGGCCCCTGACGGCGTTTATATTCATTGTTGTCTACCATACGAATAATCTTCTTTATTGTTTTGTCCTCAAAGCCCATGCCTTTAATCTCAGAAAAATTTTTGTTTTCCTCAATATAAGCCTTTAATATAGAATCTAAAACTGCGTAGGGAGGCAAGCTGTCTCCGTCCTTCTGATTTGGCCTTAACTCTGCGCTCGGAGCCTTCTTAAGTACAGAATGGGGAATTAAGGCTCTTTCTGCCTTTCTATTTCCGTAGCGCGCCAGTTTATAGATTAAAGTCTTGGGAACATCTTTCAATACGTCAAACCCTCCTGCCATATCGCCATAAAGAGTGCAATAACCTACACTTACTTCACTTTTGTTTCCCGTTGTCAGCACCAACCAACCAAATTTATTGGAAAAAGCCATCAATATATTCCCCCTTATCCGCGCCTGAATATTTTCCTCAGTAACATCCTCTTCCCTGCCCTTAAACTCCTGGCGAACGGCTTTCAAATAAGAAACGAACATCTCATCTATGGGAACAATGATTAGCCTTATTCCTAAATTTCTGGCTGTTGTCCTGGCATCCCTTTGTGTTGCCAATGAAGAATAACAGGAAGGCATAGAGAGAGCAATAACATTATCTTTACCCAGGGCATCGGTGGCTATTAAGGCGGTTAAAGAAGAGTCTATCCCCCCGCTTAAACCGATAACTACCTTATGAAAACCGTTCTTTTTTACATAATCTTTCGTGCCTAAAACCAAAGCCTGATAAATTTCCTCTGTCCTGCCTAATTTTACTATTCTTTTTCGGGGTAAGGGAAATTTGCTCTTTTTCCCCAGGGAAGATAATTTTATGGGCTTTATCTCATTAGGGAGTTCTCCTCTAATAAGGTTCATTGTCTTTTTTTTCACAGAAGTAGGGCTTCCTGTCATTTTTAAATCGATCAATACCAAATCCTCTTTAAATTCTTTTGCCCGAGCTATTATTTCCCCTTGCTTATTAAGGACCATCCCGCCGCCGTCAAAGACTAATTCATCTTGCCCGCCGATGAGATTATTATAGAGGACAAAGGCTTTAAATTCTTTTGCTCGCCTCCGTAGTATTTCCTCCCGAAGACTCCTCTTTCCCGCATGGTAAGGCGAAGCGGAGATATTGACAATAATGTCCGCGCTGCCTGCTTTAGCCTGTAACTCTGTTGGTTCCTTCTTCCAGATATCCTCGCAGATATCAACGCCAAATCTCACTTCCCCCAACTCAAATATCAAAAACCTCTCCCCCGCCTTAAAATATCTCTTTTCGTCAAAGACACCATAGTTGGGCAGAACCATCTTATGGTAAACTCCAGCTATTTTTCTATTATTAATAATTGCTGCCGCATTATAAATCTCTTCTTTATCACTATCCACAAAGCCGATTACTGCGGTGATGTCTCCGCATGAGTTCACTATTTCTTCCAAAGATTTTAAATTATCTTTAATAAAGTGGGGCTTAAATAATAGGCCTTCCGGTGGGTAACCACAGATGGCAAGCTCAGGAAAAGTGACTAAATCTGCGCCCTGCCTCTCTGCTTTATCAAGACAGGTAATAATCTTTCGGGCATTGCCTGATAGGTCCCCGACGGTAGAATTAATCTGAGCTAAAGCAACACGCAAACTTCTCATATCAATAGCCTATTCAGGTTGTCCATTTCTTTGTGCCTCTGTGCCTCTCCAATAGTCTACAGCCTACAGTTGGCAGTTGGCAGTCACAATTTACCAATCACCAATCACTAATCACCAATTTAAGAACTAATTCAAAAGTTAAAAGGCAAAAGTGCAAGTTAAAAGTTAAGACTTGACCCCTTTCTTTTTTTCTTTTTTCTTTTTTAATAATTTTATACCAACTCCGCACATATTGCAAGAAAATAGCTTTTATTTGACACGAGAGAGATAATATAATACTGTATAATGTATGTTTAAGCCTTATTGTGCCTGCACAGGTGTTGGCAGTTTCCCCCATCTTGACGCGCACTCCCCTACCCGACTCATTTTAAATAATTGTCCGGAAATACCATTTTGGCCACAGCTTCCGCAAGTTTCATATCTGGAAGATATGCTCATGCAATATACTGAAAAGATGCCCGGGATAAGAGTAAATGAAGAAAAAAAGGAAGCCTATTTTTTACGACCTGAAAAGGCAGTGGAGGAGATAGAAAGCTTTTATTTGAATTTTTCAGATGGCAATCTTGACTGGTTTGAATTGAGCGAAAACAGGGCATCTGCTTTTAATGTTTTTCTGCAAGAGGTAAAGAAAAAAAACCCAATCTTGCTAAAGGGGCAGGTATGCGGCCCTATCACTCTTGGTGGAAGTCTAAAAACAGAGGACAACATACCTGCGATTTATGATGAGAATTACAGGGATATAATAACAAAGTATCTGGGGATGAATGCAAAATGGCAGGAAGAAAAATTTAAGGAAATTTTTCCCGATGTCCCGACTTTGATTTTTTTTGATGAACCGCTTCTTTCAACTTATGGCTCGGTATGCATGAATTTAGGAAAGGATGAAATAGTTGAGATATTAAATGACTGCATGTCCCATATTTCTGGGCTCAAGGGAATACATATCTGCGGAGGATGCGATTGGTCAATGATAATGGATACTGTTGTAAATGTTATCCACTTTGATGCTTACTCTCATCTGCAGAACTTCCTTAACTACAGCAGAGAAACACAGCGCTTTTTAGATAAAGGCGGCATAATCAGCTGGGGAATTGTACCATCGGGTGCACAAACGGATAGAATAGAAAAGGAGAATACACAAAGCATTATAAGTAAATTTGAAGAATGCGTAGATGCCTTATCCAGGTCGGGTAGTAACAGAGATTTAATCCTGCAAAATTCTATTATCGCACCGTCTTGTGGGTTAAAAACATTAACAATAGATTTAACGGAAAAAGTTATGCACTTAACCAAAAATGTAAGCAATAATCTGAAGGAAAGGTATAATTTTTAAGGGAAAACAGATTGAAAACTTTATTTTGGCGGCAGGGGAAGCTCCATCTTCTTGACCAGCGCAAACTTCCGCATGAGACTGTTTATGTCATATGCGCTGACCATCACGCTGTTACTGGTGCTATCAAAGATATGATTGTGCGTGGTGCGCCGGCAATTGGCGTTACGGCAGCCTATGGAATGGCATTAGCAGCACAGCAAAACCAGTCCTCCTCTACCACTGATTTTTTAATTGCCTTGCAAGAGGCAGGAGATGAACTGATATGTGCGCGTCCTACTGCGGTTAATTTGCAATGGGCAGTTGCGCGGATGCTTGCGGTGGGACAGGCTCATTCTGCTAAATCAACGTCAGAAATAACTATACAATTAATCAATGAGGCAGAGACAATTGCCAGTGAAGATGTCAGAGTCAACTGCGCTATTGGTGAACATGGCGCTAAACTAATTAGCGATGGCGACTGCATTCTCACGCTATGCAATGCCGGGGCTTTAGCTACAGCAGGGCATGGCACTGCATTGGGGATAATATACACAGCTCATGCCGAAGGACGTAAGATAAGCGTATTTGCGTGCGAGACGCGGCCATACCTGCAGGGAGCACGCCTTACGACATGGGAGCTTTCGCAAGCCAATATTCCAGTGACATTGATTGTTGACAACGCCGCTGGACTTCTCTTTCAACGGAAGATGATTGATATGATAATTGTTGGCGCTGACCGCATCGCCGCCAATGGCGATGTTGCTAATAAAATTGGCACTTATCCACTATCCGTCCTGTCAAAAGAACATGGCATTCCGTTCTACATTGCCGCGCCTCTTTCTACTTTTGACCTGAGGCTCGCAAGCGGCAATGAGATACCGATTGAAGAACGCAGCAGTCGCGAAATCACCCATATTGCCGAAATGCAAATCACTGGCAATGATACCTCTGTTTATAATCCGTCATTTGACATAACGCCGGCAGAAAAAATTAGTGCCATAATTACTGAGCAGGGCATCGTTTATCAACCCGATAACAAAAAGATAGCTGAATTATTTTCAAAACAAGTGCAATGGACAACAAACCATAAATAGAGGGGGGAATTAATATGGAATGGGGAATGGCAAACCGTATGGCGCAGTTAATCCAGGCTGATGGTCACTGTCTCTTTCTGCCGGTAGACCATGGATATTTTCAAGGACCGACTAAAAAATTAGAAGAGCCACGTAAAACTATTGAACCACTACTCCCTTATGCCGATGCCCTCTTCATTACCAGGGGAGTGTTACGCTCATCGGTAGACCCTGACAATGCAAAGCCAATTATTCTTAGAGTATCCGGCGGCGCCAGCATGGTTGGCAAAGACCTGGCCAATGAAGGAATCACCACCTCTATAGAAGAGGCTATCCGTCTTAATGTGGCGGCAATAGGTCTTTCTGTCTTTGTCGGCAGTGACTATGAGCGTGAGTCGCTATTGAATCTATCAAAGCTTGTTGATGAAGGAGAAAAGTATGGCATTCCAGTAATGGCAGTTACCGCAGTGGGTAAGGAGTTAGAAAAACGAGATGCCCGCTACCTTGCCTTAGCCTCTCGTATTGCTGCCGAATTGGGGGCGCGGGTGGTGAAAACTTACTGGTGTGAAGATTTTGAAAAGGTGGCAACGGGCTGCCCGGTTCCGGTGGTTATGGCAGGGGGACCTCAAGTAGACACAGAGCTTGAGGTGTTTGAGTTCGTTTATGATGGTATGCAAAAAGGCGCTATAGGTGTGAATCTGGGAAGGAACATCTGGCAAAACGATTTTCCAGTGGCAATGATTAAGGCGATACGTGCCATTATTCATGAGAAGGCTTCGCCAAAAGAGGCTCAAGAGTTATACGATAGTATAAAGAGCAAGGAGACGAGGTAAATCATTGTGCGTGTTGCCATGTGGTATAACAACCGAGATGTGCGGCTGGAAGAGATGCCGACGCCACAAATTGGTCCTGGTGAGCTACTGGTACGCGTAGTCGCCAGTGGTATCTGCGGCAGTGATGTGATGGAATGGTATCGCCTTGACAAGGCGCCACTGGTGCTGGGTCATGAGATTGGTGGTCAGATTGTGGCTGTAGGCGACGGGGTGGAGGGCTACAAGGAGGGTGAGCGGGTCTCAGCCGCCCATCATGTCCCGTGCAACAAATGCCATTACTGCCTGAGCGGGCATCACACCGTCTGCGATACCCTTCGCCGAACGAATTTTGAACCCGGTGGCTTTGCCGAATACATTCGACTGCCAGCCATCAACGTGGAACGCGGGGTGTTTCTGCTGCCTGACGAAGTATCCTATGAAGAGGCGACATTTATTGAACCGATAGCTTGTGTCGTGCGGGGGCAAAGGCTGGCGCACATGCAACCGGGTCATAGCGTGCTCATTATCGGTAGCGGTATTGCCGGGCTGCTCCATTTGCAATTAGCCCGCATGCTGGGGGCAAGCCGAGTGGTGGCTACAGACATCGTTGACTACCGGCTAGAGACAGCACGACAGTTTGGGGCAGATGCTGTGTTCCACGCCGAAGAGGACTTGCCTGCTCGCCTGCGCCATGTCAATGATGGTCGACTCGCTGACCTGGTGATAGTATGCACTGGCGCAACATCAGCCATTGTTCAGGCGTTGCAATTGGTGGAGCGCGGAGGCACTGTTCTCTTCTTCGCACCAACAGGCCCAGGCATCACCATTCCAATCTCAGTGAATGAGCTTTTTTGGCGCAATGAGATAACCCTCACTACCTCCTACGCTGGCAGCCCTGCAGATTACGCAGCGGCGCTGGAACTGATTCAGGCTCGCCATATCCACGTGGGCGAGATGATTACCCATCGGCTAGGTCTGGCGGAGACAGAGTTAGGTTTCCAGCTCGTCGCCGACGCCCAGAATTCCATCAAGGTGATTATTGAGCCCCAGAGATAGAAAGAAGCAACCTTCAGGATTGATTTCTGATAATAGAGAAGCAGCCTATAGTGTCTGCCACAGACTGATTGGGCGCAGGAAGTCTTCTATTTTTGCGGTTGCCACGCAGATTACCGTATCGGCGCCTCCATAGTAGACAAAGACCGTATCCCCGATGAGGACTGCGCCGCAGGTAAATACTACATTTGGCACACTTCCGCAAAGCTCAAAGTCTTCTTCAGGCTCAAGTATCGGCTCGGGATGCCTGTAGATAATTCTGGTGGGGTCGTCAAGCGCAGTTATGAGATAACCAAGCCGATAGAATTTTTTCTTATCTACTCCATAATGAATTAAAAGCCAGCCATAATCTGTTTTTATGGAAGGAGCACCGGTTCCTATTTTGAAATATTCCCATTTATATTGAGGAGAAAAAAGAATATTGGAATCATACCAATGACGCAAGTCCTCAGAATACGCTACCCACACATGCGGAGGTATGCGGTGATACATTACATACTGACCATTAAACCTGCCCGGGTAGATAACCGAACCTTTATTGTCCACACCCGGGAATGGAAAATACGGCTTGTTCCAGTTCCACTTGCACAATAAAAAGTCATCAATTTCTATACTGGTTATGGCAATCTGGATGCTTTTGTGAACTCTTACTCCCATCCCCGGAACTTCCCCAAAAGCCGTATAAGACATGTATATTCTATCTTCTACCACTGAAATTCTTGGGTCTTCGCAGCCAAGCTTGTCTATCTCGCCTTGAGGTGAATATATGGGGTCTTTAAGCCTTTCCTTGATGGAAAATCCATCTTCGCTCATAGCATATCCACATCGCGACACACCTTCTTTGCCTGAGCCCCTGTAAATTATGTGCACTTTATTGTCAAGTGAAACCGCCGCACAGTTAAAGACACATTCTGATTCCCAGTCATTTTCCTTTATCGGACTGAGTATTGGATTTCCCTCATATCTTTTAAGTTTCATTTATCCTCCTTCTTCTAAAGATTCAAACAACCCCACAAACTTTTTAGCTACATTCATTGCTGAATTTTCTTCAACATATTCTTTCGCATCCCTGATTACTTTCTTGCATCTTTCATCTTTTTCAAATGCACTTACGATAGATATCTTAAGCTCCCGGTCGTTTTCATATCGATAAACACTATTGCCAAACATTTCAACGAAGGAAGACTCGAGCGCAACTATTGGACATCCCGAGCCAAGGCACTGAAAAGCGGTACTTGCTACCACTACTGTATCCGGTTTAGTTGGCTTATTGTAGAGGAGAAGGTCGGAGGCATACAAATATTGATAAAGCTTCTCAATGGATAGTTCTCCTTCGCGTATCTCTATTATTCCTCCTCCATTTTTACTCTTAAGCGCCTGCCATTTTTTCAGAGACCCTTTATGTTTTGTAGCTATAACTACAAGCATTGGATGCTCTTTATTTATTTCCGTTAGAATGTCAAATTTATCTGCTCCGAACTCAGAGGCCGGTCCAAACAAAAATACAATTTTCTTATCAAGTGGCAGGTTTAGAACTTTACGGCTTTCCTTCGCATTATTATTCCCGGGATTCCATGGAAAGCAAGGATATGGGATTATATGGATTATCCTTTCAGGATAGACGACTTTGAGAAAATCGCGGTATCTTTCGTCAAAACAAACTATTGCGTCCCAGTCAAATTGATAAAAATCAGGGTCTTCTTTTAGATTTCCATCATGAATTACAGCTATAGTTTTTGCTTTTTTCTTAATCTAATGAAAAATTCTGCCAAGATGGTCCAGCGGGAGCATGCCATGGTCTTCAGCTACAAAGAATTCATAGTCACTGGCAAGGAAAGGTGTAGTAAGAAGTTGAATATTTTCGTCGGATGAAACAGTAAAACATCTTTTTACATAATCCTCATCTTCTCCTACTATTGCTGTCCCATGAAAGCTATCCTTAAAGAATGTTAAGACATTGATTTTATGACCAAGTTTCGCAAAACTTCTCCCAATTGACTCAGCATGTATTGAAGCACCGGAATCAGTATTCCACGCACCCATGATCGCTACCTTCATACTTTACTCTCCTAATATTTATCGCTACTGTGAAGCCAAAAATCCTCCGATAACTATCAAAAAGGAGTAAATGGCTCCCGCATCTACCCAAAACTCTTCTTCAAAAAATTGAGCAGGGTCTTTCATAAGCAATTATTCTATGTAGTATACCTGCTTTAAGTCAATCTCTTTTTACTTTTTCGTAAATAATCCTCAACCCTTTGAGAGCGAGGAGTTGGTCCACCTCATCTATTGCCGGGCACTCTCTGGCAATGAGAAGCGCCCATCCCCCTGTTGCGATAACATATGCTTCAGAGGAGAACTCCACTTTCATTCTCTTTATAATTCCTGCAGCAAGTTCAGCGAAACCGTAAATAACACCAGACTGGATATTCGTTACTGTATCTCTGCCAATTACATTTTCAGGTGGTGACAACTCTACCTGCGGAAGAGATGCTGTTTTCTCATGCAGGGAGTCAAGTGACATCTTTATCCCGGGAGCGATGGCTCCACCCAGATATTCTCCTCTCATGGATACAGCAGAAAATGTCGTTGCCGTTCCAAAGTCAACAATAATGAGCGGGCGTCTATAGATATGATAAGCAGCAACAGCATTTACGAGACGGTCAACTCCCACTTCCTCCGGCAGAGAGTATTTTACCTTCAAGCCCAAGTTCAGATTTGCTGTAACCAGAATAGGAGAAATGCGAAGATAATACTTGCTTACTCTGGTAAATATTTCTGTCAGGGAAGGAACGACAGAGGATATAATAATGGCGCTGATTTTACGAGGGGCAATCCATGCTAAGAGAGAATCTCTACATTGCAGCGCCGTTTTTTCTTTATTCGCAGGGAAGAAACAATGGTCACTCAGTTTCTCCTGTTCAAAAATTCCGAGATTTATAGTAGTATTTCCAATATCAATCGTTAGCAGCATTTTTATACTCGTTCATCACAATGTGCAATTACTTATGACGCTCCATATATCTTTAGATTCATATTTAGTATTGGAGCAGAATGAGTTAATGCCCCGACTGAAATCAGGTCTACTCCGGTGGCAGCAATTCGTCTTACATTTCTCAGGGTAATTCCTCCCGAAGCCTCCAAAAGAACTTTTTTGCCAATATGGTTAACGAATTCAACGGCTCTTTTTATCTGTCCGATGGTCATATTATCAAGCATTATTATATTCACTTCGGTTGCACAAGCTTCTTTAAGCTCTTTCAGGTTTCTTACCTCTACCTCTACCTTCATTCCCAGGGGAGCCTTCCTTAGCGCTAACTGCACAGTTTGCCCGATGTTACCCTCTCTTATATTGTGATGATTGTTCTTAATTAGAATACCGTCATCAAGTCCCATGCGATGGTTGAGCCCTCCTCCTTTGCGAACAGCATATTTTTCCAGTATTCTCCAGCCGGGAGTGGTTTTGCGCGTATCGGTAATTTTTGCTTTATAGAGATTAACTGCTGATACGAATTTTGATGTAAGTGTAGCTATTCCGGAGAGATGCTGGAGAAAATTGAGCGCTGTTCGCTCAGCCGTCAGGATGGGCATTGCCGGGCCTCTCATCTCAACGATAATCTGCCCATTTTTAACCTTATCTCCATCCTTGACCTTTGTTTTAAATTTAATGCTTTCTCCCCTATTGACTGTTCTGAAAACCAGTTGAGCTACTTCTAACCCGGCAATTATTCCTTTATCTTTGACAATGATTGCCCCTATCGCCTTATCTTGGGCTGAAATGATTGCTCTGGTAGTCAGGTCACCACGACCAATGTCTTCCGTTAGAACATCTTTTATCAATTGCCTTGTTTTGCTGTTCAAGTAAGGCTTTGCGCTTTTTCTTTTACTATTCATCATTAGCTTAATCCTACAACATTGAAGAAAATCTGTCCAGCAGAGAAAGAAAGAAAGAAGCTTGACTTTTTTAAAAAAAAGTTTATTATTTGAAAGCACAGAAAAGAAAATACTTGACAGGATTTTTATAAGTGGGTACAGTAGTATCAACCGTAATTAACGGACCAAAAAAGTCCCGGAGATAAGGAGGTGATAAATTCTGAGGGAAAGTGGTCTTTTTAAGGAGAAAAGATTAATAAAAGTGGAGGAAATGATGAAAAAGATTTTAGTTGTAAGTGTAATGGTTCTCGGGTTGGTGACGCTTTCACCTTCCGCGCATGCTATTATCCCTGGCATTCCCGGCCTTGAGGACATGGGCATTGAAGTAAGAGCGGGATTGGAACATGCATCGCGCGACTGGGAGAGACCGGGTTTTAAAGGTGAAAGTACAACTCTTGGTCTCTTTGCTGAGCCAACTTTTGAGGTGATGGAAGGACTGGATGCCTATCTCAAGCTTGGAATGGCCAGCATTGAATTTAAGAGTGCCGGGGTAACCTTTGATGGAGGTATGGACCTTGGCTGGGGACTCGGTGTAAAATATACTATGCCTCTTGATGGCCTCGGTCTACCCGGGATGGGCATAATAGAAGGAATGCCATTCGGCGAGGCATTAGAGGTGGGAGCCGGCTTTGAATACATAGCCCTCTCAAGTGATTATCGTGCAGTAAGAGGCTTTCCTGCCGGTAGCCTTAAGATAAGAGGGTGGAGACTGTCTCTTTTTGCCAGCGAGGATATGGGTATGTTTGTCCCTTATATAGGGTTAAGATACTCTGATATGGAGCTTAAGCGGGCAGCGGTGAGGTACGATGCTGCCGATAATTTTGGTATCTTCCTCGGCGCTGACATTCCGATGGACTTCGCTAACATCAATGTTGAGATAGGCTTCCTTGATGAAACTTCTTTCAAGGTAGGAGCAAGCTTTGCCTTTTAGCTCCCCTGAGCAAGAGTTTCTATAAAGAAAAGGCAGGAAATTCTTCCTGCCTTTTCTTTTTTCTTGTCTTCTTGCGCCCGTAGCTCAGTCTGGATAGAGCGGTGGCCTCCGGAGCCAGAGGTCGGAGGTTCAAATCCTCCCGGGCGTGCTACATATTTTACTGGAGAAGTAAATGAAAAAAACAATTGTTATCTGGCTGTTGCTGATGGTGCTTTCCCCTGCCGCGCATGCCATCATTCCCGGGATTCCCGGCCTCCAGGACCCTATTAAGATGGAGTTGGAGATAAAGTTCACCGAAGATCGTGATTGGAAGAGGCCAGGCTCTGTAGAGGTAAGCACAGTTAGCCAATATTTTATCAAGCCAATATTTGAGGTGACGGAGAGATTAGATGTATTCCTCAAGTTTGGAGTGGCTGATATTGATATACTCATTGCCAATGGCGGCATTGACTCTTCCTATGGAATTGGCATGAGGTACAATATGCCTCTTGATGGCTTCCTGCCCGTCGGCGAGGCATTAGAGGCAAGAGTTAGCCTTGAGTATACCAGTCTGTCAAGTGATGTTTTCCCAATGAGAGGGCATGCTGGTGGCGACATTAAGATAGCGGGGTGGGAACTGTCTTTCTCTCTCGGTATGGATATGGGTATGTTTATTCCTTATGCAGGGATAAGATACTCTGATATGACACTCAGTTGGACAGAATTTGGTACTACACCAATAAAGTGGGATGTTGCTAATCCCTTCGGGGTTATCCTCGGCGCCAACATCCCGAGAGGGGACCTTGCCGATATCAATATTGAATTAGGTCTTCTTGATGGGACCTCTCTCAAGATGGAGACAGGCTTTGTCTTTTAGTTAAGGGAGAAAAGGATGAAGAATGCATTAGTGATAGGTATAATGGCTCTCGGGTTGGTGACCTTTTTCACTTCTGCACATGCTTTTATCCCCGGGCATGAGGGTGTCGACATCAGGGCAGGAATGGAATTGGAATATGGAGTGCGAGAACTTAAGTCATTACCCCCTGCCGTCCTACGGGATGCAAAGAGTGCTGTCGGGGCAGCTTCTATCAAATTAGCAATTGAGTCAAGAGAGGGACTTAATGTCTTTCTTAGGTACGGGATAGCTAAAGTTGACATTGAATATGTAAAGTCCATTAAAAAGATTAAAGTCCAGGGGAAATGTGGCGAGACTCTTGGACTGGGTTTTAAGTGGTCTGCACCGATAACAGATGTAGGCATCCCGATTGAGGGTATGAGGGTAGGAGTTGGCTACGAATATCTAATTGTTATGAGTAGCATTGACAGAATAATTAAAGGAGGCATATCACGGCCCGCCCATCCTGATAGTAAGATAGAGATAAAAAAGCATGAGTTCTCTCTTTTTATCAGCGAAGATTTAGATTTTCTCACTCTATATGTCGGTGCAAGATACTCTGTCATCCTGGATATGGAGATTAAAATACCTAAAAGGCCTGTCATAGACTTCGTTGCCAAAGAAAGACCCGGTATAATCATTGGAGCTGACATCCCTTTAGGCGACCTTCTCGGTGATATCATCCCGCTGCCGCTGGACATCAACCTTAACTTTGAGGTGGAAGCCCCCCATGAAGCGTCCATCAGATTTGGGGGAAGCATCGCTTTCTAAATTACCATCTCCTCTATCTCTTGCGGCGAGCGGGTGAGCAGCTCAGCACCATCTTTTTTGATGAGTAGGAGATTTTCAATGCGGACGCCGCCCCATCCCGGCAGGTAAATACCAGGTTCAATAGTGCAAATCATATCTTTGACAAGGAAGCCATCGCTTAAAGGACCAAGAGTGGGCTCCTCATGAACTGTAAGCCCTACTCCATGTCCAAGATTGTGCTGAAAGAATTTCCCAAAACTCTCACTCTCAACCGCTGCTCTGGCGATGCCGTCTATTTTTCTTGTAGTAATACCTGCCTTAAGTTTTTTTAGCACCTTATTTTGGGAAGAGAGAACTATCTCATAAATTTTCTTTTGTCTTGCCGTTGGTTTTCCCAGAAAAACAGTGCGAGTCATATCGCTTGAGTAGCCGGCTACTACTGCTCCAAAGTCAAGGATAATCATTTCTCCTTTCTTAATTCTTTTGTCTGAGCTGCGGTGGTGAGGTTCCGCCGCATTCATCCCTGATGCCACAATTGGCATAAAAGAAACGGACTCTGCTCCATTCAGCCTCATCCAGCTTTCTAACTCCCAGGCAATTTCTTTCTCGCTGTGAGACTCCTTGATATATCCGACAATGTGACTGAATGCCCGGTCTGTGATATTCTGTGCCTGCTTGATAAGCTCTATCTCTTCAATATCCTTAATGCTGCGCAAACTTTCCGTCAGGTCAGTGGTAGGAATCAGAGTAATCCCTGTCAGATTTTGCTCTAACTTCTGATATCCTTGAATGGTGACTTCATTACTTTCAAATCCCAAATTTTTGATTGCCTCTTCCTTGCTGACCTTTGTGAGAGCACTGATGAAGTCTGAAGTTAAGCAGAGGACAGCAAGCCCCGCTGCCTCCTTTTCTGCCTGGAGGTAGTAACGGGAATCAATGAATAGGAATACTTTTTTTGAGGTGATTAGCAGCTTGCCGTCTGAGCCGGTAAAGCCACTGAGGTAACGTCCATTTTCCCGATTGATGATAAGGATGGCATTTAAGGAATCTCTGGCAAGGTGAGCGCGGATTTTCTCTATCCTTTTTTGATGATGCATATTGTTGGGCGGGAAAGAAGAAAAATACTATGTGCCTTTCTTAATTATTCTGATTAAGCCTGAACAAGGAATAATCTCAATGTGGGACTGTCCGCTCTTTCCTTTCTTCTCTATCTCATTTAGAAGCAAATTTACTCCTACCGAGTCAGATGCCATATGACCGGCAATGACGACATTGATATGATATTTTTCAGCTTCCTTTTTATGCGCTTCTTGTATGTGCATACCGATGATTGTCCCTATCCCGGCCTGAGAAAGTCTCTCATACATCTCCTGGGAGCCCGATGTCCCTCCAGTTATCTCCAGAGGGGCAGTCTTTCCGGCCCTCCTATCTTTGTCTCCCACAAAAATGCGGGGGCCGGCATTATGGCGAGCTGCTTCACTATACTCAGGGACACGCTTTAAAATCTCCACCACTTCTCCCACCGTTTCAGGTTTTTTTCTCTTAATAAGCCGATCAATAAATTGATAGACGAGGTTGTCCGTTGGGGTATGAATGCAGAGCATAGAATACCCTAAGAGTTTAGCTGCATCTATTGCCCTGTTATGATTGATTGGGGCAACTGTCCGGGAAATTTCGGCAATTCTCTTAGCAAGGATTCCCTCAGCTACATTTATGGGAATGCCATATCTATGCATCAATTCTTCCTGCAGATGCACTGCCTGGTCCAGCACTGCTAAAGCCTTCCCCTCCGGATGGTGAGAGATGATGAGGTCAACTTCTTTCCCTTTTTGCGTGATGCGGTCAGCAAGTAGAATCTCTCCCACCCCTATGTCAATTCCCACAAGAATCCGCTTGACCTCTTTATCCAGATCGCCGGTAAGAAATCGGGTGTCAGGATAAGGATTGCTCAGTTTTTCTCTGTCAAATTCTTTTTTTTCTTCTTTACTGAGCTTTTCATACCGCTTTTTCTCTCTCTCCAATTGTTTCTGCACTCCCTCCTTGCCGCGCGGGTCAGCAGTAACCCCCATCCTGATAGCCAATTCATAAATCTCTCTTACTGTCATTTGTTTTTCCTCAATATCTGCAACAGTCTTCAGTCAACAGTTCACAGTTCACGGTTCTGACTTCTAACTTCCAATCACTAATCACCAATTTAAGAACTAATTCAAAAGTTAAAAGTTAAAAGGCAAAAGTGCAAGTTAAAAGTTAAGACTTGACCCCTTTCCTCCATTCCTCCATTCCTCCATGAAGTTTCTGTCTTTGACCATTGGCACAAAGTCAGAAAGCCCCGGTATGTATGCGGTGCCGGCAAATCCCGGCCCCCATCATAGCGCCAACAAGCGGAATTATCCCCGACATAAGGGACTCTTCCTTAAAGAGCCAGCCTGAATTGGCAAAAAATGCAATTTGCTCCCCGGTGCCCCCAAATCCGCCTTTCTCAGATGGCCGAATTCTTGCCCCGCCAGAATCCATTATCCAGACCATCGGAATTTTAGATTTTAGTGTAATCTCTCTTATCCTTGTTGCCTTCTCCTCGCCGATTCTGCCCATGGAGTTACCTTTAACAGTATAGTCATAGGCGATTATTCCAACATACCTTCCATCTACCTTCCCATATCCGGTAACTATTCCATCTGCGTCCGGCTTATTCTTATCTTCATCGGTTGCCAGGATGCCTGTTTCAAGGAAGGTGTCTTTATCAAAAAGCATGTCCAGCCTTTCCCTGACTGTTAATTTACCTCTCTGGCGCTGTCTTTGTATCTTGCTCTCACCGCCCCCTTTTTTTGCTATATCGCGCAGTTCCTGAAGTCGCTTAATATCCTGATGCTTTTGTTCACTCATCTTATCTCCTCCTCTATTTGGTTCAGTTTTTCTATAAAATGGGTGTCATACCCGCCGTTTGAAAACAGCTTTGAAGAGTAAGCTTTGGTTAAAAAAGGGATATTCGTTTTAATGCCGGTGATGGAATAATTTTCAAGAGCAAACAGCATTCTCTCTATTGCTATCGTTCTGTCTTCGCCAAAAGTTACCAATTTTGCAATTAAAGGGTCATAAAAAGAAGATATGACATCTCCCCCACGAGTGCCGCTGTCAACTCTTATCCCTTCACCTTGCGGTTCACTATACTCGGCTATTGTGCCGGGGGAGGGATAAAATTTTTCTGGGTCTTCAGCATAAATTCTTGACTCAATTGCCCAACCAGAAACCTTTAAGTTCTCCTCCAAAAGCGGAATAGGCTTACCAGATGCTATCTCAAGCTGAAACTCAACCAGGTCAACTCCGCTTATCTCCTCAGTTATAGGATGCTCAACCTGAAGCCGCGTGTTTGCCTCTAAGAAATAAAAATTTCTGTACTTATCCACCATAAATTCAATTGTCGCTGCATTTAAATAGTCAATTCCATTAACCAGTTTTTTCGCTGCTTCTCTTAAATTATGCCTTAGCTCCTCCGGGACAAAAGTAGATGGGGATTCTTCTATTATCTTTTGATGCCTTCTTTGAACAGAGCATTCCCGCTCATAAAATGTAAGAACATTTCCAAATTTATCTCTCAACACCTGAATCTCAATGTGATGTGGCTCCTCTAAATATTTCTCAATGTAGACCCTGCCATCGCCAAAGGCGGCTCTGGCGCGATTTGATGTTTGCTCATAAGCTTGCCGCAATTCACCTTCAGTTTCAACCTTCTTCATCCCAATTCCGCCACCGCCAGCCGATGCTTTTAAAATCACCGGGAACGATAATTCTTTGCACACCTCTTCTGCCTCTTTCAGATTCTTCAGGATTCCGCTTCCGGAAATTATCGGGACGCCCAATTTCTTTGCGGTTTCCCGTGCCCTCTGCTTATCTCCCATAACTGCAACAGAGCTTGCTTTTGGCCCAATAAAGATTATGTTTTCATTTTCACATGCTCTGATAAAATCAGAATTTTCAGATAAGAAGCCATATCCTGGATGAATAGCCTCGCATTTTTTATCAACTGCAACTTTAATGATTTTTTCTATGTTTAAGTAGCTCTCAAGTGGCGTTTTGCCGCCCAAACTTACTTTTTCATCTGCATCATTTGCAAACAATGTATTTTCATCAATATCAGAGTAGACAGCAATCGTTTTTATTTTTAATCTCTTTATAGTTCTTATTACCCTTCTTGCTATTTCTCCACGGTTTGCAACAAGAACAGAGCTTATCATCATATTTTGTCCACTCCACTTTTTTTAATTTGCTTTAAAACTCAACCTGGTATCTTACCAATGTGTAGGGAGAAAGATGCTTATCTACCAATTTCCTTATTTCATCTTTATTGACCTCAGTGGGAGAAGTAATAGTTATAGTAGCCAAAGTGCCTAACTTTTTATCATCCTTGACCTCAATCCGGCAATCGCCGACTTTATCCTTGACGGCCTCTAACTCATCTTTAAATACTTCTGCAATGATATGATTACGCAGGAGATTTTTCTTAATTTTTTCAACCGAATGTATTCAAGAGCGATCCGCTCGGGGAAAAGATCGACGCTCTGACAGATAAGGTCATAAGTTGTTGATATGGGGCGGCCATCCAGGCTGAGATCCTTAAGTACACCACACATAAGGTCTCCATCACCCTTTTTTAGGATGGCAGTAGTAATCTCCTGAACACTTTCTCTGTCCTTAATAACGACATCAAGCGCCATAATACTCCTCCTTCAGATATCTCGATTTACCACAAGAAAAAAGCGTTGTCAAAGAAGTGTTTTAACTGTATCCCGCTCAGCAGGAATCATTCTGTCAACTATCAGAATACCATTTAAGTGATCTACTTCGTGCTGGATTACCCGTGCAGGAATCCCCGTAACTTCTAACTTTATTTCCTCTCCATTTTCACCAAGCCCTTTAGCCATGATATCCTTCGCTCTCTTGATACTTGCTTTTATTCCAGGGAAACTCAGGCAGCCCTCCTCAGCAATTTCCTCGCCACCTCTCATTACTATCTCAGGGTTAATAATAACCAATGGCATATCAAAGGCATCAGTGACAATCACTCTTTGTTCCACTCCAATCTGGGTTGCGGCAAGCCCAATCCCATCGTTCTGATGCATCACCTCAAACATATCTTTAATCAGTTTCTTTAGCTCATCAGTAATCTCAGTTACCATTTGCGCTTTTCTTCTTAATACAGGGTCGCCATAGGTTCTTATTTTCATCAAAAGCCTTTTTTTATTTGATTCTTTTCATCAACAAAAATTCTTTTCATCTTGTGATTCCTTGCTTCCTCATCATCCATTGCAGAGTAAGAGATAATGTGAATGCGGTCACCAACCTGTCCCCAGCGAGCGGCAGGCCCATTTAAGCAAATTTCCCCACTTCCTTTTTTTCCTTCCATGCAGTATGTCTCTACCCTGCTACCATTGTTAAGATTTACAATCTGCACTCTTTCCATCGGGAGGATGTCAGCCGCCTTTAGAAGTTCCCCATCAATAGTAATACTTCCCTCATACCTGAGATTTGCTGCAGTGACAACTGCCCCATGAATCTTGGACTTACATATTACTCTCTGCATTATTAAACTCTCCGTCTTCAGTCTAACAGCCTACAGCCTTCAGCCTTTGTGCCTTTGTTATTTACACTTCAATGGAGATATTGTCAATGAGGCGCGTATTACCAATCCAGACAGCAAGAGCAATCAAAATCTTGCCGGAAATCTCTTTCCTCTCTCTCAGTGTTTCTCCATCAACAAGGGAAATATAATCTATTTTTACCCGCGGCTCTTTCCTGACTATCTCCTCCATTATTTTAAGAATCTGTTTACTATTTCTTTCTCCGGAATTAATCAAATGACGCGCTTTTAGAAGAGATTTATAAAGAACCACTGCCGATTTTCTCTCTTCTTTAGTTAGGTAGCTATTTCTTGAGCTCACCGCAAGACCATCAGCAGTCCGCACGGTGGGGAGAACCTTTATCTCTACTTCCATATTAAGGTCAGCAACCATTCTCTTGACAATCAGTGCCTGCTGGGCATCCTTGGCTCCAAAGTAGGCAATATCAGGGCTGATAATATTGAACAGCTTTGCGACAATTGTCGCTACCCCGCGAAAATGCCCCGGACGTGAGATGCCACACAAAGGAAAACTCAGCTTCTCCACATTGATAGAGGTCTGATATCCATCGGGGTACACCTCACCAGTTAGCGGAGCAAAGATAAAGTCCACCCCGGCATTGAAGGCGAGGAGGCAATCTTTATCTATATCTCGTGGATATCTTTTGTAGTCCTCCCCTTCAGGGGCAAACTGAGTAGGATTGACAAAAATACTGATGACAACAGCATCGCAGTCCTTTTTTACCTGGCGAATAAGACTGAGATGCCCCTCATGCAAGCACCCCATCGTCGGAACAAAGCCAATTGCACATCCCCTCTCTTTTAAGGCGCGAGAGCAGGCAGAGATCCGAGAAATCCTCCTAATAACCTCCATCTCTCCAACCGCAGAAAAGTATTTATCATCTGATGTTGAGCATAACCTACATCTTCAGTGAGAATTGTCCCTGTAGGAATGTGCCAGTATTGCGGACGGCCATCTTCTCCCATCCCTTTATAAAGGAGATTGGAGCCATACCCGGCTATCCCACTACCATCCAATCTGATTACAGATTTTACAGGAGGAGTAAAACTAACTTCAGGGTTCCGTTTGATAGCAACCCGATAATGCTTTAGCTTTTCCTGGAAGTGCTGCGCTTTATCAGACGAGATTCTCTCCCACATGATTCTTCCATCAAAAGTAATAACCTCAGCAAACGCCTCTTCACTGAACTCCTTTATCCTGAGAATCTCTATCGTTTCAAGCTCATCACTCGCGGGAAGCAACAAGCGATTAGTAGTGTTAACTTTACTTTTCATTTGCTTGTTTCACTATGGACTGGCAGTAGTTAAGTCAATCACTTCTTCAGCAACAAAAATAGGAACGTTAGCGCGCAGGGCAAGGGCAATAGCATCGCTTGGCCGGGCATCAATTTTCACTTCTTCCCCTTCTTGTGTGACAATCATTAACTTGGCAAAAAATATTCCTTCGGAGAGACTGTCAACGATTATACCTTCAAGTTTTGCTCCGAGTCCCTTTATTGTGCTCATTAATAGGTCGTGTGTAAGAGGACGTGGTGGAGTTATTCCTTTCATCTTCATCCTGATTGCTTCAGCCTCATAAGGCCCGATTATTATCGGAAGGCGCCGCTTTTCTCCATCCTTTTCCTTTAGAATGATAAGTTGCTCGCCCCTTTTCTCATCCATTCTGATGCTTGACAATTGCATTTCCATCATTAGCAAGCTCCTCCAGATTCCACATCAACTCACCAGCACCAAGCTCACCCTCAGCCCTACCTACCACCTACTATCTACTACCCACTCATTTTGCATTTAAAAATTCCTCCATAGTTAGACCAGCTCGGGCAATAAGCGATCTTAGAGTCCCTCTTGCAACCTCACGATGACCAGGAACAGACAAAGTAGTAATATGTCCTTCCTTCACAAGAATAATGTGACTTCCTCATTGCCTCGCAACTTCCCATCCCAGACGCCTAAATATTCTTACAACTTCATGCCCACTTAAAAGTGGAATCTTCTGCATTAGGCCAATACTTCTACTTCACGCATACTTACAGTGAGTGGTATACCCCTTTCAGCTCGAACTTCAAGACACTGTTTTATTGCGTCTTTGATATTTTCCACTGCTTCCTGTTCAGTCTTGCCTTGGCTCACACATCCTGGGATAGATGGGCATTCTACCACAAACATTCCGTCTTCATCTCGTCCAATTGTTACAATAAACTTCATTGTTTATGTCTCATTCTTTTCTTACTTACTTAATAGGGTTCTTAAAGTCTTTTGCATCTCTCTCGGGTTTTTATCGCCTAACAATGCATTACTGCTTATGATACAATAGGAATAATCATTATTGCAAGCATTTTTGGGAAATTTCCTGAATCTTTTTCCCCAAAATAGGGTGAATGACCTCAGGAGCAATCTCCTTAAGAGGCGCCAGGACAAAGTTCCTCTCTGTGAGTAATGGATGGGGAATTTTTAGATTATCATTATCAATGATTAACCCGCCATAGAGTAATATGTCAAGGTCAATGATGCGCGGCCCCCAGCGCTTGGCGACTTCTCTACCCAATGTTTTCTCTATGGATTTCAAGAGCTTAAGTAATAAAGAGGGAGGAATATCGGTCTCTATTTCCACAACTCCATTTAAGAAAAATGGTTGTTCCTTTATCCCTTCCGGTTCAGTTTCAATGAACGAGGAGATTTTTTTTACTCTGATGGAGGGATTTTTCATTAAAAGGGCAATTGCCCTTTTAATGCTTTTCCTCCTTCCTCTCAGGTTTGAGCCCAATCCAAGGTAAACTTTCAATGTAAGGCACCTTTGCTTTTCAGTGATAGGTAAGTTTTAGGTGAGAAATTCTTCCCACCGCCTCTTCTATTCTCTCACGCGGAACCGTCAAGGCAATGCGAATAAACCCCTCACCGCAGGCGCCAAATCCAACTCCTGGAGTGGTAACAATGTGTGCTTCCCGCAGGAGATATTCTGTTAGTTCAAATGATGAAGTAAAAGAGGAGGGAAGAGGCAACCACACATAAAGTGTAGCTTTTGGACGTGGCACTTTCCAGCCAATTTTAGTTAATCCATCAATAAGGGCATCTCTCCTTTCCATATAAATTTTGGCAACTCGGCTTACTTCTTCATCTGAGTTGTTTAGAGCCTCTATGGCTGCATATTGAATCGGCTGAAACATTCCGGAATCAAGATTGGTCTTTACCTTTAACAAAGCGGAAATAATTTGAGGATTTCCACATGCCCAGGCAACCCTCCAGCCTGTCATATTATATGTTTTGGAAAGACTATGAAATTCAACACCAACATCCATTGCTCCTCCAACCTCAAGAAAGCTCGGCGCCTGGTAATCCCCGAAAGTAACTTCTGAATAGGCAGCATCATGACAGACAACAATCTCATATTTTTTTGCAAAGCGGACGACTTCTTTGAAAAATTCCTTTGATGCAGTTGCCGTGGTAGGATTATTAGGATAATTGATAAACATTATCTTTGCCCGGCGGGCAATGTCTTCACTCACAGAGTTCAGTTGTGGAAGAAACTCATTATCCTTATAAAGCGGTAAAAAAGATGGCTTTCCACCGGCAAGAATCGTCCCGGCCTGGTAAACAGGATAGCCCGGATCAGGCACAAGAGCGACATCCCCTTCATTTACAAAAGCAAGTGGAATATGACCAATTCCTTCTTTTGAGCCAAGCAGTGGCAATATCTCGTTTTCGGGGTTCAGCTTGACGGAAAATCTTCCCTCAAACCAGCGCGCCACTGTTTCCCTTAAAATGCGAAGACCACTGTAAGAAGGATAGCGGTGGTTTTCTTCAATCTTTGCAGATGTATAAAGTTGCTCAATAACGCGCGGGGCAGTAGGAGTATCCGGATCCCCGGTCCCCAAATCAATGATATCGGCTCCTGAGGCAAGAACATCTTTTTTTAGCTCATCTATTTTAGCAAAAAGATAGGTAGGAAGCTGAGCCAACCTCCGGGATACTGCTACTTCAGGCATTTTTTTCTCATTGCCTCAAGTTTAAGCGGCAAGCCCCAGAGTTCAATAAACCCTTCTGCCCAGGTACGGTTAAAGGTATCACTTATCCCATATGTAGCCAGATTCTCATTATAAAGTGAATACTCTGACCGGCGACCAATCATCTCGCATTTTCCTTTGTGCAGCTTTACCCTTATGGTGCCGCTGACCACCTCCTGTGTCTTTTCAATAAAGGCATCAAAGGCATCCCGCAAGGAGGAGTGCCATAAGCCATAGTAGATGAGCTCTCCGTACTTAGTAGAAATTAACTCCTTAAAATGAAGTGTCTCCTTATCCAGAGTCAGCGCTTCTAATTCTCGATGGGCCAGATGAAGAATTGTGCCAGCTGGGGACTCATATATCTCTCTTGACTTGATGCCGATGAGGCGGTTCTCTATCAAGTCCTCCCTCCCAACGCCATTTTTTCCGCCCTCTTCATTCAGTTTTCTCACAATTTCCATCATTCCACAGCTTCTACCGTTAAGACCAACAGGAGTGCCTCGCTTGAAATTGAGCTCTATGTAGGTTGGCTTATCCGGAGCCGACTGAGGAGATGCTGTAAGCTGATATATTTCCTCAGGAGGCTCGCGCCATGGGTCCTCAAGAACGCCGCATTCTATACTTGCCCCCCAGACATTGATATCAACACTATAGGGGCTCTCCACGCTAACAGCAACAGGGATGTTGTGCTTAGCAGCATAAGCAATCTCCTCCTGGCGAGATTTGAGCTCCCATTCACGCAATGGAGCAATTACCCTTAGCTCCGGGTTGAGTGAGAAAATCCCGAGTTCAATCCGCACCTGGTCATTTCCTTTGCCAGAGCACCCATGCGCAACGACCGATGCTCCCTCTTTCTCGGCAATCTCAACAAGTTTTTTGGCAATTAATGGACGGCTAAGCGCCGTTGCCAGCAGATATTTTCGCTCATAGGCAGCATTCGCGCGCAGGGCAGGGAGCACATACTGCTCTAAAAATTCCTGCTGGAGATTTTCAATATATACAGAGGTAGCGCCGCTGGCGAGTGCTTTCTGCCTCAGCGCATCTGCGTCAAACTCCTGCCCAAGGTCTAAAGATACGGTAACCACCTCCATCTGCTTTTTTTCCTTTAGCCAGGGGATGCAGACAGAAGTATCCAGTCCACCTGAATAGGCAAGGACAACCTTTTTCAATCTATATACCTCATCTTATAACTATTCATATATCCAGTAGTTAGAAGTTGATTGTTTTATTCTGGATTCTGGATTCTGGATTCTGACTTCTGACTCCTGAGTAGTCACTATTCTTCTATGCTTATTGCTTCCGTTGGGCAGCCCTCAGTAGCCTCACGACAGGAATCAACAGCTTCTTCAGGAACTGTATCTGCCTTCACCAGAGCAACATCATTACTCATTTCAAACACCTCAGGACAGATATCCACGCACATTTCACAACCAGTGCAGAGATCATTATCAATTATTACTTTCATAGATCAAACACCCCCTCTTAAGTAATTACCTCTTTCGCTTCTGGCACCTCTGCCTTTATTGCACGCTCTACTGACATTTTCAATGTCATCTGGGACATTGGACAATTGCCACAGGCACCGGTTAATTTTACCTTGACCACACCATCCTCGGTCACATCCAGCAGGTCTATGCCCCCTCCATCTGCCTGTAACAAAGGACGCACTTTGTTTAGAGATATCTCCACTTTTTCCTTTAACTCCATTGTCTTTCCTCCTTCCTAATACCCTGCCTCCTCTATAATGAGGAGAAGCTACGACAGCTCAAAAGGCAACTTCTTGCCACAATAGCAATAGCTTTTTTCCTTCAGGTCAATCTTTCTTACACCGAACCAGCTCCTTGCTATTATGGTCTTTCCACAATAAGGACATACAGAATCTTCGCAACTATTTTGTGGTAGGTTACCAGAATAAACATAATTCAGTCCAGTTTTTTTTCCAACTTCAATCGCGCGATGAATCACTTCAGCAGGCGTGGACCGGGCATCCTGCATCTGATGACAGGGGGAAAATGCCGAGAGATGCCATGGAATATCGGCAGAGATGCTTACTAAGAATTCAGCAATCCCTTTTAATTCATCAGGAGAGTCGTTCTCTCCCGGCACTACCAACGTAGTAACCTCAATTGTTATTCCTGCATTGTGCATATTTCTGATGGTCTCCAGCACTGGCTCGAGGTGCGCCTGGCAGACCCTGCTGTAAAAGTCATCTGAGAAAGATTTCAGGTCTATGTTCGCTGCATCTATCACACCTTTCATCATAGCTACTGTCTCCGGAGTCTGGTAGCCATTGGTAACAAAGACATTTCTCAATCCTTTCTCCCGGGCAATCTCAGCCGTTTCATAGGCATATTCAAAGAAAACAGTCGGCTCAGTGTATGTGTAAGAGATACTCTGGCACTTATAGAAAATCGCTTCTTCAACTATTTTCTCTGGCAAGATAGTCTCTCCGGGAATGTTATCTTTCACTCCCTGAGATATTTCCCAATTCTGGCAAAAGCGACAGCGAAAATTACAGCCTACAGTAGCCAGTGAATAGCTAAGCGTTCCCGGAAGAAAATGAAAGAGCGGTTTCTTCTCCATAGGGTCAACATTTCTGGCGATGGCTTTGCCATAAACTAAAGTATAAAGAGCCCCCTCTTTGTTTTCTCTTACCCTGCAGATGCCGGTTGCTCCGGGCTTAATGCGGCAGCGATGAGCACAGAGGCGACATTTCACCATATTATCCCCAAGAGTCTGATAAAGAAAAGCCTCTTTCCTGCCCAAAACATTCCCCCCTATGCGAAAGTTATTCTTCAGTAATTTCATCCATCCGTTTAAGGATTCCTTCAACTTTTTCTCTGGTTTTTGCCTTTTCCTCTTCCCAGGCAGCTTTCTCTTTCTTGAGCCTGGCTAAGGCATCCAGCATTTTCTGAATCCGCTCCTCAAGAATTAAAAGGCTTTTCTCATCCATCCAGCTATTTTTCTCCTTCTTTCCACCGCGCGAGCTCCTTTTCTACTTCATCAATGTGCCGCTGGAGCTTTTCCAATCTTTCAGTAAGCGGGTCAGGAAGGCTGGTAATCCTTCCTGGAATACCAACGACTGTGGAGTTTTGAGGAACAGATTTGATAATAACGGCGTTAGCACCGATATTAACATTATCACTAATTATAATATTCCCGAGAACCTTTGCCCCTGCCCCCACGACGACATTATTGCCTAATGTAGGGTGGCGCTTTTCCCTTTTTTTTCCTGTTCCTCCCAGGGTTACCCCCTGAAACAGTGTCACATTCTCTCCGATCTCAGCTGTCTCGCCAAT
Organism: candidate division NPL-UPA2 bacterium Unc8; assembly: GCA_003574845.1. Lineage (GTDB taxonomy): Bacteria > NPL-UPA2 > NPL-UPA2 > NPL-UPA2 > NPL-UPA2 > NPL-UPA2. The sequence goes on from NDHY01000002.1 coordinate 150,039, forward strand.
GACAACTCCCATCCCATGGTCAATGAAGAGCCCTCTTCCTATCTTTGCTGCCGGGTGAATCTCAATTCCGGTCGCCTGCCGCGCAATCCGGGATACCAATTGAGGCAAAAATGGAACCCTCCAGAGAAGAAGCCTATGGCTAATACGATGAAGGACAATTGCCTGAAGCCCCGGATAAGTAAGTAGGATACTCATATAACTTACAGCCGCCGGGTCGCGCTGGAAGCAGGCATCAATCTCAACCTTAAAAAGTACGCTAATTAGCAAAGTCTTGACCAGAAAGATTGCCAACAAGCCTAAAATTATATAGACCAATACTATCATTCCTACCCCCACTTTTTTGGCTGATTTTACCAGTTTCACTATCCCCTGTCAACATTTTCACTTACTCATTTTCACTTACTCCCCTCACTGCATTCGTGCTACAATGTAATATGAAAAAAGCAAGCAAGCACTGCACCCGACCGCTATCAGGAAGGAAGCCATTGGAGAATTTGAAGAACACAGACAGTAACACCGCCATAGCAAAAAAGAGATTGTCGGAAGAGATTGAAGAGTTGTTAGAGCAACTACCTCTGAAGATAGGAAGCGGCGAGAGAACAATTACCATAGGCGAGTTTATTGAGCACATTTCCTCCAGAGGATTTGAAGTAGCCCTCCTTCTTTTTTCGCTGCCTGTGGCATTCCCTGCTCCAGCGATTGGGCATGCCACTCTTCTTGGTCCGCTAATTATACTATTTGGGGTGCAGATGATTATCGGCAGGGACTCTCTCTGGCTACCACGCTGGATTTGTTTGAGGAGTGTTCCAGTAAAGTTTATTTCTTTTTTGAAGAAGAAAGGACTGCCTTTCTTAAAAAGGGTAGAAGAGCGACTCGGTAGAGGGAAGAAGTTAGTACTACAAAGAACTCTTCACATTCCCATTGGATTGGTTGTTGTGGCAATGGGATTAATTATGATGATTCCTATCCCATTTACAAATACTATACCAGCACTTATAGTTTTTATCCTCAGTCTCGGTTTAATTGCCAATAACGACCTACTTGTCTTATTCAGTCTTATAGCCGGAGCTTCTCTGCCAATCTTCTTTCTGATAATTATCACCTTTATTATTTAGAAATCTAATTCAGAAACTGTAGCAACAAGCAGGCGAACCTCAGATGGAAACAAAAAAGTTTGATTATTCACTCCCGAAAGAGCTAATCGCCCAAACGCCACTTGAGCCCAGAGATTCTTCCAGGTTGTTAGTGCTTGAGAGAAAAAAGAGAAGGATAGGAAACGATGCCTTCAGGAATGTTATAAATTATTTAAGCCCCGGCGATGTTCTGGTGCTGAATGACACCAGAGTTATTCCTGCCCGGCTTCCGGCTCGCAGAGTCAGCGGAGGAAAAGCAGAGATATTCCTGTTGAAGAAATTAAGAGGAGCCAGATGGGAGGCTTTGGTGAAGCCCGGGGCTAAATTGCCTCCAGGTGCGGAAGTCATCATCAGAGAAGGCATAAATGTTAAAATATTAGAAGAATCAGATGATGGGCACAGAATCATAGAATTTCTTCCCCCCGGCACAGGAGAACTTGCCTTGAAAGAGTTCGGACAAATTCCCCTTCCGCCATACATAAAGAAGCCCATTTCCGACCCGGATAGATATCAGACAATATATGCCGAAAAAAATGGTTCGGTAGCCGCTCCTACCGCAGCGCTGCATTTTACATCAACATTGCTGAAGCAAATAGAAGACAAGGGTATAGTAATTCTCTACCTGACTCTCCACATGGGATTGGGGAGCTTTCAGCCCATCAGGGAAGAAACCGTGGAAGACCACAAGATGCCACCTGAATACTATTGTATCCCGGAAATAACAGCCAAAAGAGTAAATCAGGCTAAAAAAAGCGGAAAGAAAATAATCCCCTGCGGCACGGACGTGGTAAGAGCACTGGAAGCATCAACAAAAAACGAAAGACTTCAGAGCGGCTGTGGCAATACCTCTCTTTTCATCACCAATAATTATAAGTTTAAAATTGTTGATACCTTAATCACCAACCTTCATCTCCCCCGCTCTTCCCATTTAGTTTTAGTATCTGCTTTTGCCGGTAGAGATTTTGTCTTAAAGGCTTATCAGTATGCAGTAAATAAGAAATTTAGATTTTATACCTTTGGCGACGCCACAATAGTAATATGAAAAGAAGGGGTTCTGGTAAGCGCAGAGCCGATTATGACGCAGGCCACAGGCCGAGTAATAAGAAAGGCCAAGCGAACCAGAATCCCTTGCGAAAAATAGAGTTGACCAGATAACTCTATTTATGTTAGATATTAGATGTTAGAGATTAGACCTAATACCCAGGAAAAGGTTATGAGAGAAAATGGAGTATTGATTACCCTTGAGGGTACAGAAGGAAGCGGAAAGTCAACTCAGGTAAAACACCTTTCCCATTACTTAGCGGACAAAGGACTTTCAACGCTAACAACCCTGGAGCCAGGTGGTACCCCTCTTGGGATGAAATTGAGGAGGATTCTTCTCGCCTCAAAGGCAGATGAAATAGCCCCGCTGCCAGAGCTTTTTCTCTACCTGGCTGAGCGGGCTCAACATGTGTGCGAGGTGATAATACCTGCACTTTCCGAAGGAAAAATTGTTATCTCAGACCGATTCCTTGACGCTACCGTAGCCTATCAGGGGTATGGACGCAATCTTGACCTAACCTTAATTGAGAAGCTGAATGAATTAGCCTCTCAGGGAATTAAGCCTGATTTGACTATCTTGCTTGATATAGAAATTTTATCTGGAATGAAGCGAGCAAAAAGAGGTATGAAAGGAGACAGATTAGAGGAAGAAGGAGATTTTTTTCATAATCAGGTGCGGGAAGGATACCTGAAGATTGCTGCATTTGAACCTGAGCGGGTAAAGGTTGTTAATGCCAGTGACTCTATGGATAATATCCGGGCTGCCATAAGAAAACATGTGGATAAACTACTTATAGGCAGGTTCTACTAAAAAGCGATGCCATTTACCGATATTATTGGCCAGAAACAAGTCATAAGGATGTTGAGAAACTCCCTGAGACAGGCAAGGCTTCCTCATGCTCTGCTCTTTGCCGGACCAGAAGGAGTTGACAGACACCTCACCGCTAAGATATTGGCGCAGGCAATCAATTGCGAGAGAGAGCATACCGACGCCTGTGGAGATTGCCCATCCTGCTTAAGGATTGAGCGCCATAGTTATCCTGATGTTTCCTGGCTTGAGCCCTCAGGTGCCTCCCGCCAGATAGGAATAGATAGTATTCGCCAGCTTCGCCACAACATATCACTGAAGTCAGCAGGAAAAGGAAAAGTGTATATAATCTCTGAAGCTGACCGCATGACCACCGATGCCAGTAATGCGCTCTTAAAAACGCTTGAGGAGCCGCCGGAAAATTCAGTTCTTATTCTCATTACCTCCTCCCCTGAGCATCTCTTTCCCACGGTGACTTCCAGGTGTCAGATGATGAAATTTTTCCCATTGCGTGGAAAAAAGGTAGAGGAGAAAGTCTGCAAAGAAGAAAGAGCTAAAATGCTGGGCATCTTAGATATGGCATCATTCGGGGCTACTTCAGGGAAAGCTATTGAGATGGCAGCCCGTGTAATGGAAATAACAGATTGTTTTAAAAAAGAGATGGAGGGGAAAGCAGCTAAGGAAGTAAGTGACTTAACCGAGGTGCTTGGTGCAACGGCGGTAAAGGAAATTAAAAAGAAATTAACCGCCGATATTTCAGGGAAGGTTCGGGCAAAACTTCTGAGAATGTTAGATATTGTCCTCTCCTGGTATCGGGACATTTTTGTCTTGAAAGCAGGCGGAGAGGAGTTTCTTATCAATCCTGACCGAAGGCGTGAACTTGAGCGAGCAGGGAAATCTTTTTCAACCTCCTCTCTCATAAGGATTATGGAAGAGATAGAGAAGACAAAGGAAGTTATAGACCGTAATGTCAGCCCCAGGCTGGCGATTGAAGTGATGATGATAAGGATAATAGAGGAACTTAAGCAATGACTATGGCGATAAAAGTTGAGACGGAAGAGGGGATAATCCTTTGCCTTAAATCAGAATGGCTTAAACTTAGTCCTGGTGATGAGATAATTATTATAGGGGAAAGAGGAGAAGAAGTCGGGAAGGTCCTTCCTTACCCCGAGATGCCAATCACCACACAGTTTAGGCAAAGAAAGGTTTTAAAAGAAATAAAGAGGAAGATGACAGAGAATGACAGAGAGAGAAGAGAAGAAAACTTAAAAAGAGAAAATGAGATATTTGAAACATGTTTAAAGAAAATAAAGGAAGAAAATATCCTGATAAAACTTATCACTGCCGACTGCTCATTTGATGGAAAGATAGTAACGCTTTATTTTACCGCCAAGGAAAGAATGGATTTCCGTGATTTAGTAAGAGACATTGCTTCTTTCTTTAATGTTAAGGTGGAGATGCGGCAGATCAGCGTCAGAGAGGAGGCGAAACGAATTAGCGGTTGCGGCAGTTGCGGCAGGCCTTTCTGTTGCACTACATTCATCAAAGAATTTGAGCCAACCACAATTACAATGGCGAAGGAGCAGGGGCTCTCTCTTGACCCGGATAGGGTTTCTGGTCCCTGTGGAAGAATTTTATGCTGCATAGGATACGAATATCAGACATACGAGGAAATGAGCAAGAAGTTGCCGCCGAAGGGGTCCAGAGTAACAATGGGAAAGGTAAGCGGAAAGGTTGTTGGTATTAATCCGCTCCGGCAAACGGTAACCCTTGACCTTGGAGATGGGCAAAAAACTGACGTTCCAATAACTAATCTTGAGGTGAAGTTAGATTAGGATATGTTGCCCTTACAGTGATACTAATCCCCCCACGTGGACGAAATTCCCCGCTTACTTCTGCTCTGCGCGGCGAGGATGCTTTAATAACGGCATCAAGGATTTTATTTACAGCGTCTTCGTTAAAAATCCCGACACTACGAAAAGAAAAAAGGTAAAGCTTAAGAGACTTTGCCTCAAGACATTTCTTATCAGGGATGTATCTTATCGTTATTGTGCCGAAGTCCGGTTGGGCTGTCTCAGGACAGATAGAGGTGAACTCAGGGCAGTGAAACGTTATCCAGTAATCCCGCTTTGAATACTTATTTACAAATGTCTCCAGAGACGCTTCATCCGGTGAAGAAGGATACCCTCTTATTTTTTTGCCTAAAAAAGTCAGCTTATTCATACTAACAGTCTTCAGTTCACAGTTTACAGTTTACAGTTTACCTGTCTGCGTGCAACCGCACAGGCAGGCAGTTCTGACTTCTGACTTCCAATCACCATTCACCAATCACCATTCACTATTCACTATTTACCAGGGGGTCAGAAATTCCCGCTTCCCTGAATCCCTTGCGGCGCAGACTGCAGCTATCACAACAACCGCAGACGCCTCCATCCGCACGAGGGTCGTAACAGCTCCAGGTAAGAGAATAATCAACTCCAAGAGACAGTCCCTTTTTGATGATCTCTCCACGGGAAAGATTAATAAGTGGAGAGTGAATTCTAATTTTTTCCTTCCCCACTCCCATTTTTGTTCCAAGATTTGCAGTTTTTTCAAATGATTCAATAAACTCCGGTCGGCAATCTGGATAGCCGCTGTAATCAACAGCACTCACCCCGATGAAAATTTCACCTGTTCCAAGTGCTTCTGCCCATGCCACGGCACAGGAGAGAAAAATGACGTTGCGGGCAGGGACATAAGTTAACGGAATCTCTTCTTTCATCTCCTGCGGAGAGCGGTTATGAGGAATTGCCAGCTCTTTATCCGTTAGTGAGGAGCCGCCAATTGTCTCCAGACCAAGTCTTAGCACTTTGTGCTCTTTAACACCTATCTGGTGGGAAATTTTCTCTGCCGCTGTTATTTCGCGCAGATGTCTTTGCCCGTAATTAAAGGTCATCGCATAAAGCTCAAACCCTTCACTCTTAGCTATGGCAAGGGTAGTCGCTGAATCAAGCCCTCCACTTAAAAGAATAACTGCTTTCTTACTCATCGTATTATAATTTTTACCACACTTTTTTGATTATACTACAAATAGGTAGTAATGCAAAAAAGATTTCCTGTTTTTATTAACGCAATGTATAATAGTTATTATGAAACACGGATTAAAAAAAGAGCTTACATTATTAGATATCTTCTGCGCGACGGCGGGCGCAATGATAAGTTCAGGGCTATTTATCCTGCCAGGATTAGCTTTTGCTCAAGCAGGCCCAGCAATTATTCTGTCATATATAATAGCGGGAATTCTTTGTCTCCCTGCCCTTTTAAGTACGGCGGAATTAATTACCGCTATGCCTAAAGCTGGAGGAAACTATTTTTACATTATGAGAGGCTTTGGGCCTCTTTTAGGAACGGTAGTCGGTTTTTCTGCATGGCTTTCTTCGAGCCTAAAGGGGGCATTTGCTCTAATCGGTATGGGTGCCTACTTAATCTTGCTCACTGATTTGTCATTGGAAGTCATTGCTCTCATTTGCTGTATATTTTTTATTATCCTGAATTTAATCGGCATAAAAGAAGCGGGAAGATTTCAGGTATTTTTAGTCTTAGGGTTTCTGAGTACACTTTTGGTCTATATCGTTTGGGGGACAAAAACAGTTAATCCTGAAAATTTCTCGCCTTTTTTTGCTAAAGGATTAGATTCTGTGTTTACCATGACAAGTTTTGTTTTTATCTCTTACGGAGGTTTGATCGAAGTGACCACCTTAGCTGAGGAGACAAAAAATCCAGGAAGAGATTTTCCCTTAGGTATGATTCTTTCTCTTATTGTAGTCTCTATTGTGTATGCTTTAGTTATTTTTGTAACCATAGGGGTTTTGAATCCGGAAAACCTGGGAGTGTCCCTTACTCCTATATCTGATGGAGCAGGAGTTTTTGGGGGCAATACTTTGAAAATAATAATAGGCGTAGGTGCATTCTTAGCCTTTATTTCTACTGCTAATTCAGGGATTATGACTGCCTCAAGATACCCTTTAGCAATGAGCCGGGATAAACTTTTACCTCCAGGTTTTCAAAAAATAAGTTCTAAGTTTAAGACCCCATATACTGCTATTCTTTTTACCGGCTTCTTTATGATTACGGCTATTTTATTTTTGAGGCTTGAATTATTAGTAAAAGTTGCCTCAGGTGTATTGATTTTACTCTATATCTTTGCCAATCTGACTCTTATTTTATTTAGAGAAAGTAAGATCTCAAGTTATCAACCAAAATTCCATTCTCCTTTCTATCCTTATCTCCAGGTCTTAGGGATATCAGGAGGGCTTTTTCTGTTGATGGGAATGGGAATGCTTATTATTTTCTTAACTACAGTTTTTCTTCTGTTAGGATTTATCTGGTATAAAGCCTATGCACAAAAAAGAGCGAGTCAGGATTCAGCTCTTATATATGTTTTAGAAAGACTGGTAGCCAGAGATAAAGAGCTAACCTCGGATAATCTTCTTACCGAATTAAAGGACATCGTTATTGAAAGAGACGAAGTTATAAGGGATAAATTCCATAAACTTATTGAAGAAAGTAAAGTTTTAGATATAGAGGAGCCCCTTAAAATGGAGGATTTCTTTAAAGAGGTCTCAGATATTTTGGGAAAAGACCTGAACTTAGAGCCCAGGGAGCTACTAAAGAAATTTATGAAGAGAGAAGAAGAATCCAGTACAGTAATCCGTAAGGGGTTAGCCATTCCTCATATTGTTGTTGATGGCAGGAATGTCTTTAAAGTTCTTCTGGCAAGAGCAAAAACAGGCATTATTTTACCCGGTGATAAATTAGTGCATATTATATTTGTTATTGTAGGCTCCCACGATGAGCGCAACCTGCACCTGAAGGTTTTAGCTTCCATGGCCCAGATTGCCCAATGCCCTGAATTTGATGAGAAGTGGTCCAGGGCAAGGAGCGCAGAAGAACTAAGAAACATTATTCTTCTAACTGAAAGAAGAAAAGACTAAAGTTGAGCCGTTTCAGTCGGACTATTGGAATTTTGTGGATTGGGTTGGCTAATTTCAAAATCGCTGGCATTGTCATTAGTATCCCAGCCATTACCCTGACCACGAATAACTCCCCGGTCATTACTCTTACGTTCCAGGCTTTTGCCTTTAGGGGCGTCCATGGCCGGCTTTCCTTCACCTGCCCCGGACGGACCATCTTTATGCATGCCATATTGCAAGCCGTCAATAATATCGCCGTTAGCATCCTTTAGTACAATGCCATCGCCGGGTCCGTTTTGCCAGTCTACTTTTGTCAATCTAATCAGGTCAGGGATTACTTCCTCACCGCCCCAGTCAGCAGAATTTAACGGACTTTTCTCTCCAATCAGAAAGTATCCACCTGGAGCTATTGAGGTATCCTCCGGAATAGTTACCGTACTTTGCAATTTTCCTGTCTGATTATAATGCGTTAACTTCCATCCTGAAATGTCCACCGCGGCTTTAGTGGGATTATAAAGTTCTACAAATTCATTATTATCGCCTCCATCTTCATCATAGAAAAACTCACTAATCACCACATAATCGGCCACACTTGCCTCTACCACACTCGCCAGACCGACCATCATTACAATCAAAAACCCCGCTAACAACTTGAGCATCTCCTCTCCCTCTTCTTAACAGTCCACAGTCGACAGTCTAACAGCCTACACCTTCAGCTTTTAGCCTACAGCCTATCTATTGAAGTAAGGGGCTCTGGTGAGCGCAGAGCCGATTATGACGCAGGCCACAGGCCGAGTAATAAGAAAGGCCAAGTAAGCCAGAGCCCCTTGCGAAAAATAGACTTGACCCCCGATCCCTTGCTTTGTGCCTTTGTGCCTTTGATTAATCCCCTCCATGAGGATTCCAGTAAAAAGGACCGGGATTACCCTCATGCCAGCCCCAGGGCTTATCCGTGCGAAACTCCTCTATGTGCCAGCGGACATGCCCATCCACGAATAAAAGGCAGGCTCCACCTTTATGGCGGCGAGCAGTTACTACCCAGCTTCCGGTCGGGGTAGTATGAGGGGTCCCACTTCCATCGGCTACTCCATCAAAGACCAATACCGTCTTTGATGGAGAAGGAATAGAGTCAATTAATCTCCAGTGAGCACCTGTAGTTGCCCCGTGCTGCGTTCTTCCCAATCGATTATTGAGCTTGTAGCTATAATTAAATGTTGCGGCAGCCGTATATGAGGGGCATTGCTTAATTCTGGTGCGGGCAATATCAGTTTCCCCTGGACACTGCTTCATAGGCAAGTAAGGATTTATCGCTTCAAACCAGGTCTTGCTAAAATCCAGCTTTGGCAGAAAACCATGATTGCTGATGGCATACATATGAAAAGCAAGTCCAACCTGCCGGAGATTACTCTTGCATACCGCCTGCTTTGCCATTCCTCTTACCCTGCTAAGAGCAGGTAAAAGTATTGCGGCAAGAATAGCAATTATGGCGACAACCACCAACAGCTCAATCAGGGTAAACCCCGTTAGAGATTTATCTCTAAACGGGGTAAACCCTCGCCTGCTTTTACTCAGCCTTTCTGTTAGCTCCACCAACATTATCTTATTCTTGCCTATCAGTATCTCGGAGCTACACGCCTGCCGCGACTTGAACGCGGGACCTTTGGGTCCGCAACCCAACGCTCTATCCAACTGAGCTACAGGCGCAACTCTCTTTTAGTTGCAATTCTAACAAGTCAGCTATCAGAAATCAAGCTTCCTCAACATTATAGCCAAGATACATGTTATTGTATCATAGAGCATGCTATCAGTTCTATCTAAGTTCACTATCTTTAGCTTGACATATTACAGAATATCCCTTATAAAAAATCTTAATCTACCTGCGAAGAAAAAGGCAGGAGGATTGACAGGAGGAGAAGAAAGTGGTGGTGAAGACTTTTCGCCGTAAGAGACGGATGCAATATAGAAATAGGTCCGGGGTTATCTACTGGCACGGGGCCCCGGGAAAGAATCAGATTGCTCTAACTTTTGATGATGGTCCCGGTGACCCACATACTCTTAAAATTCTTGATATCCTTAATGAGCATAAAGTCAAAGCCACCTTCTTTATGGTAGGTAGAAATGTGAAAAACTTCCCCGAGATTGCCCGCAGGGTAGCAGAAGAAGGACATACCATTGGCAATCATACTTATAATCATCGCGGGCAGACCTTAGCCACGCCATCTATGGCAATTGTTGAAATAAAGCAAACCGAAGATGTCATTAAAGAGGCAACCTCTATCTCTCCTAAATTCTTCCGCCCTCCATATGGAAATGCCAACCGCTGGGCGCTGCGCCAGGCGGAAAAATTAGGATACATTATTTGTTTGTGGTCAATAAATGCCGGTGACGGGCTGGGGGGCAACTGGCGAAGAATTGAGAAAAAAGTTCTCTCCGAAAGTGAAGATGGAGTAATTATCTTAATGCATGATAAGGGACGTTTTTCCACTCAACATAGTCAAAAATCAACAGCACTTGCCCTTCCCCGGATAATATCTTCACTTAAAGAAAGCGGCTACCGATTAGTTACACTAACCGAGCTTCTTGAATTATAACCCCGTTATTCTGACTACAGTTCTTTTCTCAAGTTTGATGGAAGTATATTTAAGCTCCTGCGATACTTTGCTGATGTTCTGCGGGCAATATGCATTCCCCTTTCCTGGAGCTTTCTGGTAATTTCTTCATCACTTAAGGGACAGTGCTTATCTTCTTCTGCTATGAGCTTTTGAATTGCCACTTTCACCCCTCGGGAAGAAATAGCGCCTTTGTCAGTAGCTACCTCCCCACTGAAGAAATGCCTTAACTTAAAGATTCCATGAGGGGTATCAATATACTTTTCCATCGTTACGCGGCTTATCGTTGACTCATGCATTCCAATCTCGGTGGCAATCTCCCTCATCGTAGCTGGCTTTAGCCACTTCGGTCCCCTATCAAAAAACTCTTTCTGCTTCTTAACAATGCACTCCGCTACTTTAATGAGCGTTCTTCTCCTCTGTTCAATACTTTTAATGATCCACTTTGCCGCTCTAAATTTCTCCAATATGTATTGACGGGCACCGGGGTCCTGATTACCATCTCCTTTCAATTGCCGATAAAATGGGCTGACACGCAGTCGCTGGAGCCCTTCATCATTAATCATTATATGATATCCATCATCCACTTTTTTGACGATGAGGTCTGGAACAATAGGTCGGGCATCTTCCCGAGATATCCTCATTCCCGGCTTTGGCTCAAGGCAGGCAATCGCTTTCACTGCCTCGTTCACTTCTTCAGTAGATATTCCAAGATTACGGAGAATTTTTTTGTACCTCTTCCTTTTCAAGTCCTCCAAATGAGACTCTATAATTTTCTCCTGAAGCGTCCCTTTCTTTCCAAGGCTTCGCAATTGCAAGAGGAGGCATTCTTTAAGACTTCTTGCTCCAACACCAGGAGGAGCAAAGCGATGAATAATGGAAAGGACTTTTTCTACTTTCTCATGCGAAACCCCCAGGTCACTTTCAATTTCACCTAAAGATGATTGCAAGTAACCATCTTCATCTATATTACCAATTATTGTTTCTCCTATTTTCCTCTCTTCAGGAGAAAGGACCATCAGATGTAACTGCCACAGAAGGTGGTCTTGAAGTGAAAGAGGTTTTGTTATAGAAGCTTTAACGTATTCTTCTTTCTCTTCGTCAGATTGTTCCTGACCAGGAAGAGTGGTGCTATGGAAGTATTCCTCCCACTCCTGCTCAAATCTGGCTAATCTTTCCATCTCCTCCTGAAGGTCAGGCTCAATCTCGTCTTTTCTTAACTCTTTGAGTATTTCTTCATCATCTGAAGATGATTCATCCTCTATTTCTTCCAGAAGAGGATTCTGAATGAGCTGCTGCTGGAGAAACTGGCGAAGTTCCATCAACGGAAGCTGGAGGAGATATATCGCCTGTTGCATCTGTGGAGAGAGAGATAGCCTCTGTGTCTGCTTCTGCTCTAATCTCTGTTCCATTTCTTAATTACCCCATCCACACTGAAAAACCTCCTCTAAAATTGACTTAAGTTTAGGTGCATTTTCTTTCAGAGAGAAGTCTTTCTCAACCGTCCTTCTTCCTGCAGCACCTAACCTCCTCCGAAGAGTTTTATCTTCAATCAATAGTGACAATTTCTCAATCCACTCGCTCTCTGTCCCGGCTAAAAATCCGTTGACACCATCCACAATTATCTCAGCATTCACTCCAACATTTGAGGAGACGCAAGGAATTCCTATCCCCATATATTGCAATACCTTCAACCCGCACTTGCCCCTACCCCATCCATCATCTATCAAAGGTGCAACGCCGATGTCAAGCTCCCGCAAATCTGCAACCTCCTTCTCTAAACTCCACCTTTTGTTGGTTATATCCACTCCCTTAATCCGATACTCATCTGCACCAATTATATGCAAGCCAATCCTGTACTTCTGGCTGAGAGCTTTAAATACCCCTTTCAATTGCTCAAGATAAAAGGCTGTGCTCCGGCTGCCCATCCAGCCAATGATTATTTTATCTTTTTTCTTACTTGCCTTTCGCTTAGCTGTGTATTTATCAGTATCTATAGACGTAGGTATCACCGCAACATTCCGATTAAACCTCAGGGCATAGTTCCTTAGATAATCATTACCGGTAATAACATAGCTACTCGCTTTCAAAATTTCAGGTATGCTGTTTTTATATCTAAGCCTATAAAGAAGACTATCTCTTTGGGGTGGAGCCATAAAGATGGAATCGTCAAAATCAAAGATTATCCTATTATTCAGTCGGGAAATTGCTTTCTCAAGCACGGGATAGAACTGTGGCAAAATTTCTTTCTGTAAAAAGATAATATCATAATTTTTAATAAACCTGAGACTGGCGAGTCTCTTTAAAAATACAAGACTAAAATATGGGATTTTCTTAAGCGGATTATCAGTAAAATATACTTTTTGATAATGCTTGGAGGGTATAGCCGGATGGACATCACAATCTATTCCCTCTCTTCTCAAATAATCCAGATATTGATAAACTCTGTATCTGCTGGATGGCCCCAACTCCGATGTTTGAGATAGAAAGAGAACCTTCATAATATGATATTCCTCACCAGGACTGCCAACATCGCTTTTAATTTTGACCTTGTGCCTTCTCGGCTTTTCTTATCTGTCAAATGCAAGACCAATAAGATAGACATCTTCAAGCTCAAGCCAATCATAACAAGAGATTTTAGCAAAATTACTGACAGTCTGCCGTAATGCTTTCTAAAAAATTTATACATGCTCCGGTAGGTTTCAACCAGACTCTTACTTTTATTTTTGTTGGTGGCTGTTCCTCCATAATGAATTACCTGAGCCTGAGGAATAAAATATATCTTCCAGCCCCGTTTTTTTATCCGATAACACCAGTCAACTTCTTCGTAATACATATAAAACTGCTCGTCCAGAAGCCCAACTTCATCTATTGCCTTAAGTCTCACCATAAGGGCCGACCCCATCGGTTGGTCAATCTCTCGGACACTGTTATGCTCCCAATAACTCATCTTGTATTTTCCAACAATTCTATTTTTAGGAAATAGTCTGTTTAATAGAGTTTCTTCAAAGAATGTTGTTAGAAGCGTAGGGAAACTTCTGCAGGAAGGTTGTAAAGAGCCATCTGGATTTAATATTTTAGGTCCCAATACACCAACACCGGGATGTTCATCCATAAATACCATCATTTTCTCCAGGGCATTTTCTAAGACAACTGTATCGGAATTTAACAGCAAAACATATCTTCCCTTACTTCGCATGATAGCTTGATTATTAGCCTTTGCAAAGCCTGCATTTTCTTTATTCTTAATTAACTTAACTTTCGGAAACTCCTTTTCAACCATTTTTGTGCTGCCATCCTCAGAAGCATTATCCACCACAAAAATCTCATAGTCAATACCATGGGTATTTTCATATATTGATTTCAGACAATCCCTTAATAAACCCTTTGTATTCCAGTTGACGATTGAAATAGATATAATCAGGGTCAGGTCTCCACATTCCACACTTTCTCTAATTGACTTATTAAATTATTTAATTGTCTGTCTTCTTTTCTTTTTCGCTCTAACCTTAGGCACAATTGGCTTACCCCTGTATCTCCTATATTACCATAAAAACTGGCTATCTCATTTAAAGTCTTTGCTGTATATTTACGACTTAGATATATTGCGATTTTTCTTGAGAACCCTTCATCTTTCACTGCCTCTTTAACTTTGGATATGATATCTGCTAAAGAAGGTCTTTTCTTTAGTCTTTCAATATCGGGAATTTCTCTGTCTGATTTATCCTTTATAAATTTGTCTCTAATCCACTCAACAAAATCATGATTTGCCAATATGGAGCCGGCTGTTATATTGTCTTTTATTACATCTATTTCATTCCCTATATGCTCTATAACAAACTTTCTATATAAAACTCTTGCTTTTTTGAGGTCTTTATCAAACATAGATAGAATGAAGTCGGTCTTCAACCAACCGGGTGAGTTTATCTCAGATAGGAAAAATTTGTAGCTTGACCAGGGATAATCTTTAGGGTCTTTTACCAGCTCTGCTCTTATAGGGTTGAGGTGAATATATCTGGAAAGATGATGCAGATATTCATCTGCCTGAACTAATATAGCTTTGTATCTGCCCTGGAACAGATGACCTGTCCTTTTTCTTTTAGTGTTAAAATAAACAGTATAACCTGTATTCAGGGTATGCATTGCTTTTGCCAAATTTGGCTCTATGGTCTCCAATATGAGGTGGAAGTGATTATTCATAATACAATAGGTGTGAATTCTTATATTATAACGCCCAGATATAAGCTCTATGTATTTTAAGAATTTCTCTCTGTCTCGATCAGATTTAAATATCTCTTTTCTTTCATTGCCTCTTTGAATGATATGATAGAAGGCGCCTGCATATTCAATCCTTAAGGGTCTGGCCATAAAAAAATCCTTTCTGCTCTATCTCTTTATTAGAACCAGAAAGGATTATATCAAAGCTATTCTAATATGTCAAGTGTGGAGACCTGACCCTGTAAATATTGTTAGACATTGACTTAAATGTATTT